>JBOGHK010000001.1:0-13906 GCA_050744325.1 Acidimicrobiales bacterium
CAGCCAGCCCTACCAAGACCCCGGCCCCGAACGGCTCCGCGACCTCTCCGCCGAACACGTCAAGCGCCGCGCCCTCGCCCAACTCCGAGCCCTCGGCTACGACGTCACCATCCACCAACCAGCCGCCTAACCAACGTCGGGGCTCCGCCCCGACCCCCTGACGACAACTCGTCGCCGCGCACCCGGGAACATTTCTGGTCAGTCGGTGCCTGCAAGGCCGGGTGCCCCGCCAGTAGCAAGCGCGCCGCCCGGACGCCCGCATCATCCGCAGCATGATCAAGCCGCTCGATCAGCCTTCGCTTCGACGGCAGCCCACTGTGATGACCCGCAATCGCGAACGCCAACGGCTCCAAGCCCACATCGGCCGCCAACGCAGCGCCGGCAGACGAATGTCCAGGCGACGGCAACGTCCGCCCCTCACTTGCGGAGATCAAATACTCGCGGAACGCGGGGTTGGCCTTGCCCAAGTCATGCCACAAACCAGCCAAGCGCGCCCACGTCCCTGCACCAAACCGCCCGGCGAACCGTTCTGCCAGGACCCCAACCGACGTCAGATGATCGACAAGCTCATGCCACTCGCCATCACGGTTCGGTGTATGCGCAACAAACGCCGGCACAGCGTTGTGCCCGCCCGCCATCCTCTCGTCCCCACCGCCCTTCGAATGCTCCGCCGACTCAGCGTGCCACACCACTCACGTCCAAGCCGCTATTCACCGTACTTTGTTCTATCCGCGACCGCCGCCATGATTTCTGGTTTGTCGCCGGCCCCGGAGCAAAGAGCTGACATCTGCGGCTCTACTTGCGCTCTCGCCTACAGACTCGGCCCCCCACCGAACCCATCGGCAGGTGGGAGAGCGCCGTGGACGAGGCGGCCGAGGTGTTCGGCCGCCTTGCGGTCGGCCGACTTGCGGCGCTGGGCGTAGTGCTCCATGAGGACCTTGGGGCCGTGGCCCTGGCGTTGGGCGACGGCGCTGATGTTGAACCCGGAGTCCAGCAATTCGCTGGAGGTGAACTTCCGTAAGGCAGGGATCGACCCGTCGAAGTGTTCGATCGGTCGTCGCGCCGCGGCGGCCTCGCGCCGTAGGGCAGCGGCCACGGCCAGCATCGCCCACTTCTCGCTGCGGCCGAGACGACGGCCGATCTCGTCGTAGGAGATCCTGCCCCGGGGTCGAGGACCAGAACGCCGCTCTTGTTCGGGAGCCTCCCGGAACAGGCGCAGCGCCTCGTTCTCCAGGGCGATGGTCGCCGGTCGCTTGTCCGGGATCCCCAGGTAGTCCTTCAGCTCCTGGACGCGGGTGGTCACATAGTCAGCAGGCATGGGCCTCGAGCAGTCCGGCTCCAGGGAGAAGACGAAGCCATCGGGGGCCACCTGGACGCCGACGGCGGCGGCTCGCTCATCCATCTGCACGCAGTGGCGCAAGAGCATCGCGACGGTTGCCTCGTCGATGGCCATGGTTCTCTCCAGGCGGTTCTTGGTGAGCTTGACGCCGTCGAGGTCGGCGGCCGAGTCGACATGCAGCTCGGATCGACTCGCGGCGAGCTGGTCACGTCGGATGACCACCAGCTCACCGCGCCGCATTCCGGTCGTTGCTCCCAGCGTGAGCACCGGGGCGATATCGGGGACGACCTCCAGCGCCGCGTTCAAGTAGGTGCAGAGTTGGTCGATCTCGGGCGGCGTCCGGGGCCTGGGCACCTGCGTGCTGGTCGGTAGCTCGAAATCCGCCATCGGGCTGTGCCGGATGATGTGGCGTCGTCTCGCCCACCGGAACAGCGGGTGATACAGGCTCCGGGCCTTGCTCATCCGTGCACGGCTGAGCCCGGCGGCGCGCATCTTGCCGAAGATCCGGTCGATGGTCGCCTCGTCGATGTCCCGCAGACGCCGCTGTCCGACCTCCGGGGAGAACCACTGGTCATGAATCTGCCGATAGTCCCGGATCGTCCGCTTCTGCCGACCCTTCTCCCCGGTGAGGTGCTCGCCGAGGTACCGGTCGACGGCCTCATCAAGCGTCAGGTCCCGCTCGTCGGTGGTCTCCGGTGGTGGCGCCTCGTTCAACTCGGCCACGAACGCCGCCAGCTCCCGCGCCGCCTCAGCCTCGCCATCGGCCCGGATCGTGCGGTACTCCCGCCGTGGCTTGCCGTTGGGATGACGGCCTACGCCGACGGTGAACTTCCACACGCCCGGCCGGATCTCCTCCATCGACCCCGAGCCCGACGCACGTCGTCCGCGACCCGCCGGTGAACGTGCCTCCAGCCCACCTCCCCGGACCGAGAGGTGATCGACCCGGACGCAAGCCTTGTTGTCCGGACACGCCCGCACCTCAGCGCCGGTGGGTAGCGGCCCGTGCTTCAGTTCCCACGCCACCCGTCGAGCGGTCACCGTACGGGTGCCGATCTTCAGCTTCCCGGACCCGTCCCGGAGCTTCGAGCCGGTCCAGAGGTGATGGTCGCCGGAGCGGTCGACCTTGGCTTCGAAGCGGGCGCGGAGCTTGGGGTCGCTCACAGGCCGAGGCCACCGGCAGGGCCGGAGCCATGCGGGTGGGCGAGCCGATCAAGTGGTGCCTCCGCAACCGACCGCGGCGGTGGTGGGCTGTCGTGATCGAGGGCGTTGCGGCAGTGCCTGGTGATCTCGTGTTCGACGGTCTGGTGGAGCGCGGTGGTGTACTCGTTCCAGATGACGGAGATTCGGGCGCCCCAGCGGGAATGCGCCTCGACGTCGGCGATGTCGGGCTCTTCCCAGACGCAGTCGACCAGGAGGTCATCGAGTTCGTAGTGGTCCTCGGTGTCGTCCCATGTGGGCAGGGAGTCGAGGATCTCAGGGTCACCGTCATGGATCCCTTGGAGGACACGGCGGGCCGTGACGGTCACGTCACCGTTGGCGCGGCCACCGAGGTGTTCCTGTTGCCACCATTCGGCGATGTCGCTTCCGTTCTGGCGCCCGATGCGGGCGGCGCGGTCGCGGGCGGTGGCTGCTCCCCGGTCGTCGTGTTGGGTCTCGGGGAGGCGACCACGGTTTGCGGCGGCGGCTTCGGCGAGGGTCCAGGAGCAGAAGCGGGAGACCTGGTGGTGGATGCCGTCGCGGACCGCGGTGGCGAAGGTGGCCTTCAGCCCTTCGGCGCCCCATTCCCAACGCCGCTGGGCTTCGCCGCCTGCCGGCTCGGACCAGTCGCAGTGTCGGAACAGCTCGTCCTGGTCGAAGGAGCGGGCGGCCTCTGAAGGGCTGGGCAGCTCGGCGAGTACGGCCTCGTCGTTGTCGACGAAGCAACCGATCAGGAGCCGGCGGGCGGTGGCCTCGCGCTGGCGTGGCGTGCCCTGGACTGTGCGATGGAGCCACTCCATGGCGACGGCGACGCCGTGGGCCTCGCCGCGTCGGCCGGCGAGGTCGATGGCGTGGCCCAGGGAGGGCAACGCGTTCTCGTGCGGGTCGTGTTCGGGCTGACCGGTGGCCCGATTCCCGAGACGGGTCACGCCGCGCTCTCCTCGATCGACCCGTCCGCGGCGCATGATGGGGGACCGGCGTGCCAGCGGATCTGGTCGCCGGTGGGGTGCTTGTCGGTGCGGCGCCGGCTGGGCCGGTCCCAGCTCGCTCCGTCGACGGCGGCGACCGGCACCCAGCCCGCGGCCCGCAGGGATGCGCCGTTCTCGGTCGCCAGGGTGTAGGTGAGGATGTCCTGGCGGCGGTAGCCGATCGCGGCGCCGGCTCGGGCGACTGCGCCGTAGAGAATGGAGCAGGCGTTCGGTGTGCCGTCGGTGGCGACCCGCAGGACCTCTAGCCGCCACCCGGTGTCCAGGCGCCGGGCGACGGGACGGCCGGCGATGGCGACCCCGCGCACCACGCCGTCCTGGTCGGCGACCGCGACGGCGAACTTGTGGCCTCGGACCGGTCCGTGGTGGCGGTGGTGGTCGGCAACGAACCGGTTGGCGTCGCGCAGGCCGATGGGCCGGACCCGCAACCGGGCGGTGTCAGTGGCGGTGACCCTGCTCACTGCCCGGCCTCCCCGTTGGGAACATCGAAGAGTTGGCGGCGCAGGTAGGCGTAGGTCTGGGACCGGTGTCGGTAGCTGGCCTGCGGCGAGTAGGTGGTCCGAGCCAGCTCGGCGGCCTCGGCCATCGTGTAGCCGGAGAGGTCCAGCCAGAGAACGTCGAGGCTGTCGGCGGGCAGGACCCTGGCTGCGACCGCGGCCTCCAACGCGTCCCGGATGCCCGTTGTGGCGCAGACGGTGTCTTCTGCTGATGGCATCGACCGCCGCGGGTCGGTCCGGTGATCGCCGCCGTCCTGTCCATCGATGCCCATCGGGCGCTCGTGCTGCTGCTCGGTCGCCTCCATGAGGAGGTCCCGGTGGATCGAGGACAGGACGTAGCCGGCCGGCGCGGAACGGATCCGGCGTTCCCGGAGCTGCCAGATGTACTGGGCGGAGCGGGCGACCACTTCCCAGCCCGCGGCGTGGACCCCGCCGGGGATGCGGTCGCGCCACTTGGCGGTGAGGCGGACCATCCCCGGCACGAAGAGCTGGAGCAGTGCCCGGCCCGCCAGGTCCTCGCCGTCGATGTGCAGCCGGGCGATCGCCACGGCGATCGGGCGGCGGTCGACATCGACTGCGGGGATCACCTCGGCGAGGTGCCGGAGTCCGGCCAGGACGGGTTCGAGTTCCGCCCAACGCTCGGTCGTGCGGCGGCGGCGGTCACGCCGGCAGGTCAGCGCCCAGTCCGCTTCGAGGGTCTCGAAGGGACCAGGCCCGTAATGCGAGTAGGTCGGCAAGGCGTCCTCCGGTAATAGGTGAAGGAGCTGCCACGATCAATGCCGCTATCCCGGATGAAGTCCCGACTCGCCAATCCCGCCCAGACGTTTCATTTAATGCTGCTTCCCGTATCGGCCGGTGTCCGTCCCGGCTTCCGGATGGGAAGCACCTCGGGATCCCGCTCACGGCCTCGAGGTTCCCGCGCATTCGCTGACCTGTCCCAGGATGAGAACCAACCGACATATTCCTGCTCTAGAAGGACATGCAGATCCGTCTCATTCAGCGCGACCATCCCGACCAAGCAGTCAACAACTTCGGTGTTTCACACCGTGATCCTTACTTCGAGGCGTGCTGGGGCGCGCTCCTCGACCCCAGAACCACGAACCTGGTCGCCCGTGTCGCAGACCTGACCCGCGATGGCGGCCGGATCGTCAGCCTCGACGAGCTGAGCCACAACCTGGACCCCACTCCCGCGGACCGGCGCACCCGGCTGAACACCATCAACTGGGCGATGCAGGACGCCGAGGCGTCGGGTCTCGGCTGGCGGCGGCAGATCGGCGCCAACCTGCGCTGGTTCTGCGTCTACCGGAACGTCCCGCTCCTGGACGAGCCCAGCCTGCAGCGGTTGACCGACCCCGAGCTGTTCGCCCACGGCGACGCCATCCGGGACATCAACCTCCGCCTGGCCGTGGCCGGCATCCGTCAGATCGAGTCGCCGGGCTGGCTGTCCGAGCGACCTCGACGCGCCAACCCCACAGTCGGCCTGGTCGGCCCGGTCAGCCCCGAGCAGTCACCGGCCGCCGCAAAGGCACAGGGTCGGCTGGAGGCACTTCGCCAACCGCAGGCACCCGCCACGCCCGGCCTGTCCCTGTGACCCAACCAAGGCCAGACGCCAGCGTCCCGCCGGTGGCGGCGACCACGACGAGGCCTCGAGCGGCCAGAGCGGCGTCGCCGACGACGACCGCAACCACGCGGCTCGCCACCTCGCTCGACGAGACCACGAGACCGCACGACTCTCGCTCACCCGCGCACGAAGCGCTCTCGCACACGCACGCGACGCTCGCTCACACGCACGACGGCACCGGATCACACACCCGCACGCGCTCACGCTCCGCGCTCACGGACGCTCGCACGCACGACGACGACCGAGAACCACACACTTGCAGGTTCCCCTCCGGGGAACCTGCGGAGCGTCCCGAGACGCCACGCCGGTGAGGTACACCGTTACGCCCCTTGGCGGCGCCAAGCGGTCAGTGCGTCAGATCGCCGCGCAGATCGCCGACTACCTGATCCCCAAGGACCCGCCCTCGCCCTCCGAAGCACCGGGGACCGCCGGACCGGCCCGCTACTACGCCGACGGCGGCGACCAGCCCGGCCGATGGCGCGGGCGGGGCGCCGCCCGCCTCCAGTTGGTCGGTGAGGTCGACCCCACCGAGTTCGCGGTCGTGCTCGCCGGACGGGACCCCCGCACCGGGGAGCGGTTGATCGGTGCCCGCGGGTCGGCCGGTCGACGTCCCCGGCTCGGGGTCGGCTCAGAGACCCGCTGGAACGGGACGGGCGAGGCCCTCTACGACGCCCGGGACGCCGCCGCGGCGCTGGGTGTCGACGTCACAGACGTGGACGCAATGATCGACGCCGGCACCCGGCTCGCCATGGCCCACCTGCTCGACACGACGACCGGGACCCTCGGCAGGCGCGTCCCAGGCGAGCCTCATCCCCAGCCCGGAAAAGCGAGACGGCGATCCGGGAAGCCGGGAACACGAGCCGGGACCGTGCCGGACATCCCGGCGGGGTCGTATCTCGTTCCGGTGATCGACAGCGACGGCAACCAGTGGGTCACCGACACCGAGCTGACCCGCTGCGAGGACGCCCGCTCCGCCGGGATCGACGCCGATGCCCTCTCCGCGGCCGGAGCGCCCGGTGACCTGCTGCCCTTAGCGGACGCCGCCCGGCTGGTCGGTGTGACACCCCGCTATCTGCGCAAGCTGGCGACCCGCTACGAACGCGACTGGACCCTGATCGACGCCATGACCACCGCCGGCCAGCAGCCCCACCAGGCATGGCTCGTCGCCCACCGCGGCCCCGACAAGCGCTGGTTCGTGAAGCGCAGCGACCTCGCCGACTTCGTCCGCCGTCGCCAGCCACCCGCGGTCCGGGTGGGTTTCGACCTCACCCTCACGACCGAGAAGTCCCTCAGCGTCCTCGCCCTGCTCGCCGACCCGGCCGTCGGGCGGATCGTGCTCGACGCCATCGCCGACGCCAACGACGTTGCGCTCGACTGGCTCGAGAACCACACTGCCGCCACCCGCATCCAAGGCAGGACCGTCCCAGTCGAGGGGTGGGCCGTGGCGACGTTCCGGCACCTGACAAGCCGGGCCCTCGACCCCTTCGCCCACTGGCACAACGTCCTGCCCAACACCGTTGAATCCCCCGACGGCGCCCGCCGGGCGCTCGACGCCCGCGGCCTGTACCGGGACGCCAAAGCCGCATCCGCGCTCGCCACCGCCCAGGCCCGCTGCCGCATCACCCACGCCCTCGGGGTCCGCTGGCGACCCGCCCGCCACGGCGGGTGGGAGATCGCCGGCCTCGACGACGAGCTGCTCACCGAGTTCAGTCAGCGCCGCACCGAGGTCGACGACGCTCTCCGCGAGCTCGAGGAAGCCATCGGGCGCAGCGCCCGACCCGACGAGGTCGAACAGATCGTCCTGCGCACCCGTCCCGCCAAGGAACACGCCGCCGTCGACGAGCTGCGCGCCCGGTGGTGGGCACGCGCCGCCAACCACGGCCTCACCCCCGGCGACCTTGCCGACTGCCTGCGCCGGCCGGCGCCGCTCGCCGAGCCGGACACTCGCTGGCTCCACCAGCGACTCGCAGCCCCAGAAGGCGGGGTCTGCCAGAACCTGTCCGTGTTCGGCTACGGCGACCTTCTCGCCGCCCTCTGCGACCTACCGGTGCCCCACCCCGACGGCAGCGACCCCCAACCTCTCCTCGTACCTGCCAAGCGGCTCGAGGACCTCGCCCGAGGCTTCCTCCGCTCCCCACATGTGGTGCAGCTCACCAGTGGCGACAACCCCACCTGGACCACGCGGGAGATCCTCGATGTCCAACGACGCATCGTCGCCCGCTTCACCGGCGGCCTCGGCCAAGGCGCCGCATCCGTTGCCCCCGCGGATATCGAGACCGCCCTCGCCGCCCACCTCCACCTCACCACCGAGCAGCGTCGCCTCGTCCACCAGTTCTGCGGGTCAGGGCACCGCACCCAATGCGCCCTCGGACACCCCGGCGCCGGCAAGACCACCGCCATGGCCGCCGCCCGCGACGCCTGGACCGCCGCCGGCTGGCGAGTCGTCGGCGCCGCCGTCAAGGGCGAAGCCGCCCGCACCCTCGGAGACGCCACCGGCATCCCCACCGAAACCCTCGCCTGGTGGCTCGCCCACACCGACCCCCACACTGTGCCCCTCGACGCCCGCACCGTCCTGATCGTGGACGAGGCCTCCACAATCTCCGACCGCGACCTCGACCAACTCTGCTGGCTCTGCCACCAGACCGGCACCGTCCTGCGCCTCATCGGCGACCCCGATCAGCACGGCGCCGTCGAGTCCGGCGGCATGTTCCGAGTCCTGTGCGAACACCACCCCCAGCACACCCCCTCCCTCACCCACACCCATCGAGTCCGCGATCCTCACGACCGCGCTGCCGCCGAAGCTCTCCGGCACGGCGACATCGGCCGCGCCCTCGACCACCTCGAAGCCGCCGGGCACCTCCACATCGTCGACCAGGAGCTCGACTTCTACCGCCAGGTCCTCGGCCGCTGGTGGGACGCCTACCAGGCCGGTCATCACCACCCCATGGTCGACAGCCGCAACAGCGTCCGGCACCGCCTCAACCGCCTCGCCCATCGGCTCCTACAGGCTGCAGGACACGTCGGCGCCGACGATATCACCGCCACCGGCGACCGGCGCTTCGCCATCGGCGACGATGTAATCGCCCGCACCCCCGCCAGACACCACCACCCACCCGGATGCCCAGACGCCTACGTCCGCAACGGCGCCACCGGAAAGGTGATCGGCCTCCACCACGGCAGGCAACCCGGCGACGACACGATCACCGTCGACTTCGACGGCATCGGCACCATCACCCTCCCGCGCTCCTTCTTCGACGAACAAGAGACCGCACCCGGCCGTGTCGACGTCGGCCTCGACCACGCCTACGCCGTAACCAGCTACGCCGTCCAAGGGTCCACCCACCCCGTCTCCACCAGCCGCATCGACCAACGCTCCACCCGAGCCGAGATGCTCGTCGACATCACGCGCGGCCGCACCGCCAACCACCTCTACCTCGCCCGCAGCGCTGGCCAACTCGACGACGAGCCACTCCCCCGCACCCCCGAGCCGCCCATCGACCAAGCCGTCATCGCCAAGCTCGGCCGCGCCAAGGGCGAAGTCACGGCGTGGGAAATCATGCATGCCGACGCAGAACCGAGCGTTCATCCCCTCGCTCCGACAGCCGCGCTCGGACTCTGACCCCTCAACCTGGACACACGCTGCGGAGCAGGGCACTGCACTCCGCACGACCGCCTCCACCTCTGTCAGGCCTGCATCGGCATCGATCGCCTCAACGTTGTCAATGTGCGGTCTCGGGAGATCGTTGACGGAATGTCGTCGGGACATCGTTGACGTGAGATCGGCGGTCTGATCGACTTCGCCGCTTGGTTGGCCGGCGGGCACTGGCGGCGGTGTTGTGGATCAGCGGGCGTTGGTGGAGTACCGCTATCGGGCGGTGCAGGCGGACCGCCACCGGCGACCCCGGCGCTGCGGCGCCTCAACGGCAGCCACATCGTCCATCCCGGCCAGGCCGTCGAGGTCGACCGCACCGTCCGCCGCGACGGCAACACCAGCATCGCCGGCCACCACCTTGTGGTCGGCTTCGCCTACGCCCGCCGGCCCGTCACCCTGCGCCTCGACGGCCACCTCATGCACGCCATCGTCGACGGCGCTCTCGTCGGCACCTGGCCCTGCCCCATCCCCACCGACCAGCTCGCCAAGATCCCCGGCGCTCGAACAGCATCCACGCCGCTACCACCACCGCCGCTGCCAGCCGGCTCCATCCGAGCACAACGCCGTGTCCACGCCAGCGGCCGGATCATGGTCGCCAACCAACCCATCAAGCTCGGCCCCCGCCACGCCGGCAAGCTCGTCACCGTCGTCATCGAAGACACCCACTTCCGCATCCTCCACGGCGACGAAGAACTCGCGGTCAAACCCCGCCGCAACCCAGGCCCCATCACCCGCCTCTACGTCCGCGGCAAGGGCACCCAGCCGACCTGACCAGTCAAGCATCTCCCGACGACGACCGGTCAAGGATGTCCTGAGACCTCACACCGACAAACGTCCGAGCGCCCTTCTCAGCGCCGCTTCTTCGTCCGGCTCCAATCGATGGGTGTCATCGACGTCCCGGTTGGTGCGGAAGTCGAGGAGATCCGAGCCGTAGTCGACGACACCGACCGCTGACAGGTGGCCAAGCGTCAAGAGCACCTCATCGACTTGACCTGGGTAGGCGTACTCCAGCCAGCGCAGAAGAGAGGCACGGGAGGTATCTCACCGCGCCGCTGGATCTGTGACTTGTTCGAGAGCCCATTCGTAGCCCTGCCCGTCAGATCCTGCCGATCGCCAGGCTGACCTTCCCCCCGAAGTGTGGAGGCATCGACTATGAGGAGTAGCGATGTCAGAGACACGACGGAAGTTCGATCCGGAGTTCCGTGAGGGAGCTGTTCGGATCGTTCGGGAGACGGGCAAGCCCATCGCTCAGGTGGCGCAGGATCTGGGGATTCATGCGGCCACGCTGGGCAATTGGGTCAAGAAGGATCGGGTGGATCGGGGTGACGCCGAGGGCCTGACCGGTGACGAACGCGCCGAGCTGGCCCGGCTGCGCAAGGAGTGTGCGGAGCTGCGGATGGAGCGTGATGTCCTCAAGCGATCAGTGGTCCTGTGGGTCAAGGAGGCGACGCGGTGAGCTTGGCCAGCTTCGTTGCTTCCCAGAGGACCGACCACGGCGTGGCCCACGCCCTGGCCTGCCGGGCGCTGGGGGTATCCGAGTCGTGGTTCTACAAGTGGCGAGGGCGGCCGCCCACGGCCCGGGCCCGGCGCCGGGCCGAGCTCGATGCCAAGGTCCGCGAGTCCTTCGAGGGCTCCGATGGCACCTATGGCAGCCCGCGGGTGTTGGCGGATCTCCGCGAGGCCGGCTGGCGGGTGTCGAAGAAGGCTGTGGAGGCGTCTATGGCCCGCCAGGGCCTGGTCGCCCGAACCAAGCGTCGCCGCAAGAACCTGACCCGACCGGACAAGCGTGCAGTGCCGTTCCCGGATCTGGTCCGTCGGGACTTCACCGCTACCGCACCGGACCAGCGTTGGGTGGGTGACATGACCGAGATCCCGACCAGTGAAGGCAGGTTGTACCTGGCCACAGTCGAGGACCTGTTCTCTCGGCGGCTGCCGGGGTTCGCGATGAGTGAGCACCTCGACGCTGCCCTGGCCCGAGCCGCGGTACACGTGGCGGTGGCCGTGCGCGGCGGCGACGTCCGAGACCGGGCGTCGACCCCGCGCCTGCGGAGGTCGACACGAGCTAGGCCCTCGTTGTCCGGTCCGACCAGTTGTTGCATAGGCTTCCACACGCGCTCCGCGACGCCGCGACCCCCGACGATTCCGCCGCCTCCCGGGAACGAGAAGGCCCCGGCAGCGGCGGCGCTCGTGGATCTGCCGGTCATCCGGAACGGAACGGCGGAACGTTCCGCGGCCTATGTGGCGGTGGTCGTCCTCAGTCGGGCGTCGGTGCCGCGAACGCGAAGATCGCGGGCGTTGGTTGTCGTTCAGTGGGTTTGGGTGTGGGTTTCTTGGAGGTAGGTGACGACGGCGCTGACGCGGCGGTGGGTGGTGGCTTCGGGTGGGAGGTCGAGCTTGGCGAAGATGCTGTTGATGTGTTTCTCGACGGCGGAGTCGGAGAGGTGGAGGTCGGCGGCGACGGCGGCGTTGGTGCCTCCGGCGGCCATGGCCCGGAGCACGTCGAGCTCGCGGGGGGTGAGCCGGTTGAGGGGCGAGGCCGCGGCGCGGGCGCGGCCGGTGACGAGGCGGTCGACGACGTCAGGGTCGACGACCGAGCGGCCGGCGGTGACCTCGTGGAGGGCGTGGAGCAGTTGCTCGTAATCGCCGATGCGGTCTTTGAGCAGGTAGGCGAGGCCGGCCGCGCCGTGGCGGAACAGGTCGGTGGCGTAGGCGGCCGCCGCGTATTGGGAGAGCACCACGACGCCGACCTCGGGTGAGCGGGCGCGGATGGCGTGGGCGGCCTCGATGCCCTCCATGTGGTGGCTCGGCGGCATGCGGATGTCGGTGAGCACGGCGTCGGGTGCTTGGCGGGCGACGGCATCGAGCAGTTCGGTGGCGTTGCCGACCGCGGCGAGGACGTCGACGTGACCGGACGTTTCGAGCAGGCGCCGGATGCCCTCCCGTACGAGGTAGTTGTCCTCGGCGATCACGATGCGCAGGGGCTGCTCATCGGCCACTGGCCGGCTCCTCGATGACTTTGGCCGGGAGCCGGGCCGCCAGCGTGGTGCCCTGGCCCGGCGTGCTGTCGATGTGCAGGTGGCCTCCGAGCGCGGCGAGGCGGTCGGCGAGCGCGAGGAGCCCGGTGCCGGTCACGGGCCCGCTGCGGGCGGGGGTGGTGGTGCGTTCGAAGCCGTGGCCGTTGTCGGTGACCTCGATGTGGAGGTGGCCGTTGTCCTGGGCGATGTGCACGTGGGCCTGGTCGGCGTCGGCGTGTTTGAGCACGTTGGCGAGGGCTTCGGACACGACGAAGTAGGCGGCGCCCTCGATCAGGTCGTCGTAGCGGGTGGTGCGGGTGGTGGCGTCGGCGTGGACGCGCACGTCGATCGGTAGCCGGGTGGTCCGGTCCTCGGTGGCGTGGACCAGGCCCTGGTCGCCGAGCACGGTCGGGTGGATGCCCTGTGCCAGCTCACGGATGTCGCGCAGGACCCGGCCAACGTCGTGCTGCGCGTCGGTGAGGGTGGCGGCGACGACGGCGGGGTCGCGGTCGAGCTGGTCGCGGGCCAGGCGGATCTTGGCGATCAGCGCCACGAGCTCCTGCTGGGCGCCGTCGTGGATGTTGCGCTCGATGCGGCGGCGCTCGGTCTCCTGGGCGGCGATGATCCGCGAGCGCGACGCCGCCAGCTCGCGGGCCTGCTGGCCGACGGTCTCGACCTGGACGGCCAGCGACGCGGCCAAGCGTAGGCCGTGGGCGGCGAGGGCGGCTTCCCGGGCGAGCAGGTCGAGGAGCCGCCGGTCGTCGTCGCTGTAGCCGGACCCGTCCTGCTTGAGCCCGCACTCGACGGTCCCGAGGGGTTGGTCGCGGTGCACGAGCGGCACCCGGAGGGCGATCGGTGCCGGTTGATCGCCGGTGCTGGTGGCGTCGGGGAGATCGGGGTACGTGGCCACGACCTCGCCGTCGTCACCGAGCAGCGTGACCCGGGCCTGGCGGGCATCGACGCCTCGACCGACGAGCTCGGCCAACCGCTGGGCCAGCGGGCCGAGGTCGTCGGTGTCGTCGACCGCGGCGCCCAGGGCCGCGGTGAGCTCGTAGCCGGACGGTCTCGGTCCGAACACCCGGCGGTCGGCCAGGCGGCCCAGCGACCGGCGGGCGGGCTCGAAGACCAGCGTCACCACGACGGTCAGCAACACGGCCAAGCCGATCGGCAGGCGATCGCCGGCAGCGAGGCCGACGGCCCACGCGACGGTGACGTAGACCGCGGTGATGGCCAGCCAGAGCACGCCGTAGACCAACGACCGGCGCACCCAGCGGTCGAGGTCGTAGAGGCCCCGCCACAGGATCGCGGCGGCGATGCCGGCGGGCAGGCCGGCCATCAGCAACAGGCCCGTCGCGGCACTAAGCGCGGCGTGGTCGTCGATGCGGCCGCCGGTCAGCAGGTTGCCGGCGACGACGGTGAGCAACAGCCCCGTCGCGACCGCGCCGAGGAACGTGAGCTGCCCCCGCTCGGGCCCGCCGGCGCGGCGGTAACGGGCGACCAGCGAGACCGCGGCCGCCACGAACGCACCCCCGATGGCGACCATGCCACCGCCCTGGAGGGCGGCGAGCACCGGGTCGGCGCCGTCGATCGCCGCGGGGTT
>JBOGHK010000002.1:0-16341 GCA_050744325.1 Acidimicrobiales bacterium
CAGCGGGATGAAGCGGCGTCGCCCAGTGGGCCGGGACAGAGCTCGGGCGAGCACCCGTGTCAGCGATGCGATCGGCACGGCCCCCAACCTCCGGAGTGAACTGCAATCAAACCGCGAGCAGCGGAGCCCTGAGGCTGCCGGGTCGACGGCGCGTGAACAAGGTGGAATCGCTCAACAATCCGTGAATGACCGCTTCACGGTGTACGAGCCCGGCGATGATCCGGCGACGCACAGGCATCGTCGTCGAGGATGTCCTGTGTGAGGCGAGCGAACTCGTGAACGCGTGGGTCGTTGTTGTCACGGCGCCAGACCAGCCTGGTCGCCGATCCGCAGTATGCCCCCGATGACGCCACTGGCGGCTTGCGTGCGTTGGAGCGCCTCGCTGATCACGTCGACGCCAGGTCGCAGCTCGTCCCGCAGCTGGTTCCCGTGCATGCCGGGGGCAGGTCGTGCTTGGCAGCATCGCCGCCAGGAAGTGGTTCGTCGATTACTTGGGGGGTTGGATCGGCTCGGGAGCGGAGGATCTCGCTGGTCTGCGCGTCGGCGGGCAGGAATGTCTCGATGGTGAGCTCGGACAGGGTCACATCCAGCGCGGTACCGAAGGTGGCGATGGTGACCAACAGCCGCACCGAGCCCTCGGGGACCCGCAGATGCATCGGCACCGCCACTCGACCCGACCCGAGATGTGTCCGTGGCTCGAACCCTGCGACACGCGCGTAGTCGACCATCTCGTTGCGCAGGCACCTGAGCGTATCATCAGGTGACAGCGCGTGTTGGCGGGCGAGACCGCCTATGACATGGTCGACCCATTCGTCGAGGTTGACGATGCGGGGCGCCAGGCCACGGGGGTGGAGACAGACGCGTAACACGTTGATCGGAGGCGCGAGGAGCTCGGGGTGGACGCCCTCTCGGAGGATGCGGCCCGCCCGGTTGGCGGTGAGCAGTCGCCAGTAGCGGTCCACCACGATGGCGGGATAGGGCTCGTGGGCCGCGACAACCTCGCCGAGCAGCCGGCGGGTGGGCGCGAACTGATCGTCGTCCCAGGCCAGCTCGGAGAACTGCGGCGCGTGGCCCGCGGCCAACAGCAACGCGTTGCAGTCACGCAGCGGCACGTCGAGATGACGCGCCAGATGCAGGATCATGTCGCGGCTCGGCGTGGTGCGGCCGGTCTCGATGAAGCTGATGTGCTTGGAGGAGACCTCAGCCATGCTGCCGAGCTCCAGCTGGGTCAAGCGGCGAAACTCACGCCACCAGCGCAGCTTCCCGCCCGCCGAGACCGGGAGATCGACAAGCACCATGAACCGACCCTAACGACCAGCGATTCCGTCGTCCTACACCTCCCAGGTAATCGATCAGGTTGTCTGGGCGGGTGGCAGGACCAGTCGTTGGTCAGGACATGAGGTCGACGAGTCGTCGAGCGATCGGCTCGGGATGGTTCACGATGTCGAGGTGGTTCCCTAGCTCCTCGACCACGGGCCAGCCGAGAGCTCTTGCCTTGTCTGCTTGTGGGCGGTAGGCGTCGCTGAGCAGCAGGTAGGCGCAGGGAGCGTCGCACCACCCGCCGGGCAGGTGCATCGGCGACTCGAAGAACGCCAGGGGAAGCTCGGGCAACTCCGCCTCGATCTCGTTGCGACGAGCCGCGTCCGGGACGAGCGTCTCCATGACACCCGCACCCCACCAAGTCGACCACTTCGGCAGAGTGCCATCGGCCGCGAGCGCACGGAGCTGTTCGAGAACCTCATCGCCTGCCCTCGCTGCGCCTTCACAAGGCGGTGCGCCAGCGTCGACGAAGACCAGGCGGCGCACCGGCCCCTTATGGCCAGCCGCGATCAACGGCAGAGAGAACCCTGCGCCGCTATGGCCCACCAGCGCGACCGGGTCCCTCGACGTCAGCTGACGCGCCGCCCGAACCACCCCAGACGGATCGCCGCTCAGCGCCGCCGCCCGGAGATCGGGCACCGAGACAGCGTGACCCGACGCCCGCAGCGCTTCCGCAACCCATCGCCACGTCGCCGGGCCGACGAGCGGACTATGCACCAGAACGAACCTCATGAACACCAACTTGCCAGAAGCGATCGTCACACCGCCGTTCAGGGACACCTCACGGCGAACTCGTCGCTGCGGTGAGTACCGGTTCATGAGGGATCACCCCCCAGCGGTTGCTGATCGCGCGAGCACACTGGTGGCAAGCGAGCCGCCCGAGAATCGGCAGCTCCCTTTCGTCACGAGGGATTCAGCTTCACCGACCGCGAGGACTCATCGCCGGTCGTTCGTCCAGCGCCCTGGGCGGATCTTCACCGTAGGATGCGCCGGATATGCCGGTGCCGTTGCCGACCGACGACGAGGTGCTGCTGACCCCTCCGTCCGCCGACGAGGCTCGGGCCACGGCCCGTGCTGTCGCGGCGCTGGTGGCGCCCGACACCGGGCTGACCGGCTTCCAGCGCATCCTGCTGCAGGCGCTCTGGAAGGCGATGACCGGCCACGACGTCGACCTCAACGGCCTCGACCCGCCGTCGCCTGAACAGCTCGCCGCGGTGCTGGCCCGCCGCAACGCCGCCTTCCGCACCCGCGGACTCCAGGTGATGTTGCTGGGCGGCCTCGTGCTACGGCCGCTGCCGCGCGAGGTGGCGGAGCGGATCGCCGCCGCCGAGCGGGAACTGTCGGTGGAGGAGGGGATGGTCGCCGTCGCCCAGCGCTTCGCCGAGGGCGCCCTCAGCCTCGCCGCTGCCGACTTCGACCGCAACGGCTACACCTCCGACTGGGACACGGCCGACACCGATGCCCTCCACACCTCGGTCGACCTGACCAAGGCATGGGATGTCGCCGTCGCCGACCCGGCACTGGCCGCCCGCTGGGACGCCCTCGCCGACCTGCCCGACGGCACCCTCGGCCGTCGCGTCTGGGAGCTGTACCAGGCGCGGGGCTTTGAGGTGCCCGGCCGTCCTGGCTCAGCGCCCCCGCTGCTCGCCCAGCACGACTGGGTGCACGTGCTGGCCGATTACGGCACGGTGGTCGACTCGGAGCTGGAGGTGTTCGCCTTCATCGCCCGCGCCAACGACGACATGCGGGCCTTCTCGCTGCTGGCCATGGTGGTCTCGCTGTTCGAGACCGGCTACCTCAGCAGCGGCGCCGGGCTGTTCGAGTCCAGCCCGGGCCACCTGTCGGTCGGCGAGGAGATGGCGGTGCGCGTGGCGGACGCCATGTACCGGGGCGCCCGCTGCCGCGACACGGTCACCGGCAGCGACAGCGTCGACTTCCTGCGCGTCGACTGGTTCGCGCTGGCCCCGCTACCACTCGCCGACGTGCGGGCCCGCTTCGCCGTTGAGCCGAAGAGCCACGCCGCCATAGCCGCCGGGAGCGTCGACCCCTGGGAGCCTGGCGGCATCAGCGAGTTTCAGCTGGCATCGGGCCGGGCCGCCGCGGAACGCGACGGCCGCCCCTACGAGGCGTAGTCCTGGGGACCGGCGCCGGCAGCGATCCAGAGTATTGGGTTCGCCCATCGGCGCGATAGACGTTCTCACCCGGACGACAGCGACGACAGCGCGCTGGCCGCCGCACCTTCGGCGACCTGACAAGCGTCGTCGTCGCCCTGTGCCTCTTCGAGGTCGATCGTGGCCGTGATCACGTACGCGCCGTTGTCGATGGCCAGGCGGCAGGTGAGCTCGCGCACCCGTGCGGACTCCACGTACATGGTGCGCCCGGCGACCTCACCTCGCACCTCCCAGAAGTCCTCGAACACCTGCGGGAACGGCGGGTCCCACAGGCTGAGCTGCAGGTAGGTGCCGTCCACCGCATAGCGCTCGCCCCACTCGCACTGCTCGATGTTGGGCGGGCCGCCGTCGTCGGCGGTGCCTTCGGTGTCGACGACGCCCGCCTCGGTCAGCGCTTCGACAGGCAGCAACGCGCACACGTCGACGTCGGGCCACGGGGTCGGGCCGTCGGTCGCGGCCTCGACGACAGCCTCGAACGGATTGTGGAGGAATGCGACCCCGCATTGCTCCTGGGTGGCGTCGTCGATCCGCCGGGCGCGCTCGGCGATGCCCGGTGGCGGGTCGGGGGTATCGCCGTCCAGGGCGGCCCCGATGTCGTCTGCCGACTCCGCCTCGATGAGCGGTGTCAGGAGCGGCCGGTTGTACTCCACGATGGCCTCGAGATCACGGCGCACATCGCCGTCGGCACCGGCGATCATCCCGTCGATCGCATCGAGCATCTCCTCGGTGAGGTCTCCCACGCGAAGGAGCATCTCGGTTGCCTCGCCGAGCGCCTCCTCGTCCGGCGACGCCGTCCGATCGACCATCTGGACGAGGTCCCGCAGGATCGAGTCGAACTCCTGGTTCGCGGCGTCCAGCCGCTCGGCGCCGGCACAGAACCCATCACGGCCACTGGCGGTGCTGGCCCCGTCGCCGCACGCGATCACCAGCGCAGCGCATCCAGCCGCCAGAGCCACAGTTCTCATCCACCCTCCGTTTCAGGCCACCGAGGATCGTCGAGCGTGCTCCCCGTCCGGTCAAGCGCCCTTCGACGAGAGTCGAAGCCCGAGCACTCGATCAGGCAGGACGACTCGTTCGACCGAGATCGAGAGGGCGATGCCCGATGCGTGGCCCTGGTCACCGAGTGGACCACCTACTGCCTACCTGAGGCTGAGACGGTTGTGGGGTTGAACCCCAACAACCGTCTCAGCTTCGGCGCTAGAGGCGCCCGAGTTGGGCCTGGGCGTAGGCGCTGGTGGGGCGGACGGCCAGGCGCTCGGAGATGAGGGCGCGGGCCAGGTCGGTGCGACCGGAGCGGAGGGCGGCCTCCAACAGGGTGCGCTGGAGGACGTCGCGCTGGGCGTGGGAGCCGCCGAACAGCTGCAGCCGCCGGCGGATGGGGGCCAGCTCGGCTACCACGTCGTCCCACCGGCCCTGGCCGAAGGCGACCACCGCCCGGGACGCGGGCAGCCCGACCTCGGAGGTCATGGCCAGGTTGGAGCCGGCGTCGGGGTCGGTCGAGGCCTCGGTGACGAAGCGCTCCAGCCGGGCCACCACGGCCTCGGCCTCGGCCATCCGACCCGCGCCGACCAACGCCATGGTGGCGTGCGTGTCGTTGAAGGCGTACCAGGGCGGCGCCTCGGCTGCGACCCAGGCGTCGGCCAGCGGGTCGAACCGATCGCCCGTGTCGAGGCCGTCGAGGAAGAACCGCCACAGGAGCGCGGCCGCGTCCAGCATCTCGAGGGCGACGCCGTCGGACGACTCGTTGTGGACCTCGCGGTCGTAGATCGCCAGGGCGGCAGCCAGGTCGCCCCTCTCCAGGTGGAACAGGGCGAGGTGCCACCAGTTGTGCACGGTGAACAGGTTGCCGCCGCCCCAGTCGGCCTTGCGCTGGGTGAGGAAGCGGGCGCCGGTGTCGACCAGCCCCCGCATCTCGTAGGTGTGGGTGACGGCGTGGATGGCCCACACGTCGTCGGGGTTGGCCTCGACGGCGGCCTGCCCGGCGTCCTCGGCGGCCTCGTAGTGGCCCGACTCCTCGAGCCCGAAGGCCTGCATGCCCCGCACGAACCCGGTGTGGGGATGGGTGGGGTCGAGCGCCGACAGGCTGCGCCCGGGGCGGTCGCGCAGGTTGGTGGCGTCGCCTACGAAGAAGTCGAGCGCGTGGCCCTGCTGTAGGGCCAGCAGGTCGGCCGGCCACCGGACCAGCAGGTCGTCGAGGATCTGCGCGGCCTGGTGCCAGCGGCCGGCGGACCAAGCGCAGATGGCGTCGTGGTGGGCCTGCTCGCGGGCACCCATCGGTGTGGTCGACATGGCCTGCCACGCGGCCCGTGCCACGTCGGCGTCGGGTCGCTGGGTCGATGACAGGTGGAGGTAGGCGACCAGCCCATGGCTCATAGCGACGTCGCCGTGGTGCTCGGCCAGCGTGGTGGCGTGGGCGACGACGTCGGGGTGGAAGCGCAGCCAGGCGTCGACCGCCCGGTCGTAGAGGGCGACCGCCGCGGGGTCGGCGGTGATCGGGTTGCCGTGCTGGTCGACGGCGGTGTCGGTGGTGATGGTGCTCATGCTCGCAGCGTGCCGACGGCTGGACACGGGCCGCTCGCGTCGACTCACACGGTGTCGAACCCCAGGTCGTCGAACGCCGCGAGCGCGACGGCGACGGCGGCGTCGTCGTCCATCTGCCGACCGCGCTCGACGGCCTGTTCGACGGCGTCGTCGCCCAGCGCGGCCCGGAGGGCGAGGTCGGCCGCGGCCAGCCTTTCGGCATCAGCCCCGAACACCTCGTGGCCGCTGCGGGTGGAGGTGACCGCGCCCAGCAGCACCGCCGCGGGCTGGTGGGCGCCGATCCGCAGCAGGAGGGTCGCTACCGTCCGCAGCATCGTCCACTGGAGCACCCGCACGCCGGCCCGCTGGCCATGGAGGAGGAGCTGGCGGTAGTGAGCGACCGCGGCGGCCGGGTCGCCGTGGCGGGCCTCGATCGAGGCGGCCGACGCGCCGGCGGTGCTGGCGACGAACAGGGTGCCGCTTTCCTCGGCCAGGGCCAGGGCCCGGCGGAACCGGTCGGCGGCCAGGGCCGGGTCGCGGTCGACCACGGTCTCGCCGGCCGTGTACCAGGCCCAGGCGGCGGCGACCTCCGAGGTCTCGGCGGTGAGGCGGTCGAGCAGGGCGGCGACGTCGTCGGCCGTCGCGGGGTCGTCCGCGTACCCGCGGGCGAGGGCCCGGTTGCCGTGGGCCTCGATGCGGCGGAACTCGGTGCGGCGGGCCGCGTCGGTGTCGAGCGCGGCCGTGTTGGCGACGACCGCCTCGGGCAGGCGGCCCTGGATGAGGTGGTCGTTGCCCAGGTTTTCGAGGACGCGGTACGTCCACCCGCCGGCTGCCTCCGCCGCGGCGGCGGACGCGGCGATCAGATCGGTGCCCCGGCCGCGGTCGCCTCGCTTCCACGCCCCCTGCGATGCCACCGCGAACGCATCACCCACCCGGGGGTCGACCACCCCGGCGGCGCTCGCCGCCTGGGCCGCGGCCCCGGCCCAGTCGAGCACCTCGGGGCGCATCCGGTAGAAGCCGTAGTCGCGCAGGTCGAGGACGAAGGCCAGCCGGTCCTCGTGGGTGCCGTGGTCGGCCAGCCACCGCTGGGCGGCTCGCAGGTCGCCCAGAGAGGCGTCGAGGTCGGCCAGCACCCCGGCTGCGCCGGCCCGATGGAGCCTGGCGTTGGCCGCGGCCGCCATGTCGCGGTGGTAGCGGGCGTGCCGGGCCCGCACCTCGGCCACCCGGCCCTGGCGGTCGAGGCGCTCGACGCCGAACTGGCGGAGGGTCTCCAACAGCCCGTAGCGGTCACCGACCCGGTGGGCCAGCGACCGCTCGACGAGCGCGCTGAGCAGGTCGACGGCCTCGGCCTCGTCGCAGCCCGCCAGCGCGGCGGCGCCGGCGGCCCGGAACGGCGCCTGGAACAGGGCGACCGCCTCGAACATGGCCTGCTCGGCCGGGTCGAGCAGGTCGTAGGACCAGCTCACCGTCGCGGCCAGCGACCGATGCCGGGCAGTGGTGCGGCGTCCGCCGGTCAGCAGGCGGAACCGAGTTTCGATGCCGCCGGCCACCTCGGCGAGGGTCAGGGTGTGGAGCCGGGCTGCGGCCAGCTCGATGGCCAGCGGCAGCCCGTCGAGGCGCCGGGCCACCTCGGCGACCACCGCCCACTCGTCCGGCGTCAGTTCCCAGTCGGGGCGGACGGCCCGCGCCCGGTCGACGAACAGGCGGACGGCCGGCTGGTCCTCGCCCTCGGCGCCGATGGGGTCGGGGCAAGGAAGCGGTGGCACCACGCACAGGTGCTCACCGTCGACGGTCAGGCGCTCCCGGCTGGTGGCCAGCACACGGGCGGCCGGGGCCCGGGTGAGCACGGCCTCGGCCAGCGCCGCGGCAGCGTCGACCACGTGCTCGCAGTTGTCCAGCACCACCAACCCGTGCTGGACCCGCAGGATGTCGGCGATGCGCGCGACATGGTCGGTGCCCGGCCGCTCGTCGATGCCCAGCGTCGCCGCCACGGTCAGCGCCACGCTCGACGGGTCGGCCCCGGCCAGCTCGCAGAACCAGACCGCGCCACCGACCTGCCGACCCACCTCCGCCGCCACCCGGGTCTTGCCCACACCTCCCGGCCCCACCAGCGTGACCAACCGCTCTCGCCCCAGTCGAGCGACCACATTGGCCACCAAGCCGTCCCGCCCCAGGAAGCTCGTCACGTACCGCCCCTCGTGCATCCCCGCACCGCCGGCCGTCCCTGTCGAGTCGACGGCCGGAGTCGGGGCGGGCGGTGTCGCGGTCTCGGGCGCCGTGGTGTCGGGGGCGTCGGTGACGATGTCGTCGTGGAGGCGGCGGAGGGCGGCCGACGGGTCGATGCCGAGGTCGCTCGCCAGTGCCCGGCGGTAGCGCTCGAACACAGCCAGCGCGTCGGCTGGGCGGCCGCTACGACGGAGGGCCACCATGAGCTGGGCCTGGGGGCGCTCACGCAGCGGGTGGTGGGCGGCGAAGGCCTCGAGGTCGGCGACGACGTCCCCGTGGCGGCCCAGCTCGAGCAGGCAGTCGTGGCGCTCCTCGGTGGCCCGGAGCTGCAGCTCGGTGAGGCGGCCGGCCTCGATGCGGGCGGCGTCGACGTCGGCCAGCTCGTCGTAGGGGGCGCCCCGCCACCAGCCCAGGGCCGCGTCGAGACACGAGGCCGCGGCCCCGGGGTCGGATGACCGGAGCGCCGCGGCCTGGTACACCGCGGCCTCGAACCGGGCCGCGTCCACGGCCTCGGCCACCACCGTCAGCCGGTAGCCCGCCGGGCTGCTGTCCACCACGCCTTCGGGCAGCAGCCGACGCAACCGGAAGACGTGGGTCTGCAGCGCGGCCAGGTGGTTCGCGGGCAGGCGGTCGGGCCACAGCAGGTCGGCCAGCTCGTCGGTGGCGACCACGGAGTCGGCCCGCAGCAGCAAGGCACACAGCAGGCGGCGCTGCAGCGGGCCACGGGGCGCGACGTCCCGCCCGTCCCGTGTCACCGTGAGCCGCCCGAGCACACCGAAGTCCACCGTTCTGTCTCCCTCGCCCGCCTTGCCCGCCCGCCCGAGCGTACCGACGACCCCGCGAGGGCGCGGCCCTGCTGTCGGGATCGACTGCTACCGCTCGCTCGGCCGCCGACGTCTTCGAGACGGAGCGTGGCTGGCGCCCCATGACGACGGAGCTCGGAGCTTGGCGTGCGATGCGCTAGGACTCGGGGCGGTGGCGCGGCCGATGAGTGGCCTTGATGGGAGCCTGTGGCGGTGGATCCTGTGATCATGGTGGTACCGGAGGGCGACGCGGCTCGTCAGGTGATGGAGGCCGAGCTTGGCCGTTACGCCCGTGACTATCGCGTCGAGTGGGTGGGCGGGGGTGAGGAGGCGATGGCCCGGCTTGGTGAGTTACGGGCGGGGGGCCATGCGGTGGCGATGGTGTTCGCCGATCTCGCCCTGCGCCCTGGCGATGGTGTCGATCTGCTGAGCCGGGTTCGTGGCGTGGCGCCGACGGCGAAGCGTGTCCTGTTGCTCGACTGGGGACTGCGTCCCGATCAGACGCCGCCGGTGGCGCGCGCCGAGGCGCTGGGTCTCGCTGACGTCGTTCTGACCAAGCCGACCGGTGCTCGCGATGAGGAGTTTCACCGCGCGATCACCGAGGAGCTCGGTGACTGGGCGTGGACGACGACGCCGATCGTCGAGGCGGTGAAGCTCGTCGGCGAGGGCGACGACGGGCGGGTGCGTGAGATCCGCGATGTCCTGGAGCGTCTCGGTGTTCCGACCGGGGTGCACGCGCCGAGTTCTGCGGTGGGGCGTGCGATCGTGGACGCGGCCGGACCCGGCGTGGCGTACCCGCTTGTCGAGGTGATGGGCGACACGGTGCTGGCCGATCCGACCAACCGCCAGATCGCTATGGCGTTCGGGGCTGTGGCCGATGTGCGCGATGTCGTCTTCGATCTGGCCGTCGTCGGTGCCGGGCCGGCCGGATTGGGGGCCGCGGTCTACGGGGCATCGGAGGGGTTGTCGACGCTGGTGCTCGAGGCCGAGGCGTTCGGGGGCCAGGCGGGCACGAGCCCCATGATCCGCAACTACCTCGGCTTCCCGAACGGCATCACCGGTCGCCAGCTCGGGCGGCGGGCGGTCACCCAGGCTGCGCGGTTCGGTGCCGTGTTCGACCTGGCCCGCGCCGTGACGGGCCTCGAGACCGGTGCACCGCATCGTCTGCGATTATCCGACGGCGCGGTGGCGAGCGCGCACGCCATGGTCCTTGCGTGCGGTGTGACCTACCGACGTCTCGGTGTTCCGTCGCTGGAGGACCTCGTCGGCAACGGCGTGTTCTACGGCGCCGCCACCAGCCATGCCCGGGCGCTGGAGGGCAGCGAGGTGGTCGTCGTCGGTGCGGGGAACTCGGGAGGTCAAGCGGCACTGCACCTCGCCCGCTACGCCGCCAGCGTGACCATCGTCGCCCGGGGGGAGGCGCTGGCGGCGACGATGTCGGCCTATCTCGTCAACGAGATCGAAGCCGACGACCGCATCGAGGTCCGCACCGCCACCGACGTCGTCGGAGGCGGTGGCGAGGGTCACCTGGAGTGGCTCGAACTGACCCATCGCCGCAAAGGCGAACGGGTCCGGGTGGCCGCATCCGGGCTGTTCGTGCTGATCGGGACCGAGACCCGCACCGGATGGCTCCCACAGACCATCCAACGCGACGACCACGGGTTCGTGCTGACCGGCACCGACCTCGACGACACCGGCTGGCCCCTCCCACGCCCGCCGTTCGCGCTCGAGACCAGCGTTCCCGGTGTCTTCGCCGCGGGCGACATGCGAGCCAACGGCATCAAGCGGGTGGCCGCCGCCGCCGGCGAGGGCGCCATGACCGTGCCAATGATCCACCGCTACCTCGCCGCCGACTGACAGCATCCCGGCTCGCGCGTACCGAACTCGTACGACAGCCCGCGACCGGGTGCAACAGTGGCGTCAGGGTCGGTGGGGTCGCCCGATGATGTCGTCGACGCTTGCCGTCATGAGGGCGCGCAGCGTGGCGCGTACCAGGCGGGCGTCGATGCCGTGCGCCAGTGCTTCGACCATCTCGTCGTGGAAGGCCAGCAGGAAATAGCGTTGGTCCCTCGACCGGCGGGCATGGCGTAGCCGGCAAAGCGCAGACGCCAACGCCGGCGCCGCACTGGTGATGCAGCCGACCTGACGCGCCGGCCGATAGAGCGTTCGGCCGTGACCTGTGGGGGTGACAAGCGGCGTAGGGTCACCTGAAGCACGGGCGTCATGCCCGTCCCCGACGATGGCTCGACGCCGCCGAGAAGCGCGTCCGCTGATGGACAACGAGAGGCATTTCCTCCAGATGGCGTGAGCGCCACCAAGTCTCGCCCCGGGAGCATTCGTTCCCAGCGCCGGAATCGGTCTCACGGCTGCTGGGGTCACCTGATGATCGCACCCTTGTGGGTCGCCTACCAGGCCAACCTGGGCACGCTCAGCCGCACCGTCGACGCGGTCGGCGCCTGCCTGGCCGTGCCCCACACAGCCCACTACCGCCGCTGCCTCGCTCAGGGCGACACGCTGGGCCACCACCGCCATCCCTGCACCCACTGGGTGCGCGTGGGCCGCGAGCGGTGGGTCACCCAACGCCAGGCCGAGGGCTGGCGGGTGGTAGCCGTCGAGCTCGCCGCGGGCGCGACACCGTTGGGGGGACTCGCGCCCGCCCGCGAGCCCACGCTCGTCCTGTTAGGCCACGAACGACAGGGTGTGCCAGAGGACCTGGTCGAACAGGCCGACGAGTGCGTCGAGATCCCAATGATTGGTCGGGCCGCCAGCCTGAACGTGGCGGTAGCCGGCAGCCTGGTCCTGTACCGCCTCGCCGGTCTCGCATGACAACGCCCCCGATGCCGCTTCCCATGTCGGCACGCCCGGCGCCACCTAGTCGTCGACAGACACGCCCGGCATCGACGGGTCGCGCTCACCTGAGCGTCGTACCGTTGACCGCGGTCCGTGGCGGGATCCGACGATCATGTCCGCTGTTGAGCATCCAGTGGCGCAGCCTACGGGTCCGATCATCGCGCGGCAGCCGTCGTCTGATAGCCACGCCGCCCGACTTGTCGCCAGCGCGCTGACCGGGTGCCTCACGGAGATCGAGGATCGGGTCGAACGAACTCCCTGTCCAGGAGAAGCGAGTATCAATCGAGCATGTGCGCGCCCGCGCCGACGTCGTATGCCTCGCGAACCCAGCCCGCGAACTCTCCGTCGAGCTGGTCCAGGCTGGTCACCCGGAACTGGTGTACGAAGAGCCGCTTCGTGTACGGGGATGCACGCCTGATGCGCGGGTCCCGCAGCTTCCTCTGTAGGTCCAGGTAGCCATCGAGGGATGCCTTCGTCGGCTTTGCTCCAGCGAAGCCTCGTCGGGTGCCCTTCAGCGTGATGGCCGTCTTGGTCACGCGGTAGGAGAACGGTCCACAGTCCCGCACCAGCGTGATGAAACGCTCGTAGAGCCCCACGATCAACCCCGGCTTGCCGACCAGATGGTCGTCCACCGTCCAGGCGTCCCCGCTCATCCCGCCACTCTACGAACCGTTGACCGGCGGCCGCTGCGCTCCGAGCGGACCAGAACAACCTTCCCCCTGACCCGACCGAACGGCAGTTCATCGAGCAGCACCTCGACAGCTCCGAGTTGGGACCGCGGATGATCGCCACAGCAGCCCTATAGCCCTCGTCGACCGCACCCGCGAGCCACGCCACGGGACCCAGCACCTTGCTTGGGCTTCGTTTCGGTGATCAGCCATCGCTAGCCCGTGTCGATGGGTACCGCGCGACGACGGCTGACGTCATGACCAGCCATTTTTGCCACTAGTAGGCTCTGTATGGGTCGCGGTCGCGAGCACAGGGCCTGCTTGCCGGCCGAGGTGGACAGATGGGGAAGCCAATGGGACGCACCCGTATAACGCCGTGGCTGGCGGTGATCGCCGCGATGACGCTGCTCCCGGGGTGTTGGCTGCAGATCGGCTTCGGCGCCAACCATCGACGGCACAACACCCTCGAGGCCGGGCTGACCCGGGCCAACGTGGCCAGCCTGGCTGTCGCCTGGACGACGACGATGGAAGGGACGATGTTCGAGCCGATGGTTTCGGGCGGTCGGGTCTTCGTCAGCAGCGGCAGCGTGACGCCGGGCATCATGCGGGTCCGGGCAGTCCACGCACAGACCGGCGAGACGCTGTGGGAGCGCTCGCTGTTCGACGGTCGGGACGGCGTGCAGCTTGTGCCCGTGGCGACCGCGATCGCCGAGAGCGAGGTGTGGGCCAGCTATCTCGTGGCCGCCACAGTCGGCCCAGGGGGGTGCCTCGCCGAGCAGGAGCGGATCGGGCTCGTCGACGGCGCCAGCACCTCGACGCCCGACCTCTACGGCCGCCCTCCGGTCACCAGCGGATCGCTGATGGCCCGCGTCGAGCAGACCGTCACCAGCGTTGTGGGGGGCTGCCTGATCGGCACCCCGGAGCTGGTCGTCCAGGACCTGGACACCGACACCGTGCTGTGGAGGTCGCCGGTGCCCAGTGAGCTGTCCTTCGCCGATGCCAGCCGGCTGGCCACCATCGCCGGCGACCAGGTGTCGATCGTGGTCGGGTCGGTCCTGCGGGTCTTCTCCGTGGCGGGTTGCGGTGCGCCCACCTGCTCACCGGTATGGACGCTCGACCTCAGCCAGGGCGCCACCGTGGGTGGGCCCCCGGTCGGGGGGACGGGCAGCCAGTTGTTTCTCACGTCCGCCACCGAGCTCCTGGCACTTGACACCGACGCCCAGGCCGTGGCGTGGCGGGCGCCGCACACGGGGACCGACGCCCAGCTCGCGCTCGCCGACGGGATCGCCTACCTCGCCGCTCTGGGCAGCGGCGCCGGGGCGAACGCGCTGCAGGCGTTCAACGCCGACGGCTGCGACACCGCGATCTGCGGGCCACTGTGGACCGCGGCCACAACAGCCCCGGTCACCAGTGCCCCGGTAGTCGCTGGTGAGGTCGTCTACGTCGGCACCGAGGCCGGTGTGGATGCCTTCGACGCCGACGGCTGCGGAGCGACAAGCTGCCCGCCGCTCGTCAGCTTGACGACCCCGCACCCGGTGGCCCACCTGTCGGTCGGGGACGGTCGCCTCTTCGCCGCGGGAGCCAGCACCGTCACCACCTTCGCCCCGAACGGCTGATCTGCCGCCGGCGTGCTGGCCGTGGGGCCCGCCCGCGCCTGCACCTGGGCTTGCCCCGCCAGGGACGGTGTCGACGAAGGACCCACGCGCCGGCCGACGCATTGGCGCCTCAGAGGCGATCATTTGAGGATGCGTCCCGACCGCTTCGCTTCGGGTCGACGCCGACACCGCTTTCCTGGTCCGTCAGGTTGAGAGGTGCGACCCCCGCTGCATCGCGATGCGCCACATAACGTTCGCCGCCCGGGCACCAGCGAAGTGCACAGAACGGCGCGTAACGCGCGCGTCGATGCGGCGGTCAGGCGTCCGGGATCGCCGGTTCGGCGCTCGTCGGCAGCGGAGTCGGCGCCGTCGTTCTGTGCGCCCTCAAGCCGGCGTTATTCGGGGACACCCGCGTAGGTCAGCGGCCTCCGCGGACGCCAGCGTCGATCTCGCCGAGCTGGGAGCCGGTGGCGTGGTCGGATGCGTTCCGGACATCGCTTGTATCCGGAAGATCAGCCCCCTTGCGGCAGTCAGCGGGCCGGTCGGGGGAGGTTCTTCGCGAGCCCGTCGGTGGCGGCCGGCAGCCTGCCAGGATGTGCCGGTGGCCGGCGTCGATGTGGCGCATCCTGATCTCCAGCCCGGGGACGAGCGCACAGCGCTCGTGCAGCGCCTCGATCAGTACCGAGCGATCGCAGCGGCCGCGCTCGTCGACCTTGAGTGGAGGCAGGCCTCGACCCGCCTGCTGCCAGCGACGGATCTGACGATCGCCGGCATCGTCAAGCATCTGGCATGGGCCGAGGATCGCTGGTTCCAAGGCCGGCTGCTGGGCGTGGACATGCCCGCCACCATGGGATGCCCCAGGCACCGACGACCCCGATCAGGCGATGCGCCTGGCCTCGCAGTGGCGGGTAGCACCCTGGCCCGTCCTCCCGGCACAACCCGCCTCCAGCCCACCTCGGTATGTCTGCGAGCCACGGTCCGGAAGGAACGGCCTCGGCCCGGCCGGCGCGGCGCGCGGCCGGGTGGCGGTCAGGGCTGGTCCGATGGGGTGGGGAACCTGGGTGTCTGGTGGCGGAACGGGCGCAAGGTCTGGGCCTGTAGCCAGTACAGCGTCACCGAGACCAGGAGGGCCGCCGCTACGCCAGCGACGACCGTCACGGCCAGCGGCGCATCGGCGGCCTGCAGTCCGAGCACGGCCATGGCCGCGGCCAGCGCCGCATCGACCGTCGCGACAATGGTCGGGGTGTTGACGAGGAAGTGGATCCACACCGCCTTGCGGGTGGGGCCATCCACCATGTAGGTGGCGAACACACCCCGTTCGTCGTCGTGAGGGCTGGTGGTCAAGTAGCGCTCCAGGCCCGGCTCCAGCGTGAGATAGGCGCGTCGGAGCCGGTTCATGGCCAGCACCAGCTGGAACTCCTCGATGTTGATCTGCACTAGGCGGACATAGGCTGCGACGCCCAACAGGAACACCACCGGCAACAACACCAGAGCCAGCGTGGTGGTCTCGGCGCCGAAGCCGGTCGCGTCAGCCAGCAACGCCAGCGCGATGGTCGACGCTGACAGGACAGTCAGGAAGACCGTGGCGCGGTTCTGGGCCTCGTTCCAGATCAGCGATCGCGCCGACAGCAGGCTCCAGTGCTCGGCGGCCAGCAGCGCAGCGGCGTGCTCCCCCAACGGCTCGTCGCGGGCCGCACCAGCCGCCCCGGTTGCTGTGCAGTCAGCGGCGTCCGACGCCCCGGCCGGTGATCGGGCCCTGTCAGGGTCGTGGTCGGCTGTCTCCTTCATGGACCTCCTCGAAGTACCTCACGACGCCCCACGCTACGCAACGTCTCGTGGCCGGCCGGCGGCTGGACCGGGGTGCTCCCTCGAACGTCGAGCACCGAAGTTCGAAGCTCAAGGTTCCGCCGCCAGATCCGACGTGTCGGACGCGAATCGGAGGTCATCAACGCCGTCCGCCACAGCCGACGCTACCGACCAAGCCCCACCCCAGATTCGTTCCGGGGCGCACAGAACGCGCACGCACAACATTCGCCAGCGGCGGAGGCGACGCGCGCACATCGGCGCGTACCGAGTGCGCGTCGCACAGCCGGGTACGTTCTTGGCGTGGCCAGCACCTTCCATCTGGGCGTCGCCGAGCCTCGCCCCTTCGCGGGCGGGAGCGACACCGATGACATCGAACGGAGAA
>JBOGHK010000003.1:0-7778 GCA_050744325.1 Acidimicrobiales bacterium
CAGCCAGCCCTACCAAGACCCCGGCCCCGAACGGCTCCGCGACCTCTCCGCCGAACACGTCAAGCGCCGCGCCCTCGCCCAACTCCGAGCCCTCGGCTACGACGTCACCATCCACCAACCAGCCGCCAAACCAACGTCCGGGCTCCGCCCCGACCCCCTGGCGAACACACGTCGCCGCGCACCCGGGAACATTTCTGGTCAGTCTGATCGAGTGTCGATGAGGCGCTGGGCGGTGGCGAGTACCGACTTGATGGCCTGAGGAGCGACCACAGCCGGTCTCCGGGGGGCTATCGGTCAGATGCTGGGGCCATCTGGCCACCTTTATGGGTTGTTCTACGATTCGGTGGTGATTGGCCGGGGCCGAGAGCGCGCTGTGATCGAGGGCTTGGTGGCCGGGGCCCGGTCGGGTCGGAGTGGTGTCCTGGTGCTTCACGGCGAGCCGGGGGTGGGCAAGTCGGTCCTGTTGGGCCACGGGGTGGGGTTGGCCGCTGACTTCTGCGTGCTTCGAGCCAGCGGGGTGGAGACCGAGCTGGATCTGGCGTTCGCGGGTCTGGATCAGCTTGTGCGTCCGGTGCTGTCGCTGGCCGAACGCCTGGCGGGGCTGCAGGCGGATGCGCTGTTGGGGGCATTGGGGTTGGTCGATGCGGTCGGCTCGGATCGGTTCCTGGTTGCGGTGGCGACGCTGTCGTTGCTGTCCGAGGTGGCCGAAGACGGTCCGGTCCTGTGTGTGATCGACGATGCCCAGTGGTTGGACCAGTCGTCGAGCGAGGCCCTGGCCTTCGCCGCCCGACGGTTGGAGGCGGAGGGGGTCGTTCTGCTCGCGGCGACGCGGGACGAGCCGTGGCCTGGCCTACCGGCGCTGCGGATCGGTGGGTTCGAGTCGCAGGACGCGGGCGACCTGTTGCGCCAGCGGGGTGGTGATGTGGCGCCCGAAGTGCGGGCCCGGCTGGTGGACGAGACCGGCGGCAATCCTCTGGCGTTGGTCGAGCTGGCGGGATCGCTGTCTGCGGGGCAGCTGGCCGGCGCCGACCCGCTGCCTCGCCCGGTGCGGCTGGGCTCTCGGGTCGAGCGGGCGTTCCTGGACCGGGTACGGCAACTGCCGGAGGCGACGCAGACGTTGCTGCTCATCGCCGCAACCGACGACACCGGGGACCCTGGGGTGATCGTCCGGGCGGCCGGGGAGCTCGGTGTGGAGCCAGACGCTCTGGAAGCGGCCGAACGGGCGGGGCTGGCCAAGGTGGACGACACGGACGGCATCGGCTTTCGCCACCCGCTGGTGCGGGCGGCTGTCTATCAGGCGGCGACGTTCAGCGCCCGGTCCGCGGCCCATCGGGCCTTGGCCGGTGTCCTGGAGGGCGACGACCACGCCGCCCGGCGGGCGTGGCATCGGGCCGCCACCGCGACCGGGCCCGACGAAGCCATCGCCCGCGAACTGGAACGCTCGGGCGAGACGGCCCGGCAGCGCGGCGCGCACGCGGTGGCCTCGGCAACCTTCGAACGGGCCGGCGAGCTGTCGGCCGGCGAGCCGGATCGTGCCCGGTTGCTGGTGGCGGCGGCGGGTGCGGCGTTCCAGGCCGGGCAGGCAGACCGGGCCGCCGGGCTCGCCGGAAGGGCCCAGCCCCTCGTGGCCGATCGGGCCACTGCCGGCGAGGTTGCGGTGCTACGCGGCCGCATCGAGTTCGCCCGCGGGTCCGCGGTGACCGCGCACGCCTGGCTGCTTGGCGCGGCGCAGCACATCGCCGAGCATGATGCGCAGGCAGCGACCGCGGTGCTGGTGGAGGCGGCGAGAGCCGCGTGGACCGCCAACGACCCGGGCCGTCTCGTCGAGGCGACCAAACAGCTGGCGGAGCTGACGCCACCAGCAGACGATCCGCTGGCGGAGCTGACACCACCTGCCGACGATCCGCTGGCTGGCCTGGTGTCCACCACCATCGCGATCGCTGACCTTTTCGCCGGGCGAACCGCCGACGCCGTCGTGGGGATGCGCCGAGGGCTCGACGCCTGGCGCGGCTCGGCCTGGGCAGGTGACGCCAGCGACGTGGGCAACGTCGGCGGCGTCGGCCATCGAGCCCGCAGCCGCGCCGACGACGCCGACGACGCCGACCACGGCGACCACGATGCCGCGCTCGTCGAGGCGTCCCTGGCGCTGGTCGGGTACACCCGGGTGACCAGCGACGACGCCGCGGGCTTGGCGCTCGGGTCGGCGGTGGTCGCCGAATGCCGGCAGCGGGGGTGGGCCGTCTGGCTGCCCTGGACGCTGGCCAACCTGTCGATGACCGAGGCAGTCGCCGGCCGGCACAGCGCCGCGCTGGTGAGCGCCACCGAAGGACTTCAGCTCGCCCGCGACCTCGACCAGCCGACGCTGGTCTGTCGCTGCGAGTCCATCTTGGTGTGGCTGGCCGCCGTCCGCGGCGACCAGGACCAGTGCCGTGAGCTCGCGCACGACACGGTCCGGCTGGCCGAGACACACCAACTCGCCACGATCGCGGTCAGCGCGACCTGGGCGCTCGGGCTGCTTGACCTGTCGCTCGGGCGTCCTGAGCAGGCCTTCGACCGCCTGGCAGACCGGACCGCCGGCCCGCTGGCCGTACCCCACTTCGTGTGCCTGTTCCTGCCAGACCTGCTGGAGGCCGCGGCCCGCGCCGGACGCACCAACGAGGTCGGCGAGCTGGTGGCCTGGTATGAGGAATGGGCCACAGCCACCCAACAGCCCGTGGCCCAAGCCAACCTGCACCGATGCCAGGCGCTGCTCGGCGACCAGACCGCCGAAGAGCACTTCGGGGAGGCGTTACGCCTCTTCGAGCACGCCGGGCCCGACCAGCGGCCCTTCGACCGGGCCCGGACCCAACTGCTCTACGGCGAGTGGCTGCGACGGGCCCGCCGCCGCGTCGAGGCCCGCGCTCAACTGTCAGCCGCGCACGAAACGTTCCAGCGGCTGGGCGCCGAACCGTGGGCGGACCGCGCCGCAGCCGAGCTGCGGGCCACTGGACAGACCCTCCGCCGCCCCGACACGGCACGGATGCGGCTCACACCCCAAGAGATGCAAGTCGTACGGCTGGTGGCCCAGGGCGGCTCCAACAAGGACGTGGCAGCCAAGCTGTTCCTCAGCCATCGCACCGTCGCCTACCACCTGCACAAGGCCTACCCCAAGCTCGGCGTCACCTCCCGCACCGAACTGGCACACCTCGACCTCGACACCGTCCTCACCAGCGAACAAGACAGCTGAACTGTTCTCGGCGCTCCTGACCCCGGTCAGCGCCGCCTCGATCTGACCGATGCCTGACGGATACCGCGGCATGGCAGATACCACCGATTGACGGATTCGCCGGCTTCCCTCCGGTCCTTACCGTCCAGGCATGGACTGGCACACGGCATACGTCTTGACCGCACAACGACAAGCTGAGCGGGCCCGGGACGCCGCTCTGGTGTGGGCCGGCCGGGCAGGGCTTCTCCTGGGTGGCTGGCCGACGTGCCGAGGGCGGTGCGGCTCGTGACTCCGGCTCGAGACACCGAGGCCGGGGTGGGGAACGAGCTGGCGGTCGGTCTCCGATGAGCGTTGCGACGCGCCCGGCCACTCGGGGCGGGAGCCGTCAGCACGTTCGGTCGGCGACCGACGTGCCGATGATCGAGCCCGACGCAGGGCGCCTGCCCATCGCCCGCAACACCGCGCTGTTGTCGGCGGCGCAAGCCACCCATTCGGCCATGGGCCAGCTGGCGGTCGCGGTGGCGTCGATCACCCTCGTCCGGGTGCTGGACGTGGAGGGGCTGCTCGGCCTGGGACCGCTGTCGTGCTCGCTGCGGGGGCGCTCACCGCGATCCCCGCGGGACGCTCGATGGACCGGTTCGGCCGGGTACCGGTGCTCGCAGCCGGCTTCGCTGTAGGCGCGGCCAGCTGCGGCCTCGCGGCGCTCGGCAGTGCGCTGGGCTCCCCACCGACCGTGCTCGCCGGCCTGGTCGGCGTCGGGGTCGCCAACGGCGCCAGCCTGCTCGCCCGAACCGCGGGCGGCGACATGTACCCGCCGGAGCGCCGGGCCCGCGGCATCGGTCTCGTGCTGTTCGGCGCCGTGTTGCGGCGCTGGCGATCGGCGCCTCGACACTGGTGGTCGTGCCCGCCCTGGGGATCCTGCGCTACCGAAGGGCGCCGAACGACAGCCAGAGAGGAGCATCATGAACCATCCACCAACCGCCTCGTCCAGGGTGCGCTCCGGACTGTTCGTGCCGCTCTTCGACGAGCTGGCCAACCCGGTGACCGTCGCGCACCTGGCCGCGGAAGCCGAAGCGGCCGGCTGGGACGGGTTCTTCGTCTGGGACCAACTGCGCTGGACCGAACCGGTCCTCAGTGTGGCCGACCCCTGGATCACGCTGGCAGCGATCGCCACTGCCACCGAGACCATCCGGCTCGGCCCGCTGGTCACACCACTGGCGCGACGGCGGCCAGCCAAGGTCGCCCGGGAGACCGCCACGCTCGACCAGCTCAGCGGCGGCCGACTCACGCTCGGCGTCGGCCTCGGTAGCGACCGCTTCGCCGACGAGTTCTCGCTCACGGGCGAAGAGCTCGATGACCGGCGGCGGGCACGAATGCTCGACGAATCCCTGAAGGTCTTGACCGCCGCCTGGTCAGGTGAGCCTGTCCACCACCGGGGCGAGCACTACACGGTCGGCGGCATGCGATTCCTGCCCCGGCCGGTTCAACGACCGGGAGTGCCGATCTGGGTCGCAGGATTCCGTGGAAACGCCAACCCGATGCGCCGAGCGGCCCGATACCAGGGCTTCTTTCCCGCCAACGTCGAGCGCCCCGACCAGTTCGCCGACATCGTCGCCGCCGTCGCTGCGCTGCGCGAGCAGTTGGGACGCGACACCGAGCCCTACGACATGGTCAGCGCTCTACCACCCGGCACCGACCCCGCACCCTACGCCGCCGCCGGCGCCACCTGGTGGCTGGTCGATTTCGACCCGGACGCGGCGACGATCGACCGAGTGCGCGGCGCGATCCACGACGGCCCCGCCCCCCCAACCGCCACCCCCATCTCATCAAGCCCTGAACGATGACACCGCATATCACGCGAAGAATAAGGAGATGCCATGGCTGAGGAAATGACACCCGAGGCACGTCGCGCCTTCCTGACCACGGGCACGCGCACCGCGATCCTCGCGACCACCCAATCCGACGGCCGCCCCCACGCTGTACCAGTGTGTTTCGTCCTCGACGACGACGATGTCCTCTTCCTCACCAACGGAACCACCGCCAAAGGTCGGGCCCTTCAACGCGATCCACGAGTGACGCTGGTGGTCGACGACGAACGCCCGCCGTTCGCCTTCGTGATGATCGAAGGCAGCGCAGAGGCATCCCGGGACGCCGACGACATCGAACGGGTGGCGCCCCGGATCGCCGAACGCTATTTCGGTCCTGACAGCGTCGAGGACTTCGTAGGCTTCGCCCACGAGGCTCTCGGCACGCTCGTGAGGGTGAAACCCACCAAGATCGTGGCCCTCGACCGCGTGGGCGAGCAATGATCGACGCCAGGTGCCCAATGTTCGCGTGACCAGTACGGCACCCATGGACGCGGCCGCTGCCTTCAGTCGGTCCCGGGTGTCGCAGGCGCCATGATGGTCAGGGCCACGACGCTCAGCTCGGTGCGCACGGTGGGCGCCGTTTCGCTACTCGATGGGGTTCGGCTGGCCCTCGGCCCACCGCCCCTTGACCTCGTCGGTGATCTCGGCCGTCTCGGGCGCTGGCTGAGTGATGCGGCCCTGGTTGCCGAACGGATCGCGGAAGCCGCAGTCGATGCCATAGGGCTGCTCGGTCGGCTCCTCGAGGAGCTCCACACCCCTGGCCTTGAGCTCCTCGTAGGTCGTGCGGCAGTCGTCCGTGGTGAGGATCAGCGACAGGCCCAGGGCGCCCTTGGTGACCAGATCACGGATCTGGGCCGCAACCTCGTCCACCATCAGCGGCGGACCAGGCTGCTGCAGCAGGATGTGGTGATCGGGGTTGCCCGGCACGCCGATCGTGAGCCAGCGCATGAAGCCGAGGTCGACGTCGGCGCTGACCTCGAGGCCGAGCTTGCCGACGTAGAACTCGAGGGCTTCGTCCTGGTCGAGCACGTAGATGCTGGAGTGGCTGATGCTGTTGAACATGGACGGCGACGCTACCCAGGAACCCGGACAGGGACTTCTCCGAAACTGCTCGGTCGGGCCCAGCTCATGGTGAAACACGTCGGCACCGGGTGCAGCTTCGGAGCCTGCTGACGGAAGGCCGACGGTGACTGACCCACGATGTCGCGGAAGGTACGGCTGAACGTGCCGAGGCTGGAGAACCCGACGGCGAGGCAGATGTCCGTCACGCTGCGCTCGGTGTGACGGAGCAGCGCCATCGCTCGTTCGACCCGCCGGCGCTGCAGATAGCGATGCGGCGTCTCGCCGAAGGTGGCCCGGAACGTGCGGATGAAGTGGGCCTCGGAGACCAGCGCGACTCGTGCCAGGGCACGGATGTTGAGCGGCTGGCCGTAGTCGCGGTCGATGGCGTCCCGGGCCCGGAGCATCCAGCGGTTGCGCGCCTCGTGCGACCCGGAAGGGATCGCCGCGGCAGCCATTCCCCCACCTTAGAAGCGTCGCGTCGGTCAGGTCGCCAGGCGATGGAGCTGCCAGCCCGTCCCGATCGCGAGCAGTCCGGTGCCGACGGCCCTGACGCCGAGGATCACGGAGACGACGACGAGGGTGGCCTCCGGCCAGGCCAGGACGACCAGACCCGACGCGACGCCGAAGCCGCCGAGGCCGAGCTCAAGCGGCCAGTCGGGCAGGTCCCGGTGGCTGAGTGCGTCCACTGCCCGGACCAGGCCGCCGACCAGGAGGCCGAGACCGGCGAGCAGCACGAGGACCCGGAGCGTGGCGTCGGGCCAGCCGAGGACGACGGCTCCGCTGATGGCGAGCAGTCCACCGCCGAGCCACGCCGGCCAGCCGATGCGGTCGGATCCGCCGAAGGCAAGGACCTCGACGACACCGCTGATGATCAGCGATGCACCGACGAGCAGCGCGAGGACGACGACCGACTCGTACAGGTTGGTCAGCATCCACAGACCAAGGGTCACGAGGGCCACGCCAGCGAGCGCCAACAGCCACCAGCCGCGGTCGTCGACGGCGGTGCCGGCCACCGGCCGCGGCGGCGGTACCTGGGGCTCGAACTGCCTTTCGAACTCGGCGAAGTCAGACACCGGCGCGCCTCCTCGGTGGTCGGCGATGATCGAGAGAGCTCGAGACAAGCCGGACTTTGGGTGAGGGGGCATCACCTCGCCGTGGGTGATCGCAGGGCGATTGCACCGTTCCGTGACCTGTTTCGTCGTGCGATCGAGCGACGGAACAGGTCACAGAACCAAGGGGCCGCTCAGCTGACGGCTCGGGTCTTCAGCTGCTGGAACTCCTGGTCGTCGATCACCCCTCGATCGTGGAGGTCGGCCAGCTTGGTGACATCGTCAGTGGGCGTTGCGGCGACGCTCTGCACATAGCTGCGGAAGGCGGCTTCCTGCTGGTTGGCGTCGGCCAGCTGGCGTTCGCTGATGTGCTTGCCTCGGGCGATCAGGTAGACGAAGACGCCGAGGAAGGGGGTGACGATCATGAAGACCGTCCAGCCCGCCTTGCCCCAGCCGGACAGGTCGGAGCTGCGGAAGACGTCGGCGATGAGCGAGAAGAACAGCCAGATCCACATGACGAAGAGGGTGAACCACAACATCGACAGGAACACGTCGACGAGGGTGTAGGCAGCAAACATCAGGATCGCTCCTTGT
>JBOGHK010000004.1:0-11291 GCA_050744325.1 Acidimicrobiales bacterium
GCGCACTGTTACCGTTCACCTGTCAGGTGCCCTTCCCGTTGGCCTTCCCGGATGTCTCGCAACACCGAGAATGCCCTGCAGGAAGGGCCCTGTCGCGTCCTGGCTACCTCACGTCATCCCATGCCCCAATGAACGATCGGGGCTAGCCCTGATTGCCCGTAGCACTCGGCTGATGGTGAGGCGATTGGGGTCGCTAGCCCAGCTACGAGGCGATTGTGGGCGGAGACCGCCTGCCATTGCCTCGTAACCGGTCTCAGTGACCACCATCGCCTCACCATGGGCAGCTCACAGCCGATCGCCCGACGACATCACGACCAGCCCGCGGGCAATCTGCGCCCACCTAGATGGCTCTCGCCTGTGGCTGCCGAATCTCGCCCTTGTGAGATCAAGAGGCACCGACTACGCCGGCGCCGCCGCCCGGTCTTGCGGGCGGCCTTACCGGCCGTCCTCGGCCGTGCGCTGCGCTTCGAGCCGGTCGACACGCTCGGCAAAGCGATCAATCTGCTCACCACCCTGCCGATTCAGCAACGCCACCCCAATAAGAGCGGCAGCGCCGACGATCGCTGCAAGGATCGTTCCGGCAAACTGCAGCCACGCCGCCACACCATCAGACGAGTCGTTCGGCACCGCCACTACTTCATCTCGGATCACCGCGAAGTCGGCGGCCCCATCACCATCTACGTCGTAGGTCGGAACTGCCGTCGTTGGGCTCGCCGGCCTGCTCGTCGGCGGTGACTCCGTGCCACCATCCCGCTCGGGCAGAAGCCAGATGCTGGCGACAACTGCGACAAGGAAGACACCCGCGGCCACGATCACTACGGCGAACACAAGGAGGTTCTGCACAGCACTTGAAAGAGCCGGACCGCCACGGATTCTCTTCACTCTGGCTGACATTACGCCGGTTACTTCGTTCGGTCCGCTGGTGTGATGCGGCATTGAACTTCCCGAGCCTCCCAAGAAGAGTCGACCAGGCGAAGCGTCGTCCTATGCCTCGGCCTGCACAGCGCGCTCGCGGATCCAGCTGTCGCCGTCGGCTCACTGGACGTCGACTGACGGTGCTCCTAGAGGGTTCCCGCCCGGCCGCCGAATCTCGCTCCTGTGAGATCAAGGGCGCCGCCGCCCGTCCATGCGGGCGGCCTGCCGACCCGTCAGGCGCGGCGACAAGGCTGCTGTCCATGGTCGAACCCGAAGTACGGATCGACATGCTGCGCTACTATGAACGCGGCCTCGAGAACCAGCGTCTGGCAACCGGCAGCCGACTCGAGTTCATCCGCATCAAGAACTCCTGACCCGCTACCTGCCGCAACCACCAGCCACCGTGCTCGACATCGGCGGAGGAACCGGCGTCTACGCACGCTGGCTGCTCGACCAGGGCTACGACGTAACGCTGATCGACCCCGTCGAGCTCCACATCACCCAGGCCACCCAGACCGGCGTTCCAGCAACCGTTGGCGACGCCCGACACCTCGACCACCCCGACGAGTCCATCGACGTCGCCCTCCTGTTGGGACCGCTCTACCACCTCACCGAACCCGAGGACCGGCTCGCCGCGCTCGCCGAAGCCCGCCGCGTACTCCGCCCCGCGGCACCGCCTGCGCAATCGTGATCCCCCGCTCCGCGTCGACCTACTTCGGTCTGACCAGAGCGTTCTTCGAGAACGGCATGCCTCTCGGTGGGCCCGGCGTTCGCCTGACCCACCGAGAAGCCGACGGCTCAGGTGTTGGTGAACAACAACAGGTTGGGCGTGCCCGCCGGAACGCTGCTGATCCGGTTCGGGGTGGCCGCCGTCCTGAGGGTGCTCATCACCGTGGCAGGTGATGCGTTCCCGCCCTGGAGCACCTTCACGGCTGCCCCCGCCGTGTGCGGCGAGGACATGGAGGTGCCGCTGATGGTGCGCGTGGCGGTGTTGCTCGTCCACCATGCGGCGGTGATGCTGACGCCCGGAGCGATGATGTCGACGCACGACCCCCGGTTGGAGAACGAGGCGAACACGTCGCTGGAGTTGCTGGCCGCGACCGTGAAGGCGTTCGGCACCCGGGCCGGCGACGAGTTGCAGGCGTTGGCCGAGCTGTTGCCGGCCGCGACCACCACGGTGACGCCGTCGTTGATCAGCCGGTTGATCGCCGCGTCCAGAGCGCTGCTGGCGCCGCCTCCGAGGCTGAGGTTGGCGACCGCAGGCTGACCGGCCTGGTGGTTCTGCGCGGCCCAGTCGATGCCGGCGATGACGCCGGACGTCGACCCGCTGCCGGTGCAGCTCAGCACCCGGACGGCAACCAGCCTCGCGGACTTGGCGACGCCGTAGGTCGCACCGCCGATCGTCGAGGCGACATGGGTTCCATGACCGTTGCAGTCGCCGGAGCCGCCGCTGAAGGCCGAGAACCCGGGCACGGCCCGTCCGCCGAAGTCATTGTGCGAGAACCGGATACCGGTATCGATCACATACGCAGTCACGCCCTGACCGGTCCGAGTGAAGGTGTACGTACCGGATAGAGGCCGATCCCGCTGATCGATACGGTCGAGGCCCCATGGCGCATTGTTCTGCGTCGGATTTGCGGTCACCACGCCGTCACGTTCGACCGCGACAACGCCGGACTCAGCCGCCAACGCCGTCGCCTCCGCGGCCGTCAACCGGGCCGTGTAGCCACGCACGGAGGTGAACACCCGTTGCGCGTTGGCGCCACCATGCCGGTCGAGTTGAGCATCTGCTACTGCGGCCACGTTCCCGGCTCCTGGAGCCAAGGTGACGATGTAGTTGGCTTCCGCCTGGGCACCCTGGGACCGCTGTCCCGCGGCCACGGGTGTAGCCAGCGCCAAGCAGACCACAAGCACGCTCGCGAACGCGACACAACGGCGAGTTGCATGTATTCGCATGATTTCCCCCCTTGTCCTGCCCTCCCCTGTGGATCAATCAGTAAGGCAGAATCAGGCGAGAATATCAACCACTATTTGCTGAAATCTGAGTCGTGTCTCTAACAGAATCGCAGAGTCAGACAGATGCCTTAGTGGTCCGGGCACGAGTTGTCGAGCAACGGGTAGGGGTTGATGGCCGACCCGCCACCAGGGTGGTACTCGAAGTGCAGGTGGGGGGCCGATTCCGGCGCGTTGCCGCTGGTGCCGACATAGCCGATGATCGTGCCGGCCTCGACGAAGCCCGCACCCACGTTCTCGTATCCCTCCAGGTGCGTGCCGTAATAGAAGTCGCCGTTGTCGTCGTAGACGTACCAGCTCTGGCCCCCGAGACTCGTATCTCTGTGGACCACTTCGCCGCTGACCGGGGCCGGCGTGGGCGTGCCCCGCGGGGCCATCATGTCCGTGCCCTTGTGGCTGCGACCACCCGAGCGTGCAGCACCCCAGGTGTCGACGAAGCTGACGTTGCTCTGGACCGGACAGACGATCCACCCGCCCTGGCCCGAGGCCCGCAGCTGTTGCTGGCGAAGCGCCTCGGCGGCCTCGCGCGCCGCCTCGGCCTCCTCGATCTCCGTCAGCTGGGCGCTCAGCGCCGCAACTTCGTCCTGCAGGTCGGGATTGTCCGCGGCAGCGGGGTCGTCGAGCCGTGCCTGCAGCTCGAGGATGAACTGGGTCTGCTGGTCGACGGCCGCCTGGAGGTCGGCGAGAGCAGCCTCGGCGTCGGCCCGGGCGGCCTCGGCGTCGGCTGCAGCGGCCTGCTGCTCCTCGACCTGGGTTTCGAGATCGCGCCGAGCCGTCTCGTGGTTGGAAAGAACGTCGGCGTTGTCGTCGGCATTCATGTCGAGCATCGTCTGGGTGACCGTGGCGTCGACGGCCGACTGGGCGTCGAGCACCTCGAGTGCATCCATCTGCGGTGGGTCCATGAACGCGGACACCACCACCGCGTCCATCTGCAGGGTCAGGTCTTCGAGCAGCAGCTCGGTCTCCGAGACGGCTGCCGACTTGTCGGCCAGCAGGTTCACGGCATTGGTCAGCGCACCCTGCGCGGTATGGAGCTGTTCCAGCTGGGCCGCCACGTTGGCCAGGACGTCGCCGGCCGCCCCGGCGATCTCGCTGGGGGACGCCTCGGCGACGTCGACGTCGATCTCGACGACGGCGTGGTCGGTGGCGGCCTCTTCGCTGTTCTCGGATCCCTCTTCCTGCAACGGGCTCGCCGGAGCCGCGACCGCGCCCGCAGGCACGGACAGCATGACCACCATGGCTACAGCCGCGATGCGACGACGGCGAACCTGCACGAGGACGCCCAACTTGCCTCCCCTCGGCGCAGAGCGCTCCGGCCTTCTCCCAGCGAACCCGGCCGGGGAAAGATCTTGACACCCGACCGTAACAAAACCTAGCCGGTCGCGCGGCGACCGTCAGGGTCGATGGGCGCTTCATGACGCCGTCGCAACAAACCCACCGCCTCAGGGGAGTCGGAGATTGCCGGGAAGCTATCGCTCAGCTGTGCTGGTGATTAATCTCATGTCACGTCCGCTCAATGCGGGCCGGGGGGTCATGTGTCGGAGCAACGACTGAGCCCAAACGGGCGCACTCGTTCGCCGGGCTGGGAGGACCCGCCGCTTGTCGGCGGCTGGGGACCAGCCCGGTCGCATCGCGCTCCCTCGACCGACCCCCGCTGGGCGCGCTACACGCCACCCGACGGGATGGCCGTCAGGCCCGACCGGAGGGGCTGGGACACCTGGGATCGCTGGGAGCGCCTGACGCTCCACGACCCGCCCGACGGCCGGCGCCCGGTCCGGCGACAGGCGCCGCCACGGCCTTCCCGACCCGACGGCGCCGCCTATCGCCAGCCGCGGCGTCCCCAGCGTCCACCGGTCCGGCCCCGGGGGTACGAGGACTACGACCACCACTACGACGACTACGGCGACCTCCATGAGCACCGCCGCCGAGCGCGGCCCGGCAACCCTGGCCTCTGGCTCATCGTCGTCGGGCTCATCGCCCTGGCCGCGGCCGGGGGTGCAGTGGTCGGCGGCAGCCGACACGGTGCCGACCCCGGTGCGTCCCGCAGCAACGTCCGGTCGGCCGAGCAGGCGGTCATCGCGTACTTCGAGGCGCTCGGCGACCAGGATTGTCCGACGGCTCTCGGCCTGGTCAGCGAGTTGTCCTGGCAGCCCGGTGGGGCGTTCGCGAGCGCCGAGGAGGCAGCAGCGGAGTGCTCGTCGGGGGGCCTGCTCGCACAGACTCCAGCGTTGACCGTCGAGCAGGTCGACGTGCTCTCCCTGGAACCCGACCGAATCACCCTGGCGGTGACCGGCCTGGTCGACGGACAACCCCTGACGGTGCAGCTGATACTGGTCGAGGACGGCGACGGGTGGAAGATCCAGCTTCCCGACGGCGCCGCGGCCCCGGGCGCCGGGAGCCCCGCCGCACCACCCGCGGACGGAGCCGTGCCGCCCGCAGATCCGGGCCTGCCGTCGCCGACGACGCCCACGACCACACCGCCGCCCCCCGTCACCGGCACCGACGCGGCCGCGGTCGCCGTCCGGGCGTTCTACGACGCGATGGTCGCCGAGGACTGCGGCGCGCTGGTCGCGATCACCACGACCGGCTTCTGGACGTCGTTGGTCGCCGGCGCTGACCCCGCGAACCTGGCCGACGCCTGCGCGTCGGCCTATGCAGACGGCCATCTCACCGCGGACATCTCCGTCGGCGACGTGGTGCTCGACCGTCACCAGAGCCCCGTCGCCACCTTCTCGGTGTCGTTGACCCTGGGCCAGGACGGGTCCGCCTATGTCGAGATGGTGGACGCCGTGGACGAGGGCGGCGTCTGGAAGATCAGCCTTCTCTACTGAGCTGCTTGCGCAGCTCGCGTCGAGCGACCGTGCGCCGGTGGACCTCGTCGGGCCCGTCGGCGATGCGGAGGGTGCGGATGCCGGCGTAGAGCCGGGCCAGCGGCGTGTCCTGGCTGACGCCCGCGGCCCCGAACATCTGGATGGCGTCGTCGATCACCCGTAGTGCCATCTCGGGCACCGCGACCTTGATCGCCGAGATCTCGGTGCGGGCGGCCTTGTTCCCCGCTTTGTCCATCAGCCACGCGGTGTAGAGCGTGTACAGGCGGGCCTGGTCGATCGCGATGCGGGCCTCGGCGATCCGTTCCTCCCAGGCACCGTGCTCGACGATGGCCTTGCCGAAGGCGACCCGCGACGTTCCCCGCTCGCACAGCAACGCCAGCGCCCGCTCGGCTGCTCCGATCGTGCGCATGCAGTGGTGGATGCGGCCCGGGCCGAGCCGCGCCTGTGCGATCGCGAAGCCGCCGCTCTCCTCGCCGAGAAGGTTGGTGACCGGCACCCGAGCGGCGTCGAAAGCGACCTCGGAGTGGCCCTCGCGGTCGGCGTAACCGAACACGTGCATGTTCCGCTGGACGGTGACGCCGGGCGTGTCGAGCGGGACCAGCACCATCGACTGCTGTCGGTGGGGTGGGCCGTCGGGGTCGGTCTTGCCCATCACGATCAGGACGCGGCAGCGGTGCCCCGCAGCGCCGCTGATGAACCACTTCCGGCCGGTGATCACGTACTCGTCGCCCTCGCGGACGATACGGCACTCGATGTTGGTGGCATCCGACGAGGCGACGGCGGGCTCGGTCATCGCGAACGCCGAGCGGATCTCGCTCTCCAGCAGTGGGTGGAGCCACTGCTCCTGCTGCTCGGGCGTGCCGAACATGGCCAGGATCTCCATGTTGCCGGTGTCGGGCGCCGAGCAGTTGCAGGCCTCGGACGCCAACGCCGAACGGCCCATGATCTCGGCCAGCGGCGCGTAGTCGAGGTTCGACAGGCCGTCGGTCCACTGGGTGCGATGCGCGAGGAACAGGTTCCACAGGCCGCGCGACCGGGCGTCGGCCTTCAGGTCCTCGATGACGGCCGGATGGTGGTGCGGATCGCCGGAACCCGCCATCTGCTCGCGGTAGACCGCCTCGGCCGGGTAGACCCGCTCGTCCATGAAGGCCAGGAGCCGCTTCTGCAGTTCCTGGCAGGTCGCTGACAGCTCGAAGTCCATGGCCGATGCCTAGTGCGCGGCCCGGTCGGGCGCTACTCGGTGTCGGCGGCGGCCAGCAGTGCGTCGAGGACGGCCACGTCGCCGTCGACCTCGAGCGCGGAGCGACGGAGCCGGCGGTAGAGCAACAGGACCAGGTCGGATGCAGTGGCCCGCACGGTGACCGATGACGGGCCACCCCCACCGGTCTGCCAGCGGCCACGGGTGTCGGTCGCGACCAGCGTGACGCCTCCCGGCACGCTGCTCGCCGCTGTGCCCAGGACGACCTCGAGGAACTCGCCGACGCCGTCGTGGGCGACATCGGCGTCGATCGGCGAGGGCGTGCCGCCGGACAGCTCGGCATCCCATCGGTGGACTGCGGCCTCCTGCACCTGGTGACGGGCGACCGCAGCCGCCGTGCGGGGCTCGCCCCACCACGTCCAGCACGGGGCGTCGGCGGCGGCCTCGCGCAGGGCGGCAAGCAACGACTCGGTGCAGTCGCGCAGCCAGCCGGCGACGTCGGGACCCGGACGGGGCATCGACTCCTCGCCGTCCCACGGCGCGGTGGGGTTCGCGGCCCGCACGTTCTCGGCCCAGAAGCGTTGGACCAGGCCCACGTGTGTGACGAGGTCGAGGAAGGACCAGTCGGGACACGAGGGGACGCGGCTCTCGGCTGGCGTGCGGTCGACAAGGTCGGCGATGCGGGCGCTGTCGATGGCGATGGCAACCAGAGGATCGAACATATGTTCTATGGTAGCGATCGTGCTCTACGTCGACCAGAGGCGATGTTCACCACCAGGCGGGTCAGCTGGCGGCGTGGTTGGTGCGCACCGTGCGGGTCGAACGGGCGTCCAGAGCCATCTCGTCGGCCTTGTCGACGTTGGGGCGCACCTGCACGGTGCCGGTGCGCTCGTCGGTGATCTCGATCACCTTGTCCAGCAGCCGCAGCGTGGCGTCGTGGCCCGATCCCGCAGCGATCTGTGCGGCCCGGCCCAGCTGTGCCGTCGCGGTCGCCACGTCGCCGAACCGGAGGGCGTAGAGCCCGCGCTGGATGGTGGCCGCCAGCTCGGCCTGGGCGTTGAAGTGCGCGACGTCGGCGTTGGTCGAGCCGCTGGCCACCCGGTCGTCGGTCCACGCCGCGCGGATCACCGCCCGGCCGACGACCTCCTCACCGACCGCGAGCTCGACTCGGGCCGCGAGCATCTCGACGCCGACCTCGTTGCGTGGCAGCTCGACCGTGAGCTGGTAGTCACGCACCTCGTCGCCCCAGGCACCGAGGGGATACTGCCGGGTGAAGGCGTCGAGCTGGACGGCACGCGCCGTCAGGTCCTCGACGTCCGGCGAGACCTGTCGCACCAGCCGAACTGCCGCATCCTTCGGGCACCACACCCTCAGCGCGACGCCACCGACCGCCCGCCGCATCGCGGCATCCATCAACTCGCGGAACTCGGCCTCCATCTGGCCCGACTCCGGGATGATGTCGACCGTGCCCAGCAGCGCCGAGGCGATCTTGCGCAGCTCGTGCACCAACCAGGCGGTGCCCACGCCGCGGCAGTCGGCCTGGAACACCCCGGTGCAGGCGGCGAGGGCCTCGTCGAGCCTCCAGCTCTCCTCGCGGTTCTCACCGTCGGTCACCAGGATCACGTGGCGGATCGACGCCGTAGACGTGGCGAACAGCTCGCGGGCCGCGTACAGCCACGCCGACATCGCGGTACCACCCTCGACAGCCAGGTGCCTGACCGCCTCGCGCGCGGCATGCCGGGTGGACGGGTCGGCGACGATCAGCTCGCGACCCCACGTCGGATAGACGGTGGCGACACGGTCGTTGCCGGCGATGACCGCGAACCGCACCCCGTCGCGGATGTTCTCGACCGCTTCGGCGGCGGCGAGCCGGGCCGCCCAGATCCGGCTCGGCGGGTCGGCCATCGAGGCCGACGTGTCGATCACCAGGATCTCCGCCGCCTCGCCCACCAGCACCGGCCGAGCCCCGCTGGCCGTCACGGTGACGACCGCGTCCATAGAGGTCGCGCCATCGGCGAGGAGCTCGTTCTGGACGACCTCCAGCGAGAACCGGCTCATACGAGGGTGCGGGAACGGGCCCGGTTCGCTCGGTCGATCAGTTCGATCCGCTCCTGGTCGGTCGCCGCGTGCCGGGCGGCCTGCCGGTAGGCCGCCTCCAGCCCACGCCGCAGCGAGCGCCCGTCGAGGGGCTGGTCGAGGACGCGTCCCGCGTCACCGCTGACGTCGCCTCCGGTCCCGGCGAGATGCTTCAACGTCGCCAGCCCGGCTTCGAACACCTCGATCGTCAACGCGGCACGGCGCCGGGGCGGCACCTCGAGATGCTCGAAGATCGCCGATGCCCGGCTCAGCTGATCGGGCGACGGCGGGGTCGCCGCGCCGTCGCCAGCGGCGGTGAGGGCACGGAGCGCGGCGATCTCCGCGTCGACGTGCGCACTCGACGCTGCGGGAACCCGGCGCAGGGCTTCGACGGCACCCTCCCGGTCGCCTTGGCCGAGACGCACCCGTGCCAGCCCGAAGGCCCCGGACACGTAGGAGGGGTCGGCACGGGTCGCATGGTCATACAGTTCGGCACTGCGGACCAGGTCGCCGGCGGTCTCGTGGGCTAGGGCGAGGGCCAGCTTCGGAGGCACCTCACCGGGGAGCTCGGTGTAGACGGGATCGAACCAGTTGACCGCGTCGGCCACCTTGCCGGATGCCAACGCCAGCAGGCCGCGGTGCCACCACAGTCGCCATCCCCCCGCATCGGTCAGGCTGTCCAGTGTGCTGGCCGCGTGCTCCGGGAGCCCAACGTCGAGCTGTGCCCGGGCCAGGCGGAGCAGCGTCTCGGTCGACGACGGCACCGTCCGGGTCATCAGCGCGGACGAGATCGTCGCCACGACGGCATCCGAGTCGGCCTCGGCCAGGCCGAGCAGGAAGCCGGCGCCGGGGTCGTCGGGCATCACCGTCGGGCGAGGCAACGACCGCCAGTCCGCAGCCGGTGCACCGTCGTGGTCGCCGATCCTCGCCGCCAGCCCGTCGGGCCCGAAGACCGTGCTGACCCCGGGCCGGGCGGCGCCGTCGACGGCGACCTCCTCGCGCAGGACGCCGACGAGCTGTTCGGCCATGTCCTCGGCGGACATGAAGCGGTCGGCGGACTCCGGCGCCATCGCCTTGAGCAGGAACCGGTGCAAGGACTCGTGGACAGCGAGCAGCGGCTCCTCGATGGCCTGGGGCAGGCGGTCGAGGTAGGCACCATCGCTGCCACCGACGCGGAGCGTCAGAGCGGCGAGGGTCTGCCCGACGCCGTAGAGGTCGGAGGACACGCTCGGCCCGGTCGACGCGCGGTCGCCGGCGCCGTCGATCCTGCGGACACCGCTGAGATCGATGAGCCGGAGCGAGTCACCGGTCACGACGATGCCGTCCGGCCTCAGCTCGCCGTAGGCGAGACCCTCCTTGTGGAAGTGGGCCAGGGCGGGGAGCACGCCGAGCACGCACGCGATGGCCACGTCGAGCGGCAACGGGTCGAGCTCGCCGCCGTTGGCCGCCTGCCGCTCGTCCAGGATCGAGCGGAGGCTCTCGCCACCGAGGTACTCGGCGACCACATAGGCAGCGCCGTTGTGCGCCACGAGGTCGACGACCCCTACGACGACGGGATGGTCGACGGTGGTGAGGAACTCCCGTTCCGCGACCGCGGCCGCAGCGGCCTCGTCGGTCACGGCGTCGACCACGCCGTTCAACACGACCCAGCGATCCCCCGACGACCGGTCGCTGGCCAGGAAGACCCAGCCCGCCCCGCGATGAGCCAGGACGCCTGTGACCTCGTAGCGATCCGCCAGCACGTCGCCGGCCGTCAGACCGGGCGTGAAGGAGAAGTGGTTGCGACAGTACGGGCAGAAGCCCTCGGTACGGCCGGGACGACTGCCTCGGGGCCGGCCGACGGGCTTGGCGCAGTGGGGACAGAACCGCTGTTCCTCCGGTACCTCGGCCACCGCCAGGAGCGCGTCGACCGGGTCCGCGGGCGGAGCGACGGACGGGAGCTCGACCAGGCCCTGCGGCACTTCGACGCGGACCCGCGACCGGGCAACCCCGGCCGGCGGGATCGCTGGGACCGTCGTTCGCATCGTGACCAGGGGATGCGGCGCCGGGACGGCCGGCGTGGTCGCAGGAGGCCGCACAACTCCAGGAGCGGGCGGCGGGACGATCTCGACCGGAGGCGGCAGTGGAGCAGGGGCCAGCGGCGGCGGCACGGTCGACGCGGCCGGTGGCGGGGTCGGCGGCAAGGGCGTCCCGCCGTCCGGGGTGAGCCAGTGCGGACCCGGAGCAGCGGGCGTCCAGCCCGCCGGGGTCAGCCATGG
>JBOGHK010000005.1:0-11213 GCA_050744325.1 Acidimicrobiales bacterium
CGGGGGGCTCCGGCGGAGCCTCTGCCCCCCGAACCCCCCGCCCTGCCTCGTTGGTGGGGCGCTTGTCGGTGGTCGGGCCCCCGCCCTGCCTCCTTGGTGGGTCGCTCGTCGGTGGTCGGGCCTTGGCCTTGCCCTCGTTGGTGGGTTGCTTCGCCTGTGGTGGGACCTCAGGCTGGCAGCCACTCCGGGGGGTCGTCTTCGCCTAGGGGGCGGCCGGCCCAACGGATCTCGCCTGGGGTCCTCGACAGGCGGGCGACCAAGCCGGGCATGTGGACGCCGTCGACCTCGACGATCGACTTTCGTTCCTGCACGTGCGGATCGGCGAACAGATCCTTCATGTCGTACACCGGCCCGGCCGCAGCCTGCGCCTCCTCGAAGGCCGCGACCACCTCGTCCAGGGTGCGGGCGGCACAGAACTCGGCGATCCGGGCATCGATCTCGTCGCGGGCGGCGATCCTCCCCCCGAACGACCGTAGGTCCTCACGGTCGCCCAAGCCGAGCAGCGCCATGACGCGGCGACCCACGGACTCGGCCGACGCCGACACCGCCACCCACCGGCCGTCGCCGCAGCGCCAGGTACCGCGGGGCACGGAGTAGGGGAGCGCCGAACCCATCCGGGGTTGCAGGTAGCCCGTGGCTCCGTATGCGCCGGGGAGCGGCCCCATGCACTGGAGCAACGAGTCGAGCAGGTTGACGTCCAACACCTGGCCGACTCCGGACCACAGCGCGCTCATGATCGAGAATGCCGCGACAACCGCGGTCAGCTCATCGGCCAGGGCGATCGGGGGCAGCAGCGGACCTCCGTCAGGCTCCCCGTTGACCGCCGCGAAGCCCGACATGGCCTCGGCGAGGGTCGCGAACCCCGGCCGTTGTGCGTAGGGGCCGTCTTGGCCGAAGCCGGTGACCCTGCAGACGACAAGACGCGGGTTCCGTTCGAAGAGCACGTCTGGGCCCAGTCCCAGGCGTTCGAGCGTGCCGGGGCGGAAGTTCTCGACCAGGACGTGGGCTTCGCCCGCCAGCCGCAGCGCGGTCTCGCGGCCTTGGTCCGACTTGAGGTCCAGGGTGACGCACCGCTTGTTGCGGCTGACCAGCTTCCAGTACAGCGACGTGCCGTCGCGAGGATCGGGCAGGCCGAGTGTCCGGGTCGAGTCGCCACCGTCAGGCCGTTCGACCTTGAGGACGTCAGCCCCGAAGTCGGCGAGGTAGCGGGCCGCGCCAGGCGCCGCGATGACCGTCGCGACGTCGAGGACGCGCAGCCCGGCTAATGGCCCCGCCATTGCACCGAGGGGCGATCAGTGGACGAGCTTGGTGACCTTGCCGGCCTTGATGCAGCCGGTGCACACGTGCACGCGGCGCGGCGCGCCGTCGACCAGCGCGCGCACCCGCTGGATGTTGGGGTTCCAGCGGCGCTTGGTCCGCCGGTGGGAGTGGCTCACCCGCATACCCCATGACGGGTGCTTGCCGCACACCTCGCAGACGGCTGCCATGGACACGTCACCTCGTGGTCGGTCGATTCGAGAATCTGGAGACTGTACTGATCGCTGCTCGTAGGGAACAACCTCGATCATGCGGGGAACACGTGCCCATGTGTGCCCGTGTGCTTCATCAGGCGTTGGTCCCGCCGTCACCTAGCATCGCCGCCGTGAGCACCCGCGACCATCTGGGAGCTGCGGACCTTCGGGCGGTGATCGAGGCCTACCGCGACGCCCTCGCGGCCCACCGCGAGCCGATCAACCGCCTGAACGTCTACCCTGTTCCCGACGGCGACACGGGCACCAACATGTCGCTCACGCTCACCGCGGTCGCCGAAGAGCTCGCCAGGGTCGGTGACGGCGACATCAGCTCGGTGTGCCGGGCCATCAGCCACGGCTCGCTGATGGGCGCCCGTGGCAACTCCGGCGTCATCCTGTCGCAGATCCTGCGGGGCCTCGCCGGAGTCATCGCCGACGCCGGCGGCCTCGACGCTCCCACCTTCGCGAAGGCGCTCCGGGCTGCCTCCGATGCGGCATACCAGGCGGTCATGCGCCCGGTCGAGGGCACGATCCTCACCGTCGTGCGGGCCTCCGCCGACGGCGCGACGGGAGGCGTCGACAACGAAGGCGCCCAGCTCGTCCAGGTGGCCGAAGCTGCTCGCCACGCCGCGGGGGATGCTCTGGAGAGCACACCCGAGCTGCTGCCGGTCCTCGCCGAGGCCGGCGTGGTCGACGCCGGTGGTGCTGGGTACCTGCTGCTCCTCGACGCGTTGCTGCACGTGCTCGACGGTCGCCCGGTACCGGAGCCCACGGTGGGCGAAGGCGCGGTCCGCTCGGACGCCCACCTGCTCGAGACGACCGCCGACGAGCACGGCGAGGGCTCCTCCGAGCTGCGCTATGAGGTGATGTACTTCCTCGAAGCCGCCGACAGCGCCCTCCCCGCGTTCAAGGACGTCTGGGCAGGCATCGGCGACTCGATCGTCGTGGTCGGCGGTGACGGCATCTGGAACTGCCACATCCACACCGACGACATCGGCGCTGCCATCGAGGCCGCTCTGGATGCCGGCCGGCCCCGAGACATCCGGGTCACCGACCTGCACGAACAGGTCGAGGAAGAGCGCTGGGTCCGCGAGGCGACCGGTGCCGGCGAAGTGGTCGAGATCCCGCCACACGTCAGCGCGCCGGTGACCACCGCCGTGGTTGCCGTGGCCTCGGGCGACGGCATCAAGCGGATCTTCTACAGCCTCGGCGTCCAGGGGATCGTAGCCGGCGGCCAGTCCATGAACCCGTCGACCGCCGAGCTGCTGGCGACCGTCGAGCAGGTACCCGCCGACGAGGTGGTGATCCTGCCCAACAACAAGAACATCATCCCCGTGGCCGAGCAGGTCGACCAGCACACGACGAAGGCCGTCAGGGTCGTCCCGACCCGCGGCGTCGCCGAGGCCTTCGCCGGCTTGATGGGCTACGACCCCGAGTCGTCGGTCGCGGACAACGCGAAGGAGATGGGCGATCTCGCGGCAAGCGTGGTCGCCGGCGAGGTGACACAGGCGGTGCGTGACTCGAATTCCGAGGTCGGCCCTGTCGCGACACGCGACTACCTCGGGTTGGCCCGCGACGGGATCCGGGCGGTCGAGGCGACCGCGGTCGAGGCGGCGGTCGGGCTGCTCGACGCGCTCGTGACCTCGTCCCACGAGATCGTCACGATCATCGAGGGCGAGAGCGCCACGCCCGCCGACACCCGCAGCATCACGGAGTGGTTGGGCGAGCACCGGCCGGACGTGAGCGCCGAGGTCCACCACGGCGGCCAGCCGCTGTACCCGTACCTGTTCGGGGTCGAATAACCGGTTAGATGTAGCGATGGCCCGTCGGTTCGGTCAGCTCGCCCGCATCCCCGTCTCGGAGCTGCGCGGCATCGGTGCGGAACGGGCCAAGGCCTTGTCCGAGCTCGACATCGAGTCGGTCCTCGACCTCCTGACCCACTATCCGCGCCGCTACATCGACCGCACCCACCAGGCGCGCATCGGCGACCTGAAGCTGGGCGAGGAGGCAATGGTCCTGGCCCAGGTCGAGCGGGTCGACAGCCGGCGGACCCGGGGACGTCCCCCGAAGGTGCTGGTCACGGCTGACGTGAGCGACGGCACCGGCCGCCTGCGGGTCCAGTTCTTCAACCAGTCGTGGCGGGCCAAGCAGCTCAGCCGCGGCACGATGGCGGTGTTCTTCGGCAAGCTCGACAGCTACCGGGGCCAAAGGCAGCTGGTCAATCCCGTCGTCGACCTGGTCGGCGACCGCACCGGGCGGGTGGTCCCCGTCTATCCGCAGTCCGAGAAGGCCCGCATCCACACCTGGGACCTCGGCCGCTGGATCGCCGAGGCGTTGGAACGGGCTGGTGAGTTCGCCGATCCCGTGCCGGGGTGGGTCCTCGATCGCTTCGACCTCGTCGACCGCACCGCCGCCTTCCGGGGTATCCACCTGCCCGAGACGCCGGACGAGCACAGGGCCGCGCGCCGGCGGTTGGTGCTCGACGAGCTGCTGCGGGTGCAACTGGCACTGGTGGAGCGCAAGCGCCACCTCGAACGCACCACGCCGGGCATCGCCCATGGCAAGCCTGGGGGACTGGTCGAGCAGTTCTGGGACCGCTTGCCGTTCGAGCGCACCGCTGACCAGCGCCAGGCGATCGACGAGATCAGCGACGACCTGTCCAAGCCCTTCCCGATGCACCGCCTGCTCCAGGGCGACGTCGGCAGCGGCAAGACCATCGTGGGGGTCGCAGCGCTGCTGGTCGCGGTCGAAGGCGGTCACCAGGGCGCGTTCATGGCCCCGACCGAGGTGTTGGCCGAGCAGCACGCCCAGGGCATCAGGCCCTTGCTCGACGGCATGGTGGTCGGCGACGCCGGCACCACCTTGTTCGGGAGCCGTCCCCTGCGCGTCGAGCTGCTCACCAACCGGGTGGGCGCTGCGGACCGCCGGCGGATCCTGGCCGACCTGGCTGCGGGCAGCGTCGACATCCTCATCGGCACCCACGCGCTCATCCAGGAGCAGGTCGAGTTCGCGTCGCTCGGGGTCGTGGTGATCGACGAGCAACACCGGTTCGGTGTCGAGCAGCGGGCCGCGCTGCGCGACAAGGCGGGCGGCGAGGCCGTGCCCGACGTGCTGGTCATGACCGCGACGCCCATCCCCCGGACAGCAGCCATGACCGTCTACGGCGACCTGGACGTGACCGTGATCCGCTCCCGGCCTGCCGGACGCCAGCCGATCACGACGACCTGGGCCCGGACCGAGGAGGACGAGTCCACGGTGTGGGCGGCCGTGCGGCGGGAGGTGGCCGTGGGGCGCCAGGCCTACGTCGTCTGCCCAGTGATCGAGGAGTCCGAGAAGCTGGAGGCCCGTTCGGCAGAGGACACCTTCGCCCGGCTGGAGGCCGACGAGCTGGCGGGCCTGCGCCTCGGGTTGTTGCATGGGCGCCTGGGTGCGGCCGACAAGGATGCGACCATGCACCAGTTCCGGGAGGGGCGACTGGACGTGCTGGTGGCGACCACGGTGATCGAGGTGGGCGTCGACGTGCCGAACGCGACCGTGATGGTGATCCTCGATGCTGACCGCTTCGGCATCGCGCAGCTCCACCAGCTGCGGGGTCGGGTGGGCCGGGGCAGCGACCGGTCGTGGTGCTACCTGGTCAGCCAGTCCGACACGCCGGAGGCCGAGGCGCGGTTGGGTGCCCTGGTCGCCAGCGACGATGGCTTCGACCTGGCCGAAGTCGACCTCGACCTGCGCGGTGAGGGGACGATCATGGGGGAGCGGCAGAAGGGTCGCAACGACCTCAAGCTGGCGTCGCTGCGCCGCGACCGCGAGTGGGTCGAACGGGCGCGCGAGGTGGCGATGGTGATCGTCGACGGCGACGGAGGCCTGGCCGCGCACACCGGACTCGTCGACGAGGTTGCGCTGTTCCTCGACGAGGACGAGCAGGACTTCCTGCTCAAGGGCTAGCGCAGGTCGCGGGCTCAGGCTTCGACGTTGTCCTCGGGCAGGACAACGTCCCACCTGTCGCCACAGCCCGAGCACCGGTAGGCGACCACGTCGCCGGGCGCCCAGACGCCGTCCTCAGGGGTGTACGAGATCAGATGAGCCGTCTCGCCGCAATCGACGCAGATGATGGTGGCATCGACCTCCACGCGCGGCAACGCTAGAGGCGTGACGCGAGAAACCGGCGGCGATGGCGATCATCCGCGGAAAGAAACATTCGATGCATATGGATGCAATGACGATGACGGACTACTCTTTCCGCCTATGTCATTAGCTATCGCAGACGAGCACATTGAGGAAGCTCGGCATCGAATCACCGTCGCGGAGTTCATCCACATGGACGACGCCGGCATCTTCGATCCCGAGGCCCGTCTGGAATTGATCGACGGAGTGATCCTCGAGATGTCGCCTACCAAGCCACCGCACGCCTATGCCGTGAACACATTGACCAGGCAGTTCTCCCGACTTCTCGGGGATCGGGCCTACGTCAACAGTCAGAACCCCACCGAATGCGACGAGTACTCACTCCCGCAGCCCGACGTGACGCTCGCCGAACTGCCCCACGAGCGCTATTCGGTCAGGCATCCGACCTGGGAAGACACCTTGCTCGCCGTCGAGGTCTCCGACTCGACAGTCCGCGAGGACCGGAAGGTGAAGGTGCCTCTCTACGCAAGGTCGGAGATACCGGAGACCTGGGTGGTCAACATCCCGCAGCGGCGAGTCGAGGTCTACATGGACCCTGTCGACGGCCAGTACCGCACGGTCACCCTTCGATTCCCCGGCGAGACCGTCGCACCGTCGGCGTTCTCCGATGTCGAGATCGCGGTGAGTGACCTGCTGCCGCTTCACGAGGGCGACGACGTCGAGGCCGCGGAGTAACGGTCGGCCATCGCGCGGGCCGTGGTGGCCAGGTGGTCGCGAAGCTCGACGGGCTGGAGCACTTCGAGGTCGGCGCCGAGGCGGAGGACGTCGTCGTGGGCGTAGTCGAAGGACTCGGTCGGGATCACCACCCGCACCCAGCCGTCAGCGTCCGGCTCGGTGGCGCTGGCGATCGCCGCCTCGGCGGACGCTGGTTCGAGCGCGAAGCGCAGCGCCCAGAGCCGATCGGCGCGGACCCGGGCGACGACCTCGTGGTGCAGCATCGATCGGGCGAAATCCTCGGCTGACTGCTGCCAGTAGGCGGCGAGGTCGAACGCCTCCGGGCGCTCGACGGCGTGAGTGAGCAGCTCGGCCGAGGACACCCGCGAGACCCGATAGGTCCTCGCTCGACGATCCGCCCCGACCCCGGCCACCAGGTACCACTTCCCGGCCTTGAGCACGAGGCCGAGTGGATCGATGGTTCGATGGACGATGCCGTCGGCTCGCTCGTAGCCGATCTCCGTTCGGCGCTCGTCCCAGACCGCGTGGGCGAGCGTGGCGAGGTGGGGTGTGGACTCCTCGCGGGTGAACCATCCCGGCGCATCCAGGTGGAACCGCTCGCGGACCCGGACGGCTCGTCGGCGAAGCTCGGGTGGCAGCGCAGCGTCGACCTTGAGCTGCGCGGCAGCGAGCACCGTGCCCAGACCGAGGTCGGCCGCCGCGCCCGGGAGCCCCACCAGTGCCAGCGCCTCGGCTTCGTCCGGTGTCAGGCCCGTCAGGCGGGTGTGGTAGCCGTCGACCAACGTGCAGCCACCACCAGGCCCAGGCTCGGCGAACACCGGCACCCCGGCGCCGGACAGCGCCTCCATGTCGCGGTAGATCGTGCGCACCGACACCTCCAGGCGCTCCGCGAGCTGGGCCGCGGTGAGCTTGCGGTGGACCTGGAGGAGTAGGAGGAGTTGGACCAGCCGGGCGGCTCGCATCGTCAGCACGGTAGCGAGTCCTTGACAGAAGCTGTCAGGGAGCCTTCGGTACCGTCGCCCAAGATGGACACCACCACGACCACCGTGACGTTCGCCGAGATGGAGAACCAGGCTCCGGAGTTGGCGCAGCACGCACGCGAGCGATTCGCGGCCACTGGCCTCAGCTTGGTCGGCACGCTGCGATCCGACGGGTGGCCGCGCCTCAGCCCGGTCGAACCGCTGATCCACGAGGGCCAGCTCTACCTAGGGATGATGCCGGCCTCGATGAAGTCGCGGGACCTGGCACGCGATGCCCGATGCCTGGTGCACTCGACGATCTCCGACAAGAACGGGACCGAGGGCGAGGTCAAGCTGTACGGGTTGGCACGCCGGATCGTCGACGAGGACGAGATCGAGCGCTACTGCGTGGCTTTGGAGGCCGCGATCAACTGGCGACCGAAGGGCCCGGACGATTTCGACCTCTGGGCGGTCGACCTTGTGCGAGGCGCGTACATGATCTTCGGTGGCGGCGACATGCACTACGCGGTGTGGAAGCCCGGTAGCGACCTCCAGGTCGTGACCCGCCCCGCCCCATCCTGATCACACACGGCTGCTCGGTTCCCAGGAGGACGAGATCGAAACGACTCAGCGGGGGCGTTGCCGTTGGTGGGCGTCGAACTGCTCGACGCCGGCGCTGAAGCCGTCGGCGAAGATCGTGTCCCGGCCCAGCCGGTCCTCGTTGGCGAGAGCCTCCGTCATCCCCAGGCCCAACCCGTCGTAGACCGCACGGCGATCGTTCACCACCGCGTGCCACGGGAATCCGGCGATCTCGCCCGCCAGCGCGACCGCTAATTCGAGTGCCTGGCCGGCGGGGACCAGGCGGTCGACCAAGCCGATGCGTTCGGCTTCGATGGCGTCGATCTCGCGACCCGTGAGGATCAGGTCGAGCGCGCGTCCCAGACCGACGATCCGGGGCAACCGGTAGGTGCCGCCGTCGATCAACGGCACGCCCCAACGGCGTTCCAGGCAGCCGAAGCGGGACGAGGTGCTCGCGACCCGGAGGTCGCACCAGACGGCCAACTCGAGTCCGCCGGCCACGCACCAGCCCTCGATCGCCGCGATCACGGGCTTGGACAGCTGCAGCCTGGTCGGCCCGAGTGGACCGCTGTCCCGCAGCCGGGGCAGGTCACGGAGGTTGGCGCCGGCGCTGAACGCTGCGTCGTCGCCGGTGAGCACCGCCACGTGGACCTCGTCGTCGGCGTCGAACGCCAGGAACTCGTCGTGCAGCCGCTGAGCGGTTGCCGAGTTGACCGCGTTGCGCACCACGGGCTGGTCGATGCGGATGATCCTGACGACGTGGTCGCTCATGCGTGCCTTCCTAATCCACGCCGGCCGGAGGCGATACTTCCCGCTTTGCCGAGCCTGAGGCGATAGGTCCCAGATGCAGGCACGATGACCTCGGGTCGACCGGGGCGGGGGACGGGTGGCGATACCGTGCGGCCAATGCGTGTGGTCGGCGGCACCGCGAGGGGAAGGCGGCTGGTGGCCCCGGCGGGCACCGGCACCCGGCCAACCAGCGACCGGGTGCGCGAAGCGATCATGAACGCACTCTGGAGTCGCGACCTGCTGGAGGGGGTGCAGGTCCTCGACCTGTTCGCAGGCAGCGGTGCGCTCGGGATCGAGGCACTCTCCCGAGGGGCATCCCATGCGGTCTTCGTCGACGCCGACCCGCGGGCGCGTCGGGCGGTGGCTCAGAACCTGGCGGCCTGCGGCTTCAGCGACCAGGCCGAGGTCGTGGGCGACCAGGCCGAGCGGTTCGTCGCGGGCTGGCGTGAGCGCCACGGCAGCGTCGACGCGCAGACCCAGTTCGGCCTGGCCTTCTGCGACCCGCCCTACGCGTATGACCGGTGGGATGCGTTGCTTTGCCACCTGCCGGCGACCGTCGTCGTGATCGAATCCGGCGAGCCCGTCGACCTGCCTGACGGCTGGGGGATGGTCCGCTCCAGCGACTACGGCACTACCTGGGTCGGCTTCGCCGAGCGGACCGCCGGGGCCGAGGTGCACCACGGAGGGTGAACCCAGATCGGAGCGCGGCCGAGAGGTAGGTTGGGGATGACCACAGCCGGTCACACCCGCGCCCCCGACAGGAGCAGCTGTGACGACCGTCCTCTATCCCGGTTCGTTCGATCCCATCCACAACGGACACCTCGAGATCATCGAGGTCGCCTCGCATCTGTTCGACGACGTGGTGGTGGCGGCCGTGCGCAACCCGCAGAAGGGCGAGGCGCTGTTCACCCTCGACGAGCGCAAGTCCATGATCGACGAGTCGGTGTCCCACCTCGAGAACGTGCAGATCACCTCGTTCTCGGCCCTGGTGGTCGACCTGGCGCGCGAGGTGGATGCAGATTTCATCGTGAAGGGTTTGCGGGTGGTGTCCGACTTCGAGTCCGAGCTGATGCAGGCCCAGATGAACCGCAAGGTGTCCGGGGTCCACACGATGTTCATCCCGTCGGGCTCGTCGAACTCGTTCGTGGCCTCGAAGTTCATCCGCGAGATCGCCCGCTATGGCGGTGACGTCTCGTCCATGGTTCCCCAAGCCGTGGCCAAGCGCCTGGAGGACAAGCTCGGCGATGGTTGAGAGCGCCGACCACGAGGACGGTTTCGACCTCGACGACGAGAGCGACGAGGACGACGACCTCGACCTCGACAGGCGGATCGCCCGGCGCCAGCCGGGTGGCGACGTCGAGCTGCTGCTCCACGAGCTGCGCGACCTCATGGATCAGGCGCGGCCGGCGCCGCTCTCCACCGCGGTCAAAGTCGACCGCGACGAAGTCCTCGACCTGGTCGAGCAGGCGCTCGCCCGCCTCCCCGACGACCTGCGCCGAGCGCGCTGGCAGCTGAAGGAGCGCGAGGAGTTCCTGGCGCGCACCCGCCGCGAGGCCGACGAGATCCTGGCCGCCGCGAGAGGGCAGGCCGAGCGGATGGTGCAGCGGTCCGAGGTGATGCGCTCGGCCGAGTCGAAGGCGCGGCGGCTGGTCGAGCAGGCCCGTGCCGACGCGGCCCGGGTCCGCAGCGAGTGCGACGACTACTGCGACCACCGCCTGGCCCAGCTCGAAGGCGTCCTCGAGAAGACCATGGTGGTCATCGCCAAGGGTCGTGAGCGGTTGCAGCCGGCGCCGGAGGTCAAGTCCGGCTACGCCGATGTCGGCGAGGATCCGACCACCGAGGAATCCCGCGAGGACGTCGAGAACGTGGGCGCCGTGTTCTTCGACCAGGACCGGCACGGTGACGCCGAGGCCGACGACCTGGATCGCCATCCCGCCTCGTAGGCTCGCGGGGTGCGCCGACCCTTCGTCGTCAACGTCGGTGAGGAGTTGCGGCATCCCGGCACCCAGCGTCCGCTGACCCTGGCTGGCACGGTGCCTCGGGTGGGGCTGTCGTCGTCCCGCATCGTCGAGGGCACCGACGTCCACTTCGACGGCACCGTCGAGGCGCAGGGCTCGACGGTGGTCGTCCAGGGACAGGCTCGGGCCGCCTGGACGGGGGAATGTCGTCGCTGCCTCGAACCGATCGTCGGTGAGCTTCACGTCGACCTGCGCGAGGTCTTCGAGCCCGAGCCGGTCGAAGGCGAGACCTTCCCGCTCGACGACGACCAGGTCGACCTGGAGCCGGTGATGCGCGAGGTGCTGGCTCTCGCTCTGCCTGCCGCCCCGTTGTGCGGCGAGGACTGCGCCGGGCCCGACCCCGACGCGCATCCTGTCGGCGGGCTGAGCGACCCGTCAGGACAGGACGGGCAGGCCAAGCGCGACCCACGGTGGGCGGTGCTCGATCAGCTGCGCATCGATCGTTAGGCCCAAGTGTCCCGTCAGCCTGGTCCGGCGATTTCGCGGCGGAACAGGCT
>JBOGHK010000006.1:0-5482 GCA_050744325.1 Acidimicrobiales bacterium
CGGTGCACGCGACCAACGAACGCCGGAACCGTGCTACTTGAGCTCGACGGTGGCGCCGGCGCCCTCGAGGGCCGCCTTGGCCTTGTCGGCGTCTTCCTTGTTGACCTTCTCGAGGACGGCCTTGGGCGCCGACTCGACCAGATCCTTGGCTTCCTTCAGCCCGAGGCTGGTCAGCGTGCGGACTTCCTTGATCACCGCGATCTTCTGGCCGCCGGCGGCAGTGAGGACGACGTCGAACTCGTCCTTCTCCTCCTCGGCCGGGCCGGCGTCGCCACCCGTGGGAGCCGCGGCGACGGTGGCGACCGGCGCAGCGGCGGTCACGTTGAAGCGCTCTTCGAAGTCCTTGAGCAGTTCGCTCAGCTCGAGGACGGTCATGTTCGAGATGGCGTCGAGGATGTCATCCTTCGACAGGGACTTGGTTGCCATGGGGTTCTCTCCTAAGAATCAGTGCTGCTGTCGGACGGTGCGTCGATAGGGGCATCGCTCGGGGCGGCGCCACCCTGGTCGATCAGTGCCTTCAGCCCGTAGGCGAAGTTGCGTGGCAGGGCCTCGAGCAGGCTGGCGAATCCCTGCATCGGAGCAGCCAGCCCACCGGCCAGGCGGGACAACAGCACCTCGCGGGGCTCGACGTCGGCCAGCGCTCGGGCCTCGTCGGCGCTGAGTGCCGCTCCGGCCATGACCCCGCCCTTCACCACCAACGCTGGGTTGGTCCGGGCGAAGTCGCGCAGCGCTTTGGCCACCAGGACCGGGTCGGCGGGCGTGCCGTCCGGACGCTCACGGACGAACGCGATCGCTGTCGGCCCGACCAGCATCGCCTCGAGGTCGAGGCCCGCATCGTGGACCGCCAGTCGCACCAGCGTGTTCTTGTAGACCTTGTAGTCGCTGCCCACCTGCCGCAGTGCACCGCGCAACGTGGCTAGCGCACCTACGTCGAGCCCGCGGTATTCGGTCAACAGGGCGGCGTCGCTATCGGTGAAGCGCTGTCGCACCTCGTCGACCACGGCGACCTTGTCGGGTCTCGGTTTCTCCATCGCACCTCCTCTTGGTTCTCGTGCCTGGGCGCTCGCACGCAGCGAACGCCGGAGAACCGGACCACTGGAAGGCGGAGGTTCCGAGGTGTTCACCTACTCAGGCGGGACATGCAGTGGGCAATCACCTACGGGTGAGTGCCCGCAGCCCTTTCAGCACGGCGGCACCGGAGGTCTTCGGCGAGCGAATGTCGGTTGTTGAGCCGTTTGAGGCTAGCGGCACCGGCCCCGGAGAGCGAGACGGCTGCCCATCGGTCCGGCGTTCGACTGTCGCGGGGTACGGCCACGGACGGACCTGGTTTGGGTTGCGACGGTCAGGCGGCCGTTTCGTCGCCGACGACGCGGAGGCGGTTCGGGTCGATCTTGATGCCCGGCCCCATCGTCGAGGACAGCGCTATGCGCCGCAGGTAGCGACCCTTCGCTGCGGCCGGCTTCGCTCGGTGCAGCTCGTCGAGCACGGCCCGGATGTTCTCGAGCAGCGCCTGGGGCGTGAACGAGACCTTTCCCACAGGCACGTGGATGTTGCCGTAGCGGTCGGTGCGGTACTCGACCTTGCCGCCCTTGAACTCGCCGACCGCCTTGGCAACCTCGGGGGTCACCGTGCCGGTCTTCGGGTTGGGCATCAGGCCTCGGGGACCGAGCACGCGGCCCAGCCGGCCGACCAGGGGCATGAGGTCGGGGGTGGCGATCGCGACGTCGAAGTCGAGCATGCCCCCCTCGATCTGGGCTGCGAGATCGTCAGTGCCCACGATGTTGGCGCCGGCCTCACGTGCTGCGGTCGCGGCGTCGCCCGCCGCGAACACGGCGATCCGGACGTCCTTTCCGGTGCCCGACGGCAACCCGACGGTGCCCCGGACGATCTGGTCGGCCTTGCGGGGATCGACGCCGAGCCGGACGGCAAGCTCGACGGTCTCGTCGAAGGTGGCCGGCGCCAGCGACTTGACCAGGTCGATGGCCTCTGCCGGGCCGTGCAGACCCTCGCGGTCGAAGCGCTTCAGCGCGTCGCTGTACTTCTTTCCGTGCGCCATGGTGGCTCCCTCGGGTAGGTCAGCGGTCGGGCGAGGTCGTCCCGATCCAGCCGGTGGTGGTTCGAACTGTCGGACTATGGAACTTCGATGCCCATGGACCGGGCGGTGCCTGCGACCTGCAGCTTCGCGGCGTCGATGTCGTAGGCGTTGAGGTCGGGCATCTTGATCTCGGCGATCTCGGTGAGCTGCTGGTCGGTGATCTTGCCGACCGTCTCGCGACCCGGGTTCTCGGCGGCCTTGTCGAGGCCCGCGGCCTGACGCAGCAGCACCGGCGTCGGTGGCGTCTTCAGGATGAACGTGAACGTGCGGTCTTCGTAGACGGTGATATCGACCGGCACGACCGTGCCGCGCTGCTGCTCGGTCGCCGCGTTGTAGGCCTTGCAGAAGTCCATGATGGCGACGCCATGAGGACCCAGCGCGGTGCCCACCGGCGGCGCCGGTGTGGCCTGCCCTGCGGAGATCTGGATCTTGACGATCGCCAGTACCTTCTTCTTCTTCTTCGCCATCGGGGTTGTCTCTCCTGGGTCCTCAGAGCTTGGAGACCTTGCTGAACTCCAACTCGACCGGCGTCTCGCGGCCGAAGATGTTGACCAGCACCTTGAGCTTGAGCTGGTCTTCGTTGATCTCGACGACCTCGCCCGAGAAGTCGGCGAACGGGCCTTCCTTGACCCGCACCGTCTCGTGCAGTTCGTACTCGAGGCGGGGCTTGCTGCGCGTCGACACCTGCTCCTCGGCGCCCTTGGGCGTGAGGAAGGCCTCGACGTCACGGCGCGGCAGTGGCGAGGGCTTGGCCCCCTGGCCCACGAAGCCGGTGACGCCCGGCGTGTTCCGGATGACGAACCACGCCTTGTCGTCGAGCTCTGACCGGACCAGCAGGTAGCCGGGGAACATCTTGCGCTGCGCGACGACCCGCTTGCCGTTGCGGAGGTCGACGTAGTCCTCCATGGGGATCACCACCTCATAGATGGCGTCCTCGGCGTTCATCGACTGGATGCGGGCCTCGAGGTTCTGCTTGACCTTCTTCTCGTAGCCCGACTGGGTGTGCACCACGAACCACCGGCCCGGCCGGTCGTAGGGGCTCTCCGGCCGCTCGATCAGCTCGGTGCCGGTGAGCAGCTCGTCCTCTGTGAGGATGTCCGGCAGGGTGTCGGGATCGTCGCCGTCGGAGAGCGCCGAGTCGCCGTTGGAGCCCGGCTCCTCGGTGGTGACCTCGTCGGACGCGACCTCGTCGGTCTCGTCGGGCGCGACCTCCTCGACGTCCTCGGTTTCGTCAGCCTGACCGGTCTCGTCGGCCTGGCCGGCCTCGTCGACAGCGCGGCTGGGGGTGTCGGTTTCGTCGGTCGTTGCTTCGTCGTCTGGGTTCATCGTTCGAAGAGCTTGAAGATGGCCTCACCGAAGGCGAAGTCGAGCGAGGCGATGTACGTGGTCAGGATGACCACCGCCACCAGCACGATGATCGAGTAGTTGATGACTTCGGGGCGGGTAGGCCATGCGACCTTCAGCAGTTCGCTGCGCACCTCGCGGAGGAACTGCATCGGGCGGGTCCTGCCCTGGTCGGGACGGCCGGTACCGGCGCGCGGCGCCTGGGGCGCGGGGCGCTTGCGGGCTGTCGGCTGGCCCTCGGCGTCGATCTGCCCCTGCTTTTGGAGCATCCGTTTTGTCTGTCGGTTCATCGCCATGGCGAGACCCTCGGGTGAGGTGACGGGGGGTGCAGGGCAGGAGGGACTCGAACCCCCAACCTGCGGTTTTGGAGACCGCTGCTCTGCCAGTTGAGCTACTGCCCTCGGGGGTAACCGTGCCAGCCTACAGCCCGGCCGATCACCGTACGAATGCGTGTTTGTTCGCGCGGGCTCGAACGCTAGACGAACCGTGGTGGGCTAACCGGCGAGACGGGTGCGCCGAGTGCGGGTCGTGAGCACGATGGCGCTCACCGCGCCGGCGGCGGTCGCTGCGGCGATCCCGCCGATGTAGGCCACCCGCTTCGCCGACAGGACGGTGCGGATCGCACGCTCCGGATCGACGGATGCACCCTCGAGCCCGGCCAGGATGTCGGCCAGCACTCCCGGCGCCGGCCGGACCACCTCGGCTCGGAGCGAGCGGAGCGACCGCAGCAGCTTTCGGTACTGGGCCAGGTCGGCCTGGCACCGCAGGCAGCGATCGACGTGCCGTCGCTGGTGGCGGCGCAACTGCGCCGACCCGTCGGCGACGGCGGGCAGGTTGTGGACCATCTCTTCACAGTGCATGACACCGAACTCCTATCCGGCGCTCGCCAGCCCGCTCACCCGGCACGAGTCCCACCGGCCTCTCGTTCGTCGCGACGGCCGAAGAGCTGCGCCCGGAGCTTGTGCCGCGCCCGGTGCAGGCGAACCTTCGCCGCCGATTCGCTGATGCCCAGCTCGGCCGCGATGTCCTCGTGGGACAGGTCGTAGACGTCTCGCAGGACCACGACCGCCCGAAGCCGCGGCGGCAGGTCGTCGAGCGCGTCGAGCAGGCGATGGCGGAGGTCGCTCGCATCGGCCCGCAGCTGGGGGTCGTGGTCGGTCCGAGGATCGGCGAGCTGGACGGTGTCGTCGAGCACGTCGTGTCGGTGACGCGCCCGGCGCCCGAGATGGGTCGCCGCACAGTTCGCTGTGATCCGATACAGCCACGTGGAGAACTGTGCGTCGCCCCGAAAGCGCCGCAAGCCCCGATACGCCCGCAGGTATGCCTCTTGGGCCACGTCTCGTGCATCTTCCTCGTTCCCGGTCAACCGCAGGGCCAGCGTGTAGGTGTCGGCGTGCGTCAAGCGAACGAGACCCTCGAACGCTTCACGGTCGCCAGCCTGTGCGGCAGCAATCAGATTCGCCACGCTCTGTGGCATCGGTTGCTTCTGACCTCCCGGGAAGGAGTGACGTTACGTATCAGTAAGGAAACGAAGGGTCGGACTTCGGTCCGGCTAGCGGGTCTCCTTGTGGACGGTGTGCTGCCGCTCCCACCGGCAGTACTTCCGCATCTCGACCCGCTCGCGGTCGTTCACCTTGTTCTTGGTGGTGATGTAGTTGCGGCGCTTGCACGACGTGCACTCCAGCGTGACGTGCACCCGCTTCTCATTGGCCTTCGCCATCTTCTGCCTCCGGCTATGCCCTCGCCTGACGGCTCGGGGCCTCCGGCGCCGTCAAAGCCTCGTCGTCTCGGGTCCAGTCGTCGAGCGGCTCACTGCCACCCGTCGACACGTTCAACATGCTCAACCTCATTTCAGAATCCTGGTGACGCGGCCTGAGGCGACGGTGCGGCCGCCTTCGCGGATGGCGAAGCGCAGGCCTTCGTCCATGGCGATGGGGGCGATGAGCTCGACGGTCATGGCGGTGTTGTCGCCGGGCATGCACATCTCGACGCCTTCAGGCAGCTGGATCATGCCGGTCACGTCGGTGGTCCGGAAGTAGAACT
>JBOGHK010000007.1:0-75840 GCA_050744325.1 Acidimicrobiales bacterium
GTCACGGCCGACGGGCGGCTGCCGGCCGCCAACCGCACCGCGGTCGAGCGGATGGCCGCGGTCCGACCCCACCTGGTGGATGTCCGCCCCGCCGCCGAACTGGTCGGGATCGACCGTCATCAGCTGCTCCATGCGGGACCTCCGCTGGACTGGGAGGCCGCCTCCGGGCCGATGCGTGGCGCGATCATCGGCGCCTGCCTCTACGAGGACTGGGCCGACTCGCCGGAGGCCGCCGAGGCCCTTGCTGCCTCCGGGGCGATCGAGCTCGCACCCTGCCACGACCACGCCAGCGTCGGCCCGATGGCGGGCATCGTGAGCCCGTCGATGCCGATGTGGGTCCTCGATGCCGGCGACGGGCGCACCAGCCGGAGCACCCTCAACGAAGGGCTCGGCAAGGTGTTGCGCTACGGCGCCTACGGCGACGCGATCACTGAACGGTTGCGTTGGATGGAGCACGTGCTCGGGCCGGTCCTGGCTGCAGCGCTGCGCCGCCACGGCCCGATCGACGTCGGCGCGCTGATCGCGTCGATGGTGGCCATGGGCGACGAGGGCCACAACCGCAACCGGGCGGGCACCTCGCTGCTCGTCCGGGCGCTCGCGCCCGACCTCGTGCGCGGCCTAGCCACCGACGAATCCGGCCAGGGCCACGGGTCCGACACGGGTGAGGGCGACGCCGGCACGGCCACCGGGCGACACGGGGCCGGCGACGTGGCCGACGTCCTCGCGTTCGTCGACGCCAACGACCACTTCCTGCTCAACGTGGTCATGGGCGCGGCCAAGCTCGTGGCCGACGCCGGCGCCGACGTCCCCGGGTCGACGGTGGTCGTCGCCATGGCCCGGAACGGCACGGAGTTCGGCATCCGCGTGTCCGGCACCGGCGACCGGTGGTTCACGGCCCCTGCAGCCGTCCCCGAGGGCCTCTACCTGGGCGGCTATGGCCCCGACGACGCCAATGCCGACATCGGCGACTCGGCGATCACCGAGACGGTCGGGCTCGGAGGGTTCGCGATGGCGGGGGCACCGGCGATCGTGCGACTGGTCGGCGGCACCGTCGACGACGCCATGACCTGGACCGAGCTGATGTACGAGGTGACCTTGACCGAGCATCCGACATGGAGCCTCCCGACGCTCGACTTCCGTGGTGTGCCCTTCGGCATCGACGTGCTGCGGGTGGTCCGCACCGGGGTGGCACCGATCGTCAACACCGGGATGGCGGGCCGCGTGGCCGGGACGGGCCAGGTGGGCGCAGGTCTCGTACGTCCGCCGCTCGAGTGCTTCACGGCGGCGCTCGCGGCCCTTGCGGCTCGCGCCGCACCGGCGGGTAGGACCGCGTCGTGAAGCCGCCGCCGTTCACCTACCACCGTCCGGCCTCGGTCGCGGAGGCGGCGCAGCTGCTCGCCGAGCTGGGCGATGCTGCCAAGGTGCTCGCCGGTGGCCAGAGCCTGGTGCCGCTGCTCAACTTCCGCCTGGCGGCCCCCGCGCACCTGGTCGACATCAACGGCATCGACGGCCTCGACCGCATCGACGGCCTCGAGCCCGACGACGACGCGGTCGTGGTGGGCGCGACCGTGCGGGACGCGCGGCTGCTCCACGATCCGCTGCGCGAGTCCCATCCGCTGCTGGTCGAGGCGGCGGGCTGGATCGCCCATCCCGTGATCCGCAACCGGGGCACGGTCTGCGGTTCGCTCGCCCATGCCGATCCCGCGGCCGAGCTGCCAGCCGTGCTCGCCCTGCTCGACGGCAGCGTCGAGGCCGTCACCTGGCGGTCCGGACGGCTCACCAGCCGGCGGATCGCCGCCGCCGACCTCTATGTCGGGCCGCTACAGACCACGCTGCAGCCCGAGGAGCTGGTGGTCGCCGCGACCTTCCCCCGGCTGCCGGCCGGGACCGGGTGGGCAGTGGAGGAGCTGGCCCGCCGTCACGGTGACTTCGCGCTCGCCGGGGTCGCCCTCGTGGTGGCCGTCGACGACGACGACCAGCCGGTCGCAGGTCGTGCCGCCTACCTGTCGTGCGCGCCGACGCCGGTCGTCGTCGACCTCGCCCCGGCGCTGGCCGGCGTCCGCTCTGGCGTCGCTGAGGGCTCGACCGCGTCCTTGGTGCCGGGGCGAGCCCGCGACGCGGTCTACGACCTGGTCACGTCCTCGCTCGACCCGACCGACGACATCCACGCCGACGCGGCGTACCGTCGCCACCTCGCGGCCACGCTCACCACCCGGGCACTCGCCCGAGCCCTCGACCGCGCCCGTGCCAACGCCGATCGGGGCGCCACCTGGGCCGAGATCGGTCCCGAGCCCCGGGATCGGGCCGGCGGTCCGGACGGCGGCTGGTCGGAGGGTCTTCGGTCGGGCGCCGCCCGACGAGGTCGTGCAGCCGGAGGAGGGGACGATCGAAGCGGGTCGGCGACGTCGGCAGACTCGGCCGCGGATCCACACGAAGTCGTGGTCACGGTGAACGGGGTGGCGCGGGCCGCGCGGGCACCGGCGCGGCTGCTGCTGTCCGACTTGCTGCGCCACGATCTGCGGCTTACCGGCACCCACCTCGGTTGCGAGCACGGGGTCTGCGGGGCGTGCACGGTGCTGCTGGATGGGGCGCCGGTCCGCTCGTGCCTCACGTTCGCCGTGATGGCCGACGGTGCAGACGTCACCACCGTCGAAGGCCTCGGCACGTCCGACGGGGACGCCATGGGCGACGCTCAGGTCGAGCTCGGCCCCGTACAGCAGGCGGTCCGCGAGTGCCACGGCCTGCAGTGCGGCTTCTGCACTCCGGGATTCCTGCTGCTGACCACCGAGCTGCTCCGACGGAACCCCGATCCGTCCGACGACGACATCGTCGAGGCGTTGGGCGGCAACCTGTGCCGCTGCACCGGCTACGTCAACATCGTCCGGTCGGTGCGGCGGGCCAGCGAGCTGGTCGCAGCAACGTCCAGCGCCCCCACGGGCACCGACCAGGAGGACCAGGCGTGACCACCCGGTGGTTCGGCGAGAAGGTGGAGCGTCGCGAGGACCAGCGCCTGCTCACGGGTGCCGGCCGCTTCCTCGACGACGCCGGCCACGACGCCCTCGCCGTCGCCTTCGTGCGCAGCACTCACGCCCACGCCCGCATCACCGGCGTCGACGTCACCCCTGCCCTCGACGTCGACGGCCTGGTGGGTGTCTACACGTGGGACGACCTGCCCGGACGCCTGGCCGAGCCGCTGCCGCTGCTGATCCCGCACCCCGACCTGACCCACCCCCGCACCCAGTACGCCCTGGCGAACGGCGAGGTCAACCATGTCGGCGAGGCGGTGGTCATGGTGGTCGCGGTCGACCGCTACGTGGCAGAGGACGTCGTCGATCGGATCGTCGTCGACTACGAGCCCAGGCCCCCAGTGGTCGGGATCGATGCCGCCCGCGCCGCCGAGCACCTGGTCCATCCCGACGTGCCCGGCAACGTCGCCGCCGTCACAACCCAGGAGCTGGGGGACGCTCGTGCCGCGATCGGGGCAGCGCCGCTGGTGCTCGAGCTGGACTTCACCATCGAACGCTCGCTGTCCTCGCCGCTGGAAGGGCGCGGCGTCCACGCCCGCTGGGATCGCGACGACCAGCGCCTGCGGATCCGCACCTCCACCCAGACGTCCACCGGCGTGCGCGCCGCGGTCGCCAACATCCTCGAGCTGCCCGACGGCGCCGTCGAGGTGGTGACCCCGGATGTCGGCGGCGGCTTCGGCACCAAGGTGTTGCATCCGTACCCCGAAGAGGTCCTGGTCCCGTGGGCGGCGCGGCTGCTGGGCCGCGAGGTGAAGTGGGTCGAGGACCGTTACGAGCACTTCGTGTCTGCCACCCACGAACGGGGCCAGCGGCACCACGTGCGTGTGGGCTTCGACGACGAGGGTACGATCCTCGGGCTCGACGTCGAGTTCTGGCACGACAACGGCGCCTACACCCCCTATGGCATCGTGCTGCCGATCATCACCGCGACCCAGCTTCCCGGCCCCTACCGTCACCGGAACTACCGGGTGACGTTCACGTCGCTCTACACGACCACCGTGACCTGCACGCCGTACCGGGGCGCCGGCCGCCCGCAGGGCTGCTTCGTGATGGAGCGCACCATCGACCGCATCGCCGAGCACCTGGGACTCGACCGGGCCGACGTGCGCGAGCGCAACCTCATCGGCCCCGACGAGTTCCCCTACGACTTCGGCATGACCTTCCAGGACGGCCGACCGCTGATCTACGACTCGGGCGACTACCCGGCTTCGCTGGCCCGGATCAAGGAGCTGGTGGGTTGGGACGGCTTCGTCGCCGAACGCGCCATCGCCGCGGCCGACGGGCGGCACCTGGGCATCGGGCTGGCCTGCTACGTGGAGGGGACCGGCGTCGGACCGTACGAGGGCGGGCACGTCCAGGTCGAGACCAACGGACGGGTGACGGTCGCGACGGGGCTCACCTCGCAGGGTCAGGGGCACGAGACGGTGTTCGCCCAGATCGTCGCCGACGAGCTCGGGGTGGAGATGGACGACGTGTTCGTGACCACCGGCGACACCCGCCGGTTCCCCTATGCGGTCGGGACCTACGCCAGCCGGGCCGCCGTGATGAGCGGCAACGCGGTCGCCCTGGCGGCCCGGGCGGTGCGGTCCAAGGCCGTTCGCATCGCCGCCGACGCGCTGGAAGCCGCCCCCGAGGACCTCGACATCGTGGGCGGCGTCGTGCACGTCCGAGGCACACCGAGCCGGGGGATCCCGCTCTCGCAGGTCGCGGTGCTGTCCAACCCGCTGCGGTACTCGTTCTCCAAGGAGGCGCAGGCGGCCACCCAGTTCGTCACCCCAGCCGACCCGGACGTCCCGCCCGTGCCTGACGACGAGGAGCCCGGCCTGGAGGCCCGCGACTACTACTCGCCGGTGCGCTCGACGTTCGCGTCCGGGATGCATGCGGCGGTGGTCGCCGTCGACCCCGAGACCGGGACCGTCGACGTCGTGCGCTACGCGGTGATCCACGACTGCGGCCCGCTGATCAACCCGATGATCGTGGAGGGTCAGATCCAGGGTGGGGTCGCACAGGGGGTCGCGGGAGCACTGCTCGAACGGGTGGTCTACGACGATGCGGGAAACCTGTGCAACGCCAGCTTCATGGACTTCCTGATGCCCTACCTGAGTGAGGTGCCCGAGCCGGTGATCGCCCACCTGGAGACGCCGTCGCCGCTCAACCCGTTGGGCATCAAGGGCGCAGGGGAGGCCGGGGTGATACCCGGCGCCGCGTGCCTGGCGGCCGCCATCGAGGACGCGGTCGGCGTCCGCATCGACCGGATGCCGATCTCACCACCCGAGCTGTGGGCCGTGCTGGCACGACAGGAGGACACCGACATCGTGGAGGTCGCCGAGCCGTGAGCGTGATGACCAGCTTCTCCGTCGACGCTCCGCCCGAGGTCTGGGCGGCGATCACCGACCCCGCGCGGCTGGCCGCCATCGTGCCCGGCTGCCAGTCGGTGACCCGCGACACCGGTGGTGCGACCGGCCTCCGTCGCGACGGCGCCCAGGGTGACGAGCCGGCACGAGGCGGCAGGGCTCCCGAGGTCGTCGGTGGGGCCGGAGGAAGGGGTGGCGGTGAGGACGCAGGCCGCAGCGGTGGCCCGCTGCACATCGTGGCCGACCTGGCCGTCGCGTCGGTACGGGGGTTGTGGACCGGGACCGTCGCCGGCGTCGACGCGGACGCCGTGCGGGTGACGGGATCGGGCGCGCCCGGGACGGTCGACGTGGTGGTGCGGGCAGATCCCGAGCGCACGATGCTCACCGTCGAGGGCACGGTCACGGGGGCACTGGCGACCGTCGGTTCGACGGTGCTGGCTGCTGCGATCCGCCGGATGGCGCTCGACGTGCTCGCCGCGGCGGCTGCGTCGGACCCAGCGGCCCCCGCCGTCGAAGACCGCCGGTCGGGAGCCGACGGAAGGTCCCCGACGAGCCCGGCCGCCTCAGGCGCCACTGCCTCGACGTCGCCAGGCCGCTCGTCCGGCCGCCTGGTCGTGATCGGCGCCGCCGTGGTCGGCGCGGTGATCGTGGCCCGCCGCCGTCGCTCCCACCGGGCAGGCCGATGATCGACCGGTCCGCGGGTCCTGGCCGTCGGCTACGGGTCGGGATCGACACCGGCGGGACGTTCACCGACGTGGTCGTGCTCGACGAGGCCACAGGCAGGCTCACCTCGACCAAGACGCCCTCGACCCCCGACGACCACTCGGTCGGGTTTCTCACCGGTGCCGAGAGGGCGCTGGACCTGGCCGCCGCGAGCGACGGCGGTCCGGCGGGGTGGTCGGACGTGGGCTCGGTGTTCCACGGTACGACCGTGGCGACCAACGCCCTGCTGCAGGGCGAGGTGCGCGGGCTGGGCTTCCTCACCACCGCCGGCTTCCGCCACCTGCTGGAGATCGGCCGGCAGAGCGTGCCGGACGGCTATGGCAACTCCTACTTCTGGGTGAAGCCTGACCGCATCGTGCCGCTCCACCTGGTGCGCGAGGTGCCCGAACGGGTCGACACAGCCGGTGACGTCCTGTGCCCGCTCGATGAGGCCGCGGTCGTCGCCCAGGCCGCCTGGTTCCGCGACCACGGTGTCACCGCGGTCGGCGTGTGCTTCCTGCACGCCTACGCCAACCCGACCCACGAGCAGCGGGTCCGCGACCTGTTCGCCGAGACCTATCCCAGCTGCGCCGTGTCGATCAGCTCGGACGTCCTGCGCGAATACCGCGAGTACGAGCGCTCGGTCACGACCCTGGTCGATGCCTTCGTAAAACCGGCGATCGTGACCTACGTCCAGCGGTTGGCGTCGCACCTGGCCGAACGAGCGGGCGCGGACGTCCGGTTCTTCGTGATGAAGTCCAACGGCGGGGTCACCTCGGCCGACCAGATCGTCCGCAAGCCGATCACCACCGTGCTCTCCGGGCCGGCCGCGGGCGCGCTCGGCGCCGCCACGCTGACCCACGCCGCGGGGTTCGACGAGGTCGTCACCCTCGACGGCGGCGGCACCTCGACGGACGTGGCGGTCATCCGGTCCGGGGTGCCGTCGTTGACCACCGAGGCGACCATCGGCCGGTTCCCGGCGAAGGTCCCGATGATCGACGTCGTCACCGTCGGCGCCGGTGGCGGGTCGATCGCCTGGGTGTCGCCGGAGGGCACGCTCAAGGTCGGGCCGCGCTCGGCGGGAGCCGAGCCTGGCCCGCTGTGCTACGGGCGGGGCGGCACCGAGCCCACGCTCACCGACGCCGCCCTGGTGCTCGGGCGCATCCCCCCGCACCTGTTGGCCGGCGAGCTGCCGCTCGACGCCGCGGCCGCTCGGGCGGGGGTCGAGGCGCTTGCCGGCAAGCTCGGCCTCACCCCTGAGGCGTGCGCCGAGGGGATCCTCGAGATCTGGGCCTGGAACCAGGCCAACGCCATCCGCCAGGTGACCGTGCGCCGGGGGATCGATGTGCGCGACCTCGCGCTCTGCGCCTTCGGTGGGTCCGGACCGTTGCAGGCGGGACGGCTGCTCGACGTGCTCGGCCTCGCGGCCGCGATCGTCCCGCCGGACCCCGGCAACCTGTGCGCGTTCGGCCTGCTCACCGTCGACGTCCGCCTCGATGACGTGCGCACGTTCGTCGCCAAGCACCACGAGCTGGACCTCGGGGCGCTGTCCACGGTGTACGTCCAGCTCGAAGGCGACGCCACGGCGGCGCTGGTCGCGGAGGGGCTGGATCCCGCCGGGCAGCGGCTGGTGCGCTCGGCCGACCTCCGCTACGACGGCCAGGCGTTCGAGGTGCGGGTCGACGTGCCGGCCGGGCCGGTCGACGAGAGCCTGGTGGCGATGGTGCTCGACCGCTTCCACGACGAGCACGAGCGCCTCTACGGCTACTGCTACCGCGACCGGCAGGCGGTCCGCCCCAGGGCCGTTCCGGTGGGTGTGACGGGCCCTGCGCGTCCGGCGCAGGACGACGCATCGGGGTCGGTCCGGGCTGTCCCGACGCACGGGGTCGAGTGGGTGAACGTGCGCCTGACGGCGATCAGCCCCCTCGACGCACCGACGACGGCCCCGATCCCGGCGGGCACCGGCGCGGTCGAGCCGGCCTCGGTTCGGCCGGTGTTCTTCGACGGGGACTGGCACGACACGCCGGTGGTGTGGCGTGGCGACCTCGGCGCCGGCGACGTCGTGCACGGCCCTGCCGTGGTCGAGGAGTACAGCTCGACGATGCCGCTGCCGCCGGGCACACGGGCCGAGGTCGACCGGCTCGGCACTCTCGTGATCCGCCGCGACCAGGGGACGCCATGACCGAATCCGCTACGGCGGAAGTCGGTTCACCGGCGACATCCGCTACGGCGGAAGTCGACCCGGTGCTGCTCGAGATCGTCGAGGGGACGCTGGCGTCGATCGAAGCCGAGGTCGAAGACCAGATCGGCCGCACGTCGCGCTCGCCGATGATCCGCGACCAGCACGACTTCCGGGCGGGGATCCACGACCGCCGGCTGCGCAAGCTGACCGGCCGGTCCTACTCGGCGCTGGTACACCCCGTGGTCCGCGACTTCCCGATCGAGACGATGCGGCCGGGCGACATCTTCTTCCACAACGACGTGTACCTGTCCGAGGGCGGCATCGGCCACCTGCCCGATCTCTGCGTCACCGTGCCGGTGTTCCACGACGACGAGGTGGTCGCGTTCGTCCAGGCCTTCGGGCACCACGACGACATCGGGGGGTCGGTCCCCGGGTCGATGCCGTCCCACGCCACCTCGGTGTTCGAGGAAGGCCTGATGGTGCCGCCGGTCAAGCTGCACGACGCGGGGGTGCCCAACGACGGCGTGATCCGGATCCTGACCCGCAACTCGCGGATGCCCGACTCGATCGCCGGCGACCTCGATGCCGAGTGCTCCGCGTGCCTGATGGGCGCGACCCGGGTGGCCGACCTGTTCACCCGCTACGGCCGCCCCGCCGTCGAGGGGTGCTTCGACGCGATCGTTGCGTCGTGCGCCGAGACCTTCCGGCGCGAGCTGCTGGCCAAGATCCCCGACGGGACCTGGACCTGGGAGGACTACGCCGAGCACGACGGTGTCGACGAGCCCCGGCTGCACCGCCAGCGGATCACGCTCACCAAGACCGCCGACCGGCTGGTGCTCGACCTCACCGGCACCAGCCCGCAGGCCAAGGGCCCGATCAACCATGCGGGCAACTACGCGGACGGCAACTTCCTGAAGAAGTGGCTGGCGCCGATCCTGCGCAACCTGGCCGACACGCCCGAACGCATGGCCGAGCTGGACGTCAACGAGGGCGTGGTCGAGCTGATCGACATCCGCTTCCCGCCGCCGGGCACGCTGGTGACGCCCGAGTTCCCCGCGCCGACCAACGCCCGCACGTTCGTGATCCTACGGCTGCTCGGGGTGCTGGCCGGCGTGATCGCCAAGGCCGTCGACGGCTACATGCCCGCTGACCAGGAGACCATCCGCTACACAGGGATCTCCGGCCACGACGCCGACGGTCGCTGGTACCTCAACCGCGAGATCCTCGGGGGCGGGTCAGGCGGCCGCTACTACGCCGACGGCAGCGACACCATCCACGTGGTGCCCGAGTCGCGGAACCTGCCGGTCGAGTTCGTCGAGGCCCGGTTCCCGGTGCGGGTCGAGACGCTGGGCCTGGCCACCGACTCAGGCGGCGCTGGGACGTTCCGGGGCGGGCTCGGCTATCGCAAGGAGATCCGGGTGCTGCACGACGCGAGCTTCATGTCGGTTGCCGACCGCTCGATCCTGTCGTGCTGGGGCGTGCGAGGCGGCAAGGCCGGCACGCCGTTCCGGGTCACCATCGACCCCGGCGGGGCGGGCGAGCGGGTGATGCCGGGCTTGTGCGACTGGGAGCCGGTCGCCGCGGGCGAGGTGGTCCGCATCGAGACCACCGGCGGTGGCGGGTGGGGTGACCCCCTGGAGCGTGATCCGTCGCGGGTGGCGCTCGACGTGCGCCAGGGCAAGGTCAGCCGGGAGGCCGCGGCGCGGGACTACGGCGTCCTGTTCGCCGATCCCGTTGCCACCCTCGATGGCAGTGGTCCGGCTGGCCCGGGTGGCCAGGCGGGTGGTGGTCCGGTCGGCGATGGTCGCAGTGGTGCCGATAGCGGCGGTGGTCGCGGTAGCCCCGCCGACGACGGCGGGCGGGACGAGGACCCCGTGGTGGACGGGGTGGCGACGGCGGCGTTACGGGCGCGGCTGACCGCCGAGCGGGGAGTGCCGCCGATGTTCGACCGCGGTCCCGGTTATCCGACGCTCGCCGATGGCGCCAGCCACGCCGCGGTGGACGACCTGCCGACGCGATAGTGGTCGCCCGGCGAGCATGGCTGGCAGGGTGGCGAGACCATCCTGGCGCTCTTGGCCGATGACAGACGGTGGGACGGATCGGCGCATCAAATCCGGTCAGGTGACCAGCGAGCGGGCCCAGCCGTAGAGGGTGCGGGGCATGTCGACGACCCGGCTGGCGACGGCGACGGCCGGGCTGATCCCGTGCTCGGGGTCGTTCGGTCGCAATGTGGCGGCGAACCAGATCTGCTCGATGGTCGGCGGGCCGGTCGCGATCTGGGCGAGCACCGACGGGTCCTGGCCGTGGGCGGCCTCGTAGGCGGCGGCGAGCGACGTCGAGCGCCCGACCCCGCCGCCGCAGTGGGCGAACACCCGGCCCTCGGCACCCTCGACCAGGTCGAGGAAGCGGCGGATCTGCTCGGGGGTCGGCGCCCGGCCGTCGGGGATCGGGAGCGCCACGTAGTCCAAGCCCAGGTCGGCCAAGGCGTCGCGGTCGTCCTCGGTGGCATCGGCCGGGCTACCGGTGCGGACGTCGATCACCAGCGTGACCCCGTGCTCGACCAGCCCCCGGTACTCCTCGGTCGTCGTCTGGCCGCCGACCAGCAGGCCGTCGTCGACCAGCCGGAGATGGCGGATCGAGGGCCAGCTCTCGTCGTGGAGCCGAGGATCCTTCCCTGCCCAGCGCGCGCCGAATCCGGCCAGCGTGATCGTCGCGTTGACCGTGACGAACACCCCCAGCCACGCGCCCGTGACCAGGCCGAGGATCTGCAGCGGGCGGCGGGGTATGCGCGTCATTGCCGTAGTCTCGCTCCCGTTGCACGCCCGGCGTCGTCCGCTCGTGGCGGTCGACAGCTGGATATCTCCGGGTAAGCCGTGGTTAAGGGGCTTGGGATGGGATGATCCCGTCACCGCCCTGGGCCGGAACTACCGCCTCACCGGTTTAGGGCGGTGACAGCTCGCGCGGGGCGGATCCCCCTACGCCCCGATCAGGCGCCGATGCAGCTGCCGGGTGCTCTCCGACGGTTCGACCCCGAGCTCGGCGAGGGCCTCCATGCAGCGCACCAGCAGCCGCTGCGCACCTGAGCGGTCGCGGCGGGCCAGGGCGGCGCCCACCAGCACCCCGTAGGCCTCCTCGGCCCGGGTGTCGACCTCCAGCGCCCGGTGGGCGACGGCTTCGGCGCGGTCGGTGTCGCCCTGCGCGAGCAGGAGCTGCCCGGCCCGGACGGCTGAGCTCACGAACCGGGTTCGGTAGTGCTCCCGAGGTAGCGAGATCCACTCACCGTCACCGACGTCGGCGTAGAGGTCGCCCCGGTAGAGCGCGACCGCTGCCAGGTGGTGGTCGAGCGCGAGCGACGGTGCCCCGTCCTCCTCGGCCTGCGCGGCGGCGGCGCGATGGTCGTCGAACTCGTCGACATCGATGCGCAGGTGCTCGCCGGCGGCCAGCCGCACGGCCTGGCCGTCCAGCCGCACCAGATAGGAAGGGTCGCGGCTGTCCCGCCATGGCTCCAGCAACCGCAACAGCCGGCTGAGGGTCACGGCCAGGTTGTTGCCAGCGGCCCGTTCGTCGAGGTCGGGCCACAGCGCCCCGATGATGCGGCTGCGGGTGGTGTGGCGGTGGCTGGTCAGGTAGGCCACCAGGACCTGGATGCGCTGGCGGTGCAGGTCGGGATCGACGAGCTCCTCGCCGTCCCAGCCGTCGCGTCGCACCGCCAGCGGGCCGAGCACCGCGAGGTAGGTCGATCGGGGAGGCGGTGCCGGCGACGCCGCGAGCAGCACCTTCGCGGCCTTGGGCTCGCCGGGGGCATTGGCCAGGGCCCGGACGGCCTCGCGGCCCGGCGCACCGAGGGCGTCGAGCAGCGCGGCACCCTCGGACCGGCCGACCGCGGCGAGCCCCACGGCGAGCTCGGCCGCGTGGCGGAAGTGCAGCGTCGACCGGGTGATCCCGATCGGCGGGAGGTCGGCCGTGCGCAGCGGGGCGTCCCAGCCCGCATGGGTCGCGACGACCAGTGCCGCCAGGTCGCGAGCGATGGCCAGATGACCCGTCAGCGGCGCGCCGTCCCAGTGCTTGCGGGCTTCGGGCACCAGGATGTAGCTGAGCGACAGGGTGTGGCGCCACCAGCGACGGGTCACCCCGCGTTCGATGCCCTCGCGTGCCACGAGGTCGGTGAGGGTCCTGGACGCCTCGGCCTCGTGTCCCTCGGCCAGCTGGAGCGCGGCCGTGGCGAGCGCGCAGTGCAGCGACAGCCGTCCGGTCGCCGACGGGACGGTGACCATGGCTTCGTCGAGGAGGCGCTGGGCGGCGGCCACGTCGCCGATCTGGGAGAAGGCGACGCTGGCATGGTTGAGGACCGACGCCAGCAGGAAGCCCAGTCCCATCACCCGCCCGGCGGCCAGGAGGCCGGGGAGCCGCTCGATGAACTCGTCGATCTGCCCGAGGGACCACGTGGCCATCAGGCGTGGGCAGTCGATGACGAACTGCAGGGCGGGATCCAGCCCCGACGCCACCGGGGCCAGGATCCGGGCGACAGCCTCGGGCTGACCGCGATCGACGTGCACCCAGGCGCTCAACGCGATGGCGTACGCCTCGAACGTCGGGGGCAGCACGCCGGACGTGACCCGCGCGAGATGGTCGAGGACGCCCTGGTCGTTGCCGGCGATGTCCTCCATCAGAGCGGCCTTGACCCGCATCATCGCCTCGGCAGCGGGGTCGCCGGTCGCTGCCAGCTCGGTGAGCCGGGGTGTCACCTCGGCAAGGACGTCGAGATCCTGCCGCCACCAGGCCAGCGTCCCGCGATGCGCGATGGCGAGCAGCTCGGCGGCATCGTCGCCTTCGGCCTGGCTGCGCGACATCGCCATGCGCAGCGGCTCGTCCGCTCGGCGCGGCGTCGCCAGCGACGCGTGGACCGCGGTGGTCAGGACACCTGCCGCCGAGTCGCGGACCTCGGGCGGGCAGGCGGCGAGCCAGCGGCTCAGCTGGCCGGCGGACACGCGGTCGCTGGCCAGGCACGCGGCGCGGAGCACACCCGGGACGGCGTCCCAGAGCTCGCCGCCTTCGGCCAGCGTGAACGCCTCGCCGAACCACCTCCGTTCGACCAGGTGGGTGGCAGCCCGGCGTCGCAGTCCCGCACGCTCACCGGAGGCCAACACGATGTCGGGCGTCGAGCGCCACAGGCTGTGCGGCACGTACCAGCCGCCCTCTCGTCGGCCGACCAGCGGCACGCCGTCGAACACCTGGGCCAGGTTGACGCGCATGCCGAGCGCTGCGGACGCGAGGTCGTCATCGGCGCCGCCGAGATCGCACACGGCAGCGAGGACCTGCCGCTTGAGCGGCCCAAGCGGTTCGAGGACCTGCTCCCACAGGTAGGACCCGGTCACGTTCGGCCCGACGCTGGCCGCCAGCTCGGCCATGGCTGGCCAGCCTCCCGTGCTCGCGACGCGGTCGGGCTCGAGGCCGCGGTTGGCGGCGAAGGACGAGAGCTCGTCGTCGGAGAACCGCAGCTCGTCCTCCAGGAGCTGCAGCACGGCCCCTTGGCCGCGATACCGGCTCAGCGGCACCGGCGGGTCGGCCCGGCTCGCGAACACCACGTGGCCGTTGGCCGGCAGGACGTCGACCAGCCCGGCGAGCCACGTCGCACCGGTGGAGCCGGGGGGCACGAGGTGGACGTCGTCAAGGACCAGGCAGGCCTCGGCGGGCGCCCGCTGCCAGACGGCGTCGGCGATGGTCGCGGGATCGATGACCGACGGCCCCCGGCTCACCCCGTCGACCCCTGCATCGTCCGCGCCCGAGCTGGCCAGTGCGGTGGCCACCACGTGCGCCAGGCGGTCAGCGTGGGCGTCGGACGGGTCGACGGCGATCCAGAGGTCTTCGCCGCGCGGGGCGAGGAGGTTCTCCGCGATGGCCTGCGCGAGCAGCGTCGTCTTCCCGAGGCCCGGGCCACCGGCGAGATAGGTGATGCGATGCTGCCAGCGCTGGCTGAGCGAGCGCAGCAGCCGTGGCCGGGGCAGCAGGTCGGGCCGCGGCTCCGGTGGTACGAACCGGAACGAGCGAGACATGGCCTGTCCACCGTACGACGTCCGGCGGACCTAGGTCGGCCGAAACACTCGTTCTGTGTACGGCAACCCCGGCGTTTCCTGCCAGGTCGAGCACTCAGAACCGTGGGGTCAGGGGCGAACGGCCGCGGGCATCGGGCCACCATGCCCGACATGGGTCGGACCGCACCTCGGGCGTGCCGACCCGTTCGCTACCGCCTCGGGCCGACCGGGGCCGTCGGGGTGAAGGCGACCGGCATCCGTTCGTAGCCGGTGATGAAGTTCGCCTCGCGCCAGGCCAGCTGCGACTCGTCGCCGATCTCGTCGGCCAAGCGCAGGTCTGGCAGTCGCTCGGCCAACCGGTCGACCATGATCCGCAGCTCGACGCGGGCCAGGCTGTTGCCCAGGCAGAAGTGGGAGCCGAAGCCGAAGGCGACATGCTCGTTGGGCTCGCGCCGGATGTCGAAGCGGAACGGGTCGGCGAACACCTCCCCGTCGCGATTCGCCGAGGGGTAGACCAGCAGCACCTGGTCGCCCTCGGCCATGACCTGGCCCCGCAGCTCGGCGTCGCGGGTCACCGTGCGGTTCATGTTCTTGATCGGCGACACCCAGCGCAGCATCTCCTCCACCGCGGTCGACAGGACGCTGCGGTCCTGGTGCAGCTGACGCCACTGCTCGGGATGGGTGATCAGTTGGAGCACGCCGCCCGACAGCACGTGGCGGGTGGTCTCGTCGCCACCGATCAGGATCAGCAGCGACTCGTGCACCAGGCTGTCGGCGTCGAGCCGGTCGCCGTCGACCTCGGCGCGGACCAGCACGCTCATCAGGTCGTCGGTCGGCTCGGCGCGCCGGTCCGCGATCACCCGGGTCGCGTACTCCTGGTACTCCACGAACGCCTCGGCAGCTCGGAGCAGGGCCGGGTTCTCGGGGTCGTCCAGCCCGACCAGACCGCGCAGCAGGTCGTCGGACCACCGCATCAGCGTGTCCCGGTCCTCGGGGGCGACGCCCAGCGCGTCGCCGATCATGATCAGCGGCAGGGGAGCGGCGATGTCCCACACGAAGTCGCACTCACCGCGCTCGCACACCCGGTCGATGATGTCGTCGCATACCCGGCGGACCTTCGCCTCCTGGTCGCGCACCTGGCGGGGGGTGAAGCCCCGGTTCACCAGCTTGCGGCGCTGCCAGTGCTGGGGGTCGTCCATGTCGATCATCATCGGCAGCGCCGGCGAGTCGGGTCGGATGCCCTGCGCGCTCGACCACACGTCCGGGGCCTTGGCGACCGCCTTCAGGTCGTGGTAGCGGGTGATCGCCCAGACGCCGCTGGTCTCGTCGAAGTAGACGGGCGCGTGCTCGCGCATCCAGCTGAACACGTCGTGCGGGTTGCGACCCCAGAACGCCCCGCTGACGAGGTCCACGTCGGGATGCGTGGGGTGGTCGACCCGGCGCGCCATGCCCGGATTCTGACACACCGTCAGGTCAGCGGCAGGGGAGCGGTTGGCCGGCCTCGTCGAGGAGCTGGACGGTCTCGGGCTCGGCGGTCGTGGCGCAGTCCGGTAGGAAGCCGAGGTCGTCCGGAGTGACGAGGACCGCCGCGCGCCGCTGATCTCCGGGCAGGACGACCAGTGGGACGTCGTCACCGTCACCGGTCGTCGTGTGGACCCGCATGGTGGCAGCCGGCAACGTGGTCATGACGACGACGAAGCCGGGAAACGTCTGGCCGTCCTCCAACTCCGTGGGTTCTGACATCAGCACCATGACGCTGCTGCCCACCGTGCCTGAGCTGCTCGACGTGCACACTCGCTCGCCCGTGGCCAGCTTCAGGCAGGGGTCGACCAGATACTGGCCCGTGGTGTCCGGATCGTCGGAACTGGAGCCCCAGCTGCCCAAGTTGCCGTCGTCGACCCGGCTCTGCAGCAACCACTCGATGCCGTCGGCGGTGCCGCGGGACAGCTCCACTGCGCCTTCGTCGGGGTGAAGGCCAGGGCCGCCCTGGGCTCGCAGCACCAGGTCGTCCCACTGCTCGGGTGTGCTGGGCTCGACCGAGGCCGCGACTGCGACCAGCTCATCCACCGATGGCAGGGCCTCGCCCTGGGCCACGACCAACAGGAGATCCCCCTCCTGAGTTGCGGTGGCCACGGCGCGGCGCGCGCCGTATCCGGTCTCGTCGCCTGACTGTTCCAGGACGACACCCGGTCGACCGTCGACCTCCTGGGCGACCACGTCGAGCTCGCCCCAGAACGTGTGTCGGTGGAGGCTGGCAGCGGTCGCGTCGAGGTCGAGTGCCTGCCCGGGCAGCGTGTTGACCGCCACGGTCCCGGCGTCGGGCGACCAGGCGGTCCCCGGCTCGCCGACCGCCCACACCGCGCTGTGGGCGCGGTCGCCGGCCGGCAGCGAGTCGGAGCCCGGCCAGGGCGGACTGACGAGGGTGATCGCGACGTCGGCGTCTGCCGATCCGACGACCTCCAGGTCACCTGGAGGGTCGGGCACCAGCGGCGCGAGCAGGTGATCGGGCTCCGGCTCAACGGCGCGAGCGATCTCGACCATCTCGTCGCGGGTCGCATCCGCCGAGACCCGGACAGCCAGGTCGTCGCCGGCAACGACCACCAGATCGGCCGGCACCGGCTCGCCATCCTCGTCGTGGCCAGGCGAGTAGATCGCCGGCTGGCCGTCGATCTCGAAGTGCTCGCTGTCCTCGTCGAGGTAGCCCGCGGATGCCTGGTCGAGGCCGCCCTGGAACCCCTCGAAGCCGGTCAACGAAACCCGCACCACGTCCGGTCCGTCGGGATCTGCGCCTGGCGGCGCCAGGAGCGTGATCGGCTCGTCGTCGCCGAAGCTGTCCGACGACCAGGTCTGCGAGATCGTGCCGAGCCCCGCTTGGACCAGCCGGAATCCCTCGGGCTCGTGGGCAACCGTGAACGGCGACGACTCGGTGGTTGTGCCCGCCGGGTCGTCGGTGCCCCGCCCGGACGCCTCGAGCGCATCGCCGTCGTCCGAACCGCAGGCAACGGTGCCGAGGAGAAGGACCGCGGCCGCCTGGGTGATCGGCGCGCCGATCGGTCGTAGCTTCACCTTGCCGACAGTAGGACGCGTGCCCCCGCCGGTGGCTTCACCGCTTCGGGTTCCGTGACCTGTTCCGTTGCGCGATCAGGCGACGGAACAGGTCACAGAACGGCAGACTCGGACGGTGGCCGAGAACCCGCTCTTCGTTCCCAGCACCCTGCCGTACCAGCTGCCGCCGTTCGCCGACACCCGCGACGAGCACTACGGGCCGGCGTTCGACCGTGGGATGGCCGACCAGCTGGCCGAGATCGACGCGATCGTCGCCAACCCCGAGGCACCGAGCATCGAGAACACCGTCGCCGCTCTCGAACGGTCGGGCCAGGTCCTCAAGCGGACCGCGACGGCGTTCTTCACGATGGTCGCCTCCCACGCCACCGACGCGATCCGCGAGCTGGAGACCGAGATGTCGCCACGTCTGGCCGCGCACCGCGACGCGATCTACCTCAACCGCGGCCTCTACGACCGGTTCCGCCAGGTGGACGGCAGCGACGCCGAGGAGGCCTGGTTGCTCGAGCGCTACCGGCTGGACTTCGTTCGCGCCGGCGTCGAGCTGTCGGACGACGACCAGGACCGCCTGCGCGAGCTCAACCAGGAGCTCTCCCGCCTGTCCACCACGTTCCAGCAGACGCTGCTCGACTGCTTGACGGGCGACGCCCTCGTGGTCGACGACGTGGCGTTGCTCGACGGGCTGTCCGAGAGCGCACTCGACGCGATCAGGGACGGGGAGACCGACACCTACCGCCTGCCCCTGCTGAACTTCACCAACCAGCCGGCGCTGGCCGAGCTGACCAACCGCGAGGTCCGCCAGCAGCTCTACGAGCGGTCGATCGAGCGCGCGCCGCAGAACCGGGCGCTCGCGATCCGGATGGCAACGCTGCGGGCCGAGCGGGCGCAGCTGCTCGGCTATCCGAGCCACGCCGCGTACGCGGTCGCCGACCAGACCGCGAAGACCGTCGATGCGGTCGAGGAGATGCTGGGCCGGCTCAGCGGACCGGCGGTCGTCAACGCCAGCCGCGAGGCCGCGGCGCTGACCGAGCAGGCGGGCTTCGCGATCGAGCCGTGGGACTGGTCGTTCTACGCCGAGAAGGTCCGCAAGGCTCGCTACGACTTCGACCAGAACGACATGCGCCCGTACTTCGAGCTCGACCGGGTGGTCCGCGATGGAGTGTTCTACGCCGCCACCCAGCTCTACGGCGTCACGTTCAGTGAGCGGCCCGACCTAGCGGGCTACCACGCCGACGTCCGCACCTTCGAGGTGTTCGACGCCGACGGCACCCCGCTCGGCCTGTTCCTGCTCGACCCCTACGCCCGCCCCACCAAGCAGGGCGGCGCCTGGATGAACAACCTCGTCGACCAGTCGCACCTGCTCGACGAGCGGCCGGTGGTGATGAACAACCTCAACGTCACCAAGCCCGCCGAGGGCCCGACGCTGCTCACCTACGACGAGGTGCGCACCGCGTTCCACGAGTTCGGCCACGCGCTGCACGGGCTGTTGTCCGACGTGCGCTTCCCGCGGGTGTCCGGCACCGAGGTTCCCCGCGACTTCGTGGAGTACCCGTCGCAGGTCAACGAGATGTGGATCACCTGGCCCGAGGTGCTGGCCAGCTACGCCCGCCACCACGAGACCGGCGAACCGATGCCCCGGGAGCTGGTCGACAAGATCACCGCGGCCGAGAAGTTCAACCAGGGTTTCGCCACGCTCGAGTACCTCGCGGCCGCGCTGCTCGACTGGGCCTGGCACGCGCTCCCGGCCGGCGAGGTGCTCGACGACGCCGAGGGCTTCGAGGCCGCAGCCCTCGACGCCGCGGGGGTCGCGTTCGCGCTGGTGCGGCCCCGCTACCGCACCAGCTACTTCGCCCACGTGTTCGCCGGCGGCTACAGCGCGGGCTACTACTCCTACATCTGGAGCGAGGTCCTGGACGCCGAGAGCGTCGAGTGGTTCAAGGACAACGGGGGCCTCACCCGGGCCAACGGCGACCACTTCCGCCGGACGTTGCTGTCCCGGGGCGGCAGCGGCGACCCGATGGCGGCCTTCCGGGCGTTCCGGGGCCGCGAACCCCGCATCGAGCCCTTGCTGGAGCGCCGGGGCCTGGCGTAGCCACGAGCGAGGTCGGGCTCGGCTCGGCGACGCTTCGTCACCCGAGCATCGGGGAAATCTGATCCAACCCCGTCGGCGGTAACGAAGTCCTCCGGAAGCGCGGACCCAGCTGGTGCTGGAGCACATGGCGACGGCCCTGTCCGGTCCGGTCGCTCACTACTGAGCGTCCAGCGGAGCTGCGGGAACCGGGGCGGCGAGTCTCGGACCACTCGCCACCCCGTCGTCAGCCGGTAGCGAGGCAAGAGTGCTCACCACCCTTGCCTCGCCGCCGGTCATCCACCTCGGATTGCGGTCTAGCCGTGCGATCCCGACGACCCGGAGCCCGAGGACCCGGACCCCGAGTTGTCGTCGCCGCCCGACGAGCCCGAACCCGAGTTGTCGTCGCCGCCCGACGAGCCCGGCCCGGAGTTGTCGTCGCCATGGCCATCGTCGCCATGACGATCGTCGCCACCGTGGTCGTCGCCGGTCTCGTGCCGGACGACCACCCCGTTCTCGATGCGGATGTCGCTGTCGTCGGCATCGTCTCGGGCACGGACCCGCTCGCGGACCTGGCCGTCCTCGAACTCGAGGTTGACCTGCACCCGCCGGGTGCCGGAGCGGAAGTCGACCTCGACCTCTCGGCCCGCTGACTGCTCGACCTCGACGACCCATCCGGCGTTCGGTGTCGCGCTCACCAAGGTCAACGAACCGTTGTCGACCCTGTAGGTCACAGTCCCGGCCCCGGCGTTCACGGTGCGGGTGTCGCCCCCGGCCGGCGCGGGGGCGGTGGGCATGGTGGTCGCCGTGCTCGCAGTCGTGTCGGGCGCATCCGGCCGTGCGGTGCCGTCGGCGCCGGTGCAGCGGGGATCGTTCGCGTGCTCGGCTTCGTCGCACGGGCCGCTGATGTCGCCCGGATCGTCATCGGACGAGCTGGTCTGGCTGACCGGTGACGGCGCGTCGCTGGACGATGCCGTCGCCGACGCGACCAGGGCCGACGCACCGGCGAGGACGGCGACCGCCAGGCCGAGGCGCGGAGCGGACAGAGGGAGCTTCATCGTGGTTCCTTTCGTTGGGGACGCACGACCCACTGTCCGCCGCGGCGGCCTAACCCCACTCCCAGCGCGTCCTAAGGAACCGTTAAGCGCTCAGCCGCACGACTCCGCGGCAGGTTGGTCCGGCCTGGACCCGGTGCCAGTCACCCCGCGGGCGGTGCCGTCGCGGTGTCCGTGGCGCTCCCGGCGGGCCGGTCACCGTCAGTTCCCAGGTCGTACCCGGGGGGGAGCACCGGGTGACGTTCCCCGAAGGCGGGACGTCGTCCGCCGATCCACCGACCGGCCCGAGGGTTGCTGTCGTGGCCCCGGTGCTGGACCACCCCAGGGTCACCCTTGCCTGGCCGGCCGGACACGCGCCCGTGCCTGGCACGATCTCGAAGGCGCCGATCGCCGGAGACGGGGGCGTCGGAGGCGAGGGCGACATCGTGGTCGTGGTGGTCGATTGGCCCGCAGGGCCCGGATCCGGTGGCACAGGTCCGGACCCGTCGGTCGGCTCGATCGACGTCGTCGTGCCCGTTGTCCCCGGACCGCCGGACGAGGAGCCGGACGGGCCCGGATCGGTCACCGCCGTGGCTGCCGCGTCGCGCTCGTCGGGGGCCGTCTCGACCGCCGTGCCGTCGGAGCCGTCGCCAGCCCGCTCGGCCACGGCGACGATGCCCGCCACGACCGCGGCCGCAGCGCCTGCGGCCATCGCCGCGGTCCGCAGCCAGGACTGCCCACCGCGCCCACCGCGCCCGCCCGTCCGGTCCGTCGGCGTCCTGTCCAGCACGTGGCCCGCCCGCCCGGTCGGCACGCCGATCCCCTCGAGCGCCGCGGCCGCCTCCGCTCGCACCACCGGCCCGGCGGCGACGATCGGGGTCGTCGCGCTCGCGTTCGATCATCCGATCGACCGCGTCGGCCGTCCCGGCGCGGGGCCCGATCGCCTCCATGTCCTCGTCGTCGCCGACCAGGCCGGTCCGCCGGTCGCGGGCCAGCCTGCTCAGGCTCTTGTTGCGGGCGATCCGCAACAGCCAGCCGCCGAACGACGCGGGCTGGCGCAGCTCGGAGATCTGGTGCCAGGCCACGGCGAACGCCTCCTGGGTGACCTCGGCGGCGGTGTCGCGGTTGCGGACGATGTGCCAAGCGACGTCGAAGGCTCGATCGAACCAGCGCTCGAACAGTTCGCCGAACGCCTCGGCCTCACCGTCCTTCGCCCGCTGCGCCAAGTCGGCGTCGTCACGCGTGCTCGCGCCCGGCCTCGCCCGCACCGCGACCATCCCACCACACATCCTTCAGCTGATGGTGACCGGAGTCCCCAGCTGGACCAGGTCGTTGAGGGTCGCGGACACCTCGTTGGGGACCCGGATGCAGCCGTGGGACACGGCCTGGCCGATGCTGGCCGGGTCGTTGGTGCCGTGGATGCCGACCTGCCCGTCGCCACCGGCTAAGTCGGTGAAGACGTCGGAGTGGAGCGCCAGCCCGAGGGCGTACAGACCGTACGGGCCGGTCGGGTCCTCGGTGGTGAGCTTGTCGACCACGTACGAGGCTCCGGTGGGGGTTGGCGCCTCGACCGCGCCGATGGCCACCGGCGTGGTCAGGACCGTCTCACCGCCGTCCCGGAGGGTGAGCGTCCGTGCCGCGAGGTCGATGTCGATCGCCTCGTCGACCTCGCGCAGCTCGACCTCGGCCCGCAGGACCCATCCGGTCGAGCCGTTGGGCCGCTCGGGCAGCGACACCTCGAGCCACTCGCCGAGATCCTGGAGCACCATCAGCGCCCGGGGCGACCCGAACTCCGTGGTCGCGGGCAGGGTCAGGGCAGGTGGGGCAGCGGCGTCGGGGGTCGGGTAGACGTCGAGGTCGTGGTCCGCCCGGGCCACCAGCGTCGTGGTTGTCGTGCCCTCGGCTGCCGCGACCTCAGGTGCCGCGATGGTCGTCGTGGTGCTCGCGGGGAGCACCCGGTCGTCTGTGCCCATCTGGCTGCCGCACGCCGCCGTCACGAGGACGGCGGCGAGGGCGGCGGTGACCAGAGGGACGCGTCGTCCCGTGCGCATCAACCCGTGAAGTTCGGCTCGCCGACGACCGGTGGGTCGTAGGGATCGGGATCAGGGTCCGGGTCGGGCCCCTCGTCCGGGCACTCGGCCTCCTCCGAGTCCTCGATGCACAGGTCCGGTGGGCACTCGTCGCCTTCCGGTGCCTCTTCGCCTTCGAGGCAGGGGTCGGGACCTGGGCACTCGTCGTTCTCCGGATGGTCGACGAGCGACTGCCGGAACGGGATCTCGACCGCTTCGTCGCACGGGTCCGGTGAGCAGTCCTCGAGCTCCGGTTGACAGGGATCGTCGGTGATGTCGTCGGGACCGACCTGGGCGCTGGCCACGGTGGCGGGGGTGAGGATCGCCCCCAGCACCGCCGCGCCGACCAGCATCCGGCCGAATCGGATGGTCAGGTTCATTCTGCTCGCTCCTTGTCGTGGACCCCGGTGGTGGGGTCGCACGTCCTGACCATCGAGCGAGCGATCTCTTACCCAAGCCCCCCGATCAACGCTCGGGCTCCTCGCGGACCCGGTCCTGGGGGCCGCCGTCCCACCAGCCGTCGACGCGGCTGCGATGCGACTCGCTGCGGAACTCGACCTTCCAGCCGTTGCCGTGCTCCGGTTCCACCTCGACCGAGAAGCCCTGGTTCGGCACCGCGTCGAGCACGGTGACGCCCGACGGTGCGAACTGCAGCGTGACCGTGCCGCCGACCGGGCGATAGGGCCGGGTCTCGGGCTCCGGTTGGTCGGGGCCGCCGACGGCCGTGGTCGGTGCCGGCGGATCCGTCGACGTCGCGGAGCCGGGTACCGAGGTCGACGTTGGATCCTCGGCCGGTGCCCCGAGCTCCTCGGCGGTGAGAGGGGCCGGACGATCGTCGGTGACCTGGTCACCGACCACGGCGACGCCCCGCCACGCGACCGCGAGGGTGCCACCGGCAGCGATCAGCCAGGCGAGCACCAGCGCGACGGAGCGGGACACCGACCCATCCTGGCGTCCGAGCCTCCGCCTCGCGCTAAATCTCTCCCAAGCCTGGGTTAAGGCCGCCGCGAACCGCGCGACAGGACTTACGGTCTCTGCCGTGGCCTCAGTGCTCGTGGTCGAGGACGACCTGCGGATCCGCGACATCCTGGCCCGTGGCCTCACCGGCGCGGGTCACGCGGTGCGCGGCGAGGCGTCCGGATCCGCCGCCCTGGTCGCCGTGGTCGAGTGGCAGCCCGACGTCGTCGTCCTGGACCTGGGCCTCCCCGACATCGACGGCCGCGACCTGCTCAAGATGTTGCGCAGCGTGTCGGCGGTGCCTGTGATCGTGGCGACGGCCCGCGACGACGAGGACGAGATCGTCCGCCTCCTCGACGCAGGCGCCGACGACTACGTGGTCAAGCCCTACGCGGCGGCGCAGATCGAGGCCCGGATCCGTGCCGTCCTGCGGCGGGGGAGCGACGAGCCGGGCGCCCGCACGACCGAGCTCCGCCACGGAGGGCTGATCCTCGACACCGCCCGTCGCTCTGCCCGCCTGGACGGCGCAGAGCTCGACCTGACCCGGCTCGAGTTCGACCTGCTGGTCCATCTCGCCCGCCGGAGCCCCGAGGTCGTCAGCCGGCGCGAGCTGCTCGCGGAGGTGTGGCGCCAGCCCTACGGCGGCGCGGACAAGACCGTCGACGTCCATCTGTCCTGGTTGCGTCGCAAGCTCGGCGAGACGGCGACCAACCCTCGCTACCTCCACACCGTTCGGGGGGTGGGCATCAAGCTCGAGCCCCCCGGCGACCCATGAGCTCATGAGGCGACGGCTGTTCGCGATCACGTTGGCTACCACCACGCTGGTGGTCGTCGCGTTCGCGGTGCCGCTGGCCGGGCTGGTCCGCTCCGTGGCGCGTGACCGTGCGATCAGCGGGGCCGAGCGTGACGTCGCAGCCCTCGCGCCGGCGCTGGCTCTGACCGAGGACCCCACGCTACTGGAGACCGCGATCGGGCGGACGTCGACCGGCGCCGACGGGCGGCTGACAGTCTGGATGCCGGACGGTACCCAGCTCGGCGACCAGACCACCGGCGACCAGGACACTGTCGGGGTCACCAGGCAGCGGCAGGCAGCGTTCAGCCATGAGCGCGACGGCGGGCTCGACCTGTACTCCCCGGTCGTGACCGGCGCCGAGGACGTCTCGGTGATCCGGGCCCGCCTGCCCGACGAGCTGCTCGAGGACGGCGTGACCCGCGCGTGGGCCGCGCTCGCCGGGGTGGCCGTCGCGCTGGTCGCCGCGGCGGCGTTCTTGGCCGACCGCCTCGCCCGGTCGCTGACCCGCGACGCCACGGCGCTGGCCGGCACCGCCCAGACCTTGGCGGCTGGCGAGGGCGATGCCAGGGTCGAGCCCGGCGGTACGCCCGAGCTCGCCGAAGCCGCGCGGGCGCTGAACCTGCTGGCCGACCGCATCGACGTCCTGCGGTCCGCGGAGCGCGAGCGGGTCGCCGACCTCTCGCACCAGCTCCGCACCCCGCTCACGGCGCTCCGGCTCGATGCCGAAGCGGTCGACGACCCTGACCTGATCGCCGACGTCGACCGCTTGGAGGCCGCGGTCACCGACCTCATCCACGCGGCGCGCCAGCCGCTCCACCGGACCGGCAGTGTCGAGGCCGACCGGTGCGACCTGGTGGCCGCGGTCGAGGAGCGGGCCCGCTTCTGGGCGGCGCTCGCCGAGGACGACCAACGGCAGTGGCAACTCGACCTGCCGGCGCAGCGGCCGGTGGCGGTGCCGCTCGGCGCGGCGGACCTCGAGGCGGCGATCGACGCCCTGCTCGGCAACGTGTTCGCTCACACCCCCGACGGCACCGGCTACGCACTCAGCGTCACCGTCGACGGTGACACCGCCCGGCTGGGGGTCGACGACGCCGGCCACGGCATCGCCGAGCCCGATGCCGTGTCGGCCCGGGGACGGACGTCGGCCCGTTCGTCGGGCCTCGGCCTCGACATCGCCCGTCGGGCTGCCGAATCCGCGGGCGGGAAGCTGACGATCAGCCGGTCGAGCCTCGGCGGCGCCCGGATCGCCCTCGACCTCCCGACCCTCCCGTCCGGCGCTCTCGGCGACCCCGGCAGGTGATCGGCTGGCGTCGCGGTGGGCCGCGGCGAGACGCGACGCTCTAGGGTGGCCGGCGATGGGCGGTCCGTTGAGTGGGGTACGGGTCCTCGACGTGACCCACCTGCTCGCGGGGTCATACTGCAGCCTCCTGTTGGCGGACATGGGTGCCGACGTCGTGAAGGTCGAGCGTCCCGGCGGTGACACCGGGCGGGGACCTCCGGGGGCCGACGGATTCGGCCCCGCCAACCGCAACAAGCGCAGCATCGTGGTGGACCTGCAGCACAACGAGGGTCGGGCGGTTGCCCAGCGGCTGGCCGACCGGGCCGACGTGCTCGTCGAGAACTACCGCCCCGGGGTGCTCGACCGGCTCGGTCTGGGCTACGAGACGCTGTCCCAGCGCAACCCGACCCTGGTCTACTGCTCGATCTCCGGCTTCGGCGGCACCGGGCCCGACCGCGACCGGGGCGGCTTCGACCTGGTGGCTCAGGGGATCAGCGGCCTGATGAGCGTCACCGGCGAGCCCGACGGCCAGCCGGTCAAGGTCGGGGTGCCGATCGCCGACCTCAACGCCGGAACGTTCGGCGCGCTCGGCGTGGTGTCCGCGTACGTCGAGCGGCTGCGCAGCGGCCGGGGCCAGCGGGTCGACACCTCGCTGCTGGAGGGGGCGCTGGCTTACACGGTGTGGGAGTCGGCCAGCTTCTTCGCGTCCGGCGTCGCGCCTGGCGCGACCGGTTCCGCCCACCGGCTCACCGCTCCCTACCAGGCCTTCCCGACCGCCGACGGCTGGATCAACATCGGCGCGGCCAACCAGGCCACATGGGAGAGACTGACTGCAGCCCTCGGCGCCGACGACCTGGGCGCCGACCCCCGATTCGCGACGCCCTTCCACCGCCTGCGGAACCGGGCCGAGCTCGCGGAGTTTTTGGCGCCGGTGCTCGCGACGGCGACCACCGCCGTATGGCTCGACCGGCTCGCGGCGGCGGGCGTTCCCGCCGGGCCGATCTACGACCTTGCCCAGACGTGGGGCGATCCTCAGGTGCTGGCCCGGGGGATGCTGGTCGAAGCGCCGACGGTGCACGGAACCGGCCGGTTCATCGGTCCGCCGGTCAAGCTGTCGGCGACGCCCTGGGCCGTCGATCGCGGCGTACCGGCGCCGGGAGCGGACACCCGGGCGGTGCTAGTGGAGGCAGGCTTCGGCGACGACGAGGTCGACCGCCTGGCCGCGGCGCGTGTCGTGGTCGACGCATGAGCCCTCCGTGCCGCAAACTCTGGCGTCAGCCCGGTTGCCGGCCAACCATGCCTGATATCGGACGTGTCGCCGAGCCGGGCGCCACGGCAGGCTCGCACGAGATCGTCCACCGACCGCCAGGGAGGACCATCGTGAACACCAGCGCCACCTCTACCAGCTCGGCAAGGGAGGTGCGGGTCGAGCGTCCGGACCCGCACTACGCGCTGATCACCCTGGACAACCCCCCACGCAACCAGCTTTCGTTCGCCGGCCGCACCGCTCTGGTGGAGGCCTTGGCCGAGCTGGACACCGATCACGACATCCGCTGCCTGGTGGTGACCGGCACCGGTTCGGGCTTCACCGCCGGCAACGACCTGCGCCAGGACGTGGCGATGGGCGACGGTGACGTCGACGACTTCCTCGGCGGCTTCGGCAGGGTCCTGCTCGGGCTGGAGCGGTTCCGGGCGCCGGTGATCGCCGCGATCAACGGCGCGACCGCCGGGGGCGGGCTCGAGTTCGCGCTGTGCTGCGACGTGCGGATCGCGTCGAGCGAGGCGGTGTTCATCGCCGCGGGCGTCAACGTCGGGCTGATCGCGAACTTCTACCGGTTGCCGCGAGTTGTCGGCGAGGGGCCAGCCAAAGACCTGCTGCTCACCGGGCGGCGCTGGAGCGCCGAGGAGGCACTGCGCTGGGGGCTGGTCACCGCTGTGCATCCGCCGGACCAGTTGCTCGACGCCGCCCACGCGCTGGCCAACCGCATCGCCAGCCGGGCGCCGCTGTCGGTGGAGGCCACCAAGGACGCCGTCCACCGGGTGCGCCACGCCACCGCCGACGAGGCCCAGGCCCTGCAGGCCGAGCACTTCGCGAGGCTGTTCCGCACCGACGACCACGCCGAAGCCGTGGCTGCCTTCTTCGAGAAGCGGTCGCCGACGTTCCACCGCCGATGAGCCCCGACACGACCGAGGTACCGGGCGACGATGCCGAGACGGACCGCTCGCGCGCGGTGACAGCCGTCTCGTCGGATGCCGCGGGAAGAGGCGGCGCGGCGGGCGCACTCCTGGCCAGTGGCGAGGCGCTGCGGCCGTGGAGCGACCACCTGCCCGACGGCGTGGACCCGCACACGCTCGACCTGGTGGCGGGGCGGTCCCTGCCGGCTGCCTGGCGGGCCTGCTGGGCGACGGATCCGGGCCGGGTCGTGATCCGTGGTGCGGCGGACGGCCAGGTTCTGACGGCGGCGGCGCTGGAGGAGCGCTCGGCCGTGGCGGCGGCCCGGTTCGCCGCTGCCGGAGTCGGTCCCGGCGACCGGGTGGCGGTGTCGGCCCCGGGTTCCGTGGACTTCGTGGTCGCCTACGTCGGCATCCAGCGCATCGGCGCGGTGGCCGTGCCACTGAACAGCGCCTACACCGAGCGCGAGGTGATCCAGGTCGTCGCCGACGCTCGACCAGTCGCAGCGATCACCGACGAGGCCCAGCTCGCCAGGTGGATCGAGGCTGCGGCTCCACCCGGATGCGCACGGACACCACCGGACCTGAGCGGGCTGCCGACTGCCGGCACGGGCGGCGTCACCCTGGACGGTGCCGCGACCGGGGACCCCGCACTCCTCTGCTACACGTCGGGCACCACCGGTGTGCCCAAAGGCGTCCTGCTGAGCCACGGCAACCTGCTGGCCTCGGCCGAGGCCGTGTGTCTTGCCTGGCGATGGACACCCGACGACGAGCTGATCCTCGCCCTACCTCTGTTCCACCTCCACGGCCTGGCGGTCGGGTTGCACGGCACGCTGGTGACCGGCGCCACCGCCCTGGTGTTCGACCGCTTCGACCCAGCTGCCGTGCTCACGGCGGCACGCGCCGGCAGCTCGATGTTCTTCGGCGTCCCCACCATGTGGCACCGGCTCGCCAGGCACCCTGCCGCCACCGACCTGGGGCGCCTGCGGCTGGGGGTCTCCGGCTCGGCACCGCTTCCCGTCGACCTGCACGCCGCGATCGCCGCGCTCGCGGGCCGCCCACCGCTGGAGCGCTACGGCATGACCGAGACGGTCATGCTGGTGTCGAACCCCCACGACGGGGAGCGCCGCGCGGGGTCGGTGGGGTTCCCGCTGCCTGGCGTCGAGGTCCGTCTGGCCGAGGGTGGAGTGGCCGACGACGGCGGCGACGGTGCCCCAGGCGAGATCGAGGTCCGCGGCCCGAACGTGTTCGCCGGCTACTGGCAGCGGCCGGACGTGAACCAGGTGTCGTTCCGCGAGGGCTGGTTTCGCACCGGGGACCTGGGCGCCGTCGACCCCGACGGATACCTGCGCATCGTCGGTCGCGCCAAGGAGCTGATCATCTCCGGCGGGCTGAACATCCTCCCGCGGGAGGTCGAGGAGGTCCTGCGCAGCCATCCGGCGGTCGATGACGCGGCGGTCGTCGGCGCACCCGACCCCGAGTGGGGCGAGCGGGTCTGTGCGTTCGTCGTGCCGGGTGACCCAGTGGCCGATTCCGAGCTCGCCGCCTGGTGCGCCGAGCGCCTCGCGCCCCACAAGCGCCCACGGCTGTGGCGCCGGGTCGACGAGATTCCCCACAACGCTCTCGGCAAGATCCAGCGAGACGTGCTGGTCAGCGCGCTCGCCGCCGAGGCCAGCACCTAGTGTCCTTTTAGGGTCCTCCCGGCGTGCGGCGCAATGCGCCGGGCGCTCGTCCTGTGCCGAGGCAATGCTGGTCGCGAGAGGCACTGCGAGGCGATGGTGGTCGGAGACCGACCCCAATGACCTCGAAGCAGTCGCCGCGACCGCTATTGCCTCGGCAGGACTGGCCCCGCCATCGGCGATCGCCGCGCGGCCACCGGGCTGGCCGCTGAAAGCGCAGGCAAGGGGCGGCGGGCGCGGTGATGCCGCCGACTGTCGGTAGGGTGCCGGCCGTGAGTGACGGCACCCCCGACGGGCCTCCGACGCTCTACGACTGGGCGGGTGGTCGCGAGGCGCTGCGACGCCTGATGGACGCCTTCTACGACCGGGTGGAACGCGACGAACTGCTGTCGCCGGTGTTCCCGGGCGGTGTCAGCGAGGAGCACCGCGACCACGTGACCAGCTGGTGGTCCGAGGTCTTCGGCGGGCCGACCCGCTACAGCGACAGCCTCGGCGGATACCAGCAGATGGTGGCCAAGCACCGCGACCTGGGCATCACTGCCGAACAGCGTCACCGGTTCGCGTCGCTGATGAGCCAGGCCGCCGACGACTCAGGCCTGCCCGACGACCCCGAGTTCCGCTCGGCGCTGGTTGCCTACCTCGAATGGGGCACGCAGATCGCGCTGGCCAACTCGCAGCCCGGGGCCGAAGTGGTCCCTGACGCGCCAGTGCCACGCTGGGGATGGGGCGAGGCGCGGCCCTACCAGCCGTGAGCCCGTCAGACGGCGCTCTCGGCCGAGAGCGCGCCGACGTCCCGGCGCCGTCCGGGGTGTCGACATCGCCGGCGATCCGCGTCACCGACGACGGGGCCGTCCGGCGCCTGGTGCTGAGCCGGCCCGACCAGCTCAATACGATCACCCCCCGGCTGCGCGACGACCTCGACGCCGGCCTCGATGCGGCGGACCGCGACCCGAACGTCAAGGTGGTGCTGCTGAGCGCCGAGGGCAGGGCCTTCTGCGCCGGCTTCGGCCTCGACTGGTCGACCACCGGCCAGGCCGCGGCCGACGATGCCGAGGGTGTCGACGGCCGGGTGTGGGACACGGTGGCCGATGTCCAGATGATCGGCCGGTTCGGCAACACGTTCGCCAAGCTCCACTCGATCAGCAAGCCGACGATCGCCGCCGTCCAGGGGTGGTGCATCGCCGGCGGCACCGACATGGTGCTCAACGCCGACCTCATCGTCGCCGGCGAGGGCGCCCGCTTCGGCTATCCACCCGCGAGGGTCTGGGGCGTCCCCGAAGCGCCGTGGGTGTGGGTCGCCCGGCTCGGCCTCGAACGGTCCAAGCGCTACCTGTTCACCGGCGACGAGCTGTCGGCCGCCGAGGCCGCGGCCGCCGGCATGATCCTCGAGTGCGTGCCCGACGGCGAGCTCGAGGCCCGGGCCACCGCTCTGGCGCAGCGGATCGCACTGCTGCCGTTGAACCAGCTCCAGATGATGAAGTGGATGCTCAACGACGTCGCCCGGCACCAGTACCAGCCGGACACCAGCCGGCTCCTCGGTTTGATCTTCGACGGCGTCGCCCGCCACACCCAGGAGGGACGTGACTTCGTGGCCCGCGCCGCCGACGTCGGCTGGCGTGAGGCGATCCGCGAGCGCGACCGGCCGTTCCAGGACTACGGCGAGCGGCCACACCACCGTGACTGACCGGGACGGAGAGGTGCTGTTCCGATCCGGGCACGATGGGAGCGGGGACGCGGACGATCCGGTCATCGCCGAAGTGACACGCGACGGGTTCGTGGAGAGCACCCATCGAGGCCGGGTGGTGGCTCTCGACGCCGCGGGCGAGGTGGCTCTGGCCGTCGGCCGGGTCGATCTGCCCGTGCTGCTCCGCAGCTGCGCCAAACCCCTGCAGGCCGTCGGGATGGTGCGGTCCGGGCTCGACCTCGACGCTCCTCACCTGGCGATCGCCGCCGCCAGCCACGACGGGACGGCGATGCACACGCAACTGGTCCGCGAGGTGCTCGCCACCGCGGGGTTGGACGAGACCGTGCTCGACAACACGCCGGCGCTGCCGCTGAACCGGCGCGCTGCAGCCGAACAGCTGGTGGCCCGCGGCCCGGACCGGCTGGGCCAGAACTGTTCGGGCAAGCACGCGGCCATGCTGGCCACGTGCGTTGCGAACGGCTGGCCGCTCGACAGCTACCTCGACCACGAGCATCCCCTGCAGCAGGCGCTGATGGAGACCCTGGAGGACCTCGCCGGTGAGCCGGTCGCCCACGTCGCGACCGATGGCTGCGGCGCGCCGATCGGCGCAGTGTCGCTGACCGGCCTGGCGCGGTCCTTCGCCCGCCTGGCGGCCGCCGATCCCGCGAGCCCCGAGGGCCGGGTGGCCGCGGCGATCCGAGCCCACCCGGTGATCGTCGGCGGTGAGGAGCGCGACGTGACCCGCCTGCTGCGTGCCGTACCAGGGTTGGTGAGCAAGGACGGAGCGGAGGGATGCGACACCGCCGCGCTCGCCGACGGTCGGGCCGTCGCCCTCAAGATCGCCGACGGCGCGCAGCGGGCGCGGCCGCCGGTGATGGTCGCCGCCCTGCGATGGCTTGGGGTCGGTTCCGGCGACCTGGACGCCCTCGCCGAGGTTCCGATCCTCGGCCACGGTCGCCCGGTCGGCGCCGTCCGCGCCCGCCTCGAACAGCGACGGCCGTAACACCCTGTGCCGTCCGGTGGCACAACATCTCTGCCTCCACCAGGGCAGATCGAGGGTCCTTGCTTCGTGCGTGCTGTAGTGGCAGGATCTCTCGCCGTGCTGGGGCCAACGGGGTCCGGTCGTCGGAGTGGGGCGGCCTTCCTAGCGTCAACCTCGGTCGCATAACTCGTCAACGAAGATGAGCCGGGCTGGGGAGCCCTGGCAGGAGGGGAGAGGCAGGCATGAATCATTACGTCCCGAGTGGACGTCGCGCGCTCGCAGGCATCGGCATGATGCTCGTCGGGGCTGTCGTCGGCGTCGTCGGGCTTACCGCTCCGGCGGGTGCCCACGAGTCGAAGGACGAACCCGACGAAGTCCCCGACGGGAAGAGCTGCCCGGAGCTCCTCGGCTCGGACGAGGAATGGAGCGAGTTCGTCATCGAGGACGTCTCGGCCGAAACCTTCACCCAGTCGTACACGATGGATGATCGGGGCACCGAGACCACCGACGACGATGCCACTGTGACCATCACGGTCGAGAGCGGAAAGAAGCTCAACTGGGCGGCCACCGTCGCCATCGACGCTGTCTACGTCCAGGGCCGCGACACGAACCGCCCAGAGAACTCGTACTTCTTCGACTACACCGGCCTCACCGAAGAAGTCACCGAGGACGAGGACCTCCGCACTCCGCCGTACTCGCAGCTCGAGAAGAACAAGATCAAGTCGATCACGTTCTGTTGGGCCGACGAGACCACGCCGCCGACGACCGAAGGCCCCACCACGACCGAGGGCCCGACGACCACCGAAGGCCCCACGACCACCGAAGGCCCCACCACGACCGAGGGCCCGACGACCACCGAGGGCCCCACCACGTCGGTCGCGCCCACCTCGACGTCCACGCCGCCCAGCACCGCGCCCGACGGCGACCTTCCCCAGACCGGTAGCAACACCGGGCTGCTCGTCGCTCTCGGAGCCGGTCTGCTCACCGCCGGCGGCATCCTCGTCGCCACCACCCGGCAGCTCTGGCGCCGCCACGAAGCCGCCTGATCGGTAGGCATCCGTAGACGACAGCACGTTCCGGCGCTGCCCTGGCTCGATGCCCGGGCGGGCGCAGCGCCGGAACGGCTAGCCGCTGGCGAGCTGGTGGACCTGCCAGCCGGTTCCGATCGCGAACAGCCCGGACACGACGGCCTTGACCCCGAGCAGGAACCCGAGCACCTGGAGGGTCGCCTCGGGCCAGGCGACCACCGCGGCGCCGAGCACGACGAACAGGCCGCCCAGCGCGAGCTGGAACGGCCAGTCGGACCGGACCCGGTGACCCTCGAGGGCCAGCGTGACCCGCAGCAGGCCGGCGAGCATCAGCCCGCAGCCGGCGATCACCGCGACCGTCCACAGCGTGATGTCCGGCCAGGCGAGGACCGCTACCCCGAGAGCGATCACCAGGCCACCGCCCAGCCAGCCGGCCAGACCGAGCTGGTTGTGCCCGCCCATGGCCACGATCTCGGCCACCCCGCCGACGATCAGTGACACACCCACCAGCACCGCGAGCACCGTCACCGACTCGTACAGGTTGGTGAGCAGCCAGATGCCGACGGCCACCAGCGCCACTCCGAGCAGGACCGACATCCACCAGCCAGTGTCGTCGACGTCCTCCAACTCGATCGGCCGCGGCGGTGGCGGCGGCATCGCGGTCTCGAACTCAGCGCCGAAGTCAGTCATGGGACACCCCTTCTGCAGGCCGGCTCGTCCTCATCTTGCGCTCCTTGGCTCGGCCAGGGACCACCCAAACTGGGTGAACGCGGGATTCACCCAGCGCCACCCACGCTCCACACCACGTGCCCAAGGAGTGGGCCGACAAGTACGAAGCTGAGTGCGAGGACGAGCGGCCGTCGACTTCACCCGGACCGGGTGAGGAAGCCCGGAGCCATCGATGCGACGCTCAGGGCGCGGTCGGGCCCCTCAAGCGCCGGAGCCGTCTGATGAGCTTCACCTACCAGGTCAAGATCCGTGGACGCCTGAGCCAGACGCTGACCGGCGAGTTCGAGCAGCTCGGCTTCTTCGTCGACGTCGAGCCCGTCGAGACGCTGCTGCAGGGCCCGATCGTGGACCAGTCGGCGCTGTACGGCCTCATCCGACGCCTGGAGGCGTTCGGCCTCGAGCTTGTCGAGATCCGCCGGGCCTCGACCATCCCCGGCCCGCCCGAGCGCGCGCGGCAGCCGCACTAGATCAGCTCGAGGTCGCGGCCGCGCAACACGGCTTCGCGCCGCCCGTCGACTCCGAGCTTGCGGTACACCGACTTGAGGTGGGTCTTGACGGTGTTGACCGACAGGTGCATCCCCTGGGCGATCTCGGTGTTGGACATCAGCGTCGGTAGATGCTGGAGCACCTCGACCTCTCGCTCGGTCAACGGTTCGACCAGCCCGTCCGTGGCGGTGTGGTGAAACCGGTCGAGCAGGTCGAGCGCCGACGTCGCGTGTCGCCCGAGGTCGTCGAGGTTGGCCGCGAGCAGCACCTCGAGGTGGGTGCCGTAGGCGAGGAGCGGGGCTGTGATGCCGGTGGCGGCCGAGAGGTCGAGGGCCTCGCCGAGGTGGCGCCGGGCCGTGGCCCGCTCGCCTCGGTGGTGGGTGGCGACGGCGGCGAGGAGCCGGGCCTCGACGACCGTCCGCGGATGCCGGTTCGTGGCATGGTCAAGCCAGTTCATGACCGTGCCCTCGGCACCGTTGAGCGTGCCGAGGGCGTTGTCGGCCAGCTGTTGACGGGCCTGTAGGACGACCTGTTCACCGTGGCCGCCGACGACCACCGGGCGGCCGTGCGCGTCGACCACCTCGAGGACGCCCAGCGCGATCAGCGCGCGCTCGGCGAGCGGATGGTGGGCAGTGTCCTGGTCGAGGCTCACGAAGAACGGTGCCCGGCCGCTCGCCGACGCCCGCAGCACCCGGTCGACGTAGCGCAACGAACGCGACGACCACTCCATCGACGGGTCCACGGCCGAGAGGGCGTCGGCGACCGTGCGTTGGCCTCCCCGCTGGGCTGCGCAGAGCGCCTTGGCCAGGTAGGCGAAGTTGGTCGTGGGCTGGGCAGTCCGCTGATCGAGCTCGGTGAACGCCCTGGAGACGCGGGCTTCCGCGGTCACGACCGCCCCGGCGGCCGCGTCGACGAGCGCCAGCACCGCCTCCGTCAAGGTCTGGTGCCAGCCGCGCTCGCCCTGCTCGGCGAGCTGCTCGAGGTGGTGCCGCGCACGATCCAGCTCGCCGGCCTCGATGTCCTGTTCGGCTTGGGCCAGGATGGCGAGCTGGCGGAGCCGGGGGGTCCACAGCTCGGGAGCGGTGCGGTCGCGCAGTGTTGCCACCGCCGCACGCGATCGGTCGTCGATGCCGAACGACCAACCGTAGCTCACGTCGAACAGCAGCCGAGCCGTGTCCCCATCCGGCTCGTGCCCCATCGTGGCGTGGACCGGGCCGGGGCCGATCGTGTCCAGCGCGCTGCGGTAGAGGTCGGCATCCTCGTGCCGGGACCAGCGGCAGGCCTCGGTCGCGGCGACCATGGCCAGGGATGCGGTTCGCAGGACCGCCTCGGGCGGCACCCCGGCCAGCGGCTCGTGGGGCGAGGGGCCGCCTCCGCCGACCGCCCCCGTCAACCAGCGCTGGAGGATCAGCCGGCCGACCAGGCCCCAGTCGCCGGCGGCCCGGGCATGCTGTTCCGCCTCGCCGCTGAGCCCGTGGGCGAGATGCCAGGCTGCTGCTCGCTCGTGCATGGCCACGACCAGGCCCGGATCGCGGTGGTGGAGGTGGGCCTGGAGCAGCGCCCGGAACAGCGAGTGGTACCGGAAGCAGGTCCTGTCGTCGACCTCGACGACGAACAGCCCCCGCTGGACGAGGTCGAGCAGCAGCTCCACCGCGTCGGGGTCGCCGGTGAGCTCGACCGCCAGCCCGGGCGTGAGGCGATCGACCACGCTGGTGCGCAGCAGGAAGTCCTGGATCGAGTCCTCCTGGCGCATCAGCACCTCGCCCAGCATGTAGTCCGACACCGCGGCCTCGGTCGCAGCGGCTTCCAGGACGAAGCGGTGAGGATCGTCGTCGGACTGCAGCGCACCTACCGCGAGGCGCAAACCAGCTGCCCAGCCCTCGGTGCGGTCCATCAGGGTCCTGATGTCGTCAGGGCTGAGCGCCACGCCGTGTGCCGCGACCAGCGCGGTGGTCTCGGCCTCGTTGAACGCGAGGTCGGCGTGGCGGATCTGGCCGAGACGGCCGTCGAGCCACACCCGCCCCCAGCCGATCGGTGGATCGGCCCGGGTCGACAGCACGACGTCGAGCCCCGGCGGAGCCCGGTCGACGAGGTAGGCGAGCATGCGCAGCGCCTCGGGGGAACGGATCTCCTGGACATCCTCCAGCACCAGCACGCACTCGGCGTCACGGTCCATGAGCCGCTCGAACGCCGCGTCGAGCAGGGCCTCGGCGGAGGCCGGCGAGTCCATCGGATCGCCGAGAACGCCGGCACGGGTCATGGTCTCGACGACGAGGTCGGCCAGACGCCCTTGCTCGTCGTCGCGTCCGTCCACCGTGAGCCACGCCATGGCACGGTCGTCGACGGAGTGCACCCAGCTGGCCAGCAGGGTCGTCTTGCCGGCCCCGGGCGGACCGGAGACCAGAGTGACCGGGCAGCGGATGCCGTCGGCCAGCAGCCTCGCCAGGCGGGGCCGGTGCACGACGGCGTCGGGGAGCCGCGGAACGCAACACCTGGTACCCACCGAAATCCGCTCGTCCACCGTGGCGAGACCCTCCTAGACGCACAATGTGGTCCAGCCCGCGCTTACAGCGTACGACGATGCCCCATTCGCTCGACTCGCACACCCCGGGTGGCCGGGCACGCCTCGAGCTCGGCGAGAACGTCACCGTTCGGGTCGTGGCGGCCGATCCCACCCGTCCCAAGGTCGTCCTCGAGCCGGTCTGAGCCGGCACGGCGCCACGGGCAGGCGCTGTCACAGCAGGTCAGGGCGCGACGAATGGTTGGGCGCTGCCGGGTGACGCCGAGACACCCCACTAGTCTCGGAGCGATGAGCCTGCCGATCTCGGGCTCGCTCGGACTCCCTGCGCGCCTGACGCGGTTCTTCGGCCGCGATTCGGAGCGCGCCGGGCTGGAGGCCGTGTTGAGTCACGAACGCCTGGTGACCCTCACCGGGGCACCTGGCTGTGGCAAGACTCGGCTCGGCATCGAGATCGGCTCGCGGCTGGCGTCACGGTTCGGTGACGGTGTCTGGTTCGTCGAGCTGGCACCGGTCGTGACCCCGAAGCTGACGGCCAACGCCGTGGGAACGGCTCTCGGCGTCGGCGAGCGGCCGGGCCGGCCCATGGAGGACACGCTGGTCGAGGCACTCGAGGACCGCCAGCTACTGCTCATCCTCGACAACTGCGAGCACGTCGTCGAGGCGGCCGCGGCGCTGGCCGGTCGGCTGCTGGAGCTGTGCCCGGCGGTTCGGGTCCTGGCCACCAGCCGCATGCCGCTGGGCCTCCCCGGTGAGCAGGTCTGGGCGGTGACGCCACTCGAGCTCGACGCCGCCGTCGAGCTGTTCACCGACCGGGCGCGGCTTGCGTCGAGCGACTCCCCGGTGGACGATGTGAGCCGATCGCTGCTCACCCGGATCTGCAGCCAGGTGGACGGGCTGCCGCTGGCGATCGAGCTGGCCGCCGCCTGGACACGGGTGCTGTCCCTGCGCCAGATCGCCGATCGGCTCGACCACGCAGTGGGGCTGTTGAAGAGCAGGGCCCGGACCCCGACGGCCCGGCAGGCGACGATGGAGGCGAGTGTCGACTGGAGCTACCGGCTGTTGCCTGCGGCCGACCAGCAGCTCTTCGACCGGTTGTCGGTCTTCACCGGAGGCTTCGACCTCGCTGCGGCGGAGGCCGTCGCCGGGCCGGGCACCGACGTGCTCGCCGGGTTGACGGCTCTGGTCGACCACTCGCTGGTGCTCACCGAGCCAGCGTCCGACGATCCCATGCGCTACCGCCTGTTGGAGCCGGTGCGGCAGTGCGGCGCGGCGTGGCTCGGCGCCCGTGGCGAGACCGATGCCCTCCGCCGGCGTCACGCCGAGCACTACCTGGCCGTCGCAGGCCGATTCGACGTCGAGCTGCGTGAGGACCGCCGGGCCGTGGCCTTCCACCGCCTGGAGCAGGAGGAAGGCAACCTGACGGCCGCCCTGGCGTGGGCCCGGGAACAACACCGTCCGGACCTGGGGCTGCGCCTGGGCGCAGCGTTGGCGCAGTTCTGGGAGCTGCGCGGCCGGGTCAACGAAGGACGGGCCTGGCTGGAGGACATGCTGTCCATCGACGGCGCGGACCCCGACCTCCGGGCCACCGCCCTGGCGCGGGCGGGGCGCTTGGCGTGGCGCCAGCGGGACTACCTGCAGGCCCGGGCGCTCCTGGAGGAGAGCCTCGGCCTCGCGAGCGAGGTCGGCGACCAGCCGGGGATGGCGCGACGCCTCCGCAGCATTGCCCTGGTCGTGATGAGCGAAGGCGATCCCGAGGGTGCGACCCGGCTCTGCGAGCAGAGCGTCGCCATCTTTCGCCGCCATGAGGACCACCGTGGCCTGGTCTGGGCGCTGATCTTCCTGGGCTTGGCGCGGATCACCGCCGACGACCTGATCGGCGGGATCGCCCACATCCGCGAGGCGTTGACGCTGAACTGCGGGCTGGAGAGCCTGGCGGCGACGGCCTACGCGAACCTCTGCCTGTCCCACGCGGCCGGCCGGCTGGGTGACGTGACCGCCGAGCGTGCGCACCTGACCGATGCCGTGGCCGCCCTGAACCAGATGGGCGGTGTCGTCGAGGAGCCCGACTGGCTGTGGGCCGGCGCCCAGCTCGCAGCATCCGAGCGTCGCCTCCACACGGCGTTGCGGGTGGCGGGAGGTGCCGAGGCGCTGAGCCGACGCAGCGGCAGCCATCTCCACGAACGCATCCTGGCGGCCCTGTCTCCCCGGATCGACGACGTGCGAGCGGAGGTCGGACCGGCTGTTGCGGATCGACTCGCCGCCGAGGGGTCACGGATGTCCGTCGACGAGTTGATGGCCGAGGCCTTCGCCGAGCGCGACGGCGCGGTCGGCGACGCCACCGCCGACCCACTGAGCCCGCGCGAGCGCGAGGTGGCCCAGCTCGTGGGCCGCGGCCTGACGAATGGCGCGATCGCGGAGCACCTGTTCATCTCGCGGCGAACGGTCGAGTCCCACGTCGACCACATCAAGCACAAGCTGGGGCTCGTCTCGCGCAACGAGGTGATGGCCTGGGTGCTGCGTCAGTCGTTCGACCCGACGCCGTAGGACGAATCCGTAGCACCGATCCGTAGTAGTACGGATGTCGGGTGCGGACCTCGGACGCCACCATCGAGCCCATGTCCCTGACGTCGCATCGCGAGAGCGCACACGTTCCTGGAGGGTCCCTCTGATGTACCTCACCCAGGGCCTCCACCGGTCGTTGCGCCACACACCCCAGCAGGCGGCGACGATCTTCGGCGACCGGGTCCGCAGCTATGTGGACCACGCCGACCGGGTCGCCCGGCTCGCCGGGGGGCTCCGCACACTCGGAGTGTCCGACGGCGAGCGGGTGGCCATCCTGTCGCTGAACTCCGACCGGTACGCCGAGCTGCTCGTCGCGGTTCCGTGGGCCGACGGTGTGCTCAACCCGGTCAACATCCGTTGGAGCCCGGAAGAGATCGTCTACTCGTTGAGTGACTCCGAGACGTCGGTCCTCGTCGTGGACGACACGTTCGCTCCGATGGTCCGACGGCTCGCGGAGGGCCACCCAGGGCTGACGAGCGTGGTCCATGCGGGCGACGGCCCCGCGCCCGACGGTGCCGTGGCCTACGAGGAGCTGGTGGCGGGATCCGCACCGATCCCCGACGCCCGACGGGGCGGCGACGACCTCGCCGGGGTGTTCTACACGGGCGGTACGACGGGGTTCCCGAAGGGGGTGCTGCTCAGCCACACCAACCTGCTCACGTCGGCGCTCGGGGGTCAGGCGACATCGAGCATCGTCGCGCCAGGAGGGCGTCTCCTGCACGTTGCGCCGATGTTCCACCTCGCCGACATCGCCGCGTGGATCGGCCAGTCGATGGTCGGCGGAACCCATGTCGTGGTGCCCGCCTTCGATGCGGTCGCGGTGCTGGCGGCCATCGACCAGCACCGTGTCACCAACACCGTCGTGGTGCCGACGATGATCCAGATGCTGGTCGACCACCCCGACCGTGACGCGTACGACCTCTCCAGCCTGCGCTCTGTCACCTACGGCGCATCCCCGATCACCGAGGCGCTGCTGCAGCGGGCGATGAAGGCCTTCCCGCAAGCCGACTTCGTCCAGGCCTACGGGATGACCGAGTTGGGGCCGATCGCCACGGTCCTCACGCCGGACGACCACCGTAGCGGTCACCGGCTCGGCTCCGCGGGCCGGGCTGCGGCACACGCGGAGGTCCGGATCGTCGACGGCGCCGGCAACGAGGTCCCGCGGGGAACCGTCGGCGAGATCGCCGTTCGAGGTGGCCATGTGATGGCGGGCTACCGGGGCAAGCCCGAGGAGACGGCCGAGGCGCTCCGCGACGGGTGGATGCACACCGGCGACGGCGCCTACATGGACGACGAGGGCTACGTGTTCGTCGTCGACCGCCTCAAGGACATGATCGTCTCCGGCGGTGAGAACGTGTACTCGGTCGAGGTCGAGAACGCCCTCGGCCGGCACCCCGCCGTGGCGGCGTGCGCGGTGATCGGGGTCCCGGACACCACCTGGGGCGAGCGCGTCCACGCCGTCGTGGTGCTCCGGCCCGGCGCCGACGCGACCCTCGACGAGCTACGCGACCACACCCAGGGCCTGATCGGGTCCTACAAGGCACCCCGCAGCGTCGAGTTCGCCGACGGCTTGCCCGTCTCCGGCGCGGGCAAGGTCCTCAAGCGGGAACTGCGGGCCCCGTACTGGAGCGAGGCCCAGCGCTCGGTCAACTGAAGCCCCTCGGCTACGTCCTCGCGTTGTGGCAAGCCTGCGAGTAGAGGTGTCGAAGGTTGTCGTTGGAGATCCAGCGATCTCGTCGAGGTCAGTCGGCCGGCAGTGTGTAGTCCGCGAAACGATCGCGGAGGTCCTTCTTCGAGAACTTGCCCACCGACGTCTTGGGGATCTCGTCGACGAACACCACGTCGTCGGGCAGCCACCACTTCGCCACCCGGCCTTCCAGGAAGCCGATGACCTCGTCGCGGCTCAGGTCCTCGCCGGGCTTCCGCACCACGCAGGCCAGCGGCCGCTCCTGCCACTTCGGGTGGCTGATGCCGATGACCGCGGCCTCGGCCACCTTGGGGTGGGCCATGAGCTCGTTCTCGAGGTCGACCGAGCTGATCCACTCGCCGCCCGACTTGATCACGTCCTTGGTGCGGTCGACCAGGCGGATGTAGCCGTGCTGGTCGATGGTCGCCACGTCGCCGGTCCTCAGCCAGCCGTCGTCGGTGAACGACTCGGGTGAACGCTCGTCGTCGTAGTACTCGGACGCTACCCACGGTCCCCGCACCTGCAGCTCACCGGACGACTCGCCGTCCCAGGGCTGCTCGCTGTCCGAGCCCGGCGCGGCGATCCGGGCCTCGACGCCGAACAGCGGCTGGCCCACCGTGGTGCGCTGGTCGGCAAGGCCCTCGTCGTCGAGCACCGCTGCCAGGGTCGACTTGACGTGGCCCGACGACGCCACCGGCGAGGTCTCGGTCATGCCCCACGCCTGCAGGATCGGCAGGCCGATCTTGGCGCGGTAGGCCTCGGACAGCGCCTTGGGCACCGCCGACCCCCCGCACGGAATCGCGCGCAGGCTCGACACGTCGCGCCCGTCCAGCTCGGACAGGACACCCATCCAGATGGTCGGAACGCCTGCGGCCAGCGTGACCCGCTCGGACTCCAGCAACGAGGCGATCCCCACCGGCGACAGGTCGGGCCCCGGCATGATCAGGTCGGCGCCGGCGCCTACCGCCGCATGCGCCAGTCCCCAGGCGTTGGCGTGGAACATGGGGACCACCGGCAGCACCCGGTCCTCCTCCTTCGGCCCGAGAGCGGAGGCCAACACGCCCAAGGTGTGCAGGAACGACGACCGGTGCGAGTACACGACACCCTTGGGGTTGCCGGTGGTGCCGCTCGTGTAGCACATCGACGCCGCTTGGTTCTCGTCGTCGACCCGGAACTCGACCGGCTCGGCCGCGGCCAGCAGCGTCTCGTAGTCGTGGACCTCCTTGCCGGCTGGGCCGTCGGGCACGTCGCCCGCCCCGTCGTCCATGACGACCACGTGACGCACGGTCTGGAACGCGTCGAGCAGCGGCCACATCGCCTTGGCGAGGCTGCGGTCGACGAACACCACCTCGTCCTCGGCGTGGTTGGCGACGTAGGCGAGCTGCTCGGGGAACAGCCGGATGTTCAGCGCGTGCAGCACCCGATTGGTGCATGGCGCAGCGAAGTACAGCTCGAGGTGCCGGGCGGTGTTCCAACCGAAGGTCGCCACCCGGCCGTTGCGGCTGATGCCCAGCTGGTCGAGGACCCCACCGAGCCGGCGGGTGCGCTCGGCCCAGTCGCCGTAGCTGGTCGACTGTTTGCCTGCCGCGGTGACCGTCACGACGCCCTTGTCGAAGAACAGCCTCTCGGCCCGCGCGTGGATGTGGGTCAACGTGAGCGGAAAGTCCTGCATCAAACCCTGCATAGCGGTTCCCCCTGCGGCTGGTGGGCTGAGGCCCGATGCTATGACCTCACCCATGATGTGAGCATCTACTCTCGATGTCGTGCCCCCGGATGATGCCGCCGCGGCCGGCGACGAGATGACCATCGAGGAGCTGGCCCACCAGGCGCAGGTCGCCACCACCACCGTGCGGATGTACCAGAGCCGGGGCCTGCTGCCCGGCCCGCGCCGCGACGGGCGCGTCGGCCGCTACGGCGGCGGGCACCTGGCCCGCTTGCGGTTGATCAACCAGCTCCAGGCCAGGGGGTTCTCACTGGCTGCGATCAAGCAGGTCGTCGACACCTGGGAATCCGGCCGGAGCCTCGACGACCTGCTCGGGTTCGAGCGGAACCTGCCCGGTCTCGGTCTCGTGGCGTCGTCTCGCGAGCTGCAGGTGCTGGCAGCCGAGCAGTTGGTCGCCCGGTTCCCCGACGGCGCCCTCACGCCCGAGGTCCTGGAGCGCGCCCACCGGATGGGCCTGGTCGAGTCCCGCGATGACGGTCGGCTGGCGGTGTCCCGCACGTTCCTCGACGTCGGTGCCGAGCTCGCGGCGATGGGCGTGCCCACGAGGCGCCTGCTCGACGAGCAGCAGGCCCTGGAACAGCTGATGGACGTGGTCGCCGGTCGCTCCGTCGCCGTGTTCCGCGAGCACCTCTGGGGCCTCTCCAGGGGCGACGGGATGTCCGACGAGCGGGTCGCCGACGCCGCCGAGTTGCTCGCACGCCTCGGCGACCTGGCGTTGCGGGTGGTCGACGAGTCCCTGCGGGCGGCACTGCGCCGCGCCGCCACCGACGTCGTCGCCGAGGAAGCCCGCCGGGTCACTGACCCCCGCTGAGGCAACCCACAACCTGGCGTCAGGCCCGGCGCCGCCACGCACCCGGCGCTCGCCATCCGGCGGCCATCGCCGTAGCGCGCAGGCCGAAGATGGCGATCGCGGCCATGACGCCGACGGCGGGGCTGTAGGCGTCATGGGTGTGCGCGACCGCGACGATCAGGGCGCCCAAAGCCGACGGGATCGCGTAGATCTCGCTGTCCCGACGGACGATCAGCGGCACGTCCCGTGCGATGACGTCCCGCAGGAGCCCGCCGCCGACGCCGGTCGTGACTCCGAGCATGGCTGCGGGGATGGTCGACATCCCGGCCTCACGGGCCAGGAGCGTCCCGTTCACGGTGAACAAGGCCAGGCCAAGAGCGTCGAAGACCAGGATGGACCGCCCGATGCGGTCGAGGGCGGGGTGCGCGAAGACCGTGATCGCGGCCACGAGGCCGGGCAACAGCAGGTAGTCGAGGTGCTGGAACGCCGCCGGCGGCGTCGACCCGATCACCAGGTCGCGGACCACGCCGCCGCCAAGAGCTGTGACACCGGCCAGCAGCGCGATGCCGACGACGTCGAAGTCCTTCCGCACGGCCAGCATCGAACCCGAGATGGCGAACGCCACGATCCCCACCACCTCGAGGACGTACTCGACCTCGTTCGCGAACTGGGCGGTGTTCATCGCCGCACAATTCCCCGGAACACCAGCGCGGCAGCGTCGGTCAGGTCTCCCCCTGCTGACCGTGCTCCTGGCTGTCGAGTGCCTTCAGCATCCGCTTGAGGGCGACGTGCCGGTAGGAGGTCTCCACCAGCTCCGCGACCTCGTCCCAGTCAACCGGGGCGGCGGTGAGGTCGAGAGCCAGCCACCCACCGGGCCCGAAGTACGGGGGCACGGAGAACCGCTCGTCGGCGACCAGCGCCGGCCGCTCGTCGACGTCCGGCTTGAGGATCACCGCATACCGGCCCTCCTCGCTGCCGGTGAACACCGCGAAGATCTTCTTGCCGGCGCGGAACGTCGGTCGGCCCCAGGCCTCGACCTCGCTGGTCTCGGGCAGCGCCAGACACACCCGTCGCAGGTCGTCGAGGAACGGGTCGTCCTCGCGGTACATCCGGGGGTGGGCCACGGCGCAGGTCCTCAGCGCTTGGTGGAGAAGCGGCTGCGGCGCTCGTGGCGCTCGACCGCCAAGCGCACGAGCTCGTCGATCAGCGCGGGGTAGGGGAGACCGCTGGCCTCCCACAGCTTGGGGTACATCGAGATCGGCGTGAAGCCGGGGATGGTGTTCAGCTCGTTGACCAGGAAGCCCCGGCCGCTCTCCTCGAAGAAGAAGTCGACCCGTGCCATGCCGTCACAGCGGAGGGCGGCGAACGCGGCCACCGCAAGCCCGCGGACGCGGTCGGCGGCCGTGGTATCGAGCGGCGCGGGGACCAGCAGCTGGCTGGTGCCGTCGAGGTACTTGTCGTCGTAGTCGTAGAACTCGTGGCTGGGCACGATCTCGCCGGGCACGGACGCTCTTGGCTCGGCGTTGCCCAGCACCGCCACCTCGATCTCGCGGCCCTGCACCCCTTCCTCGATCACGACCCACTCGTCGTACTGGGCGGCCAGGATGCCGGCTTCGGCCAAGCCCTCCGGCGCAGCGACCTTGCTGACCCCGACCGAGGAGCCCAGGTTCGCGGGCTTGACGAACACCGGATAGGCCAATCCCTCGGTGGCCACTGCGACCTCCGCGCCGTCGAGGTCGTGGTCGCGCAGCGCCAGCCACGGCGTCTGTGGCAGGCCGTGAGACTCGAGGATCCGTTTCGCGGCCACCTTGTCCATGCAGAGCGCCGAGGAGAGGACTCCGGACCCGACGTAAGGCACGTCGGCCAGCTCGAGCATGCCCTGGACGGTGCCGTCCTCGCCGCGTGGGCCGTGCAGCAGCGGCAACACCACCACCGGCAGGTCGGCCTGGGCCGGGGTCACCGCCGGGAGCGGGTCGACCTCGGTGCCGGCGGCCTCGAGGGCGCGGGGGAGCGCTGCAGCACCACGGGCCAGCTCGACCATCGCGTCGTCGGCCTGAACCCAGGTGCCCTCACGGGTGATGCCGATCGGCACGATGTCGTAGCGGTCCGGGTCGGCAGCCCGCAGGACGTGGGTGGCGGTCGTGCACGACACCTCGTGTTCCGCTGACTGACCACCGAACAGGACGACGAGACGGACACGTTCGGGCAAAGCCATGGCGGCCGAGAGTATCGGCAGTCGCACGGGCCATGTCCCAGACCCGGACGAACCGACCCGTTCCGGCGTTCGTCTGCCGCAGTGCTCGCGCGCTCGGACGCCGGCCGCACGATTCGTGTCCGGAGCAGCAGGGCGTTCGCGCGAGGATGCGGCCGTGGAGCTTCGTCTCAGCGAGGTCGCGCGGGCGGCCGGAGGCCGACTCGACGGTCCGGATGCGACCGTGTCGGGCGCGAACATCGATTCCCGGTCCACCACCCCTGGTCAGATGTTCGTGCCCGTGGTGGCCGAACGTGACGGCCACGACTTCGTCGGCGCCGCCCTCGCGGCGGGGGCCGCCGGCTACCTGACCTCCCGCCCGCCAGTGGGCGGCTCGGCGGTCGTCGTCCCCGACACTGTCGCAGCGCTCGGGGCGCTGGGTCGTCACGTCCGCGGCGCGCTGGACGCCCAAGTGGTCGGGGTGACCGGCTCGGTGGGCAAGACCAGCGTCAAGGACCTGCTCGCTGCGGCGCTCGCGGCCCGCTGGCGCACCGCGGCGAGCGTGCGGTCGTTCAACAACGAGCTCGGCGTGCCGCTGACCCTGCTCAACGCACCGCGGGACACCGAAGCCCTGGTGGTCGAGATGGGCGCCCGCGGCGTCGGGCACATCAAGTCCCTGTGCGAGATCGCTGCCCCGACCATCGGGCTGGTCACCCGGGTGGCTGCGGCACACACCGAGGTCTTCGGCACCATCGACGACGTCGCCACCGCCAAGGGCGAGCTGGTCGAGTCCCTGCCCGCCACCGGAGTCGCGGTGCTCAACGCCGGTGATCCCCGGGTCGCGGCGATGGCCGGTCGCACGTCGGCCCGGGTGGTCCACTTCGGCGACGGCGGGGACGTCCGTGCCGAGAACGTCGTGTTGGACGACGAGCTGCGCCCCGCGTTCCGTCTGGTCTCCCCATGGGGCACGACGGCGTTGCGGCTCGGGGTGCGGGGCGCCCACATGGTCGACAACGCGGTGGCCGCGGCCGCCGCGGCGCTGTCCTGCGACGTTCCGCTGGAGGTCTTACCGGAGGCCCTGGCCAGGGCGGTCCTGTCCCCGTGGCGCATGGAGCTGCTGCGGGCCCCCGCCGGGGGTGTGGTGCTCAACGACGCCTACAACGCCAATCCGACGTCGATGGCCGCGGCGCTCCGGGCGCTGGCTGCGCTTCCGGCCCGGCGGCGGGTCGCGGTGCTCGGAGCGATGGCTGAGCTGGGGATCGACAGCGACGACCAGCATCGGGCCGTCGGCAAGCTGGCCCGAGAGCTGGGCCTGGAGGTCGTCGCCGTCGCCGTCCCGGCCTACGGCGGCCAGCTCGTCGCCGACCCCGACCCCGACGCGGCCGCCGTGGCGGTGGGCGAGGTGGCGGACGGCGTCGCCGTCCTGGTCAAGGCCAGCCGGGTGGCCGGCCTCGAACGCCTCGTCGACCGGCTACTCGACCCGAGGTGATGGCGCACGATCTTCCGCGCCTGAGGTCAGCCTGGCCACAGGCGCGCACCATGACCTCAGGCGCCCACCTGGTCTGCGCCTCGAGCCAAGCGTGGCGTCGAGATCCGCTGAACCGGGGTTATGGTCAGGCCCGATGTGTGGACGCTTCGTCTCTGCCTCGCCGCCCGACGAGATCGCCCGGTACTTCGACGCCGACGAGACCGCCCTCCCCGAGCTCGAGCCCTCCTACAACGTGGCGCCGACCAACGACGTCTACGCGGTGGCCGTCGACGGCGGCATCCGCAAGGTCGAGGCCTTCCACTGGGGTCTCGTGCCCAGCTGGGCCAAGGACCCCAAGATCGGCTCGAAGATGATCAACGCCCGCTCCGAGGGCATCGCCACCAAGAACGCCTACCGGGCGGCGATCAAGCGGCGACGCTGCATCATCCCGGCCGACGGCTTCTACGAGTGGCAGAAGGTGCCCGACGCCAAGCGCAAGCAGCCGCACTACATCCACCGTCCGGGCGGCGAGCCGCTGGCGTTCGCGGGCTTGTGGGAAGTGTGGCGGGGGCCCGACAAGGACAAGGACAAGGACAGTGACGAGCCGCCCCTGCGGTCGTGCACGATCATCACCACGTCCGCCAACGAGACCATGGCGCCGCTGCACGACCGCATGCCGGTGATCCTGCCGCCCTCCGCATGGGACGAGTGGCTCGACCCCGCCAACGACGACCTCGACACGCTGGGCAAGCTGCTGGTGCCCGCGCCGGTCGGGGTGATCACCACCCATCCGGTGTCGACCGAGGTCAACTCGGTGCGCAACAAGGGCGCCGAGCTCATCACCGAGGTCGACCCGGCCAACCCGACCCTGCCCGAGCCCGAGATCTGACCCTCCGACTCAGCTGCCCCCGGCCTCCAGATGCCAGATGAGCAGGTACGGGGTGTCGAGGAAGGCTTGCCGGGTCGCATCCGGATAGACGGCGTGGCTTGGCAGCGACGCCAGCACGGTCTCGGTGATCAGCGGCTCGATGCAGTCACGGACCACGAGTCCGGCAGCCCGGAAGGCAGCCAGGTATGCGCTCACCTGATGGGTGAGGTTGACCACGTACGGGATGGCGCTCACCTTCTCGGGGAAGCCTGCGATTCCCGTCAACATCGTCATCGCCGGATGCATGTCCGACAGCACCACCCGACCCCCTGGCCGGACGACGCGGGCGAACTCGCGTATGACCGGCCCCAGGTCCGCGACGTGGGTCAAGGCCAGGGCGCACGTCACCAGGTCGACGCTGGCGTCCTCCAGCGGGAGGTCCTGGAGCCGACCGGGGCGGAAGTCGGCCTCGGGCACCTTGACCCGCGCGACGTCGAGCATGGCCTCGGTGCTGTCGACGCCGACGACCCGGTGGCCCAACTCGACGAGCTTGGCGGCATGGCGGCCCGTGCCACACGCGGCGTCGAGCGCCGCACCCGAGGGGAGCCCGGCCAGCAGCCCGTGCACCACGGGCTCCTCGGCCCTGATCGCCGGGTTGGGACCGTCGTAGCGGGGTGCCCAGCGGGTGTAGCCCTCGGCCACGTCGTGCTCGGTCATCTCGATGGCCAGCGAGTTCGGGAACTCGTCGAAGTGGGCCACGATCCCTTCGATCTCCTGCACCCGGGGCTTCACGACCGACGGACGGGTGACGCAGTGGCGGATCATGGCCAGCCCCTGCACCCCCAGGAAGTACTCGCCGGCCAACAATGTCTCGGTCCGCGGCGCCATGCGCCGGAGGCTAGAGCTTGAGATGGCCGGGGCATCGGATGTGTCAGGTTCCTCCGGGGCTTCAGGGTTGTCGGAGGTGGCGCCGCTCCCCGCGCTGTCGGCGTCGGGCGTCCCGGAGCTGTCCATGACCTGGGCAGGGTACTGGCGGACCAGGAGGCAGCCGCCGAGCGCGCCCAGGGCGACGGACCAGGTGAACAGCATCGTGCCTTGCGCCATTGTCTCCGGTCCCCAGACGCGGGCCGCCGCACCCACGCCCACGACCGCCCCGGTCAGCGTCGAGCCGGCCAGCACGACGCGCTCGTCCCGGGTCGATGGCGGCAGCTGGGGCCGGGGCCGGCCGTTCCGCGCCCGGCGCCAGGCGCCGAGCCCGAAGCACACCGGAACCAACAGCGCGCCGCCGTAGTTGCCGAACGCGTGCACGACGTCGTACCAGTAGGTCGGGCGCCCGGGGTTCGGCAACGATACCGGCGCCGGGTCGACCAACACCGGGAACAGGTCGACCGCCCATGCCTCGGGGTGGGTGAACCCGTCGAAGACCACATGGGTCAGTGCCCCGAGCATCGCCGAGACCGCCGTCGCCCACCAGCCCGGTCGGTCGCTCGCCGCCCAGGCGAGGTCGCGCAGGCGCAGCGGCCCGACGTCCGGAAGCTGCGTCGCCAGGGTGGACGCCATGAGCCGCCGGAACACCCAGGTGGCCACGACGCTCACCGGCACCGACCACACGATCAGACCGACCAGCGTGTGGCTGCTGGCGTCGAAGTCCCAGCGGGTGCGGTCCAGCGCGTAGGGCAGGTCGGGGGCCAGCGTGCCGATCAGGTACGCGACCGCGTCGAGGCGCTGGCGGCGCCCGACGACCAGCGCCGGCGCCGCGAGACCCTGATGCGAGACGAGAGGAAACGGCACGCAATCCGCCTTGTTGCCGTCGTGTTGCCGTCGTGTTGCCCGGACGACCGCTGGGGAGCGGCTGGACGTCAGGCTACGCGTCGGGGACGGTGGCGCCGTGGCCGAGCTCGCGCAGCGCCGTGCGCAGACGGTCGGCGGCGTCGTCGAGGACAGCCGGGTCGGGATCGTGGTCGGCTCGCGCGAACGACAGGTCCGACTCGCGGTCGATCGGCAGGACGTGGAGGTGGCAGTGGGGCACCTCGAGGCCCGCGACGATCATCCCGACCCGCACCGGGCGGAACGCCGTCATCTGGGCTTGGCCGATCCGTTGGGCCACCAGCATCAGATGTTCAGCCAGGCGAGCGTCGAGATCCACCCAGTGGTCGACCTCGGCCCGCGGTACCACCAGCGTGTGCCCGGTGGTGATCGGAGCGATGGTCAGGAACCCGACGGCCTGGTCGTCGCGCCAGACGAACCGGCCCGGGATCTCGCCGTCGATGATGCGGGTGAACAACGTCGCCATGGGGGACGACCCTAATTACGGCCAGGAGCCGTAACCTCGCACCTCATGGAGGAGGGGCCGACCACCGCGCTCGCCGGGCCTTCGCTCACGCGGATCGTCACCCTTCCCAACCTGATCACCTTGGTCCGACTGGCGTGCCTGCCGTTGTTCCTGTGGCTGCTGTTCGGCCGTGAGGACCGCGCTGCCGCCGGGTGGCTGTTGGCCGGGCTGGGCATCACCGACTGGATCGACGGCTACCTCGCCCGGCGCCTCGGCCAGACCTCCGAGCTGGGCAAGATCCTCGACCCCGTCGCCGACCGACTGCTGTTCCTGGTCGGTGCTGGTGGCATCCTCGTGGACGGGTCGGTCCCGACCTGGTTCGCCGTGATCGTGCTGACCCGCGAAGCCCTGGTCGGGGGCACCACGGTGGTGCTCGCACTGCTCGGTGCGCGGCGCATCGACGTCACCTGGTGGGGCAAGGCGGGCACCTTCGGCCTGATGGTCGCGTTTCCCCTGTTCCTCGCCGCCCACGCCGACCTGTCATGGTCGGGCGTGGCGGACGAGCTGGCCTGGATCGCCGGGATTCCGGGCCTGGCCCTGAGCCTCTACGCCGCGGTTCGCTACGTGCCGCTCGCCCGCCGGGCTCTCGGGGAAGGTCGCACTGCGCGCTCTACGTAGGTGGGGTCACCGCCCGTGCACGTGGCGGCGCGGTTTCGACGCCACCGTCGGTGACAGCGAAGCCACGCCGCCGGGGGCAGATAACGTCAGGCCCCATGAAGGCCGTCATCATGGCCGGAGGAGAGGGCACTCGGCTTCGCCCCCTGACGTCGAATGCCCCGAAGCCGATGCTGCCGATCGCCAACCGGCCGATGATGGAGCACATCGTCAACCTGCTCAAGCTCCACGGCTTCGACGAGATCGTGGTCACCGTGGCCTACCTGGCCAACCACATCCGCAACTACTTCGGCGACGGCTCCGAGCTCGGCGTGCGCATGGTCTACGCCACCGAGGAGACACCGCTCGGCACGGCGGGGTCGGTCCGCAACGCGATGGACGAGCTCAAGGAGCGGTTCCTGGTCATCTCGGGCGACGTGATCACCGACTTCGACCTCGGCTCGATCGTCGCGTTCCACGACGAGCGCGACGCCCTCGCCACCATCGGGCTGACCCCGGTCGACAACCCGCTGGAGTTCGGCATCGTCATCACCCGCGAGGACGGCTCGGTCGAGCGGTTCCTCGAGAAGCCCACGTGGGGTCAGGTGTTCAGCGACACCATCAACACCGGGATCTTCGTGCTCGAGCCCGAGGTCTTCGACTGGATCGAACCGGGCCGCTCAGTCGACTTCTCCTCCGAGGTCTTCCCCGCCTTGCTGGCAGCCGGCAAGCCGCTGTTCGGTGCCGTCGCCGAGGGCTACTGGGAGGATGTCGGCACGCTCGAGGCCTACGCCCGAGCCCACAAGGACGTGCTCGACGCCCGGGTGCAGCTCGACATCCCGGGCTTCGAGATCAGCGACGGGGTGTTCATCGGCGAGGGCGCCGAGATCCACCCGGACGCCGAGCTGGTCGGCCCGGCGATCGTCGGCGACTACTGCCGCGTCGAGGCGGGAGCGCGGCTGCGTGAGTACACGGTGCTCGGCACGAACGTGCGGATCCGGGCCGGGGCCGACCTCGAGCGGGCCATCGTCCACGACAACACCTACATCGGCGAGGGCACCCAGCTCCGGGGCGCCACCGTGGGGCGCTCGTGCGACCTGCGCAACGGCGTCCGGGCCGAGGAGGGCGTGGTGCTCGGCGACGAGTGCTTCGTCGGCGACCAGGCGGTGCTGAGCGCGGGGGTCAAGGTCTACCCCTTCAAGACCGTCGAGACCCGGGCGGTGGTCAACTCGTCGATCGTGTGGGAGTCCCGCGGCGCCCGCAGCCTGTTCGGCCGGCTGGGAGTCGCCGGCCTGTCCAACGTCGACGTGACCCCCGAACTGGCCACCCGGGTGGCGATGGCCTACGCCACCACGCTCAAGAAGGACGCGACGGTCATCACCTCCCGCGACTCCAGCCGGTCGTCGCGGATGCTCAAGCGGGCCGCGATGGCGGGGCTCAACGCGGCCGGGGTGAACGTGCGCGACCTCGAGGTCGCGTCGGTCCCGGTGACCCGGTTCGCGATCCGCAACCCCGACGTCGCCGGCGGCATCACCCTGCGGCTGGTCGAGGGCGACCCGCAGACGGTGGTGATCCGGTTCTTCGACGCCCACGGTGCCGACATCACCGAGGTCGGGCAGCGCAAGATCGAGCGGCTGTTCCTGCGCGAGGACTTCCGCCGGGTGTTCCCAAGCGAGATCGGCGACATCGGCTTCCCGCCCCGCCACCTCGAGCAGTACAGCGCGGCGTTGGAGACGACCGTCGACATCGAGCGGATCCAGCGGGCCGAGTTCAAGGTGGTGCTCGACTACGCGTACGGCGCCGCGTCCTTCGTGATGCCCAACGTGCTGTCGCGGCTCGGGGCCGACGTCCTTGCCGTGAACCCGTATGCCTCCACGCTCCGGGCGATGTCCTGGGATGCCGACGAGCACGCCCGCGAGATCGGTCGGCTGGTGCGGGCGTCCGGCGCCAGCCTCGGCGCGGTCATCGACCCCGACGGCGAGCGCCTGATCCTGGCCGACGACACCGGACGGGTGCTCGACGACACCCAGGCGCTGCTGGCGTTCGTCGCGCTGGACGCAGCCCATCTCGACGACGGGCAGGCCATCGCTCTGCCGCTCACCGCCACCATGCACGCCGAAGCCCTGGCCCGCGACCGGGGCGTCGAGGTGGTGCGCACCAAGCTCTCGAACCCGGCGCTGATGGCTGCGGCAGCGCGAAAGGGCGTCGGCTTCGCCGCGAACACCCGTGGCGGGTTCATCCTGCCGAGCTTCCTGCCGGCCTTCGACGCGGCCGCCGCTCTGGTCAAGCTGCTCGAGCTCCTGGCGCTAGACGGTGTGCCGCTGTCCAAGGTGGTCAGCTCCTTGCCGTCGGTGCACGTCGCGCACGACACCGTCGTGACCCCGTGGGAGCAGAAGGGCACGGTCATGCGCTCGCTGGTCGAGCAATCCAAAGAGCGCGAGGTCGACCTGGTCGACGGCGTCCGCGTGCAGCACGGCGAGGCGTGGGCGCTGGCTCTGCCCGACCCCGAGGAGCCGGTCACCCACATCTGGGCCGAGGCGCTGACCGACACCGACGCGCGCCGTCTGGTGCAGGAGTACGCCCGCCGCATCCGCCAGATGGTGCGCTGACGCTTTCGCCCGCCCTTGTCAACCGAATCCGGGCGTGGGACGTCTGGTGGGGCGATGATGGCCATCGTGTCGGCGACGAGCACCGAGTTCGATCGGTTGTACCGAGAGCACTACCGACCCTTGGTGCGGCTGGCGTCGATCCTGGTCGACGACGTCAGCGTGTGCGAAGAGATCGTCCAGGACGCGTTCGTGGCTGTGGTCCGGCGGGGTGGCGGATGGGCCGATGCCGAGCGGGCGCCGGCCTACCTTCGCTCAGCGGTGCTGAACGGAGCACGGTCCCACCTGCGCAAGCAGCAGGTCCGGCGCCGCTGGCTGCGGATGGCGCGCCCACCGGACGACGGCCCATCGGCCGACCGGCCGGCCCTGCTGGCCGCGGAGCACCGAACGATGCTCGATGCCCTGCGGGCCCTGCCCGAGCGTCAGCGTGAGGTGCTCGCGCTGCGCTACTACGTCGAGCTCTCCGAGGCGGAGATCGCCGACACCCTCGGGATCAGCCGAGGTTCGGTGAAGACCCACGCCCACCGCGGCCTCGCGACCCTGGCCACCCGATTCGAGGAGGACGAGCGATGACCGCCGAAGATCGCCTCCGCCAGGCCATCGAGGCTCGGACTGCTTCGATCGAACCCTCACTCGACGACGGGTTGGAGCGGATCGAGGCCAAGCTCGCCGCCCCGAGCGCCCCGAGCGTCCCGTCGCGGACGCCTTCGAAGACCTGGCTGATGGCCGCCGCCATCCTCGTGGTCGTGGTGGCGGCAGTCACTGCCGGGCTGGCGCTGCGAGCTGGCGAGGACGGCAACGACGTCGACATCAGCAACGAACCCGTCCGTCCCGACACTGACCCATCGGACACCATGCCGGCACCATCGACCACGGAGACGCCCTCCACCGTCGACAGCACGACGACCACGGCGCCGCCGGGTTCGCAGCCGTCGGATCAGCCCTCCGAGGAGCCGTCCACGCCGCCGGCCGACGTCGTGGCCCAAGCCGTGTGGCCGCGTCCGTCCAGCGACGTCCGCTTCGACGACCCCGTGGCCGCCGCTCGCAGCTTCGCCCTCTACCTCGCGCAGTTCGCCGAGCCGGTGGTGGGCGAGTTCCGGGCGGGTGACAGCCGGTCCGGCGAAGTGCCGGTCCAGCCGACGGCTGGGGGGCCCGAGACGACCGTCCTGGTCCGCCAGCTCAGCGACGACCACTGGTACGTCATCGGCTCGACGACGGCGGACATCACCGTCGACCAGCCCACGGCCGGCGCGGCGCTCGCATCGCCCCAGCCGCTGTCCGGCCAGGCGCTGGCGTTCGAGGGCAACGTCCAGGTCCAGCTCCTTGGCTACCTGCCCGACGGCCGGTCGGAGCGTCTGGGGCTCACCTCGGTGACCGGGAGCGGCACGCCGCCCGCGGGACCGTTCACCGGCACGTTGGACTGGGCCTCCGGCTCCGCCGATCTGGAGCCCACCGGCGTCCTCGTCTTCTGGACCAGCGACGAATCCCTCGAGATCGGTGGTTCCCTGCAGGTCGTAGCGTTCCCGGTCACGATCCGCGGTTAGGCCGGCACCAGGGCTGAACCTCGACCTGACGTCGAGGCTTGCAGCCATTGAGTAGCCTGCCCCTCCATGGACATTCCCGACGGGCTTCGGTACTCGACCGACCACGAGTGGGTGCGCCCCGAGGAAGGTCGAGTTCGCATCGGCATCAGCGACTATGCGCAGGACGCCCTGGGCGACGTCGTCTACGTCGACCTGCCCGAAGTCGGTGCCAAGGTGCAGCAGGGCGAGGCCTGCGCAGAGGTCGAGTCCACCAAGTCGGTGTCCGAGATCTATGCGCCGGTCACCGGCACCGTGGTCGAGGTCAACGGCGACCTGACCGACAACCCGGAGCGTCTGAACGAAGATCCTTACGGCGAAGGCTGGATCTGTGTGATCGAGGTGGAGGATCCGGCCCAGCTCGACGAGCTGGTCGACGCCGAGGGCTATCGGACGCTGATCGAGGGGTGAACCCATGGTCGCCGACGTGATCTGCAGCCAATGTGGCCATCAGAACTCCGTAGAGTCGAACTTCTGCTCCTCGTGCGGCGCGCCACTGCAGCGCCGCGAGAACGTCACCACCACGGTCAACTTCACCCCTGACATCGAGGGCGACGACGACGTAGCCGTCGAGTTCGGCGAGGTGCCGGTGGGTGTGGGCGTCCTCGTCGTGAAGCGCGGCCCGAACGTGGGGTCGCGGTTCGCGCTCGACACCGACTACGTGCGGGCCGGGCGGCACCCCGAGAGCGACATCTTCCTCGACGACATCACCGTGTCGCGGCGTCACGCCGAGATCCGCCGCGAGGCCGAGGGCTACGTGGTCTACGACGCCGGCTCACTGAACGGCACCTACCTCAACCGCGAGCGCGTCGACCGCGCCGTCCTCCACAACGGCGACGAGGTGCAGATCGGCACGTTCAAGCTGGTGTTCCTCCTCGGGCCCGCAGGTGCGATGTGAGCGCCGCGCCGGCATCCCATGGCCGCGCCCACCTGTCGATCGGCGAGGTCCTGTCGCTGCTGCAGGACGAGTTCCCCGACGTGACGATCTCGAAGATCCGGTTCCTCGAGAGCCAAGGGCTGCTCGATCCCGAGCGCACCCCGTCCGGCTACCGCAAGTTCTACGACCAGGACATCGATCGCCTCCGGTCGATCCTGCGGCTCCAGAAGGAGCACTACCTGCCGCTCAAGGTGATCAAGGACCGCCTCGACTCCGGCGACCTGTCCGCACCTGCCAACGGCGTGAGCGAGCTGCCGGCCGAGCCGGCACCGCAGGCGTCCCGTCCGACCGAGCCGCCCCGGACGGCCGACCGTCCGGTGCTGACGATGCCCGAGCGCGCCGACCGGCCGTCGGCTCGCCGGCCGTCGACGTCCGAGCCACGACCGCCGACGTCGTCCCGTTCGGCGCCGCGCCGCGCCGCGTCGCCCGCGAGCCAGAGCCCGCCATCGGGTGGGGCCGCCAACCGGTCCCAGCAGGGCGACCGGGCCAGCGGTCCCCGTCCGTCGGCGCAGGCCCGAGGGCCACGAGCCAACCCGACGGCGCCAGCGTCGGGGCCGCAGCCACCGGCGACGATGCCGGCCGCCGAGGCCGTCAGCCTCACCATCGAGGAGCTTGCCGACGCCAGCGGCCTCTCGGTCCGCGACATCCGCGATCTCGAGCGGTTCGGGTTGATCGAGGCCTACGATTCGGGCGCGGGCTCCGCCTACGACGGTGACGCTCTGATCGTGGCTCAGACCGCGGCCGGGTTCCTCCAGCACGGCATCGAGGCCCGACACATGCGGACCTACAAGGTGGCCGTCGACCGCGAGGCCGGGCTGTTCGAGCAGATCGTGTCGCCGGTCCTCAAGCAGCGGAACCCCGAGGCGCGGACGCGGGCGTCGCGGACGGTCACCGAGCTGATCCGCCTCGGCGAAGTCATGCGTGGCGTGCTGTTGCGCCGTGAGCTTCGCGACCACCTCGGCGGTCGCTAGTGGCTCGTTCGCGCCCTGCTATGGCGGACGAAAACCCAACCCCTGCGAGTAGGGTGACAAGCGATGGCCGTGGAGATGGAACTGGTGAGCGTGGAGGCGCCAGAGCTACCGGCCCGCACGCCGGTGGTCATCCTCCGCGAGCGTTCGGGCCGCCGTCGGATCCTGCCCATCTTCATCGGAACACCGGAGGCACAGGCCATCGCGCTGGCCATGCAACGCATCGAGACACCGCGTCCGATGACCCACGACCTGATGCGAGCACTGCTCGAAGAGCTGGGCGCGCAGGTCGAGCGCATCGTGGTCACCGAGCTGCGCGAGGGCACGTTCTACGCCGACATCCTGTTGCGGGCCGACGGCAAGGTCCGCACGGTGTCGAGTCGGCCGTCGGACGCGATAGCGCTGGCCATCCGCATCGGGTCGCCGATCTTCGCCGAGGAGGACGTCCTCGAGGAGGCCGGCCGCACCGAGCAGCCCGACGCCGAGGAGGCCGAGCAGATGGTCGAGGAGTTCCGTGCCTTCATCGACCACGTCAACCCCGAGGATTTCGCCCCCTGACCGCTGTGAGGCGTGCGTTGCTCTTCGCTGAGTAGCGCCGTAGCCTCACGTGGTGACATCGACGTAATTCCGCGGGTGTCACGATTCGTCGGTCAACCAGGAGCGCGAACGTGAAGAAGTCCTCCGAGTCACCGGTCGAAGGGTACAGCGGGAAGCGCGCCGCCGAGATCGTCGACATCTCCTACCGGCAGCTCGACTACTGGGCACGCACCGACCTCATCCGGCCCAGCCTGGCCGACGCCCACGGCAGCGGCACACGACGGCGCTACAGCTACCGCGACCTCATCGAGCTCAAGCTGGTGAAGACGCTGCTCGACTCTGGCAACCGGCTCGAGACCGTCCGCGACGCGTTCCAGTACATCCGCGACCAGCTCGGCGAGGATCTCTCGTCCGCGAAGCTGGTAGTGGCCGGTAACAGCGTGGTGCTGGTCCGCGAGAACGACGAGCTGATCGCCGTGATCTCCAGGCACAAGGGCCAGGGAGTCTTGAACTTCCTCGATCTGGAGGTCGTCAAGGAGGAGGTCGACTCTGCGCTGGTCGAGCTCTTTCCCGAGGCTGGGCGGGCCCCGGGACCGGCAACGTCCCGGAAGCTGACCGCCTCGGGCTGAGACAGCGGACTGCCCGCGCTCAGCGCTTGATCAAGCGTCGAGCACGGGCAGGATCCGTGGCTCATCCGGGATGGACGGTGATGACCACCCGGCGGTTCTGGGCCTGGCCTTCGGGCGTGTCGTTGGATGCCGCCGGGGCCGTCTCGCCGTAACCGGTCGTCGTGACGCCAGCCGGGTCGATCCCGCCGGTCGTCGTCAGCCATTCGGCGACCGCCGCCGCCCGGTCCTCGGACAGCTGTTGGTTGTACTCGGGCTCGCCGACGGCGTCGGTGTGGCCCTCGACGGTGATCGTGTACCCGGTGAACTGGGCCTCGATCTCGCCGACGATCGCCTCCAGCGTGGGGACCGCGTCGGACCGCAGCTCGGACCGGTCGAAGTCGAACAGCACGTCCGCAGGTGCCACGTACGCCGTCTGGTCGTCGCCTTCGATGACCTCGGCCTCCGTGCCTTCGAGCGTGTAGGCCGGCAGGCTCTCGGCCGGGACCGACGCCGCGGCCACCGACACCGCATCGACCGACAGTGCCGGCACCGAGACGCTGTCGGTGCAGTCGTCGTCGACGTCGGCATCGACGCACACCGGCCCCCGGTAGCCGGACTCACGATAGAGGGACTCCCGGTAGGCGGACTCGCGGTAGACCGACTCGCGGTACGCCGAGCTGACGTAGGTCTCGCCCTCCGCCGGCTCCTGCTGGCAGACCTGCTCGGCCCGGACGCCGTCGACGTGGACCCCGTCCGCGGACGAACCGTCCGCCGACAGCCCGTCGATCGTCTGTCCGGCGACGTTGCCTTCGGCCACCGAGTAGCCCGGCACCTCGACGGGCGGGATGTCGAAGCCGGTGATCTCGACGGCGGGCAGGCAGCCCCCGGGCGCGTCGTACTCGATGATGCATCCGGCATCGACGACCCGCTCGGATATGCGCACGGCCGGCACCTCGAAGCCGGAGACGGTCTCGCCCGCCAAGGTGTCGTCGTCGACCACGAAGGCGTCGACGTCGACCGCGGGGATCACGACGTCGTCGAGCTCGGTGACCGTCCGGTCGGGGCCGGGGGCGCACTCGTCGTTGGACTCCTCCTCGGAGGAGGACGTGGCGACTTCGCCCTCGGACGATTCGCCCTGCGACGATTCGTCGTCGGCCTCGCTAGCGCGTCCGTCGTCCGGCGTGCGGGAATCCACCGCGACGCTCTCGGTCTGCGCGATGTCGTCGTCGTCGCCGCATGCAGCCAGTGCCGTGAGAGCGACGGTGGTGATGATCAGGATGTGACGTTTCATGGGCTCTTCCGCCTAGGGCTCGATGGGATGTGTCGGCCCGTGTGTCGCGTCAGCGCCGGGGTTGGTTGCATCGATCTCCGAGAAAAGTGGCTACTCCGCCTCGACCACGGTCAGCTCGAGGACCGCCTCGACCACCTGGTTCTGGCTGTCGACGCCCTGGAGGCGGACGGTCGCTCGGCCGGGTGTGCTGCCGGTGACCTCGATCTGGTCGGCGTCCGGGTGGATCCCGCCGTCGGGGCCGTACCACACCCAGTGCTCGACGCCGCTGGTCTCGGCCTCGAAGGTCTGGGTCTGGCCGACGGTCAGCTCCTCCGGGCCGGACACCGCCACCCGGCGATCGCCGGCTTCTGCTCCGACCTGCACCCGTCCTTCGCCCAGGTCCTCGACGGTTTGCTGCGGACCGTCGTCGCCGCCAGCGCGCCAGCTGAGCAGCGCCCCGGCCACGACCGCCGCGGCCGCGAGCAGAGCTCCAGCAGCGACCAGGCGCCGTCGCCGCGGCCGTCCAGCCCTCTCGTCGGCGCGTGTCAGCGTGGGGGTCGCAGCCGGCGATTCGTTCCCGGGCTCGCGTTCGGCGGCATCGGCGGCATCGGCAGAGCCGATCGCGGTGGGCGCCGTCGCCGGGTCGGTCACGCCGGAACGGTCGGGCGCTGGGACCGTGACCGCCGTGGGCTCCAGCGCGTCGGCGAGCGCGTCGTGCCAGTCGCCGATCGACGGGAAGCGGTCGACCGGGCTCGCCTCCAGGCCCCGAGCCATGGCGCGCACCAGCGAGGGTGGCCAGGGACCGTCGGCGAGGCCACCCTGCCAGCTGCCGGCGTCGTCGGGCGGGCGGTCGAGCAGCAACCAGACCATCAGTGCGCTCGCCGCCCAGACGTCCGCCCGTGCGTCGACCTGGGCCGGGCCCTCCCGTTGCTCGGGAGGCGTGTACCCCGCGGTACCGCCTGCGATCGTGAGCCCTGAGGCCACCGCCAGGTCCTTCGACAAGCCGAGGTCGGCGAGCAGCAACCGCTCGTCGCCCTCAAGCAGTTGGCAGGGCGGTGACCCACCCGGCGAGCGGGTCGAGCGGACGAGCAGGTTCCGCGGCGCGAGGTCGCGGTGCACGATCTCGGCGGCGTGGACCGCGCCGAGGGAGTCGGCAAGCGCCCCAGCCACGTAGCGGACGTCTTCGGCGCCGGGCGTCCAGCCGGCGGCCCGCCGGGATCGTGACCGTTCGGCCAGCGTGCCGCGGTCGGCGTGGTCGAGGACCAGGTAGGGCTGACCACGCTCGGTCTCGCCCAGGTCGTGGATCGCGACGACGTGGGGGCTGCCGATGCGCCGCAACACCCGGCCCTCCTTGAGGAACCGCTCGCGGACGTCGGGGTCGAGGCAGTGGTTCTCGGCCAGGATCTTGATCGCCACGCTGGCATCGAGCCGCTCGTCGCGTGCCTGGTACACCGTGGCGAAGCCGCCGGCGCCGATCACCCGCTCGATGCGGTAGCGACCGATTCGTTCGGGGAGGCCGACCATCACCCCGTTCTTAGTCGAGCGGCCACGAGTGCTCGACCGCGGGCCACGCGGGACTTGGCGGTGTTCAGGTTCAGGCCGAGGCGTTCCGCCAGCTGGTCGTAGGAAAGCTGTTGGACGTCGCGCAGGACCACCGGCTCCCGGTAGTCGGGTGGCAGGGCCGCGAGCACCTCACTGATCGAGGTGCGCGTAGCGATCATCGACGAGATCCGCTGGGCATCGCCGACCGGATCGTCACCGGGCAGCGGCTCCGTGGAGCGACGGCGTCGCAGGAACGCGATGGCCTTGAACCGTGCCACCTGGTGGAGCCAGGTGGTGAAGCGGGCGTCGCCCCGGAAGCCGTGGAGGGTCTCGGCGACGGCGACCAGCACGTCCTGGCCGACCTCCTCGACGTCGCGCTCGTCGACGAGCAGTTGGCGGATGGCGGGTCGGGCCAGCCCGAGCTCGTCGACCGCCCAGACGACGAGCTCGACAGCGTCGGGCGACCCTGACGCCGCTTCCAACGCGAGAGGATCGAGGACCGCGGCGAGTGCCTCGCGGTCGCCTGCAGCCTGCCGCAAGCCGTCGCGGACGGTTCGCTGGTTGATCCGGTCGCGGCCGCCCCGGCCCGAGCGTGGCACTCACACGACCGTAGCGGGCACGGCCGTCACCGCCGCCTCTGTCGGGTTCCGCGGGTCAGGCCAGCGGGCACCGCTGTCACCGCCGCCTCTGTCGGGTTCCGCGGGCCGGGCAACGGGCGTGTCCGGAGCCGGGAGCAGGCCGGGAACAGGCGCCGGAGGACCGTTGATTACCCTCGCGGGGTGACCCTGCACCGCTCGCCGCTCGACGCCGTCCACCGTTCGCTGGGGGCCAAGATGGTCCCGTTCGGCGGCTGGGACATGCCTCTCCAGTACGGCACGGGCACGTTGGCCGAGCACCGGGCCTGCCGGTCCGATGCCGTGGCGTTCGACGTGAGCCACCTCGGCACCGTGCGGCTGACGGGGGCTGGAGCCTACGACGTGCTGCAAGCCCAGCTGACCAACGACCTCGGCAAGATCGCGGCCGGTCGGGCCCAGTACACCCACCTTCTCGACGAGGCCGACGGCTCGGTGCTCGACGACATCATCGTGTGGTGGGTCGACGATGGGCGCTTCGACGTGATGCCCAACGCGTCGAACACCGACCGGGTGCTCGACGCCCTCGGTGGCGAGGACGTGACGGCTACCCGGGCGGTGATCGCGGTCCAGGGCCCGCGGGCACGTGAACGTCTGGCCCAGGTGTCGGCCGAGGCGGCGGCGGTAGGCCGCTTCCGGGTGAGCGTGGTGGAGGTCGACGGGGTCCCGTGGGTGGTCGCCGGGACCGGCTACACGGGCGAGGACGGGGTCGAGGTCGCAGTAGCGGCCGACGCTGCCCCCGCGGTGTGGGACACGATCACGGCCACCGGTGTGACGCCTGCAGGGCTCGGGGCACGCGACACATTGCGGCTGGAGGCCGCGCTGCCATTGCACGGCCACGAACTGGGGCCGGGCATCACGCCGCTGCAGGCCGGCCTGCGCTGGGTCGTCGCGTGGGACAAGGGCGACTTCCGGGGACGTGCCGCGTTGGAGGCCGAGCGCGAGCGGGGAGTCGCCCGCCGCCTGCGCGGCTTCGAGGTCGACGGTCGCCGTCCACCTCGGGCGGGCCAGGCCGTGCTGGCGGACGGCAGGCCGGTCGGTGAGCTGACCAGCGGAAACTTCGCCCCGACCCTTGAGCGGGGGATCGGGTTGGGCTTCGTCCCCGCCAACCTGTCCGAGAGCGCGGCGATCGCGATCGACCTCCGCGGCAGTGCGACGCCCGCCCGCATCGTCCCCACACCGTTCTACCGCGCCTCGTCGAGCCGCATGGGCGGGCGACCGCGGAGAGAGAAATAGAGGCGTCAGCCGGCGCATCATCCCAGCACAACGCCGTAACCTTGACGCCACCTGTGGCGAAAGGGCGAGAAGGGGGTCGTCTGATGGCGCTGGCATCTCTGGTCGAGGAGATCCTCGGCCCGGATCTACCGGTACGGATCATCGCTTACGACGGCAGCACGGCCGGGCCGGACGAAGCCCGGGCGACGCTGGACATCCGGTCGGCCGACGCGTTGCGACGTGTCCTCACCGCTCCGGGCGAGCTGGGCTTCGCTCGGGCCTACGTGGCCGGCGACGTCGACCTGGGTGGCGACATCTTCACCGCGCTCAAGCTGCACGAGCGGTTCCCGAGCCTCCGGCTGAGCCCACATCTCATGCGCCGGTTCGTGCACGAGCTCGGTGGTTGGCGTCAGATCCGGCCGCTGCCCCCTCCACCCGAGGAGGTGAAGCTGCAGGGTCGCCGCCACTCGCCGGCCCGCGACCGTGCGGCGATCAGCCACCACTACGACGTGTCCAATCGGTTCTACCAGCTGGTGCTGGGGCCGAGCCTGACGTACTCGTGCGCCGTGTTCCACGATCCCGGCGACTCCCTCGAACAGGCGCAGGCCAACAAGTACGAGCTGATCTGTCGCAAGCTCGGCCTCCAGGACGGAGTGCGGCTGCTCGACGTCGGCTGCGGTTGGGGTGGCATGGTGATCCACGCCGCGCAGCACCACGGCGCCCGCGCCGTCGGGATCACGATCTCGCGCCGGCAGGCCGAGCTGGCCGAGAAGCGGGTGGCCGAGGCCGGGCAGTCCGACCGGGTCGAGATCCGGCTCCAGGACTACCGCGAGGACGCCGACGGCCCGTACGACGCGATCAGCTCGATCGGGATGTTCGAGCACGTAGGCGAGGCCAAGCTCGGTGAGTACTTCCGGCGGCTGCACGCGCTGCTGCGACCCGGTGGACGGCTGCTCAACCACGGCATCACGCGCCCTGAAGGCGGCGTCGCGAAGCTGCCGCGCCGCAGCTTCATCAACCGCTACGTGTTCCCGGACGGCGAGCTGCACGAGGTCGGCAAGGTGATCTCGGTGATGCAGGAGGCCGGGTTCGAGGTGCGGCACAGCGAGGGGCTCCGAGAGCACTACGGCCTGACCCTGCGCCACTGGGTCGCGAACCTCGAGCGCAACTGGGAGGCCGCTGTCGCCGAGTCCACGGTCGGCCGGGCTCGGGTTTGGCGGCTGTACATGGCGGCGTCCGCCGTGAACTTCGCCGCCGGGCGCACCCAGATCCACCAGGTGCTCGGGGTGCCCCGCTCGGCCGACGGCGACTCGGGTCTCCCGCTGCGGCCGGTCTTCGAGGACTGATCCATGCCCGTCACCTGCGCGGGCCTGCACTAGCGTCCCAGCGGCTCGGGGTCGGCGGGCGATCCTGAGGGGAGGGAGAACGGTGGTGGCTCGGCGCGGATGGGTTCACCTACTGGTCGCAGTGCTCGTCGCAGTGACGAGCGCGTGCGGCGGAGACGACGGCGACGACGGCGGCGACGGTGCGGGAGCGGCCGAGCCTGAGGTCCTGCGGATCCTGGTGACCAACGACGACGGTGTCGGCGGGGCGGGGATCGACGCCGTGGTCGCTGGGCTCGAGACCCTTCCGGATGTCGAGGTCACGGTGGTCGCGCCGGCGGAGGACCGCAGCGGCACCAGCGACTCGGTGACCGACCCGCCACCGGACGGCACCGATGCGGCGCTGGTGGGAGGTCACGAGGCGGTCGCGGTCGCCGGGTTGCCCGCCGACTCCGTCAACCATGCGTTGGACGAGGTGCTCACCGAGCGGCCACATGTGGTGGTCTCGGGCATCAACCTGGGCCAGAACCTCGGCCCGGTGGTGTTCGCGTCGGGGACTGTCGGTGCCGCCCGCACGGCGGCACGCCGGGGCATCCCGGCGCTCGCGGTAAGCCAGGGCCTGGCCGACACCATCGACTACCGACCGGGCGTCGAGCTCACGCTCGACTGGGTGACCGAGCACCGTGACGACCTGGTCGACGGCGAGGTCGAGACCGACACGATCGCGAACCTGAACGTCCCCAGCTGCCCGACCGGCGAGGTCCGTGGGACGGTCGAGGTCGTGAGCGCCGCGGCCGACGACGTGCGATCGTTCGACACGGTGGACTGCACGTCGACCGCCACCGGCCCGTCCACGGACATCGACGGCTTCCTGATCGGCTACGCCACCCTCGCGGAGGTCCCCCTCGACGCTGTCGCCTGACCCGCCTCAGGCGAGTTGGCGGGCGATGGTTCCGGTGTCGTAGTACATCCGGGCGCCGACCAGGGAATCGCCGTCGAAGCAGAAGATGACCGCGGTGCGGCAGCGGAACCGCCTGCCGCTGGCCTCGAAGTCGGGCCCCGAGCCCAGATGAGTGCCCGACATCCACACTTCGGCCACGACAGCGTCGGATGCATGGTGGACGTCGATCACCTCCAGGTGGAGATCCGGGAAGTAGTGGCGGGTCATCTCCATGTAGCCGCGGACCTCGTCGACGCCGTCGTAGACCCGGCAGTTCCCGATCAGCTCGTAGCGCGGGTGGCTGAAGCACCCCAGCGCGGTGGCGAGGTCGTTGCCGTTCTGCGCTGCGAGGAGCCGTTCGAGCAGCTCCTCGCGCCGCCGTCGCAGTGCGGCGCCGATGGACGTCACGCCAGCCACGGTCGATCGGGCATCGGTGAGTCAGTCGAGCAGGTCGGGTTGCTCAACCACGATCTTGTCGTACAGGGGCTTGAAGCTGAACCACCCAGCCGCCGAGGACCCGACCTGGCTGTGGGTCAGCGTCGCGTTGTCGTCGTCGATGACCACAGGGGTCCCGGCGGCCTCGGCCACCAGCTGCACCTGGCAGGTGCGCTCCATGGTGATGAACCACCAGGCCGCCTCGTCCACCGACTGGCCGACGGTCAGCAGCCCGTGATTGCGCAGGATGCAGGCCTTGTTGTCGCCGAGGGCGTGGGCGATGCGCTTGCCCTCCTCGACGTCGAGCACCACGCCGGTGAAGTCGTCGAACAGCGCGTGGTCGCGGTAGAACGCGCAGGAGTCCTGGGTGATCGGGTCGAGCAGCTTGCCCAGCGCCGAGAAGGCACGACCGAACGTCGAGTGGGTGTGCGCTGCGGCGGTCACGTCCGGTCGAGCCTGGTGCACCTGACTGTGGATCGCGAACGCCGCCCGGTTCACGGGCCAGTCACCCTGGACCACCTCGCCTTCGTGGTCGACCAGGATCAGGTCCGACGCTCGGATGAGCCCGAACGACAGGCCGAACGGGTTGACCCAGAACAGGTCGCGATGCTCGGGGTCGCGGGCGGTGAGGTGACCGGCGACACCCTCGTTGAAGCCGAACCGGTCGAACAGCCGGAACGCTGCGGCCATTCTCTGCTTCACGTAGGTCCGCTCATCCTCGGGCGAGGTGAAGCTCGGAAACTCGTGCGGTGTGGGTCGGGACGGTGCGGTTTGAGACATGGTCATCTCCATCAAGGCCTGAGGGGTAGCGCTGTCCAGAACTCGCGGATGGCCGCGTCAGGGTCGTCGACGACAGCCGGAGTTCGATCGAGGAGGCAGGTGGCGCGGCGGTGGGTGTCGTAGTCGGGCCAGGCCAGGTCGTCGTGCTCGGGCCGACCGGTGTGCGCCATGGCCAGCCAGGCGCGGCTGGTGCGGTCCGAGAGTCGGCGGGTGCCGTCGTCCACGCCGCCCAGCAGCACGTCGATGCCGGGCACGTCGACGTTGCCGAACACGAACGGGACGTCGATCGCATGGCAGGCACCCGGAGCTCCTCCGAACGCGGCGGTCGGATGGTCGAACCGGTACATCGCGACGTGGGGTGCGTGGGGTGCCTGGGCTTCGGCGAGACGGATGGCCGGCAGGCGGAACACCCAGTCACCGGCGATCGCCGACCACAGTGCCGTGGCGTCGGCCTCGGGTCGTGCCTCGCGGTAGGCGGCCAGGGTGACGTCGACCAGGTCCGGACCGACGAGACGGGTGGTGCGCTTGGTCAGCTGGTCGTCGCCCAGGCTCGCGCCGTTCAGCTCGGACAGCAGGAACAGGTTCCACTCGTCGCGGGTCGTCCCGGCCACCAGCGGGACACCCGCAGCGCTGCCGCGCGCGACCGCGTCGAGCGGATCATGGGGGAGGAACTGCCCGTCGACCACCGGTTGGAAGGGGAGCGTCAGGTAAGCGGGCGCCCGTCGCTCGGAGTCGTACGGCACCGTGAAGACGGCCAGGTCGACGGCGGTCTGCGCCGCAAGGAGCTGCTCGGGCGCCAGCTCGAGCAACCGGTGCGCGGTGGCCGGGGAGAGCCCGAGCTCGTCGAGCAGCATCTCGGTGACCATGGCTGCCGTCTCGGCGTCGTGGAAGCGCTCGGCGCTGCCGCTCTGGACGATCGCGCGGTGGAACAGCCCGGCGGCGGTGGGGGAGGCCATCAGCCCCGCGATGCTCATCCCGCCCGCTGACTCGCCGAAGAGCGTGACCCGCCCCGGGTCGCCGCCGAACGCGGCGATGTTGTCGCGCACCCAGCGCAGCGCCGCGACCTGGTCGCGCACGCCGTTGGCGCCGGAGCCGGCGTGGCCGTCGAGGACGCCGTCGAGGTGGAGGAACCCCAGCGCGCCGAGGCGGTAGTTGAGGGTCACCACCACGACGTCGCCGGTCGCAGACAGGTTGACGCCGTTGTAGGTCGGCATGTGGCCCCGTCCGGCTGTGAAGCCGCCACCGTGCATCCACACCATCACCGGCCGCGCCCGATCGTCGGCGGCAGGTGTGTACACGTTGAGGAACAGGCAGTCCTCCTGGCCCTCCTGAGGTGCCATCCCCAGGATCATCTCGGTCGGCGACGGGTTCTGCGGGCCGGGCGGGCCGAACGTGCTGGCGTCGCGGACGCCGGCCCAGGGTGTCGGCGGCTGCGGCGGCCCGAACCGCTCGGCGCGCGCGTAGGGGATGCCCCGGAACTGCAGTCCTCTGGCCCGTTCGATGCCTTGGACCTTGCCCGCGGTCGTGTCGACGATCACGTAGATGAAGGTACACAGAACCGGCGGACTCCAGGCCTGTGTGACAAACGCTACGTTGTCGTATCGCTGCGAAACGATTACGTTTCGCAGCCATGACCGTCACTGTCTCGGAGGCTTCGGTCTCAGAACCTCGCCCTCTTCACGAGGATCCCGACGTCTACCGCCGTCGGTGGCACCTGCTGGGCGTTATGTGCCTGTCCTTGGTGCTGGTCGTCATGGCGGTGTCGTCGCTCAACGTGGCCACACCGTCCATCCAACAGTCGCTGGACGCCACATCCACCCAGCTTCACTGGATGATCGACGCCTACGCCATCGTCTTCGCCGGGCTGCTGTTGCCGGCCGGCGCGATCGGCGACCGCTTCGGCCGCAAGGGAGCCCTGCTCACGGGGCTGGGGATCTTCGCGTCCGGCCTCCTGGTCGCGGGCGTGGCCGGCAGCGCATCACAGGTCATCGTCGGCCGGGGGATCATGGGCGCCGGAGCGGCGCTGGTGATGCCCGCGACCCTCTCGTTGATCACGGCGATCTTCCCGCCCGAGGAGCGGACCAAAGCCATCGCCACGTGGGCCGGCTTCGCGGGTGCCGGCGGCGCGATCGGCCCGATCGTGTCGGGTGCTCTGCTGGAGGGGTTCTGGTGGGGGTCCACCGTGTTGATCAACCTGCCGGTGGTCGCTCTGGCGGCGTTCGCGATCGCCTGGCTCTCGCCCCGCTCGCGGGACAGCCACGTCACGCCCCTCGACCCGGCCGGAGCCGGCCTGGCCCTGGTCGGCATGCTGTCGCTGCTGTACGGGATCATCGAGGGCGCCAACCGCGGCTGGACCGACACGATGGTCCTTGGCGCCTTCGGCACGGCGGCCGTGTTGCTGGTCGGCTTCGTCCTGTGGGAGCGCCGGGCCGAGCATCCGATGCTCCCCATGGGCCTGTTCGCCGACCGCCGCTTCAGCGTGGGCAGCGCGGTCATCACCCTGGGCTTCTTCTGCGCCTTCGGCGTCTTCTTCCTGAGCACGCTCTACATGCAGTACGTGCTGGACTACTCGACCCTCACCACGGGTCTGGCCACCCTGCCGTGGGCGGCTGCGGTCATGCTGATCGCACCCCGCAGCGCGACGCTCGGCGAGCGCTACGGCGCGGCGAACGTCATCGCCGCCGGGTTCGTGATCGTCGCCGTCGCCTTCGGGGTGCTGACCCAGCTGGACGTGAACAGCTCCTACGCGGTGCTCGGCGTCGCCTTCGCCCTCCAGGGTGCGGGTATGGCGATGATCTTCGCCCCGGCCACCGGGAACATCATGGCCGCGACGCCATTGGACAAGGCCGGCGTCGGATCGGCTGTCAACGACACCACGCGCGAGCTCGGCGCCGCTCTGGGCATCGCGGTGTTGGGCACGATCATCGGCTCCGCCTACCGCGGCAGCCTGGACGTGTCGTCGGCCGACCTCTCGGCGGCGGACGCCGCCGTGGCCGAGGAGTCGATCGGTGGCGCGGTCGGCGTCGCCGAGCAGCTGCCCGACGGCGGCCAGGCGCTGATGAGCCAGGCCCAGGACGCGTTCGTCGACGCCTTCCGGTTCACCAACACCATCTCGTTGGCGATCACCATCGGCGCCGCTGCACTGGTCCTCACCACGCTGCGGCGCCGCTCCGAGCCACCGGCCGAGGCCACTGCCGAGGAGTATGACCCGGAACTGGCGGCCGGGGCGTTCGCTCTGGCCCCCTCGGAGGTAGCCGCCCAGTGAACATGACCGGTGCCTACGACCGGGGGAGTGCGGCAGACTGAGTGCCGTGGCTCTCACCGACGACCCGACGACCGATGTCGGCCTTGGTCACCGTTCCAAGGCCGACATCGCCGATCCCCGGGTCGAGCGCTCGCGTGAGGTTGTGCTGCGGGCGACGCTCGACCTGTTGGCCGAGGTCGGCTACGGCAACCTCACGATCGAGGCGGTCGCGGCCCGATCGGGGGTGGCCAAGAGCACGATCTACCGCCACTGGTCCGGCAAGCTCGAGCTGGTCAGCGAGGCCTTCACCGAGCTGAAGCAGTCGCTCTACACCCCGCCGCCGCCCGGCCCGGTGCACGAGCGGGTCACGGCGTACCTGCAGGAGCTGGCGAGAGGCGTCAAGGATCCCAACTGGCGGGTGGCGTGCCTGCCCGCGCTGATCGACGCGTCGGCCCGCGACCCCGACATGGCCAAGCTGTGCCGCCAGCTGTCCGAGACCGGGATCGGGCGGCTGATCACCCTGCTCGACGAAGGCCGCGACGCCGGCGAGCTGCCTGACGGCACCGACACCGAGGCGCTCGCCGACGCGCTCACCGGCCCGATCCTCCTTCGGGTCCTGTTCCACCGCCCGGCCCTCGACCCCGACGACGTCCCCGCGCTGGTCGACCAGCTGATGCCGCGCTCGTAGATCGAACTGGTCGCGCTCAGCGCGTGATCACGCGGCCAGCGCGACCGGAACCGTCCGCCGGAGCGGGGCAGGTTGGCGCTCGAGCGTCGCGGTCTGGCTGAATCTCGGCATGGAACATGGGATCGCGGTAGTTACCGGCGCCAGCTCGGGCATCGGCGCAGCGACCGCCCGAGCGCTGGCGGCGGACGGTTGGCACGTAGTCGTCGGCGCCCGGCGCCAGGACCGGATCGACGCGCTGGCGGCCGAAGTCGGGGGAGAGGGGCACGTCCTCGACGTCACCGACCCTGCATCGGTCGACCGGTTCGCCGCAGCGGTGCCCGGCTGCCGCCTGCTGGTCAACAACGCCGGCGGGGCGTTCGGATGGGCGCCGGTGGCCGAGGCCGACGAGCGCCAGTGGCAGGACATGTACGACACCAACGTCCTCGGCGTCGTGCGGATGACCAAGGCACTGCTCCCGGCGCTGGAGGCCAGTGGCGACGGCCAGGTCGTCACGATCGGCTCGATCGCGGGACTCGAGCCCTATCCCAACGGCGGCGGCTACAACGCGGCGAAGTTCGCGATCCGGGCGGTGATGTCCGTGCTTCGCCAGGAGTTGCTGGGCCGTCCCATCCGCATCGCCGAGGTCGATCCCGGGCTGGTCGAGACGGAGTTCAGCCTGGTGCGCTTCGCCGGTGACACCGAGCGAGCAGCTGCGGTCTACCAGGGCCTCACTGCGCTGACCGCGGAGGACATCGCCGAGTGCATCCGCTGGATCGCGGCGCGCCCCGCGCACGTGAACATCGATCGACTCGTCGTCCTGCCGCGCGACCAGGCCGGCGCCCGCCAGGTCCACCGCCGAACGGACTGACACCGCCCCAGCGTTTGTCACCGAGATTGTTGAACAGATTGTGGACAATCTCTGAGGCGAGGCTTATGGTTCTTCCGCCGTCTGACGGCGGAGGGGGATATGTCAGCACCAGAACAGCTGTTCATCGGGGGCCAGTGGCGCGCTGCCTCGACGACGTTCGAGGATCGCAATCCCGCTACCGGCGACGTGTGGTGCGAGATCGCCGACGGCGGTGCGAGCGACGCTGTCGAAGCGGTCGAGGCGGCGCGGCAGGCCCAGCTGGCATGGGCCGCCCTGTCCCACGACGAGCGGGGGAGGGTGCTTTTCGAGGCCGGCCGGGCCCTCGAGGCACGCCAGGACGAGATCGTCGACGCGCTGGTCGACGAGGGCGGCTCCTGGATCGGCAAGGCCATGTTCGAGGTCGGCTACGTCGGTGGCACCGTGCAGTCGGCGGCCGCGGCGGCGCACATGGTGGCGGGGGAGATCCTGCCGTCCGACTCGGGCAAGCTCAGCCTGGTCGTGCGCGAGCCAGCCGGCGTGGTGACGGTGATCTCGCCGTGGAACTTCCCCCTGCTGCTGTCGATGCGTGCGGTGGCGTTCGCGCTCGCGGTGGGCAACGCGGTGGTGCTCAAGCCGTCGGAGGAGACCCCTGTCGCCGGGGGTGTTGCGATCGCCAGGGTGTTCGAGGACGCAGGCCTACCGTCAGGGGTTCTGAACGTCGTCACGTGCTCACGGTCGAACGTGGCCGAGGTCGGGCGGGTGCTGCTGACTCATCCGGCCGTCGGCGCGGTCAGCTTCACCGGTTCGACCGCGGTCGGGCGCGAGGTCGGGGCGCTCGGCGGCCAGCACCTGAAGAAGATGTCGCTCGAGCTCGGCGGCAAGGACGCCCTGCTCGTGCTCGACGACGCGGACATCGAGCGCGCGGTCGGCGCAGCGACGTTCGGCTCGTTCATGCACGCCGGTCAGATCTGCATGTCCACCGAGCGGATCCTGGTGGACGCAACCATCGCCGCCGACTTCACCGAGCAGTTCGTCGCCCGCACCAGGACGCTGACCGTCGGGGACCCGCGCACCAACCCGATCGGCCCGGTCATCAACGACAAGCAGGCCACGAAGATCCGCCAGCACATCGACCACGCCGTGGCTGCTGGCGCGACCGTCCTCACCGGCGGGAACAGCGAGGGACTGTTCTTCGAGCCGACGATCCTGGCGGACGTCACGCCGGACATGGCGGTGTTCACCGAGGAGACCTTCGGACCGGTGGCGCCGGTGGTCACCGTTTCGGGCGAGGACGAGGCCGTGAAGCTGGCCAACGACTCGGCCTACGGGCTGTCGGCGGGCGTCATCACCACCGACGAGGAGCGCGGCCTGGCGGTCGCCCGCCGGCTCGAGACCGGGATGGTCCACGTGAACGACACCTCGGTCTACGACGAGCCGCACGCACCCTTCGGTGGGCTGAAGAACAGCGGCGTCGGCCGCCACGGCGGGAAGGCCGCGATCGACGCCTTCACGCACACTCGCTGGCTGACCGTGGAGCGAGGTGGCCGGGGCTACCCCTTCTGAGGATCTCTGGAGATCACAGCAGCGCGTGGACCGGGCCGACGGGGAGAGGGCACCTGGGGGACCGTCGGCCCGGCTCCACGTCTCAGCTGTGGTCCCCCTAGTCCCGTGGTCCGGATGCCCTAGGTGGGGCGTGCCAGCAGGGGAGAGGCCCCGATTCGCGTCGCCGCGACCGGTGGTTGCCTGTCCTCTAGAGCGGGTACGACGCGAAAGAGGTGGCGGACATGGCACGGACTCTGGCTTCCCTCCGACGACAGAACCGGCAGAGCGACCGGCAGAGCGACCGGGACGGGCACGGCGACCGCTGCATCGCTTCGGGCTGGCAGCTTCGGCGTGGCTGCACCGACGGTCACGGTCACGGCATCTGCCCCGCCTGCACCCGTCCGGTGCGCATGCACTCGCGCCGGCCGCTGGGCGAGCACGCCTGGGTCGTCGAGTCGCACCGCGCCGCGTAGCGGTCGCCTACTCGGGCCAGACGGGGGCGTTCGGCGCGAGCCCGTCCACCGGCTTGCCGGCCTCCAACGCCTCGGCCAGACGCTCGCCGAAGTCGCGCACGGCATCGACGTCGACGGCTGGTGGCCAGTCCTCAGGGTCAGTGGTCGCAATCCTGCGGATCATCTCGGCCATGATCGGCCGCGAGAAGCCTGGGTCCTTGGTCTTGGCGTCGACCAGCATCTGTTCCAGGTCGTCCTGATCGGAAAGGGTTGCCACGTCACACAGATCGCGCGGAGCGACCCGGCTGAACAGGGCCAGCACCTTGTTCGTGGCCAGCTCACGGTGGGAAAGGACCGCTCCTAGCGTCGACGTGATGGGCGCCCATTCGAAGTAGTCGCGGCCTAGCTCGATCTTGACCTGACGCCGTCGTCGCTCGATGCCAGTTGTGACCATCAGCCGGACGAAGTGTTGCCCACTGCGGAGGCGTTCCACCGCGAAGCCCTCCTCAGCGAGCGCGGCCATCACCGCCTCCGCCGCTGGCCGCACATCGGAGACCGAAGCCGAGAACGCATCGATGTCCTCGGTTGGGCGGGGCGACAGGCCAGCCGCGACCAGACCGGCTCCACCGGCGAGAGCAAAGCCGTAGGGCTCGGCAGCGGCCAGCACGATCTTCGCGAGCTGGCGCTGAAGTCGGGTTAGGCCGCGCATGAGGGGTCGTTCCTGAGTCGCTCGACCATGGCCTCGACGTGGGGGCGGATGCGACGCGCGACTGGTACGTCGGGCCACATCTGGACGAGCGCGTCGGGGTCGATCCAGAACCGCACGTCAGCGGCGGCGCCCTCGTCCAGCACCTGCGCGTAGGTCGCGGCTCGTCTCGCTGGATCGGACAGGTCTCGGATCGGATTCCGCCGCGGCGACCAGTCCAACCGTGTCGGCAACCGCACGACCGCATCACGGGGCACCACGGGTGTCCATCGCCCTTCGGGCAGCTCGACCGGGCGGCCCCGTTCGTCGACGTCTTCGACGACGGCACCGTCGAAGACGACGATCATGCCGTTCAGGATCACATCGGCGTACCCGGTGGGGTGCCGGCGACCAGCCTCGTAGGCGGCGACCGCGGGCTGCGTCACCCCGGCCAGGCGCGCGACATCCTGCTGGGTGAGGCCGAGGCGCTCGCGGGCAGTGCGGTAGTCCGTGTCGTTATTATAACGACACGAGCTGGGTCGCCCGACCACTCGCGGCGACGCCGGCGTGACCGACTTCACCGTTGCTTTCCTGGTAGGAAAGTGTAGGTAGGTTTCCTACAGGAAAGTAAAGGTGAGTTCATGACGCACCCCGTCAGCGATGCCGACGCCCGGGTCGCGCTCGGCTCGATCGAGCAGCGGCGGCTCCAAGTCATCGCCGAGATCGACATGCCCCGCTGGTACTGGTGGGGTCTCGCCCTGGCCTGGGTCGCCCTGGGTGTCGTCGCCGACCTCGCTCACCCGTGGGCGACGGCCGCGGCAACGCTCGTCTTCGGAGCCGTGCACTCGGCGGTCGCCCCACGCGTGCTGTCGGGCCGTCACCGATCGGAGCGGTTGAGTGTTCACGCCGACATGGTCAGCCGACACCTCCCGGCGCTGATGTTCGGCTGCCTGGTCGGCTTGGTCGCCGTCAACATCGGTCTCGGGTTCCTGGCCAACGCGGATGGCGCCGATCACCCGGCCACCATGGCCGGCCTCGTCGTGGCCGTCGCGATCCTCTGTGGCGGGCCGAGCCTGATGGCCGCGGTCCGCCGGCGGGCCGAACAGAAGGTCGTGGCGTGACGGTCCAGCCCCGGTTCGACGAGCTCATCCACCAGAGCACCCGCCTGTCCATCGTCGCCCTGCTGGCGTCGGCGGACTGGATCGACTTCGCGTTCGTACGCGATCGGCTCGGCCTGTCGGACTCAGCGCTGTCCAAACAGTTCGCCACCCTGGAGAGCGCCAGCTACATCACCATCGAACGACCGGTCACCGACCGGCGGCGCCGGGTTCGAGCGCGCCTGACCGAGGCTGGACGCGCCGCCTTCGACGGCCACGTCGCCGCGTTGCGCACCGTCCTCGCCAGCGCCGAAACGGCCGCACCAACACCCTGAACCCGACAGAGGCCGTGAAGGTTCGCGCTCGTGGCCGCCGGCTCCGAGGCACCATGAGCGAGTCGAAGCTCGGGCAGAGCGCGTTCGGCGTCCCACTCCCACGCGCCCGTGAGCGTTGGTCAGGTGACGGCGCCGGTCTGGTAGGCGATGATCACGAGTTGGACGCGGTCGCGGGCGCCGAGCTTGGCGAAGAGGCGGCCGACGTGGGTCTTGGCCGTGAAGCGGCTCATGTGGAGCCGGTGACCGATCTCGTCGTTGGACAGGCCTTCGCCGACGAGGACCAGCACTTCTCGCTCTCGCGGCGTGAGCGTGTCGAGGGGGCTCGTGTCCCGTCGACGTGTCGCGCCGGTGGTGAACGAATCGACGACGCGTCGGGTGACGCTAGGCGTGAGTAGGGCGTTCCCGGTGGCGACGGTGCGGATCGCGGCGCCGAGCTCGTCGGGATCGACGTCCTTGGTGAGGAAGCCGCTGGCGCCGGCGACCAGCGAGTCGAACACGTAGTCGTCGAGCTCGTAGGTGGTGAGCATGATGACCCGGGTGCGCT
>JBOGHK010000008.1:0-16908 GCA_050744325.1 Acidimicrobiales bacterium
GAAGACGACCGCGAAGAAGACGACCGCGAAGAAGACGACCGCGAAGAAGACGGCCGCGAAGAAGAGCCCCGCCAAGCGGGCGGCCGCCAAGACGTCGAAGAGCGAAGAGACCCGAGAGAGCCAGACATGACCATCAAGGTCCACGACCTCAAGCCGGCGCCGGGCTCGACGAAGAGCCGCAAGCGCGTCGGGCGCGGCATCGGCGGCAAGGGCGGCAAGACGGCGGGCAGGGGCCACAAGGGCCAGAAGGCCCGCAACACGGTGCCTACCAACTTCGAGGGCGGCCAGATGCCCTTGCACATGCGGGTGCCCAAGCTCAAGGGCTTCAACAACCCGTTCCGCGTCGAGTACCAGGCCATCAACCTCGACACCATCGAGGAGTCCGGCCTGGACGAGGTGACACCCGAGGCGTTGCACGCCAAGGGGCTCACCCACAAGGGTGCGCTGGTCAAGGTCCTGGGCCGAGGCCAGCTGTCCCGGGCTGTGCGGGTCGAGGCCCACGCCTTCTCCAAGTCCGCTGCGGCGGCCATCACGGACGCCGGCGGCTCGGTCGAGGTGCGGCCCAAGCCCTGGGGTGACCGTCGTCCACCTGCCAGAGGCAACCAGTTCGCCAACCGCTGAGGCGATGTCACAGGACCGGCTGAGACCGGTTCGCTTTGCGCGAACTGAGCGGCCAGACTGACTGACTTAGTCCGAGAAGGGGAGACAGGGCCGTGTTGTCGAGCCTTTGGAACATGTTCAGGGTCACCGACCTGCGGAACAAGATCCTGTTCACGCTGGGCATCATCGCCCTCTACCGGTTCGGCTCCTACGTGCCGGCGCCCGGCATCGACGTCGACGCGGTGCAGGAGCTGAAGGAGCAGGCCGAGCAGTCGGGCGGCGTGCTCAGCTTCCTCCAGCTGTTCTCGGGTGCCGGGCTGAGCAACTTCGCGATCTTCGCCCTCGGCATCATGCCGTACATCACCGCGTCGATCATCATGCAGATCCTGACGGTGGTGATCCCGAAACTCGAGGAGTGGCAGCAGCAGGGGGCGGTGGGCCAGCGCAAGATCACCCAGTGGACGCGCTACCTGGCGATCTCCATCGCGGCGCTGCAGGCGACGGCCTTGTCGTTCCTGTTCCACAACGGGGGTGGCGGCCTGCTGGGCGGGCCCAACAACCCGACGCAGATCGACGTCCTGCCCGACTTCACCCCGCCTCGGGTGCTGTTGGTGGTGTTGGTGCTCACCGCCGGCCATTCGCTGCTGATGTGGATGGGCGAGTCGATCACGCAGCGGGGCATCGGCAACGGGATGTCGCTGCTGATCTTCGCCAGCGTGGTCTCGGGCATCCCCGCTCAGTTCGCGCAGATCAACGCCGAACGCGGCCTGACGATCCTGCTCCCGCTGATCTTCCTGTTCCTCGTGGTGCTGGTCGGCATCGTGATCGTCGAGAACGGTCAGCGGCGCATCCCGGTCCAGTTCGCGAAGCGGGTGCAGGGCCGGCGGATGTACGGCGGTCAGAGCACCTACATCCCGCTGAAGGTCAACCAGTCAGGCGTGATCCCCATCATCTTCGCCAGCTCGGTGCTGTACCTGCCGGTGCTGGTGACCCAGGTGCTGCCGTCCGATCCCGGCAGCTGGGGCGTCGACGTGCAGAACTGGGTCGACGACAACCTCCTGACGCCCAGCTCACCCTTCTACATCTTCTTCTACGGGCTGTTCATCATCGGGTTCGCGTACTTCTACACGTCGATCGCCTTCGACCCGCACAAGCAGGCCGACAACCTGCGTCGTCAGGGCGGCTTCATCCCGGGGATCCGGCCCGGCCCGCAGACCGAGCGCTATCTGTCCAAGATCCTGAACCGCATCACCCTGCCGGGGGCCCTGTTCATCGCCGCCATCGCGCTGCTGCCGTCCATCCTCCTCGCCGTCGCCGACGTGAACGCCTTCGTGTTCGGTGGCACGTCGATCCTCATCGCCGTGGGCGTCGCCCTCGAGACCATGAAGCAGATCGACAGCCAGCTGATGATGCGGAACTACGAGGGCTTCCTGCAATGAGCCTGCATCCGCCGAGGGACGACGCCACGTCGGGTGGCGCCGGGGGGGTCGGGCAGGGGTGACATCGGGGACGCGCCTGGTGGTGCTGGGCCGCCAGGGTGCGGGCAAGGGGACCCAGTGTGTGCGGCTGTCGCGCCACTACGTCGTGCCGCACATCTCGACCGGCGACATGCTGCGGGCCGCCGTTCGCGCCGATACCGAGCTGGGCCGCAAGGCAAAGGCGATCATGGAGGACGGGGGCCTGGTCCCCGACGACATCATGATCGGTATCGTGAAGGAGCGGCTCGATAGAGGCGACACCACCCATCGGGGCTATGTCCTGGACGGCTTTCCTCGCACCGTCGCCCAGGCCGACGCGCTCGCGGCGATCACCGAGGTCCGTCCGCTTGACGTGGTCGTCGACCTCGACGTGCCGCGCGAGGTGGTCGTCGCCCGGCTGGCCGGTCGCAGGGCGTGTGCGGACTGTGGCACCAACTACTCGGTCGACAAGCCGCCGCGCTACGGCTGGCGGTGCGACAACTGCGGCGGCGAGGTCATCCAACGCGAGGACGACACCACCCAGGCCATCAAGCACCGGTTGGACGATTACGAGGAGAAGACCGCTCCGCTCATCGAGTGGTACAAGGAGCGCGACCTCCTCGAGGTGATCGACGGCGAAGGCGAGCCCGACGGGGTGACGAGGCGGCTGATCGTGGCCATCGACGCCCGCCGTGTGGCCTGAGGCGAGCGCCGTGGCGACGAGGTTGCGGACGAAATTGCGGCAGAGAACGCCGAAAACCGTCCGTTCCTGCCGCAATTTCGATGGGGTGGTGGCGGTCTGATGGGGCGGCGCACCACGGAGGAGATCAAGGTCATGCGCCGGGCGGGGCGGGTCGTGGCCGAGATGCACGATGCGATACGCGCCGCCTTGCGGCCGGGGGTATCGACCGCGGACCTCGACCGCATCGCCCTCGAGGTGCTGGAGCGTCGGGGCGCGACGTCCAACTTCCTCGGTTATCACGGCTACCCGGCGGTGATCTGTGCGAGCCCTAACGACGTCGTGGTCCACGGTATCCCGAGCCCGGTGCCGCTGGAGGAGGGCGACGTCGTCTCCATCGACTGTGGCGCGATCGTCGACGGCTACCACGGCGATGCGGCCTTCACCGCGGGGGTCGGCACGATCGACGACGAGGCCATGCGACTGGTGGAGACGACCCGCCTGGCGTTGGACGCCGCCATCGGGATGCTGGTGCCCGAGAACCGGTTGGGCGACGTCGGCAATGCGGTCCAGGCGCTGGCCGAGGGTGCGGGCTATGCGATCGCCGAGGGCTACACCGGCCACGGGATCGGCACCGCGATGCACGAGCCGCCGGACGTGCCGAACCACGGACGACCGGGGAAGGGCCGGCGCATCCGGGTCGGCGACGTGCTCGCCGTCGAGCCGATGGTCTGCGCCGGCTCCGGCGACACGGTGGTGGCCGAGGACGGGTGGACGGTGTTCACAGCCGACGGCTCCCTCGCCGCGCACTGGGAGCACACCATCGCGGTCACCGACGACGGCCCCGAGATCCTCACCCTGCTCTGAGCGGTGCGTCAGCCAGTGCCACACCGCGACGTTCTTTGACCGCGTCTGGTTGCCCAGCGACCACTTCGGGTCAAAGAACGAGCCGGCGGCGCCACCCTCACCGCGGCCGGAAGCGGTGCCTCACGATGTGCGAGGTGATCGCCCTGTCGAGTGCAGCACCGTCGACATCGGCCGTGCGGAAGTGGATGCCGCCCCAGATCCGTGCCTCGATGAGCTCGTCCAGTGCCTGGGAGAGGCTCGTGTAGTGCCGCGTGGCGTTGGCGTCCACGCTGAAGCCGCTAGCCCGCGAGGTCGAACACCCAGGTGTCATGGCGTGGCGAGTGCCCGGAGTTGCTCCACCCACCCACGACGACCAGCTTGTCTCCGGTGGCGACGATCGCTGGTTCGATGCGGTGACCGAGAGGTGCTCCGGTGGCGTCGAGCCATCGGCCGGAGACGTCTCGAACCCGTAGGGCGAGGGCGACGCGTCCTCTGTCGGGGTCCTCGAAGACGACCGCCGCGACATAGGGGCCGAGTTGGAACAGGTTGCCCGATCGCGTGGGCACCCACTCGCCCGAGCGCCAGAACCAGGCGGCTGAGAGATGGTCGGTCGGCTCGTCGAGTCGAGCTCGACCGCCGTTGGGCGCGCTCAGCACGAACGGTGTCGGCCCGGAACTGACCGTGGGCAGCCACGACCAGCGTCCGCTATCGCTGCGCTCGGCGTAGGGCGGGCCCGCGACAACTTCGCCGCGGTCGGGGGGCGACGGGAGGCGCTCCCAGGTGCCGCTGACGGTATCGAAGGTCGCTGCGCCACCCGAGCCGAGGTCGGCGTTGTCTGCCGAGGCTGGATGGCCGCTCGTCGACCCGACCAGGAGTTGGCCCTCGAACCACGCCACTGTCGGGTGCTCACCGCCTGGCACCGGCGCAGGTGGAAGCATCGTCCAGCGATCCGCCGCGACGTCGTAGATCGCGCCGTCGGCGATCCCGGCACCGTCGACGGCGCCGCCCCACACGGCCAGCCGCCGCCCGTCGAAGGCGGATCCGGCATCGACGCGCCGCGCGAGTGGCGCCGGAGCGCCCTGCTCCCAGGTGTCGGCTCCCAGCCGCCAACGCCAGGTCCCGGCGCCTCCCTCGACGTCGATCAAGGCGAAGGTCTCGCCGTCCCAGGCCATCACCGAGTCCCGCGCCACGTCGGGAGGCGAAGCAGCGAACCACGGGTCAGCGAACCACCGTCCTGTCGCCACGTCGTAGACGGCGACCTCGGGTAGCCGATCGTCCTGCGACTGCCCGGCGCTGTAGACCGCCAGGCGGTCACGTGTCAGCCAGGTTCGCCCGATGACCCCGATGTCGACGCCCTCCATCGGCGCCGGAGGGATCGCCTCCCACACGCCGGTCGAGGGATCGAAGATCCCACCGTCGGTCTGCAAGCCGCCGCCGTTAGGGCCATACTCGAACCCACCCCACAGGAGGACCCTGCCGTCGGTGAGGCGCCCGTGCAAGGTCTCCGAGCGCGGCGAGAAAGGGGGATCTTCGGCCTGGGTCCACGAGCCGACGGGCTCGGTCAGCGGCTCACCGGCAGGTCCCGCCCAGACGGCGTCGGTCTCGTCTTCTGGTCGGTCCTGGCCGACGACGGCTACTGCTGTGGCTCCCATCGCGATGACCACGGCCACGCATGTCGTCGCCAGGGCGGCACGTTTCCGGCGGTTGCGGCGGCGGGCGCGGCGGGCGACGTCGTTCAGGTCGAGCGGCGCGAGGTCGTCGGGGGTCGTCCGCTCGAGGAGCGAGGTGAGGTCAGCCACGGTGGATCTCCTCCAACTCGATCATGTCGTCCACGTCGTCGAGGACGACGCGCAGGGTGTTGATGGCGCTGTGGGTGAGCGACTTCACGGTTCCGGTGGCACATCCGAGCGCCGCCGCGGTCTCGCTGACCGACAGCTCGGCGTAGTACCGGAGGACCAGCGCCGCTCGCTGCCGGGGCGGCAGAGCGGCGATCGCGGCGCGGACGGCGACGACGTCGGCGTGCTCGGGACCCGCTGCTGACGGGGTCTCGCCCGACTCGGTACCCTCGGTCGGCTGGCTCCCGGTCGCCGCGTGGCGGCGGTTGGCGCGCTGCTCGGCATAGCGGCGACGCCACCAGGACCGGGCCAGGTTGAAGGCAACCGTCGAGACCCACGCCCGGACGGAGGGCATCGTCCGGATCCGTGGCCAGTGCTGATGGAGCCGGACCAGGGTCTCCTGGGCCAAGTCCTCGGCGGTCGCGCGGTCGCCGAGGTAGAGGGCCAGCATCCCCACCAGTCGCGGGTACTCGCTGTGGCACAGGGCCGCCAGCTCCGGATCGATCCCCGCTTCCGTCACCGCCGCTCCTGCACTCGTTGCCGTCGTCCTCACAATCGCACGAGCGGCCCTCCAGGTTCATCGGTCGGCCCGAGATCCGATGGGAGGTCCGCCGGCCCGGGTGCCGTAGCGTTCTTTGACCGGATCTGGTTGGCCAGCAACCGTTTCGGGTCAAAGAACGAGCCCACCCCCGGCTCAATTTCGGTATGGAGGGTGACGGCGCTAACATGGCCAGCCGGCCCAGCGCCTGCATTCGCGTTGTGCGCGCCCCTGGGTCGTCCCGGTTCACGCCGAATCAAGCTCTATCCACCCGTGCCATCAGGAGTACTGCTCTGGCCAAGCCAAAGGAAGACGCGATCGTCCTCGAGGGAACGGTGCTCGAACCGCTCCCGAACGCCATGTTCCGTGTCGAGCTCGAGAACGGCCACAAGGTCTTGGCACATATCTCGGGGAAGATGCGGATGCACTACATCCGGATCCTTCCGGGCGATCGTGTCCAGGTCGAGTTGACTCCTTATGACCTCACCCGAGGTCGCATCACCTACCGCTACAAGTGAGATCGCGATGAAGGTTCGACCGAGCGTCAAGAGAATCTGTGAGAAGTGCAAGGTGATCCGGCGCCATGGGCGCGTCCAGGTCATCTGCGTCAACCCGCGCCACAAGCAGCGCCAGGGCTAAGGACGAGGACCGCGCATGGCTCGTATTTCCGGTGTCGACATCCCCCGCGAGAAGCGGCTGGAGATCTCGCTCACCTACATCTTCGGCATCGGGCGGACGCGGTCGCAGGAGATCTGCTCCGCCCTCGACATCGATCCCGACACCCGGGTCCGCAACTTGACCGACGACGAGGTCGCGCGGATCCGCAACCACGTCGAGGCCACCTACAAGGTCGAGGGCGACCTGCGCCGTGAGGTCACCCAGGACATCAAGCGCAAGATGGAGATCGGCTGCTGGCAGGGGTTCCGCCACCGGCGCGGCCTCCCGGTCCGTGGCCAGCGCACCCAGACCAATGCCCGCACCCGCAAGGGTCCGAAGAAGACGGTCGCCGGAAAGAAGAAGGTGAGGAAGTAATGGCGAAGCCGAAGCCCGGCGCCCGCCGACCCCGCAAGCGCGAACGCAAGAATGTGACCTACGGGGTGGCTCACATCAAGAGCAGTTTCAACAACACGATCATCGCCTTCACCGACCAGACCGGGAACGTCATCTCGTGGGCGTCCGCCGGCAACGTCGGTTTCAAGGGGTCCCGCAAGTCCACGCCGTTCGCCGCACAGCTGGCCGCAGAAGCGGCTGCCCGTCGGGCCATGGAGCATGGCGTGCGGAAGGTCGACGTGCAGGTCAAGGGCCCGGGCTCTGGCCGCGAGACCGCGATCCGCTCGATCCAGAACACCGGCATCGAGGTCACCGGCATCAAGGACGTCACCCCGGTCCCCCACAACGGCTGCCGCCCTCCCAAGCGGCGCAGGGTCTGAGGGGCATCGATGGCCCGCTACACCGGACCCAAGGCCCGTGTCTCCCGCCGTCTCGGCGTCAACATCTGGGGCACCCAGGGCGAGAACCGCGCCCTCGACCGGCGGCCTTACCCGCCGGGCGAGCACGGCCGCAGCCGCCGCCGCAACCCATCCGACTACCTGTTGCAGCTCCAGGAGAAGCAGAAGGCCCGCTTCACCTACGGGCTCAACGAGCGTCAGTTCCGCAGGCTGTACGACGAGGCCAACCGCACCAAGGGTGTGACCGGCGAGCAGATGCTCCAGCTCCTCGAACGGCGGCTGGACAACATCGTCTACCGCTCCGGCTGGGCGTCCACCCGGCCCCAGGCGCGGCAGTTCGTCGGCCACGGCCACGTCGACGTCAACGGCAAGCGGGTCGACATCCCGAGCTACCGGGTCCGCAAGGGTGACGTCATCACTCTGCGGTCGAAGTCCCGGCAGATGATCGTCGTCCAGTGGAACCGTGACGTGCTCGACCGCGTACCTCCCCCCTGGCTCGACCGCTCCGACGAGGGCTGGTCGGTCACCGTGCGCGAGCTCCCGCTGCGCGAGCACATCGACGTGCCCGTGCGCGAGCAGCTCATCGTCGAGCTCTACAGCTTCAAGTAATCCCCCTGCCATAGCTACGAGGGAGCTTCCCGAATGCTGGTAATGCAGCGCCCCACGGTCGAGCCGATCGGCGACGAGGAGAGCAACCGGCAGCGTTTCGCTGTCGGTCCCCTCGAGCCCGGCTTCGGCCACACGCTCGGCAACTCGTTGCGGCGCACGCTGTTGTCATCCATCCCTGGTGCCGCGATCACCCAGGTGCGCTTCGACGACGCGCTCCACGAGTTCGACACGATCCCCGGCGTCGTCGAGGACGTCACCGACGTCATCTTGAACCTCAAGGACATCGTGGCGATCTGCCACAGCGACGAGCCCGTGACCATCCGTCTCGATGGGCGCGGCCCGGCGGACGTGACTGCGGGCAACATCCAGACGACCGCCGACGTCGAGATCCTCAACCCTGAGCTGCACCTCGCCACGCTCAACAAGACGGGTCGTCTGGCCCTCGACATCACCGTGGCCCGGGGCCGCGGCTACCGCTCGGCCGACGCCAACAAGGTGTCCACCACGATCGGGGTCATTCCGGTCGACTCGATCTTCTCGCCGGTCCGGCGCGTTGCCTTCGAGGTCGAACCGACCCGGGTAGAGCAGTCGACGGAGTACGACCGGCTGGTGCTCGACATCGAGACCGACGGGTCGATCGCCCCGCGCGACGCGCTGGCGTCCGCCGGCGACACCCTGCGCTCGCTGGTGTCGCTGGTCGCCGAGATGAGCGAGGAGCCTCAGGGCCTCGAGCTTGGTGAGATGGCGGTGTCCACCGCGGGGTCACCCGATCTCGATCTCCCGATCGAAGAGCTCGACCTGTCCGAGCGGCCGCGCAACTGCCTCAAGCGGGCGCAGGTCAACAGTGTCGGCGAGCTGCTCACCAAGACGGTCGACGACCTGTTGGCCATCACCAACTTCGGTCAGAAGTCGCTCGACGAGGTGGTCGCCAAGCTGGACGAGCGTGGCCTCTCGCTCCACACCAAGGATTAGTCGGGAACTCTCATGCCTGCGACTCCACGCAAGGGCCGTCGGTTCGGCGGCAGCTCGGCCCATCAGCGGCTGATGATGGCCAACCTGGCGGCCAGTCTCTTCGCCGCCGAGGGGATCGTCACCACCGAGGCCAAGGCCAAGGCGTTGCGGCCCATCGCCGAGAAGTTGATCACCAAGGCCCGCAAGGCGTCAGCCGACCCGGACGTGCAGCTGCACAACATCCGGCTGGTGATCTCCTATCTCGGCGACAAGGAGATGACCCACAAGCTGTTCACCGAGATCGGGCCGCGCTACGTCGACCGCAACGGCGGCTACACGCGCATCCTCAAGCTCGGTCCGCGCCACGGCGACAATGCCCCCATGGCGCGCATCGAGCTCGTGTGACGGGGACCCCGGGGACCCCCGGCCCTGCCGCGTGGTCGGCGACTGCCCGGGTCCTGTCGCCGAAGCTCGCCGGCCTACCGCCGCCTCCGCCGAAGCTCCGGCAGCGGCCGGCGACTTCGCCGCCACCCGGGCGGCCGCCTCGTGGGCGGTGTGTCCCACCCCGCAGAGGGAAGTTGGTTGTGGCGTCACCGGGCCACCTAGCTGGATCGGCATGAGTCCCCACCCCGTGTGGTGGGAGCGGTTGTGGCGTCGGCCTTCGGCCGACCGTTTACTACTGGTGTGACGCTGTTCGACGCGGAGGCGCTGGCTGAGGTGCGGGCAGAGCACATGGTGCGAGCACGGTTGGTCGTCGCCTACGACGGCTCCGGGTTCCACGGGTTCGCCGCTCAGCCCGGGCAGCGAACCGTCGGTGGGACGCTGGTGGAGGCGCTCGAGCAGATCCTGCGCCACCCCGTCGATCTCACCTGTGCCGGGCGGACCGACACCGGGGTTCACGCGTGGGGCCAGGTCGTCAGCTTCGACGCACCGGCCGACCGGTTCGATCCGGTGCTGCTGCAGCGCTCGCTCAACCGCCTGTGCTCTCCGGCCATCGTGATCCGCGACGCCGCGGTGGCGTCGCCCCCGGACTTCGACGCCCGGCACTCGGCCGTCGCCCGCACCTACCGGTACACGGTCGTGAACCGCCTGGTCCCGGATCCGTTCCTGGCCCGCCTGGCATGGCACGTCGACGATCCCCTCGACCTTGCCCTGTTGCGGCTGGGCTGCGATCCGCTGATCGGCGAGCACGACTTCACGGCGTTCTGCAGGCGGCCCAAGCGAGGTGACGGTGCCGCAGTGTCGCTGGTGCGGAACATCCAGGCCGCGAGCTGGGACGACCTGGGCGAGGGAGTGCTGCGCTTCGAGATCAGGGCCAACGCGTTCTGCCACCAGATGGTGCGGTCGGTCGTCGGCACGTTGGTCGAGGTAGGGCTCGGGCGGCTGTTCGCAGGCGACATCCGCGGGATCCTGGCGGGCGGCGACCGCTCGGCCGCAGGCCGGCTCGCCCCGCCCCATGGCCTCTGCCTGTGGATGGTCTCCTACCCGCAAGAAGCTGGGACAATGGCGGTGCGCTAACCGCGGTTCCTACTGGGACCCGGGCGAAGGGACGATATCGAGTACACAGAACGGGACCGCTCGGGGGAGTGGCTGATGGGTCGGATGGTCGTGTGCCTCGGATCGGGGGTCTTGGTGTGGGCACTGCTCGGGGCGGTGCGCGGCGCAGCCTCGTGGGACGTGTCGGCCACCGGTTACCTCCTCGCACTGCTGGCGGCCGGTGCGGTCTTCGGCCTGGTCTGGCCCGGGCCACATCTGCTCACGGGAGCCCTGTTGGCGCTTCCGGGGGCGGCCACGTTGATCACTTCCTCGCCGCCGGACCAGCCCGACGCTTTCTGGTGGCTGCTCACCACGGTCGTGGGCGGCTACGCGGCCGCCGGCACCCACCGCCTGGCGGTCGAGCTGCGGGCCCACTTTGCCGCACCCCGGCGCGGCCGGTAGCCTGGCACGTCGCCCTGGGACGCAGTGTGTCCCTGGTGCGCTGAATCCCTCGTGTTCCCCCAGGATGGTGGCCGGCGTGCCCACGTACAGCCCGAAAGCTTCAGAGATCGAACGTGCCTGGTTCGTCGTCGACGCCGAGGGCATGGTGCTCGGCCGGCTCGCGACCGAGGTTGCCAGCATCCTGCGCGGCAAGCGCAAGCCGATCTTCGCCCCACACATCGACACCGGCGACCACGTGATCATCGTCAACGCAGACAAGATCGTGCTCACCGCGGGCAAAGCCGAGCGCAAGACCCTGTACAGGCACTCGGGCTACCCCGGGGGCATCAAGTCTGAGACCTTCGCCAACCTGCTCGCCCGCAGGCCCGAAGACGCGGTGCGGCGCAGCATCCGGGGCATGCTCCCGAAGAACCGTCTCGGGCGGCAGATGCTCCGCAAGCTGAAGGTCTACGCCGGCGCGCACCATCCGCACGCAGCCCAGCAGCCCCAGAAGCTGGACGTCGCGCACGCTCGCCATCTGGCGCCGTAGTGCCTGCCCCATGTCACGTCCCGAACCGCATAGCCCATCGAGCTGAGGATCCATGACGAAGCCGCTCGTGCAGTCCACTGGCCGCCGCAAGGGCGCCGTCGCCCGGGTTCGGGTGCGGCCTGGCAGCGGCACGATCACCATCAACGAGCGCGAGGTGGCGGTGTACTTCCCGTCCAAGGCGCACCAGATGATCCTCAGCGAGCCGCTGCGGATGACCAACACCGACGAGGTCTACGACATCGACGCCTCGATCCATGGTGGTGGTGTCTCGGGCCAGGCCGGGGCGTTGCGGCTCGGCATCGCCCGCGCGCTGGTCGAGCTCGATCCGGAGAGCCGGCCGACGCTGAAGAAGGCGGGGTTCCTGTCTCGTGACCAGCGCGAGAAGGAATCCAAGAAGTACGGCCTCAAGAAGGCCCGCAAAGCGCCGCAGTACTCCAAGCGTTAGCCCGGCCGGCGGTGTCGGCGGTCGCATGCTGAAGTTCGGCACCGACGGGGTGCGTGGGGTCGCGAATGTCGAGCTGACGCCCGAGCTTGCCTTGGCCCTCGGCCGTGCGGCGGCCCGCGAGGTGCCCGGTGACCGTTGGGCGTTGGGTCGGGATACCCGCCAGTCGGGCCCGATGCTCGAGGCTGCACTCGCGGCCGGCCTGACCAGTGAGGGTGCGGACGTCTTCCTCCTCGGCGTGGCCCCGACACCCGAGATCGCCTGGTGGTCGGCCACCGAGGCCTCGCCCGCGGCGGTGGTTTCCGGTTCACACAACCCGTTCGTCGACAACGGGATCAAGCTGTTCTCCGCTGGCGGTCGCAAGCTGCCCGACGCGGTCGAGGAACGGCTGGAGGCCACGCTGTCCGAGCTGGTCGCGGGCTCGCCGCCGAGGTTGGACGACCGGCCGGTCGGGTCGCTCTCGCCCCTCGCGGTCCACGACCCGTACGCCGCAGCGGTTGCGGCCTCGATCGAGGGTCGGCGGCTGGGGGGTCTGCGCCTGGTGGTCGACTGCGCCAACGGTGCGGCCAGCGTCGTCGCTCCCGACACGCTGCGGTCGCTGGGCGCCGGGGTCGAGGTGCTGCACGCGGCGCCCGACGGCGCCAACATCAACGACGGCTGTGGCTCGACCCATCCGGGCGAGCTGCAGCGCGCGGTGGTGGCCCTCCGAGCTGACGCGGGGGTCGCCTTCGACGGCGACGCCGACCGCACGCTGCTGGTGGACCGAGCGGGTCGGCTGATCGACGGTGACCAGATCCTGGGAATCTGCGCCATCGATCTCGCCGAGCGGGGACGGCTTGCCAAGCAGACCGTGGTGGTCACCGTGATGACCAACCTCGGGTTCCGGCTGGGCATGGCCGAGCGGGGCATCGACGTGGTCGACACGCAGGTCGGCGATCGCTACGTGCTCGAAGCCCTCGACGCCGACGGCCTGACGCTGGGCGGCGAGCAGAGCGGTCACGTGATCTTCCGGGATCACGCGACCACCGGCGACGGGCTGCTCACCGCACTGCAGGTACTGGACGTGATGCTCCGCACCGGCCGCGAGCTGGCCGAGCTGGCCGACGCTGCGATGACCCGGCTGCCGCAGGTGCTCCGCAACGTCCGGGTCGCCGAGCGCGACCCTGAGCTGCTGGAGCGCCTCGCGCCCGACATTGTCGCAACAGAGGCCGAGCTGGGTGGCAGAGGTCGGGTGCTGGTCCGTCCGAGTGGCACGGAGCCCCTCGTCCGGGTGATGGTCGAAGCCCCGTCCGAGGCGCAGGCCAACGCTGCGGTCGACCGCCTGGTCGCCGCCGTCGAGCGGCGCGTGGTGGACCGCCTGGGTTCGTAGACTCGACCGCCATGTGCGGGATCATTGCCGTCGTCCGCGGCCCCGGAACCCGGTCGACGCCGGAACCCGACGCCGTGACCGCGCCCCTCCACCGAGCGGTCGACCTGTTGGCCCAGCCGGGGGGCGCCGCCGACCGCTGCATTCAGGCTGCTGCCCAGGTCGAGGCGGTCGACGCGCTGCTCCGCAGCACCGACGGCGTCGCCGTGCTCATCCACCGGCGCCGGCTGCTGGCCGAGGTCGAGGCCTTGGCGGGCACGCTCGGCGACGCCGTCGCCGCCATCGAGTCGCAGCTCGACCTCACGCCCGAAACCTCCCACCGCCCACCACAGCCGAGCGCGTCAGGCCCTGCGGCCACCGGATCGACGCTGGTGAGCGACCCCGCCGCCCTCGAGCAGACCAACGCTGCAGTGGTCCGTCTCAAGGACGCGGTCTGGTCGGTGGCACAGGACCGGCTCCGCACCGCCCGGGCCGTGGCCGACTTTGCAGGGAGCGAACCGAACTGGGGCGGTGTCGAGGGCTACACCTCGATCCAGCAGGCATTGGCGGCGATCGACCGCCTCGAAGTGCGTGGCCGCGACTCGGCTGGTCTCTACGTGCTGGTCCGCGAGCACGAGCTCGACCTCGACAGCCCGACCGTCACCCGCCTCCTGCAGCAGCGCACCGCGGATCCCCTGTTCCGTACCGGCACCGTCCGTGTCCCCCACGGCCACCTGGCGTTCGTCTACAAGGCGGCCGCCGAGATCGGCGAGCTGGGTGACAACACCCGGGTGCTGCGCGATGCCATCCGGGCCGACGAGCTGCTGCGGCTCGCGCTCTCGGGCGAGCGGGCCAACGCCGTGGTGCTCGGCCACACCCGTTGGGCCTCGGTGGGCATCATCTCGCAGGCCAACGCGCATCCGGTCGACAGCCTCGAGGCCGGCGACGACGTCGGCCCGTTCGTGGTCGCGGCGCTCAACGGCGACGTCGACAACTTCGCCGACCTCAAGTCGGCCGCTGGCCTCGACATCGCCGACGAGATCGGCACGGACGCCAAGGTCATCCCGACGCTGGTGTCTCGGCGGCTCGCCGCGGGCGACGACCTGGCGACCGCGTTCCGCAACAGCGTGGCGTCCTTCGAGGGGTCGACGGCGGTCGGCGCCGCAGCCTCGGTGCATCCGGAGCGGGTCATGCTGGCGCTGCGCGGCAGCGGCCAGGCCCTCTACGTCGGTGTGGCCGACGGCGCGTACGTCGTGGCCAGCGAGCCCTACGGCGTGGTCGAGCTGACCGACCGCTATCTCCGGCTCGACGGCGAGACCCCCGCCAACCCTGACAACCCGACGGCGAGCCGGGGCCAGATCGTGGTGCTCGATGGCGTCCGGGCGGGCACGGTCGAGGGCATCGAGCGGATCGCCTACGACGGGACCCCGCTGCCGGTCAGCGATGCCGAGCTGACCACGGCCCAGATGACCACCCGCGACATCGACCGCGGCGACGCGCCCCACTTCCTGCTCAAGGAGATCAGCGAGGCGCCGGCGAGCTTCCGCAAGACGCTCCGGGGCAAGCTGGTGGATCGGGACGGCGAGCTGCAGGTGACCCTGGGGCCGGCCGTGCTCCCCGACCCGATACGAGACGCGCTGCGTTCGGGAACGATCACCCGGATCGTCGCGGTCGGCCAGGGCACAGCCGCCGTGGCCGGTCAGGGGGCCGCCGCGGCGTTGGTCCGGTTCTGCCGTGACACGCCGTTGCGGGTCGAGGCGATGCTGGCCACCGAGCTGTCGGGCTTCGGGTTGCGCGAGTCAATGGCCGACATGCTGGTGGTGGCGATCAGCCAGTCGGGGACGACCACCGACACCAACCGCACGGTCGACCTCGCCCGGGGTCGGGGCGCGCACGTGGTGGCGATCGTCAACCGCCGCCAGAGCGACCTGACCGACAAGGCCGACGGGATGCTGTACACGTCGGACGGCCGCGACGTCGAGATGTCGGTGGCATCGACCAAGGCGTTCTACAGCCAGATCGCCGCCGGGGTCCTGTTGGCGGCGGCGATCGCCCGCGAGGTCGGCGGTGAGGTCGACCAGGCCGTGTTGCGCGGCTTGCGCGACCTTCCGGACGCGATGGCGACGGTGCTGCAACGACGCACCGCGATCGGCGAGGCGGCTCACCAGCTCGCGCCGCCCCGGCGGCACTGGGCCGTCGTGGGCAACGGGGTCAACCGGATCGCGGCCGCCGAGGTGCGCATCAAGCTGTCCGAGCTTTGCTACAAGTCGATCGCCAGCGACAGCACCGAGGACAAGAAGCACATCGACCTCTCGGCGGAACCGCTGATCCTGGTCTGCGCCGCGGGGCTCGAGGGGTCCAACGCCGACGATGTCGCCAAGGAGGTGGCGATCTACCGGGCGCACAAGGCGGCGCCGGTCGTGGTCGCCACTGACGGCCAGTCCCGGTTCGCCGCGGCTTTGCACGTGCTGTGGGTTCCGGAGACCCACCCGGCGTTGGCGTTCGTGCTGTCGACGATGGCCGGTCACCTGTTCGGGTACGAGGCGGCCCTGGCCATCGATGCCCTGGCACGGCCACTGCGCCGGGCGCGGGCGGCGATCGAGTCCGTGACCTCGGCGTCGGCGACCCGGGGGGACGGCTCGGCCATCGCCCTCGGGCCCGCGGCCTCCGCCCGGTCCGGCGGCGCCCAGCTGGCCGGCGAGGCGATGCTCGGCAACCTGCGGGCCGACATCGAGCCGCTGGCCCGGCGCTTCTTCGACAGCCTGCGGGTGGGCAGGTACAACGGCCAGCTCGAAGCGTCGACCGGGGTGCGCCTCGCTGCCCTGCTCCGGTACGCGACCGGCATCGTGCCATTGGAGGCGTACCAGATCGACGAGGGCAAGGTGGGCACACCGGCCGTGCTGATCGACGACCTGACCACGGCGCTGACCCAGGCCATCGAGGAGCTGACCCGTCCGATCGACGCGATCAAGCACCAGGCCAAGACGGTCACGGTCGGGATCTCGCGCAGCGACGAGACGTTGCTCACCGTCCCGCTGGTCCGCCAGGTCCTCGATGCGGGCGCGCCGCGCGACCACCTCACCTATGCGGTTCTGCGGACCCTTGCCGACATCAGCCCTGCCTTCGTCGAGACACGCGGGTTCACGCGGTACTCGATCGACAGCGTCGCCGGTCGCGACGGTCCCGCCACGATCACCGTCGTCGACCGCGGCGGCGTCGCCCGCGACCTGCCAAGCCGCACCGAACGCGCCCCGGAGCTGCGGGGTACGAAGCACCGGGTGGCCAACGAGCGTCAGGTCCTCGTGGCCCGTGGCCGCAGCGACGGGCGGCCGATCGTGCTGGTGCCCGAGGTCAAGGACGGCGAGACCATCGGCCTGACGCTGTTGCACGTGCGCTTCGCCGACCACCTGCCGACGTCGACGGCCCGCGGGGTGCTGCAGGGTTACCGCATCCGCTACGCGGTCCTGCGCGACGCGGTGCTCGAGACCGAGCCGACCTTCCGGGAGGACGTGCTGGCCGCCATCCCCGTCGCCGAGCTGATGACCGAGCCGATCAACCAGCTCGCCGATCGCTGGCGTGCGTAGGTCGCCTCGGAAGCGGAGCTACCTCGGCGATTTTTGTGGTGCCGCCTCTCGGCGGCGCTCATCTCCGGTCGCTCGCCCGGCGGAGCCGGATCGAGCGACGTTGGGGG
>JBOGHK010000009.1:0-4856 GCA_050744325.1 Acidimicrobiales bacterium
ACCCGAGATGACGAGCGTGCCGGACCAGCTTGGGTAGGCCCGCGAGCGAGACCGTGGGCGGCGCACCGTCGACCCGATCGACCGACTCGGTCACCAGCACCGGCAGGGAGAGGTCATTCGGAGCAAGCCGCGATCTTTCGAGCATGCGGCGTATGGCGAGGCGTCCACGTACGGGACTCACCCCTTCGACCGGCTCGGCGTCGTGTGCACCGAGATGCACGACCTCCCCGTCAACGAGGTCCCTCGTGACCGGGTGGTCGGCGCTTCCGGTCACGCCTCCAGCACCTTCGTCAACGGCAGCCTCGGTCTCGCCACCACGGCGTACTTCAGGTGTAGGGATCACTGGTCACCTTCCCCCAGCGCGACGGACTGCTCGCCACAGGCCGGGCTTGGCGCCGGTCGGTACCGGTAGAGGGTGGCGATGACCTCGTTCACCTCGGCCAGGTCCCGGTAGTAGGCCGCCGGCTCCGGGTCGTCCTCCAGGTCCTCGTTCGGATCCCGGATCGGTGGTCGACAGCAGGTCGTCGCCCATCACCATCGGTTCGTCTCGGTCCATCGGTCACGACCTCCATCACGGTCATCGCTGAGGCTCCCGTGCCGCCTGGGCAACATCTCGACCGCAGATGTCACAGCGCACACGTGCGTCGTAGACCGCTGCCGACGTACCGTCCGGCCAGCTCTCCCACGGCCGATGGTTCGCCTCGACGCACGCACGACAGCAAGTGAGCCCCACCTCGACGTCTGGCCATTCCACGGCGATGACGTCTGGTCGGCGGTCGAGTCCGTAGGTGGCGATCTCGCTGTTGGGGATCAGCAGAGGCCGCTGGGGCGCCGCCTGCAAGGCCCGCTCGGTGAGGAGGGCGGCGATGTCGTGACCGGACATGTCGGCTTGCCGCAGAGCCGCCACGACCGCGTCGACGTGCCTGGCGGCATCGGCGACGTGACCCTCGGCGACCTGGAGGGCGTGCTCGATCTCCTTGGGAAGTTGCGGCTCGACCGAAACCCTCACATGGCTCGGGTCGCAGCCGAAGTGTGCAGCGAGAAGCAGGCTGGCGTTGGGGCCGACCTGCTCCAGGCGCCCGGCGGTCGTGTCCCCCCGGTGCACGTAGTCGTAGTCCTCGACCCGCACCAGCCACTGCTGGCCGTCCCACGACGGGAGCGCGACGTACTTCGCATTGTGGACCTTCACCGCGCTGCCACCGTCTCGGCGGGGAGTCGCGACATCTCGTCGATGCAGACCCACAGGTCATCGGTGCGCCCGCCCAGCTCCAAAGCCACCACAGACGGGCCGCCGGGCGAGGTGCTGGGGTCATCCTCGGTGAGGGCTATGAGTTCGGCTCTCAGGGTCGCCACGCTCACGGTTTGCGCCCGACGCCGACATACAGCGGGTTGATGCGCCCCTCCGGCGGCAGGACCGGGGCGGGACCGTCGTCGGGTCGCCACTGGTCGACCTGCACGACACCGGGCTCCACCATCTCCAAACCGGCAAAGAACTGAGCGACCTCGTCGTGGCTCCGTAGCGCCCACGTCTCGTTCGTCGTCTGGTTGAACCGGCGAGCGACCTCGGCCATCTCCGCGGGGTGGATGTCGCTCGCCAGATGGCACACGACCAGGTAGCTGCCCGACGGCACCGCTTCCAGCAGCCGGGCGACGATCCCGTAGGGATCGTCCTCATCGGGGAAGAAGTGCAAGACACCCACCAACATGACCGCCACCGGTCGAGCGAAATCCAGCGTGTACGCGGCCCGGCGGATCAGGCTGTCGACCTGGCGCAGGTCGCCATACACGTAGTCGACCGCCCCCTCCGGAGTGCTCCGCACCAACTCGTGCGCGTGAGCAAGCACGATGGGGTCGTTGTCCACGTACACGATCCGCGACTCGATGGCGGTGCGCTGGGCCACGGCGTGCACGTTGTCCCCGTTCGGGATGCCCGAGCCGATGTCGAAGAGCTGGCCGATGCCGGCATCGCCGGCCAGCCAGCGCACGGCGCGCACCAGGAACGCCCGGTTGCTGCGGACCGACGCCCGCACCGTGTCGATGCCACCAGGATGCACCCCAGCGGCGTGCTCGGCCGCGATCCGGTCGACCTCGAAGTTCGTGAACCCGCCCAGGTAGTAGTCGTAAATCCGGGCGGCGTGCGCCACCGTCGTGTCGATCTCGGCCGGCTCTCCGTTCACGCCCGCGTCGCCCCGGCGAGTCATGCCGCAGCCTCTGGGCCTCGGCGCCACGGTGCCGGTCGAGGTCGCGCGAGATGGGCCGGTGGCGCTGGGTTCCGTTGCTGTGGATGGCCGGCGTCGTGCCAGTCCGATCCGGGCGGGCCGCATCGGTGCCGGCGGATGCGCCAGCGCAGCCGGACGACGGTCAGCCTGTCGACAGCGACGACGTCCCCGCACCGATGGAACAGCCACCATCCGCCACCAGCGGCCGGCTGCAACATGAACCCGTCCGGCAGCGCCTCCGACCAGATCCGGGCGGCGGCATCCTTGCTCGTCGGTGGCCGGGCCGGCCAACCGGCGTCGCTCCCCCCGATGGCGGAACCTCGGGCAAAGCCAGCGACACCGGGGCCGGCCCTTCTGGAGCCGGCTCGGCGGTCTGGCCCCCTCCTCGTGCGGACGGGACCGCCGTCACCGGCAACGACAGGACCCCCCACCGGCCCGGCGGAGGGGTCCCATCGACTGTGGCGGAGCGGGTGGACAACCTGGGCCGGCGGCCTCACCGTTGGCCCCCACGGTCGGGAAGTCGAGGAACCGGTGACCTGAGAGGTTGATGGCTGTTCGTCCCGTCTTGCTGGGCTTTCAGGTCGTCTTGGATGTCGGCGAGGATCTCGGCCTGTTGGAGCATGATGCGGTTGAGGTCCGCCATGTGCAAGGTGACCATGCGGCTCTCGCGCTCGGCGCTCGCGGCGGATGCCTCTACGGACCGCATCCGCTTGTCCAGGGAGTCGACGTGGTGGTCGTGGGCCGCTCGGTCTGCTTCGACCTGTTTACCGACGTCGTCTACGGCGCACATCAGAAGCCGCGACTGAGCCACGACCACGTAGCTGACGGCGAGCACCGTCGCCACGCCCAGGAGTAGGAGGAGTGCGGTCACCCCATCGACTGTGGAGACCCCGCCACGTCGAGGGAATGCCGCGATCGGCATGGCCAGTATGCTTCGCGGCGTATCTCCACGGGGGCGGGCAGTAGCCGGTCAGACGACCTCGGAACGGCCCGGCTCCAGGACAAGGGGAAGCCCAATCCGCTGATGAGTCCCGGCGTAACTCCCGACCGCTACTGCAATTCATGTGGCGCTCGGCTCGCGAGTGACAACCGCGCACCCCTCTGGGCGAGCTGCACGGCAGCGGCGGGATCGTTGACGGGACCACCCGATGTACCGGAGAGCTTCTGGTCGGTCGATCTCATGCGGGATGCGCTCGCGAGCTGGCACATCGGTCGTGTCCTGTGGGCGTACCGGAACCACCCCGTCCACGGAACGCCCATCTCTCAGACGACGGTCGGCGGCTGGGTCGACATGACGCAGCCGCAGATCAGCAAGCTCGAAACCGGACCTCCAACCAAGGACCTGGACAGGCTCACGTTCTGGGCTCGGACCCTGCGGATACCGGCCGAGCTGCTCTGGTTCCGACTCCGTGGGGCGCCGTCCCCGTCAGGCCCCGACGGCCGGGGACTCCCCGCCGACACCCCGGTGTCCACCGCGAGCGACGACGACAGCCGACAGCTCGGCGTGACGGACCTCCTGGCAGAGTTGACCGCTTCCGGTCTTCCACTGCTCGACCAGCCCGTCCCAGCCCCCGTCGGGATCGGTGCCGTGGACGGGCTGTCTCTACGGCAGAGCGCCGATGAGGTGCTCAGGTTCTTCCTCCAACTCGATGACGAGATGGGTGGCGACACCCTGTACTTGCCGTTGGCCCGGTACGTCGCTCGGCTCGCGGTGAACGCCCAGCACGACCCCGGCGACGGGCTACCAGTGTTCGGGCAACTGAGCCAGATGACCGGCTGGCTCGCCCTGGACGCCAACCGCCATGCCGAGGCTCGGCGCTACCTGACGACGGCCGTCTACGTCGCGCACGAGGCCCACGAGCCAGCTCTCGCCGCCAGTTCCCTGGCCTACATGAGCCTTCAGGAGACCTATCGCGGGCACCGGACGCCCGCTCTGGCCCTGGCCGAGACGGCTCTCACGACCGGCGCTGGCGCCCTGACGCCGTTGGTCGAGACCACGCTCGGCACTCGACTCGCACGGGCGCACGCCGGGCTGGGGAACACGACGCAGTCTCTCCGGTCCCTCGAGGGCGCCCGAGCGGCCTTCGCGAGGGCTGGCAGCGACGAGGAGCCTCTGTGGGCGTCCTACGTGGACGAGATCGAGGTCGCTGCGCAGGAGGGGGCGTGCTACCTGGATCTCTTACTCACCGGCGAGGCCGCAGCGTCGCTCCGACACGCTGTCGAGCTGCTGGAGTGTCACGCCCCGCACCGGGTCAGGGATCGGGTGCACTACCTGTCGAGACTGGCGAAGTGCTACCTCGCCGAGCGGGAAGTCGAGCAGGCGTGCGAGACCGCAGACCACGCGCTGACGCTCAGCCGGGCAATCGGTTCCGCTCGGGTCGTCGAGCGGCTGAGCGAGTTCAACGAGGCGCTGGCGCCGTTCAATGAGAACCGGGACGCGCAGGAGTTCCGGGAGCGCTTCGCCCTCGCTGTGGCAGCGGCCTAGCTCGACCCGAGCAGCCGTTGGTAGACCGCGACCGCAAGAGCCTCGGGCGACGTCAGGTCCTTGAACACCTCGTCGGCGCCGGCCGCGGCGAGGTCGTTGACCGTGCTCGCACCCGTCGCGACACCGACGGCCCATGCGCCCGCACCGTGGGC
>JBOGHK010000010.1:0-6252 GCA_050744325.1 Acidimicrobiales bacterium
TCTCGAGGGTCTCTTCGAGAGACTCCAGATCCTCGATGCTGACCAAAACGGCCGCTGGGCGACCGTGCTTGGTCACCACGACTCGTCCGTGCTCGCGCTCGAGCTTTTCGATCACCTCGGACAGACGATTCTTCACGTCAGCGAGTGACAGGTGTTCCGCAAGCGACATGTCCATAAGTATGGCTAGATAAGAGCGGGCTGGCAACTGCAGCGGACGGCCCCGAGGCATCCGGGAGGGTGATCGCGCACACCTCCAAGGAGGGCGAGTTGCACGTGAAGTGATGATGGCCCTCATCCGAAGGCTACGCCGAGGCAGCGAGATACTCGCCTTCGACAGCGGCGCGTGGGGTTAGGGTTCGTGTCGGTCCTCCGACACGTTCCGGGTCACGGTTTGTGCAGGTCAGATGGTGTGCCGTGGGGTGGGGGAGGGGAGTGTCGCCTCACCGCCTTGTACCCCGCGGTTCAGGCTCGACAGCAAGCGGATGCTCGTAGCACCGTGCTCGGACCGTATCGGCGGCCCGCGCAGCGGTCGCCGACTTCTCAGGCGGCCCGGGCGGCGAGCAGGCGGCGCATCGCGACAATGCCGGCGAGCGGCCCGACCGCCAGCACGGCGAGCGCCCAGTGCCAGCCGACGGCCTGCTCGACGGCGGGTACGAGCCAGATCGTCGCGCCTGTCAGCAGGAACCCGAGCGCCATCTGCACGGTGAGCGCGGTGCCGACGTAGCGCTGGTCGGCCAGCTCCGTGACGAGCGTGGAGAACTGCGTGGAGTCACCGACGACGCTGTAGCCCCACACAAGGCTCACCCCGATGAGAAGCCACCAGGGGGCCGTCATCAGCAATCCGATCGTGGCGGCACACGTGCCAGACACGGCCATCATCGCAATCGCGGTGCGCTCTCGGCCGATCCAGTCGCCCAGCGCCCCGCCGCTCCAGTTGGCGAGGCCGCCGACGGCGAAGAACGCGAAGGTGACGTACGTGGCGAAGACCGGGTCGTCCATTCCGCGGCGGTGCAGCGCTGCGGTGAAGAAGACAAGGAACCAGGCCCACGCGGCGTACAGCTCCCACATGTGGCACAGGTAGCCGATCATGGCGAGGCGGGTTATGCGGTCGCGCAACACCACCCGGATCTGCCGCGGCTCGAACACCGCTGCCGGGAACGGGAACGGACCCGGCGCGACGACCGTCAGGGTGATCACACCGCCGACGACGGTGAGGACCGACGTGATCACGATGACGAGCCACCAATCCAGCCCACCGAGGCCGTTCACCAGGTGCGGCACGCCTTGGCTGACGCTCAACGCGCCCACGACAAGGCCTAGCGCCGCGCCCCGGCCGTGCCGGTACCAGGTGGAGATCAGCTTGAGCGCGGGCGGGTAGACGCCCGCGATGAAGAAGCCGGTGGCGAACCGGGCGGTGAGGCCGAGGCCCACACCATGCGTGACCAGGAGCAGCAGGTTGGCGCCGGCTGCCCCCAGCGAACACAGGAAGATCAGCCGGGTCGGCGCGATCGCGTCGGCAACGGTGAATGCTGCCGAGAGCAGCGCGCCCGGTGACGAAGCCCCACTGCACCGCGATCGTGAGCCACGCGACGGCCTCCGCCGACAGCTGCCACTCCGCGCGCACCTGCGGGATCACCGCAGTCGCGGAGAACCACGTCGACAGGAGCAGCAGCGCCGTCGCCGTGAACACGACGAGGGTGGCGCGTGGCGTCTGGCAAGCCAAGGCTCAGGAGGCGCGCCGCGCCAGGAAGGCCGCGACGGAGCTGCGGTTCTGGCAGGCCCGCAGGCGGCTCATTGCCCCGGTGTAGATCGGCCCGGAGCAGCGGGCACGCAGCTCTGGCATCGCGTCCACGTCGCCCGCGGCGAAACGTCGGCCGAGGTCGCGCTCGGCCTCCACCGGCTCCGAGTCGGCCGTGGCGCGGCGTTGACGACTTCGCTTCGCACCCATCGGGACGTGCCACCGCCGCGCCATGGAGCGGCACGACGGAGCCCGATGTCGTCGGTCCAGGCAACGCCGGTGTGGACCGAAGCGCCTGAGAGCAGGGTGCCGACGATCAAGTGACGCCGGTTCCTGGCCTACGACGTGCCCTGAGTCGGGTTCGGTCGCGGGCTGAGCGGTGAGTGGGAGCAGCGCCATGACGGCTGCGGTAGCCCTCTCGTCGGACCAGGTCGGGGGCGCTGGCGGACGCCCCTGCGCCGGTGTTGGGTGCCTCATTGCGGTGAGGTGTGCTCCGCGTCGGCCTTGGGTGTCGTGCGCTCGCCGTCGCCGCCTTGCTGAACACGAGCCGCTGGCGAGGCACGCCGTATCAGGCCGGGGAGCAGCATGGGGACATCGCGCCGGTAGGCGTGGTAGTCGTCGCCGAGCTCGTCGAGCAGGTCGCGTTCTTCGAGTTGGAGCGCGACGAGGATGTAGCCGGTGCTGACCGCGGCGAACAGGAGCCTGCCTTGGCTCATGGTGGGGGCGGCCCAGAAGGCGATGATGAAGCCGAGCATGAGGGGGTGGCGGACCAGCCGGTAGAGCAGCGGGGTCTGGAGCTCCGGGGCCGCCGGTGGTCGGTCGCGGAGGTGGCGGTAGGCCTGGCGGAGGCCGAACATGTCGAGGTGGTTGATGAGGAAGGTGGTTCCGAGCACGGTCAGCCAGCCCAGCCACGCCAGGGTGTGCAGGGCGGTTCGGGCGGCGGTGGGCTCGAGGTGCCAGACGGTGGCGGGGAGCGGGCGCCATCGCCACAGCAGCAGGGCGAGCGCCAGCGAGGCGGCGAGCACGTAGGTGCTGCGTTCGATGGGCTCGGGCACCAGGCGGGTCCACCGGCGTTTGAAGGCGGGTCGGGCCATGATGCTGTGTTGGACGGCGAAGAGGACGAGGAGAGCGAGGTCGATCGCTAGGGCGGCGGCGGTGGAGGTGGAGGTGGATGCGCTGTCGTCGATGTCGATGGGTACGCCGACCTGTTGGACGAAGCCGACGGCGTAGGCGAAGACGGCCAGGAAGCCGGCGTAGACCGCGAGGCTGTAGGCCATGAACAAGGTCGGCGTGGCTCGTCGCACGGGTATCCCTCCGATGTCCCTACGCCTGACATGTCAGGGACAGGACGCGGTCACGAGCGGTGGCCTGGCTTGGCGCCGGCATCGCAGACGCAGAGCTCGTTGCCTTCGGGGTCTGCCATGAGGATCCAGGTGCTGCCGTGCTCGCTGCGGGTGTCGGGTTGGACTCGGGTCGCGCCGTGCGCTTCGAGTCGGGCGGCCTCGGATCTGATGTCCGGTGTCTCGATGTCGATGTGCATGCGGTTCTTGACCCGTTTCGGTTCCGTGACCCGCTGCAGCAGGAGCTTGGGTCCGGGTCGGCCGTTGGGGACGAGTGCGACGTAGTTGCCGGCGTCGCCGACGATGGCGTAATCGAGCGCGGCGGCCCAGAACTCGGCGAGCGCGGCAGGGTCGGCGCAGTCGAGGACGAGCCCGATCGTCGATGGGTGGTTGGTCATTGAACGGCCCTTCGGGAGGGGCGGTCGTGGCGTGTGGGCGGGGATCCCGTGGTCGGTGCGGTCGGCGAGCGCACCAACCACGGGATCCCCAGGGCACGTGTCAGAGCATGAAGCCGTCGGGTTCGACGCCGAGCACGACCTTGCCGATGGTTTCGTAGGTGGGTGGGGCGACGAAGAAGTGCTGGGTGATGGCATGGACGTCGCGTAGCCGCCGTTGGAGGGGGCTCGACGCGAAGACCGAGGTGCCTCCGGCTGCGGTGTACATGAGGCCGACCGCGTCGGCGGACGCGGTGGTGGCGTGGGTTGTGGCGAGTCGGAGCGCTGCGCGCTGCTCCGCGGTGACCGGCGTGCCTGAGCGCACCTGGTGCCAGAGTCCTGTGGTCTCGTCGTGGAGCAGGGCACGGGCGGCGCGGACCATGGCCATGGCTTCGCAGACAGCGATCTGTGCGGTCGTCCGGGTGGCCAGGCTGGTGGCGAGACCGAATGGCGTCTTGGTACCTGCGAGGTCGAGGACGTCGTCGATCGCCGCTTGGGCGGCGCCGAGCGCGCACGCGGCGATCCCGGCGGAGAACAGGCCGACGACCGGGAAGCGGAAGAGCGCACCGTCCGAGACGGGGTCGGGCAACGGGACGGGGAAGGTCCGGTGGGTCGGCACGAAGACGTCGAGGACCTCGATGTCGTGGCTGCCGGTGGCCCGGAGACCGATGGTGTCCCAGGTGTCGATGATCCGCCAGTCGCCCGCCTCGATGAATGTCGTGACGATCTCGGGGCCGTCGGGGGTCATCGACGCCTCGTCGCCGTGGAACACGATGCTCGCGGGTGCCAGCCAGGTGCACTCGTGGCAGTTGCTGACGAACGACCATCGGCCGGTGACGAGGTAGCCGCCGTCGGTCTCGACGGCGCGCCCGGACGGGGCGAAGACGCCGTTCATGACGGTGGCGTCGTCGCCGGTCTCGTGTGCTCCCTGGTGCGGCAGGAGGGAGTGGAGCGCGCCTGCGATCCCGCTGTTCAACGCGCACCAGGCCGCCGAAGCGTCGTGGCGGGCGAGCTCCTCGATCGAGGCGAGCACCGTGGGTGGATCGGCTTCGAGTCCACCGAGCTGGAGCGGTCGGCAGAGGCGGAAGAAGCCGGCGTCCCTCAGCGCCGTCGCCGCGGCGGCCGGCAGGCGGCGCTCACGCTCGCCCTCCTCGGCCGTTTGCTGGAGCAGGGGGCCGATCTGGCGTGCCGCGGTGACGAGCGCGTGCTCGCCGTCGCGAGGCATCGCCGCCTCGGTCGGTCTGGTCGAGATCCCACTGGTCATGGCAGTCACTCGTCACTCGCCGGTCGTGGGATCGAGGACCGAGGTGATCTTGCTGACGGCGCTGACGGGGACGCCGACGCGGTCCGCTTCCTCGCGGAGCGCGTCCTCGTCCTCGGCGATGTACACGCAGTAGACCTTGTCGCTGGTCACGTAGCTGGTGACCCACTGCGCTCGGGGTGCCATATCAGCGAGGACCTCGTTCGACTTGGCGGCAACGGTGTGCACCTCGTCGGCGGTGAGCAATCCGGCGCCGGGCAGTTCCCGTTCGATCACGAATTTGGGCATGGCCGTCCTTCCTGGTGGGAGTGGTCGCCGGGAAGGACGGTATGGGTCGGGTCGTTCGCTCCGCATCGGGCGCGACGTGCAAACCGCGTCGACACCCGATGGTCTGTTCTATGTAGAGGCCAGCTGCGGTCTACACCAGGGCGTGCTCGTGGGCGAACGAGGTGGCCGCCGATCGTGACGAGATGCCGAGCTTGGCGTAGATGTTGGCGACGTGCCTCGCCGCGGTCTTGTCACTGATGACCAGGGTGGCCGCGACCTCCCGGTTCGACTGACCGGAGGCGATGAGGCGAAGGACCTCGACCTCGCGGCGCGTCAATCCCCCGGGCGGTGCATCGCCGGCATCGAGAGCCCGTAGGTCTGGATCGGCGCGCAAGCGGGCGAACACTCTCCTCGCGGCGGCGCACTCGCGGGCGGCAGCGTCGTCGTCTCCGAGCAGCCGGTACGCATCGGCGAGCAGCGCACGGGTACGCGCGACGTCGTAGGGCACGTCCAGGTCCCGCCACGTCGCGAACGCCAGCCGCAGGGATCCCAGCGCGAGCACGGGCTTGCCCTGGGCGAGGCTGACCGCGCCTCGACAGCGATTCGACACCGCTCGCAACCCATCGCTCTCGAACTCGGCCGCTATCTCGGCGATGTCGGTGGCGGCAGCATCGGCGACGCCGACGTCGCCAGCCGCGAGAGCGATGTCGACCTGTGCGGCGAGCAGCCGTGCCCGCTCCAGGCGCCCCCCGGCGCATGCGGCCAGCGCGGCATCGATCGACGCAGACGCCGCTTCGGTTCGCCCCTGGGCGAGCCGCAGGAGGGCGAGCCCCGGCTGGGGGTCCCGACCCGCCTGGTGGGCGCGCAGGTAGGCCTCCTCGGCAGCGGCATCGCCGCGTCGACGCAGGAGCTCACCGATCGCGTAGTGCCCGTCGGCGACCGCGAACACGTCGATCCCGACCAGATCCTGGCACGCAGCCGACGCCGCGGTCTCGGCGTCTTCCCACGCGCCTCTCAGATCGAGGATCTCGACCTGATGCACCCGGCAGATCCCCGGGTACAACGACGCGGCGGGAAGGGGCGCGCACCACCGCGACATCGCCTCGGTCCACTCCTGGGCGCGACGCAGATCCACGAGCTCGTGGCAGGCCTCAAGCAACCCGCAGTAGATCACGCCCGTCCACAACGGCTTCAGCTCGTCCGACAGGACCG
>JBOGHK010000011.1:0-39997 GCA_050744325.1 Acidimicrobiales bacterium
GTCGGGCTGGCCGATGTCGATCCGACCGGCGCCGAGGGCCTCCAGCCGGGCGACCAGCGCCGACTGATGCTCCGCGGAGGTCGAGGCCACGTCGAGATGCACCCGGTTCTTGGAGGTCTTCGGTTCGTCAACGGGCACGAACACGAGGGGCAGCTGGCCGGTCTGGGCGGGGTCGTCCTCAGGGGGTTCGACCACGACCTCGTCGGGCCCCTCGAAGGTGACCGGCCACTCCAGCGCGGCGGACCAGAACCGGGCCAGCCCTCCCGGATCGGCGGCATCGACGACGAGGTTGACGACACGGATCGGCATCAGCCCCACCGTCGCAGCCCCGAACCGTGCCTGACAAGGCAGCGGGGATCGAGACGCGAGAGCGGGTGTGACAAGCCCTGAACGAGGTTCGGACCTGCCTCAGGGGTCGGACGATCGACCACAGCAGGATGGTGTCCGGGGCCGGCCGGCCCGGCCCGGGCCGTGTCCGCGGTCGATCATGACCTCCGCCGCCGAGAGCGCCACGAACGCCAGGGCCAGACTGCCGGCGACGTCCGAGGCCCAGTGAACCCCCAGCCAGACCCGGCTCCACGCGACGAGCACGATGATCGCTCCGGCCAGCCCGGCCAGCGTCCACCACAGCCATCGGCGACGGATGTAAAGACCGGCGATCACAGGGACGAATCCCCAGGTGGCGGCGGCGGCGAGAACGTGGCCGCTGGGGAACGAGTAACCCGTCCCCGGCACGAGGCGCGCCCCGCTCGGGCGGGGCCGCGCCACGACGTCCTTGATCAGCCACTCCAGGCCCGGCCGCATCAGGACGACGACCAGCATGACGAGGGCAACCGTGCGACAGCGGCGGGCAGCGAGCGCGACTCCTGCTGCGCCGGCCGCCAGCACCACGGGTGTCGAGCCCAGCCGTGAGATCCAGAGTGCGACCCGATCGATCGCCGGGCCACGCGCGGCGACGAACGCGTCGGTGATCGGGCGATCCCAGGCGAGCATGGTGCCGCCATCGACGGATGCGACCACGCCAAGCAGCGCGAACAGCGTCACCGCTGCGGGTACCAGCCAAGGCGACCACCGCCGGATCTCGCGCCACGTGATCGGCGGCGACCGGTGCAGGTCCTCGACGACGGCCGCACGGCGGCTGTCGAGCCGGGGCAGTGTGGTGGTGCGCGGGCCGCTGACATCGGACGGACGGGCCGGGACGGTGACCAAACTCTGCGACATGGGCATCAGCTCCTGGGAGGCCCCAAGGGTGCCAGCGACCTGCTGAACGTCCGCTGAACAGCCAGGTCAGCCAGCTCCCGGTCGGTTTGACCACGAACGGCCTCTGTAGCGGTCGAGGCTGTCGCCGGCCCGATCGACCACCGCAGCCGAGATGTGCTCGTACCAGGGACCGCTGGTGTCCGTCCTAGGAAGCGGCCCGGAGGACGTACTTCGCGAAGATCCCGTCCTGCGAGTGCTCCGCCCGCTCGATCTCGAACCCACTGCGCTCGACCATCGGCTCGAGGAGCCAGCTGAACGTCGAGTGCTCGTCGCGGACGTGCTCCTCGAGCTCGGCACGGCTCCACTCGCCCTCGACATCGTCCTCGGTGCCCCCCGTGGCGCACCACGCCTCGATGCGTTCCTCGGCGGCAGCCGGCTCGAAGTCGTAGACGACGTCCCACAGGCGCATCACACCACCCGGTCGCAGGATCCGGCGGAGTCGCCCGAGAGCGACGGCCTTCCAGAAGTCCGGCAGGTGATGCAGGGCGTAGCGCGAGTAAACGACGTCGGCCGGGCTGCCGTCGTGCTCGTAGGTCAGGAATCCCGCCTGGACCACCTCGACGTTGGTCACCTGCTCGGCGCTGAGCCGGGCGCGCAGTGAGCGAAGCATCACTGGCGACACGTCGACGGCGACCACCCGGGCGCACGCCGACGCCGCGGCGATCGCGAACTGCCCGGTGCCGGCACCTATGTCGACGACCACCGCGTCCCCGGACAGGCCCAGCTCGGTGAGCAGAGCGATCTCGTCAGCCGCCGCGGCGTCCTCCTTGACGTCGTAGCGCGCGACATGAATGGCATCGAGGTTCTCCCTGCCCGCACGGGCCATCTCGTCGAGCAGCCAGCCGGGCGGCGACGTAGGTTCGTGAGCAACGGCCATGGCCGTCATCGTGCCAGCCACGGGAGAACCAGCCGACCGGATATGCGGTCGCCCCCGCCCGCCCCTCGTGACCACGGGGGCCAGGACCTCGTCATCGACGGCCGTCGTCGCCCCCGCCGTGCTTGTACGGGCGACCGCGCGGGTAGAAGCCGAGTCATGGGACTCGTTTCGCGTGTGTTGTCCCGCCGGCCGGTCGCATCCCTCGACGACTACCTCGGCGGTGGTGGTGGTCGCGGCCTGGCGGCGGCCCGCAAGCTCGGGCCGACGGCGGTGATCGACGAGGTCGAGGCAGCCGGGCTGCGCGGCCGAGGGGGCGCCGGTTTCCCCGCCGGAGTCAAGTGGCGCACGGTCGCCGGCCTGGGGTCCGCAGCATTGCCGGCCACGGTCGTGGTCAACGGTGCGGAAGGAGAGCCAGGGACGTTCAAGGATCGGACCTTGACGCGCACCAACCCCTACGTGGTCGTCGAGGGAGCGCTGGTCGCCGCGCTCGCCGTGGGCGCCGACCGCGCCGTCGTGGCGATCAAGGAGAGCTTCACCACCGAGCAGGCCCGGCTCGAGGGCGCCATCCGGGAGCTGGACGCCGCCGGTTGGCTCGAGGACGTCGCGGTCGGCGTGGCGCTCGGCCCTGGGGAGTACCTGTTCGGCGAGGAGACCGGCCTGCTCGAGGTGCTGGACGGTCGGCCGCCGTTCCCGCGCATCAGCCCGCCGTTCCGCTACGGCGTCGACGAGACCGGCCCCGATCCGGGCGAGCCCGCCGGCACCGAGATGGCCCAGCCAGGGCCAGGAGGGGCGCCCCCGGCCCTGGTCAACAACCTCGAGACGATCGCCAACGTCCCCGGCCTGGTAGCGGAGGGCGCCGCCTGGTTCCGGACACTCGGCACGTCGGAGTCGCCGGGCACGGTGGTCTGCACCGTGAGCGGCGCGACCCGCCGTCACGGCGTTGACGAGATCGAGCTTGGAACCCCCCTCGGCGAGGCGATCCAGCTGATCGGCATCGGGCCCCACCCCGGCCGGCGTCTCGTCGCCGCCATGTCCGGCGTGGCCAACGCCGTCGTCCCCGCCGAGCGGTTCGACACGCCCTTGACCTACGAGCACATGCAAGCGATCGGCAGCGGCCTGGGTGCTGCCGGCTTCATCGTGTTCGACGACCAAACCGACCTGGCCGCTGTCGCGGCGGGGGTGTCACGGTTCCTGGGTGTCGAGTCCTGTGGGCAATGCACACCCTGCAAGCAGGACGGCCTGGCGCTCGCCGACATGCTCGCCCGCATCTGCGCTGGCGAGGGCAGCGACTACGACCTCGGCGGTGTGGCCGAGCGGGTCTCGACGGTGGCGACTGGCGCCAGGTGCTACCTCGCCCAGCAACACCAACAGGTGATCGACAGCGTGTTGCGGGTCTTCCCGGATAGCTTCGACCGCCACGTCGGGCTCAGCCTGCCCGCAACCAGACCAGAACCGATCCTGCCCATCTCCGACATGGCGAGCGGACGCGCCGAGCTCGACCTCCGCCAGCTCGACAAGCAACCGGACTGGTCCTACAACCCCACCGACTCGGGCAGGGCCCCCGCCGACTACCTCGCCGAAGGCGACCTCCACGCCGACGAAACCTGACCTCTGCCTTGTCACGCCGTCCGGCGTAGTGTCCTGGTGGAGAGCGGGACAGAGGAGACCAAGCGTGCCTGCCGAGGGCGGAGATGGCGGTGCTCGTCCGGTGGCGGTCGGTCCGACCGACGCTTTCGCCGCCCTCGCCCAGGGCAGGTGGTCCGAAGCCCGTGACGGGTTCGAGCAGGCGCTGGCGACGGGCGGGACGGACAAGGCGGACGAGTCGGCCGATTCCGCCGACACCGGTGACGTCGCCTCCACGGCGGAGGCGTGCTTCGGGCTGGCGACGTCCCTGTGGTGGCTCGGCGAGAGCCAGGCCAGCGTCGACCGGTGCAGTCGTGCCTACGCCCTGTTCCGCGCGTCCGGAAACGTCGAGCGCGCCGCGCAGTGCGCGGTGTGGTTGGCGATCACCTACAAGGCGAACTTCGCCAACTTCGCTGCGGCGAACGGCTGGGTCGGGCGAGCCGAGCGACTGCTCGAGCCGGTCGAGCCCGGGCCATTGCACGGATGGGTGTCGGTTGCCCGCGCCTACCGGATGACCGACCTCGACGCCGCCGAGCAACTGTCCGAGCGAGCCCTCGAGGTCGCGCGGGCCGCCGGTGACGTCGACCTCGAGCTCGTCGCGCTGTCCCAGCTCGGCTTGGAGCAGGTCGCCAAGGGCGAGACCGATCCCGGCTTCGCGTTGATCGACGAGGCAATGGCGGCCGTGCTCGCGGGCGACCGCTCGGCTCTCGACACCGTGGTCTACACGTGCTGCGACATGCTGAACGCCTGCGAGCTGGTGAGCGACATCGAGCGGGCCGCCCAGTGGGTGACGGTGGCCGACGACTTCGTCGCCGTCTACGGCTGCCCGTTCCTCTATGCAGAGTGCCGCATCTACTACGGCAGCGTGCTGACCGCGAAGGGGCGGTGGCACGACGCCGAGCGCGAGCTGGGTGCAGGCGTGCGGATCACGGAGGGCACCTGCCCGGGGCTGCACGGCCGCGCGCTGGCCCGGCTGGCCGGCCTGCGCATCCGCCAGGGGCGCCTGGAGGAGGCCGAGCAGCTGTTGTCCAGTCTTGGCGACCACGTCGACGTCGAGGCCGAGGCATCACTCCTGACTGCAGCCCTGTCGTTGGCGCGGGGTGACGCAGCTGGGGCGAGCCGCCTGCTCGAGCAGCGCCTACGGCGGCTGGAGGGCCACCGACGACATCTCTCCGGTGCGCTCGACGTCCTGGTCGACGCGTCCATCGCCGCGGGCAGGCACGACGACGCCGCTCGTGCCTCCAGGCGGCTGAGCGAGACGGCCGCCGCGACCGGCAGCCAGCAGTTCGATGCCCTGGCGCGATCGGCGCGGGGGCGCGTGGCCCTGGCCCACGGCGACACAACGGCTTCAGCCCACCTGGAGGCAGCGCTCGAGGTCTGGTCGTCCCTGGACCTGCCCTTCGAGGCCGCCCGCACCCGCTTCGAGCTCGCCCGGGCACTCGCGGCCGGCGAACCCGCTGCCGCGGTCGACCATGCCCGGCGGGCGCTGACGGCCCTTGACGAGCTGGGCGCATCCGCGGACGCCGACCGGGTCGCGGCCTTCCTCCGCTCGGTCGGCGTCGTCCCTCGAACCGGCCCCAAGGGGGTGGGAGTGCTCACGATGCGCGAGCGCGAGGTGCTGCGGTTGGTCAGTGCGGGACTGTCGAACCCGGAGATCGCCCAGCGGCTGCACGTCAGCCGCAAGACGGCGTCACACCACGTGAGCAGCATCCTCACCAAGCTGGGGCTGCGCAATCGAACCGAGGCCGCCGGCCATGCGGCAGCCGTGCTCGGCATGCCCGACACGGTGCCGGCTGCTCCTCCGCCGAGCCCGAAGCGGTGACCGCCGTCCAGCACATAGGGCAGGTGCCCGATGCTCACCGATCCGGCGGGGCGGACAATCGGCACCATGACCAACACCGAACCGTCGGAGTCGTTCCAGATCCCGATCGAGGCGGCTGAGGCGTACGAGGCGGCTTTCGTGCCGGCATTCTTCGCCCAGTGGGCGCCGATCCTCTGCGATGCCGCCGGCATCGCAGAGGGCCACACGATCCTCGACGTCGCCTGCGGTACCGGGATCGTCGCCCGTACGGCGGCCGACCTCGTCGGACCGGCCAACGTCGTCGGCGTCGACCTCAACGAAGCCATGCTCACGGTCGCCCGCCGCGTGCGCGCCGACGTCGACTGGCGCCAGGGCGACGTCGTCGCCCTCCCACTGTCCGACCGTTCCTTCGACACCGTGCTGTGCCAGATGGCGTTGATGTTCGTCCCCGACCGGGTCGGAGCACTGCGGGAGATGGCCAGGGTCGCCACGTCGGGCGGCACCGTCGCGGTGCTGGTGCCGAGCAGCCTCGACGCGCAACCGGCGTATGCACCGTTCGTCGACATGGCTGCACGTCACGCCGGTGCCGAGGCACGGTCGCTCCTGAGCGCCTACTTCGCCTGTGGGGACGAAGCGGAGCTCAGCGGTCTGTTCGCCCAGGCGGGCCTTCAGGTGACGGCCACCAGCACCCACATGGGCACCGCGAGGTTCCCCTCGGTCGACGCACTCGTGGCCACCGAGGTGGAGAGCACTCCTCTCGGCGAGCGCATCACCGCCGAGGTCTACGACCGGATCCGCGAAGGCGCCCGCGACGTGCTCGCACCCTTCACCAACCGCGACGGCGGCCTCGAGGCGCCCTTCGAGGTGCACGTCGTCGTCGCCGCTGTTCGCGAGAGCCCGCCCACCACCGTCGAGCACTAGCCCAGCCCCGGGGCCGTCTGGTCCACCGGCTGTGAGCCGTCCACCATCGCCGACATCGACGTCGAAGCCCTGCTCGCCCTCTGAAGCTCGACCTCCCCCGGTGCGGATCGTCGCGGCGCCGAACCACGTGGGGGGGTCGGGTCACCACGACCACGCCGGCGACGACGCACGGCTCGCCGGTGGTCAGGCGCGCTGAACCACCCGGACGGCTCAGGTGGTATCGGTGACGACCCCGACAGCTCGCAGCTGACCAGGCTCGCCGTCAAGGATCACCTTGGTCACGTGCGCCCCGCAGATGACGTCGAGGTTGGGTCGCCGCTCGACGTCGCCTTCGAGGAATGCGTGATACGTGCTCGACCGCTTGCCGTCACGCGTCGTGGTCTGGAGGAGCGACACCAGCCCATCGGGGCCGCCGCGGTCACGGCCGTTGTAGTCGCCTCTGGGGATACCCGCCGCGACCGCCGCGTCGACGAAATCCTCCGCCCCACGGAGCACGGGAGCCCGCACCGACACACCGAGAGGGCCCTGGGTGTTGTGCGCATCGGCGTCGACGACGATGTCCCCGCTCGGCGCCAGACCCTCACTCTTCTTGAAGTAGGGCAGGACGTCGTCGTAGCTCCACCCCGTGGCGCCACCCGCGGCCCATGAGTCGAAGTCTCCGGGATGACCACGGACGTACGCCATGTAGTTGATGCCTGACGACCCGCCGAGCATCTTGTCGCGGGGAACCACCATCCGGCCGTCCATGAGCCCGAGGCCGCACCCGCCTGCGTCCGCCGTGTACATCCAGTCGGTGGCCGGGTTCTGTTGCAACACCGGGCACGCAGCCGGCATCAGCTCCTGGGGTGGTGGGGGCCCTCCCGCCTCCACGAGGGCAACCCGACACGTCGAGTCCTCCGAGAGCCGAGCAGCGACGACCGCGCCAGCCGACCCACCACCTACGACGACGAAATCGTACGACCCGCCCATGCCCGGTAAACGTAGCTATCGCACCGCACCTCAGCATGGCCTCCGCACCCGCACCGGCGCGAACGGCGGCTAAGGGTCGGGCTCCTCGGGGAAGTCGTTGGTGGCGCCGAGCTCGATGCAGCGCTCGGCTGTCCGGTCCAGTGCGATGTCGACGTCGTTCCCCGCCTCCCGCGCGTCGATCCCGTCACCGGTCACATAGATCGAGAAGGCGTCGCTCGCCGTAGTGGCCAACTCGGCGAGGCGGTCGTCACCACTCTCCTCGGCCGCTTCCATGAAGGCGTCGAGCGCTGGTCGCACCGCGCCTTCGACGTCAGCGACCGACGCCGTCTCAGGAACCTCGAGGATCGCGTCGCCGAGCGCCTCGACCCGATCGCACGCCGTGGCGACGGCCCCAGCATCGTCGCCGCCTCGGTTCCCGTCGGTGGCGTCATCGTCGTCGTCGCCGCAGGCCACCAGCGACAGCGACAACGACACCAATACGAGTGCGCCGACGCGGGCACGACCTCGCCCATGTTGGCTACCCCCAGCCCGTGAGCCCATGACCCCATGATGCTCCGACCCGCCGCTTCGCCGCTGGTCGGGCGCGGCGCGTCGGCTCAACTGACTCACCGAACCTGGTCGACCGACCATGCCGCCCTTCGCCGCGAACCGCGCCGGGGTCTATGTCTTCGGCATCGATCCTGGTCGAACCGTACGTCGACGGGCCTCACGGACTCAGCTCGCGGTCGAGGAGGAAGGCGACCGTGCTACCGGGTTGCAGGGGGAAGGGCAGGTGGACGATGGCGGCCCTGGTGTCGAAGGGGGGTGGGAAAGTGCTCCCGATGCGGCCACCTTCGGCGACGCCAATGGCGCTCACCTCGGACGCGCTGGGCCACAGGCGACTGACATTCAGGCCTGGATCGATCGTCAAGCGGTATTCCGCGTCGGTCACGCTACGGAACAGCTGAGCCTGGATGCGTAGCCGGGTTTCACTAGCCACATGCTTGCGTGCATGCACGTGGAACTGGACAGTGTGGCCGGTGGTCTGCCGAGCCCAGCGGGGCACCGGGTACGAGGTGACGCGCGCTTGGCCGCCAGGTACAGCGATGGCACTACCGCCGGAACGGGCGCGTAACCCCTCGTTGTCGACCTGCACGTCACCCACGCTGAAGGTCGTCGGTTCCGACGGATCGAGGTCGTCGTCGACGAGCCAGCGAAGGATGTAGTCGTCGGCTCGGAAGTCGTCCAATGCCCGGTCGTCTCGCGAGGCGGCGCACATGATCCCAAGTTCGTTGGGCAGCTTGTCGACCCGATACGAGATGCGCATGCTCTGGTAGGCGTAGTCGGGATGCGGGTCGCCGGCGGGTGGGCAGGCCAGGTGGCAATCCCAGCGATAGGCGACCAGCGAGCCCGCGAAGACAGGGTCGCGGATTGGTTCGAGCACATCCTGAAGGCCGCGTAGCACGGCGCTGTCGACCTGTTCAGTGGTCTCCCGTACCGCCAGTTCGCCCAAGGCCAGGGTCACCACTGCTGCCGAGACGAGCGCGCCGCCGAAGAGTCCGAGAATGGTCGGTAGCACCGACTCTTCGGCAAGGATGGTGCCCACGACGACCAGCACGAGGCCGAACAGCAACGAGCACAGGTTCGCTAGCAGTACCGCCCGCCTGATCCAGGCACGAGGGTCGGCGCGCGCTATCACCGCAGATCGGCGATGATCTCGGTCACGCGCAGCGCCGAGTCACCTATCTCGACCGATGTGAGCGTCGGATCCCCTTGGCGGTCGCAGAGGTATGCGACCGCGACCCGTCCGGCAGGGTGATAGATCACACCGGCGTCGTTGGCGACGTTGGCGAGGCTGCCGGTCTTGTGCATCACTGGTATCTCGTCGGCAAGCCGCACCGGGATGCGGGTGTTGCGCTGGTTGTTAATGAGGAAGCGTCGTAGCTCGGCCAGCTCTGGCATGGTCTCGATGTGCTCAACGAGCCACAGCGCTTCGTGCGCGGTCGTGGTGTTCGCCCGCCCAGCATCGCCGAGGTCGTCGTCCCGGAAGCCGATGGACACATGAGTGTGGTCGAGGCCCAGCTCACGACCGACCTCCTCGATGCGTTCGGGCCCAACGACACCGAGGATGTGCTCGGCGGCGGGGTTGTCGCTGGTGATGAGGCTGAACGCGGCGACCTCTCGCAGCGTCAACCAGCGATCGGCGGCGAAAACCTCCAGGATGCTCGGGTACATGGTGGTCCCGAGGTCGTCCCTCCGGACGGTCGCATCCAGGTCGACGTCACCTGCATGAGCGGCTCGGTACAGCGCTATCGCGGGGAGCAGCTTCACGAAACTGCCCGCGGGGCGCACGACATCGGCGGCGACGCTGAGGGAAACAGCAGGCTCGTCCAGGATCCGCACGGCGACACTACGCCCGGGGTCGTCGTCGACGAACCGGTTCAGCTCGTCATCGAGCGCTTGCTGCATCTTCGCGCTGTCGCCGGCTTCCGTTGACTCACCGCCCCGTTGCATCCCCCCGGACCGTACCGCGGCTGGGTCGATGATCGCAGCGGGCGGCCTGGCGTCAGGCGACGCCCCACATGGCGGCGACGTGGCGGGCGTCAGTGCCGCAGCATCCACCGACGAGGGCCAGGTTCGGCAGGTCGGTACGCAGCGCATCCTGCGCTGCGCTGAGCTCGGTGGGGTTGCCTTCGTCCAGCTCGGTGGCAGCGTCGAGCTCCTCGTGGCTGCGGGTCGAGGCGTTCGCTCTGAGCCCGACGACTCGGGAGCGCCACTCCCCGGGGTCGGCCAGCCCGGGTGCGATGTGGGTGGGGTGGGCGCAGTTGACCATGAAGTAGTCGGGCCCGCCCTCGGCGTCGACATCGGCGATCGCGGTCGATAGCGGACAGCCGTCGGGCAGGCGGCCGTCGCGCTCGACCGTGAAGGAGACCGATACCGGGAGCCCGGCGGACCGCGCCGCGCGGACGATGCCCACCGCCTCGCCGGTCCCGGTGAGCGTGAGGACCGTGACCAGGTCTGCCCCGGCCTCGGCGAAGGCTTCGATCTGCGGGGCGTGGTAGGTGGCCGCGCTGTCGGGGTCGACGACCTCGCCGGCGACGTACCCGTCGCCTCGAGGCCCGAGGCAGCCGCTGATCAGCAGCGTCTCGAGACCGGAGCGGTCCCGCAGTCCTTGGAGCAGTGCGACGCAGTCGCGGTTCACCCGGCTGAGCTCGGTCGCGGAGTAGCCGAGCCGATCGCCCCAGTCCTGGCTTGCCCGCCACGTCGGCGTCTCCAGCTGCAGCGCGGCTCCGGCCCGCCTGGCGATGTCGATGTACTCGTCGTAGTAGCGCGCCAGCAGGCCCCGGCCCCGCTCGTCGTCGACGAGCACGAACGCCGCGAAGTCCGGCAGGTCGACGCCGTGGTGGTAGATGAGGTCGGTCTCCAACCCGCCGTCGGTGACAACTGGGTGCCCGGACAGCTGCGGCAGCGTGGCGATATGACCCTTCGGCTCCATTGTTCCCGCTCCTTCGTTTCAGACTGTTCGGTCTGTTTTAACAGACCGGACAGTCTGATACAACCGACACATGCCGCGAGACGGGACCGCCACCCGCGAACGAATCCTGGACACCGCCGAGCGGCTGATGACCGACCAGGGCTACAACGCGACCTCCCTGGACCAGGTCATCGCCGACGCGTCCAGCTCGAAGGGCGCGTTCTTCCACCACTTCGGTTCGAAGGCAGACCTCGCCCTCCGGCTGGTCGAGCGCTACGTCGCCACCGATCTCGCCCATCTCGACGCGGGCCTGGCCGCCGCCGCCGGCATCGAGGACCCGGCAGCGCGAGTCGTGGCATTCCTGCGGTTCTACGAGGACGGCGCCGATGAGCTGATGTCGGCGCAGTCGGGTTGCCTCTACGCCACGGTGCTGGCGGAACGGCAGTTCGCCGGCAGCGCGATCAATGCCCTTGTCGCCAAGGCCGAGCTCGCGTGGCGGACCGCGTTCGTCGACCTGTTGCGTCCCGCGATCACCACTCGTCGCCCCGGGCCCGACATCGACGTCGACGTCGAGGCCCTGGCGGATCACCTCTTCACGACCTTCGAGGGCGGCTTCGTCCTGTGCCGCACGCTGGAGAACACCTCCGCCATGGGCGCCCAGCTACGGGTGTTCCGCCAGCTGGTGGAGGCGTTGCTTGGCCTCGGCCACCCGAGCGGGTCAGCTGAGGCCGCGGGTGATGCTGCCGGAAGCCTGGAGCGCCCCGGTGGGAGCGGACTCGCCGATCGTCCGCTCGACGCTGATCCCCAACTCGGTGATCGTCGGCGGTAACCGGAATGCCACCGTGTTCGTCCCCTCGCGACCCAACATGCTGAGCGACACGGGCTCGGGCCCGTCGAACGACCACAGCTGGTAGGCCCGGCCCTCCGGCAGGTCCTCCAAACCCTCGAGCACCATGAAGGCGCCATCCTCGTCGGCCACCACCCTGGCAACTGGACGGCCGTCGGCATCGGCCAGCGTGGCGAGCAAACCACCCGGCTCGTCCGACGCCCGCTGCGCCAGGCTCGCGATGTCCTCGCTGTCGTCGTCGGAGCTCCCCACGAGGTAGCCGAACGCCCCGCCCGCGGCGGCTGTGGCCACCAGGCAGGCGGCAGCAGCCACCAAACGGAACCTGGATGGTTGCCGAGAACGGGTGCGTGTCGCCGCCTCGGCCAGCGACCGGATCGGAGCGACGCCGCCGTCGACCCCGCCGCCGGCATCCTCGGCAGGACCGGACCCCGCGGGATCGTTTGCCTCGAGGGGGGCGGGAGAGTCGATGGCGGCGGCGATGCGCTGCCATACGGCCGCCGGCGGGGCTTCCTCGGGGGCGATCGCGGCGAGCGTCTCGTGGTGCTCGGCCAGCTCGGCCCGGCACACGTCGCAGCGGGCGAGGTGGTCGTCGACCGCCTGTCGCCTGGCGTCGTCGAGCGCGTCGACCGCGTAGACGGCAAGGTCGTCCAGCGGATGATCGTCAGACGGGCGGACCGGACCACTCATGTCGTCACCCCCTCGACTTCCAGTGCCCGCCGCAGGTTCAGCAGCCCACGGCGGATGCGGCTCTTGACCGCGTGCTCGGGAGCCTGCAGACGTGCATCTTCAATGTAAGCCGGCCCACCGACGTAGGCGAGGAGGATCGCGTCCCGTTCGTCGGTCGCCAGCTGGTCCATGGCCCGCCGGGCCTCATTGGCCAGCGCGGCGACGTCGATCCCGGCGTCGCGCTCGCGGCGGTGAACGCCGTCCGAGCGCGCGACCTCGATCGCGCGGGAGTGCGCTTCGGCCACGAGATGCGACCGGAGGATGCGTCGTGAAGGATCGAAGCGCTGCGGATGCGACCACAGGTCGGTGAACACCGCCGCGCACACCTCCTCGGCCAGGTCGGCGCTGCGACAGACCCGCTCGGCAACCCACCAGACAGCGCCACCGTAGCGACGGTAGATCTCGCCGAGCGCCTCGCGTCTCCTGTCGCCGATCGCGGCGACGAGTGCGACGTCGCTCGGTTCCTCATGCGTCCAGCCCACGTTTTCCTCCGGCGGCCCCACCAGCTGACTGTACCGGTGAGTGGTGCAGAACGCCGACGCGGCGGTGGATCCGCCGTAGGGCGGGTGGCGCCCACCAGTTGGCCGGTCCGGCCAGGCGCATGAACGCCGGGACCAGCAGACCGCGGATGACGGTGGCGTCCATCAGCACGGCGAGCGCCAGGCCGACCCCGAACAGCTTGAGGAAGCTGACCTCCGCTGTGCCGAAGGCGATGAACGTGATCGCCAGCAGGACGGCCGCCGCGCTGACGATCCGGCCGGTCCGCTCGAGACCGAGAGCGACCGAGGCGGTGTTCGCGCCCGTGCGGTCGTACTCCTCCTTGATGCGAGACAGGAGGAACACCTCGTAGTCCATCGACAGGCCGAAGGCGATGCAGAACATGAGGATCGGCATCGACGAGTCGATCCGGCCGGTGGCGGTGAAGTCGAGCAACCCCGACAGGTGGCCGTCCTGGAAGATCCAGACCATGGCGCCGAACGTGGCCGTGAGGCTGAGCAGGTTGAGCACCAGCGCCTTGATCGGGATGAGCACGCTACCGGTCATCAGGAACAGGAGGACGAGTGTCGTGATGGCGACGATGGCCAGGGCCACGGGGAGCCGGCTCATCAGCGCGTCCTTGGTGTCGACCAGCTGGGCCGCGCTGCCCCCGACCAGGGCGTCGAATCCGGGTTCGAGGTCACGGATGTCCTCGACCAGCTGCTCTCCAGCACCGGACTGGAGCTCGACGCTGGGCACGACCTCCAGCCAGGCGGTGGCGCCTCGTAGGTAGCGCGCCGCGTCCCGGGGTGCAGCGGCCACCTGGCCGTCGTCGACCGCAGCACCGTCCTGGTAGACCCCGTCGGGGCCTTCGACCCGGGCGACGCCGTCGATCTTGGACACGTCGGTGGCGTAGGCGGCCAGCGCCGCCCGGTCGACCTCGGCCTCGGCGTCTCCGTCGGCCTCGACCACGACAGGGAACGCCGCCGCGGTGTCGCCCGGGAAGCCGGCCTGGATCCGCTCGGACACCTGCCGGGCCTCGGACGATTCCGGCAGCACCCGCTCGTCGGGCAGGCCCACGGACAGCCGCAGGAACGGGGCGCCGAGCAGGAGCAGCACGACGGTGACCGCGGCCGCGACAGGTAGGGGCCGGCGCATGACCATGGTGGCGACGCGGTGCCAGAACCCGTCGGTCTCCTCCGCCTGCCCGCTGGCACCGGTGTCCACGGCAGCCGTCGCCCGCCGGCGAGCCCACCGCGAGTCGACCCGATGGCCGATCACCGCGAGCAGGGCAGGCAGGGTCACGATGGCGGCCACCATGGCCAGCAGCACCACGGCGATGCCGGCGTAGGCGAAGGACCGCAGGAAGTAGAGCGGGAAGATCAGCAGCGCCGACAGCGACACGGCGACGGTGAGGGCGCTGATGGTCACCGTGCGGCCCGCGGTCTCGACCGATCGCACGACCGCGTCGGGCACCGACAGGCCGCGGCGCAGTTCCTCCCGGTAGCGGGAGACGATGAACAACGAGTAGTCGATGGCCAACCCCAGGCCGAGCGCGGTGGTGAGGTTGATCGAGTACACCGACACGTCGGTGACCGAGCCCAGCACGAACAGGGCGAGGAGCGTGCCCATGATGGCCATCACGCCGATGAGGAGCGGCAGGCTGGCGGCCAGCACGCTGCGGAACACGAACAGGAGCAGCAACAAGGTCAGGGGGATGGCGATCAGCTCGGCTCGCCCCAGCGACGACTGGACGGTGCTGGTGATCTCGCTGCCGATGGCGTCGGGGCCGCCCACCGTGACGTCGAGCACGCCCTGGCGGCCACCGAGCTGGTCGTGGACCTCCTCGACGACCTCCTCTTCGTCACCGGTCACGCGGGCGAGCACCAACGCCTCGTCGCCGCCCGAGCTCCGCAGGGGTGGCGCACCCCCCAGCGACCAGTAGGACTCGACGTCGCTCACGCCCGGCAGGCTGGCCAGGGCATCGGTGAGCGCGGTGCCGTCGGCCGTGGCGTCGGGGTCGTCGACGTCGCCGGTCGACGACCGGGCCAGCAGCACCAGGCTCGGTGCGCCCCCGTCGTCGAACCGCGCGTCGAGGATGTCCGACGCGCGGGTGCTCTCGGCGTCGGGATCCTCAAAGCCCTCGTCCTCCAGCACACCGAACGCGCCTGTGCCGATGGCCGCGGCGGTGAACACGAACAGGGCGCTGAAGGCGAGGACGAGCCGTCGGCGCCGGACGGTGAACCGGGCAAGGCGGGTGAGCATGGTCGTTCCTCCGTGGTGAGACGGAGCAACCGTGCGCAGGTCGTCCCCCGGGTGGCATCGGTCTGCCGTCCCTGGTCGGAACGGCCCACGGATCGACCCGGCTCGTACCGCAGGACGATGTCGGCCTGTCCCACGGGCCGATCCCCTGACGAGGAGCCTTGGGTACCGTGGCCGTGATGGCGCGCGCCGAGGACACACCTGCGATCGACGAGCCGTCCACGGCCGAGACCTACGCGCTGGCGCTCGGGGCCGGGGGCGCGGCCCTGATGACGCTGGCGATCGACCACCACGGCCCGGTCACCGTCCTCATGCTCACCCTGGCGCTGGTCCCGTGGGCGCTGATGGCCGGGGGCGTCCGGCTGCCGACATGGCTGTTCGTGGCCTGGGCCCTCGTACCGGCAGCCGAGATCGTCGCTGCCGAGGAGGCCGGCGGCCCCATCTTCCTGGGCGTCCTGGTCGTCTGCCAGGTGTTCAGCGTCTCTGGGAGTTGGGCGACGAGGGCGGCGACCACCGCTGCCGCTCTCGCCCTCCCGGTGGTCCTGTTCGTGGTGGCCGAGGCGTCGGACCCGGGGGCGGTGTACTTCACGGCTGGCATCGCCGTCGGTGCGCTGACCGGCTCGCTGTTCCACCGCCAGCGCGAGCTCATGGCCCGCCTGCGATGGAGCCGGGCCCAGCTCGACGCGGCTGCCGCAGCCGAGGAGCGGCGACGGATCGCACGCGAGGTCCACGACGTCGTGGCCCACTCCCTGACCGTCGTGATGCTCAACGTCGGCGGCGCCCGCAAGGCGCTCGCCACCCATCCCGAGCTCGCGGCCGAGGCGCTCGACCGGGCCGAGAACGTCGGCCGCGAGAGCCTCGACGGCATCCGCCGGGTGGTGAGCCTGCTCCGCAGCGGCGACGAGCGCACCGCGGGGCCTCCTCAACCGACGGCACACGACCTGCCCGCCCTCGTCGAGCAGCAGCGCAAGGCGGGCGCCGACGTCGAGCTCGAGGTGACCGGCGACATCGCCACCCTCGAGCCGTTGGCCGGCGCGACGCTGGTGAGGGTCACCCAGGAGGCCCTGACCAACGCCCAGCGCCACGCACCCGGAGCGCCGATCCGCATCCAGGTCACCGCCGCTGCCGGCAGCGTCACCGTCGCCGTGCACAACGGCTCGGCCAGGCGCACGCCGCTCGACTCCGACGGCGAGCGCCAGGGGTTGGGGCTGCTTGGCATGCGCGAGCGGGTCGAGGCGCTGGGGGGTCGCCTCGCCGCCGGGCCCGTCGGTGACGGGTGGACCGTGACCGGCGAGATCCCCCTGGTCCCCGCCGCGCCCGCCCACGATCCGATCCCGGGTCGCCCACGATGATCCGGGTCGTCCTCGCCGACGACCAAGCGCTCGTGCGCGAGGGGGTCACCCTGATCCTGCGCACCGAGCCCGACATCGAGGTGGTCGCCGACTACAGCAACGGCGCCGACGCCGCCCTCGCCGCTCAACGCCTGCGACCCGACATCGTGCTGATGGATGTCCGCATGCCGGGCACCGACGGGCTGGACGGGACGCGGCGGATCCGCCAGCTCGGCGCCGACGCCCCTCCCGTCCTGATGCTCACCACCTACGACGACGACGAGGTGCTGTGGGGTGCCATCCAGGCCGGTGCCGCGGGCTTCGTGCTCAAGGACACCAAGGCCGACGATCTCGTCCGAGCGGTGCGGGCGGTCGCCGGCGGCGGCTCGTGGCTCGACCCACGGGTCACGCCACGGGTGCTCGGGGCCCTGCGGTCGCGGTCGACCCCTTCGGCCGTCGGCGCGGTCGCCCGGCTCTCGGATCGAGAGCGCGAGGTCCTCGAGCTGATGGCGAGTGGGGCCAACAACATCGAGATCGCCGAAGCGCTCATCGTCAGCGAGCGCACCGTGAAGAGCCACATCGGGGCCATCTTCAGCAAGCTCGGCGTCCGCGACCGCGCGGGCGCCATCGTCGTCGCCTACGAGGCCGGCGCCGCCGGCCCCCGCTGACCAGCACCCGGCGTCCGGCCGATGGGGTCTTCAGGCGGATGCGATGGTCTGGTCCCAGTCGATGCGGTGGGCGTAGACCTTGGCGGTCTGCTTGACGCCCAGGGGCAGCATGAGGGGCAGGATCCGGTCGCGTACGGCCCGCCCGAGCGGCCCGGGGGTCTTCGTGTTGCCGATGCGACGGGTGAGCGTCACGATCCGCTCGACCCGCGGCCGGCGCTGGTGCTCGTAGGTGGCCAGCGCGGCCTCCAAGCCGGGGATGTCGCGCAGGCACATGGCCAGCACCACGGCGTCTTCGAGGGCCATGGCCGAGCCCTGGCCGGTGTGGGGGCCCATGACGTGCGCGGCGTCGCCAACGAGCGCGATGCGTCCCTTGTGCCATGTGGGCAGCGTCGCCAGGTCGTAGATGGGGAAGCGGCCGATGCCACCGTCGGTGGCTCCCAACAACGTGGGGATCGGCTCATGGTCGTCGGAGTGGAGCTCGACGAGGCGCTGCTTCCAGCGCTCGCTGTCGTCATCGCTGTCGGCCGCCGCGGGCTCGGTGGGCTCGGGGGTGTTCTGGAACCAGAAGATCTCGCCCGATGGCGTCACCTGGTAGCCGAAGAACGCCCGTAGGCCGAAGGTCATCTCCATGACCGGGCTGGGCTGTGGGCCATCGGACAGCCGGACGAACCCACCGGTGCCGACCAGACCGGTGTAGGCGGGCACGGGTCCGTCGGGCAGGATCGCTCGCCGGGTCACCGAATGGACTCCGTCACAGCCCACCAGGAGGTCTCCAGCGGCCTCGCTGCCGTCGGCGAACCGCGCCGTCACCCGGCCGCCGTCATCGCTCGCACCGACGAGGCGCTTCGCGAACTCGACATTGACGCCGTGGTCGAGGGCCTGCTCCCGGAGTACCCGGTTGAGCGCTCCCCGCTTGATCAACAACAGCTCGTCGGGGTTGCGGCCCAGGCGCTTGCCGCGGTGGTTCACGAACTCGATGTTCGTCGTCGGCGTGCCCGCGGCATCCACCTCACCGCCGATCCCCAGGGCATCGAGCACCGCCCGACCGTTCGGCGCCAGGTTGAGGAAGGCGCCGGTCTCGTCCCGGGGACCGGGCCAGCCCTCGAAGACCGTCGACTCCATGCCCACCCGTCGTAGGAACATGCCCAGCACCGGACCGGCGATCCCGGCCCCGATGATCAGCGCTCTGCGAGTCTCGGCCGCCATGACCTGCGAGACTATATGTTTGCTCTATGAAAGCAAGTAGGGCGGTGCTCCGAGCGGCCTCCACGGCGTGCACCCGGTTCGCGGACGCCTACCGTCGGGGCAGCAACCAGGTCTACGACGCCACCCGGGTCGGCGTGCTGCGCCTCGCCGCCGAACGCGGCCCCATCCGACCCACCGACATCGCCGCCGAGCTCGACGTCAATCCCTCCTCCATCACCCGCCAGGTCAAGGCCCTCCACGCGCTCGGCCACCTCGCCGCCAGCGGCGACCCCACCGACGGACGCGCCTACCTGGTACAGGCCACCGATCAGGGACGGGCCGAGCTGCGCGCCTTCGACGACAAGGGGCTCGAAGTCTTCTCGGCCGTCGTCGACGAATGGAGCGACCACGACCTCCAACTCCTCACCACACTTCTCGACCGCATGATCGACACCTGGGCCCACACCGCCAGCGACAAGCGCGACGAAGTCCACGCCCGCAAGCCCGACGTCCGCCCCGATCCCTGGTGGGCAGGCTCCTGAGGCGATCTTGACAGACCGGCCATATTTCACATTAATCATGAGTAAAGCGAAATCAGGACAGGCCTCACGGCGGTACCAGATGGCCGCCAGAGCCGAGGCGATGGCCGATGTGGACCGGCGAGTGCTGGATGCGGCAGCGCAGCTCGTCGGTGAGCGATGGTTGGAGGAAGTCACGTTGCATGCGGTTGCGGAACGAGCTGGCGTCACGGTGCCGACGGTGCTGCGCCGGTATGGCTCGAAGGACGCATTGCTGGAAGCAGCCGGGCAGGCTCGACACGAGCGGGCCGTCGGGCAGCGCATCGGGGTGGCCGTTGGCGATGTCGCCGGTGCGGTGCGCACGGTGATCGACCACTACGAGGAGGTGGGCGACAGTGTGATTCGGCTCCTGGCCCAGGAACCGAGGGTGCCGAAGCTGCAGCCCTACATGGACGCCGGACGGCACGAGCATGAGTCCTGGGTGCGCCGCGTGTTCGAACCCTGGCTGACCGGTCGCCCCCCAGCGGCAGCCGACGCCCTGGCCACCCGACTGGCCGCCGTCACGGATGTCTATGTGTGGAAGCTGTTGCGCCGCGATCGTGGCCTTGGTCGGGACGCGACCGAACAGCACGTGCGGGGCCTCGTCGAGGCTCTGCTCGAGGCCAGACCGTGAGTCGATACCTGTTCGTGTTGTGGGCCGGCGGTTGCAATGTGCCACCGCAGTTGGCCGTCGCTGGCAGGCTGGTCGAGCGGGGCCACGACGTCGCCGTGCTGGCGCCCCAGTGTCTCGCGAACCGGGTTGCCGAGACCGGTTGCCGGCACCACTCGCGCTACCGCCTGGCAGCTGGCCGGCTCGCCCGGATGATGGCTGAGGAGCACCACGACGACGCAGCGGTCCGAGAGCTCGAACTGCTCGCCGCTACCCGGGCTGGCCTGCCATGACCCGACTAGGAGTCGAACTACACATGTCCAGCATCACCAGCCCCATCACCCGACCGGCTCCCCGACATCCGCGGCGACCGCGCTCGTCGCCGGCGGAGCCCTCTGGATCACAGCCGCCGCCATCGGCGGCGACGACGAGACCACCCGCTTCTACACCGCGGAGGCCTTCTGGTTCACCGCCAGCCTCTGCCTGCTCGTCGGCACCTACGCCCTCTGGCGGCTCCGACCCCACGGCCAGCGCCCGGCAGGGACCCTCGGATTCGGCCTCGCACTGGCCGGCCGTGCTGTCTTCGTCGCTGCCGAGGTAGCAGCTCTCACGCAAGGCACCACCCAGGAGGACCTCCTCCCCGCAGCCGTGCTCCTGACCGCCCTCGGCATGGTCGTCGCCGGCATCGCCGTCCTCCGCGAACGGGCCTGGAACGGATGGGCGAGATTCGCCCCACTCGTCGTCGGCGTGTTCCCGTTCCTCTTCATGGTCCCCTTCGCCGCGGCCACGGGCGCTCCACCGACAGTCTCCCTGGTGGCCTGGGGCCTCACCTTCGTCGCTCTCGGCACCGCCGCCAGACCCCCAGCAACAACGACGACCCGACCGGTCAGCGCCCCCAACTGACCGCCGCCCGCAGTACACGACATTGCATGGACACGTTCGGTGCGGGCATGCTCGCTCGCGATGCACTGGTCTCCCGACCCGGACGCGCTTCGCGGCCGCGTGGCCCTCGTAGCCGGTGCAACTCGTGGCGCTGGCCGGGGCATCGCTGCGGCGCTGGGCGAAGCAGGCGCAACGGTCGTCTGCACGGGTCGGAGCACAAGCTCAGGGGCGCCGACGCGGTCCGACTACGACCGTCCGGAAACGATCGAGGAGACCGCCGAGCTGGTCACGCACCTCGGTGGCACCGGGGTCGCGGCCGCTGTCGACCATCTCGAGCCCGACCAGGTACGCACCCTCGCCGAGCGGGTCCGGGGTGACCACGGCCACATCGACGTGCTCGTCAACAACATCTGGGGCGCCGAGGTGCTCAAGGGCGGTCCCGCCGAGTGGAACACACCCGGTTGGGCTTCTCTCAGGGGCACGAGCTGGCGGCCCATGGGGCGACCGCGGTCGCCATCACACCCGGGTGGCTGCGCTCGGAGATGATGCTGGAGAACTTCGGCGTCTCCGAAGACAACTGGCGCGACGCTCTCGTCCCAGGAGCGGTCGACGGTCATCCGGCGGCACCCCCCGGTTTCGCTGTCTCCGAGTCGCCGCGCTACATCGGACGGGCCATCGTCGCGCTGGCATCAGATCCCGAGCGCGCGACGTGGAGCCAGAGGTCGGTCACCTCTGGCCAACTCGCAAGGCGGTACGGGATCACAGACCTCGACGGCTCACAGCCCGACGTCTGGCGATACGAGGAAGCCGCCGACGTCGACACCGCCGCCAAACCCGAGGACTACCGATAGGCAGGCATCCGCTCGACTGGCCAACGCGCCCAGAGCCTCCGCCAAGCAGGCCCACGCTCCGATGGGTTCCGACCCACGAATCCGGGGTCCAAGTGAACCTTCGTGGTCGTGGCCGGCAGCGTCACACTTCGCCAGCGTCTCCTGGTACGGCACGTAGGTTGCCCTTCCGTCCCCCTGGGTGGACGTCACAATGGGTCTATGGCCGGTTATGCCGTTGTCGAGGCCCCCTCGGTGCTGGGGCTCTTCCCTCGAGGCGTTGAGCAACTGCCGCGGGCGCTGCTCGATGCCGGTCTCGCCGACGCCGTCGAGGCGCGTCACGCCGGAACGGTGACCCCGCCGTCCTACGATTCGAGACGCGACCCGGCGACGAGCATGCTCAACCCCGTGGCGCTGCGCGACTACGCCCGCGAGCTCGCCGATGCGACCGGTGTCGTGCTGGACGCCGGCGACATCCCGCTCGTGCTCGGTGGCGACTGTTCGATCCTGTTGGGCACCCTGTTGGCGCTACGGCGCCGAGCGCGCTTCGGGCTGCTGTTCATCGATGGTCATGCCGACTTCTACCAACCCGAAGCCGAGCCCAACGGCGAGGCTGCGTCGATGGACCTGGCGTTGGCGACTGGTCGAGGGCCGGACATCGTCGCCGACTTGGAGGGACGCCGTCCTCTGGTTCTCGACGGGGACGTCGTTCATCTCGCCCGGCGGGACGCCGAGGAGGCCGCCGAGGCTGGGAGCCAACGGATCGAGGACACCGAGATCACGGTGATCGACCTCCTTGACGTGCGCCGGCGAGGAGTCCAGCGCGCCGCGCAGGACGGGATCGAGCGCCTCGTGCGCCCCGACCTCGAGGGTTTCTGGGTGCACCTTGACTGTGACGTTCTCGATGATGCCGTCATGCCGGCGGTGGACTACCGGTTGCCCGGCGGGCTGAGTTGGGATGAGCTGGAGACGGTGCTCCGGCTCGCCGTCGACAGCGGCCGGGCCGTCGGCTTCGAGGTGACCATCTTCAATCCAGCGCTCGACCGGGATGGGTCGATTGCACGAGAACTCGTCGGCTGCCTCGCTCGCGGCATCGCCGACCACGACCGACGGCTCTCTCAGCGTCGATGACCCGCTAGCACTGATCGTTCATGAGAAGTCGGGGCTGGAGGTTCCTCTGCTTGGCGTAGGACCTCAGGTCGAGGCGTCGACGCAGCGGGTTGTGTTACAAGGCAAGGTCGTCACCGGTGCCGGCGTATCAGCCGGGATCGACCTTGCCCTGGCCGTCCTGGCGGCCATCGAGGGACCCGAGGCGGCGCAGGCCACTCAACCCATGATCGAGTACGACCCCCAGCCGCCATTCGACACCGGAGTCCCGTCGAAGGCGCCGCCCGCCGTCCGGGCTCTGGCCGACGACCTCACCCACCCGGATCGGCGACGCACGTCGAACTCTTTGGCCCCAAGGGCGCAAGTACGACGCCGTGACCACGGAGTGAGCCGCTTCAGGTGGTCCAGGCGTCGGTGCGCAGGAACCAGCTGGCGGCATAGATCCAGAGCACCGTGAGGATCGCGACCAGGCACAGCCCAAAGAGCCATGGTGCGGGCTGGGCCCAGCCCGCGGCGAGGGCCGCCGCCGCGCCGGCCGCTAGAGCGATCCGCAGGGGCCGGTAGACGGCGTCGAGGCGCTCGGCGTCGACCAGCGCCTGCTCGGTGAAGATCAGGGCCACCAGGCCGAGCGCGTCCCGGTCGCGATGACGAGCCCGTCACGGTCGGGCGTGGACAGGCCGTCGACGACGCCGAAGATCACCTCGCCCAGGACGATGATCGTGAACAGCCCGAACCGCTCCACCAGCGAGTCCGTGGGCGGCAGGCCCTCATGGGAGCCAGGCCGCGTCACATTCCCACCAGCTCGTTCGTCATTCAGTAGCCGCACCGAGGACGATGATCCGAGTCGATGTGGCTACCGGCAGCGACGAAAGGAACACATATGGAACCCCGCATGAACCACCCCGCGTTCGTGGTTTCCGGCGCCGTAGATGCCCTACATAGGCTGGGCGAGGTGGCGGCCGCCACCGGTGTGCCGTCCGCCACGCTCAAGATGGTCGAGCTTCGGGCCAGCCAGATCAACGGCTGCAGCCTCTGCGTCGACATGCATACCCGCGAGCTGCGCAAGGCCGGCGCGTCGGACGAGCGCATCGCTACCGTCGCCGCCTGGCGGGACGCGCCCTGGTTCAGCGACGCAGAAGGGGCCGCCCTGGCCCTGACCGAGGCTGTCACCCGCATCGCCGACCGACCCGATGCGGTCACCGACGCGATCTGGGCCGAGGCCACCAAGCACTATGACGAGTCTCAGCTCAGCGGCCTGTTGCTCGACATCGGAACCATCAACGTGTGGAACCGCCTCAATGCCGCCACCCGCAGGGTCGCCGGTGAGTACATCCCCTGACCGGCGGCGGCGAAGCCGAAGGATCTGGAGGCAACGACATGACGACCAGCTCCGCTCGGCCGACCGGCAACGGCGGAGCCCCATCGCCCTGCACCCCTGCGAACCCCCTCCGGCGCGGGACATCGAGCCCGTCGACGACGAGGTCAGGCTAGCCCTCCATATCGTGATGGCTCAGCTCACGCCGGCCGAGCGCATCGCCTTCGTCCTCCACGACGTGCTCAGCTACTCCTTCGACGCCATCGGCGAGATCCTGGGCCGCACCCCAGCCGCCTGCCGACAGCTCGCCAGCCGCGCCCGCCGGCGAGCTCGTCGATGACTCCGGCCCTGGGCGGTCAGGACAGGACGGTGCCCGTGAGCTGGGCGCAGGCGTCGAGCAAGCCGTCCTGCACTGCCGGGTCGGCGGCGGCGGGATGGGTCGTCTGGGGGCGCTGGTGGAAGAAGTACCGGCCGGTGACCGACGCAGCTGGGTCGTCGCTGACTGCCAGCCAGGCCTGGGTGACTGGGGCGAGCGAGAGGTCGTCGGGTGCGTCTGGGCCGCCCATTCTGGTGGGCACCCAACCCGGTTCGACCACGTTGGATAGGACTTCGGGTTTCCGCCGGGCGACGGCGAAGGCCAGCACGACATCCCACAACTTGCTGTCGGCGTAGGCCTGCCCACCCTCCCACCCACGCCGCTCCCATTGCAGGTCGGCGAGGTCGGGTTCGCCGCAGCGGTGCCTGTCCGAGCTGAGGAAGACGAGCCGGTCAGACGGCGTCATCAACGCGATGAGCAGGTAGGGAGCGACCACGTTGACGGCGAAGACGTGGCATAGGCCGTCCCCGGTCTCCACGCGGCTCGGCTCGCGGGGGCCGACACCGGCATTGTGGATCACGGCGTCGTAGCGGCCCAGGGCGTTGGCCTGCTCGGCGACACCACGCATGGCAGCGATGTCCGCCAGATCGCCGACGACGACTGCCTCGGCCCCCGGCAGGGTCGCACGAGCATCGGCGGCCCGCGTCGGGTTACGGGCGTGCAACGTCACGGCGTGCCCGTCGTCGGCGAGCAGGCGAGCGGCCAGGAGACCCAACCCGTCCGTTGAACCAGTCACGAGGACACGTGCCACAGGCTCCCTCCACCGACCGCGGTCGATCCGGCGCCCATCCTGCTGCCCCACCGATGCAGTCAGCCAGCGCGTCGGTCAGCGCGAGGACGACAGCGAGTTCTCGGACATCGCTTGGCTCAGCTGTGTGGTGGCTCGCGGGGTTCGAGGCTGGTGACCGGGGCGACCTGGCCGACATGGATGAGCGCGTCAAACCAACTGGCCAGCGAGCCACCGGCCATGCGGGCTTTCGACGGCTCGGCCGGGTCGAACGCGGGGCCGACGAGCCGTAGGCTCGCCGGTGCGTCGAGCCAGTGCCGCACCGGCTCTGCCACCTCGGCGTGCAGGTCGAACATGACCGCGGTCGGTGCATCGCCCAACGTTGTTTCGAGGACCGTCGCTGGTGGGTCGGGGATCACATGGGGCCCGGTGCCGAGGTCGACCACCCCGTGGTGGAAGGTCAGGCCCACGGACACGTAGCCCTCGCCGAGACGATCGCGCAGCCGGCTCCCGGCATTGCGATGCGTAACCGCACTGGACCCGACCGTGACCGTGCGGATGGGGGCGACGGCCGTGTGCGTGGCCCCGGAGATCACTGCCAGCTTCGAACCCGTGTCGTCGTGCCAGCGAAGGGCCGCCTCGGCCAGATGAGCCTCGACGTCCGACATCCGATCGTCGCCCGCGGGGCCGTCCCCGTCGGGTCCGAGGGCCACGAAGTGCACCGGATCGCCCGGTTCTTGCTGGACCCGGCCGCGCATCCACTCGACGAGGTCGAGCACCTCCACGGTGTGGTGGTGCGGCCAGAGCGTGCCGACGACCTCCCTGGGGTCGTCGTCCCCCCGCTGGACATAGCCGTCGAGCCGGTCCCCGACGGTTGCCGCTTCGTCCATCGCGACAGCCCGGAACCCCAGGCGCTCGACGAGGAACCGCACGATCCGGTGGGCCAGGACGGTCAGCTCGCGGGCCCCGTGCGTCGGTACCCCGATGCCGACCACCGTCCCTTCCCCGACGACGGCTCGCAACGCCTCGAGCGCGTCCAACGGTCCCCTCGCCGCGACCGATCCCAACCGAACCCCACCCGTCTCGACCCACGCGGCCACCGCGTCACGTTCCACAGAAGCGACCATAAGACCTCAACCGCACTCAAGGTCAACGGGCCAGGGCTCGGGGTCGGTCAGACGAGGGTCGCCCATCGCGGCGCAGGTCTTTCCTGACCACCGCACGTGACGTCGAGGCGCCAGACCTCGTCACCTCCCGTCATCTACCCAGGCATCTGGGATGGATCCGCGCCGCGCTGCGGCGGACATTGGGCACCACCGGACCAGTGAGAGGAGAACCCCGTGTCCACGACCACATCCGACCCCGGTCCCGAAGCAGCGCCGCCCAGCGCCATCGGTGAATCCGACATGGACATCAGCGGCGTGAAGGAAGCGATCGCGGACCTGCTGCCGACCGTGCGCGCCTATGCCGGGGATGCCGAGCGTGCTCGGCGGTTGGCCGGCGAGGTGGTCGGGGCCCTCCGCCCGACGGGCATCAACCGGCTGCTGCTGCCCGTCGAGCTCGGCGGGATGGACGCGCCGGTCGTCGACACCATGGACATCGTCGAGCAGCTGGCGACGGCCGATGGGAGCACGGCCTGGTGCGCCGTCATCGGAACCGGGAGCAACCTCTTCGCCGGCTACCTGCCCCCGGAGGGTGCCCGCCGGGTGTTCGCCGATCGCGATCAGGGCAACGCCACGATGCTCGCGCCGGCTGGGACGCTCACCGAACACGGCCACGGGCACCGGCTGTCCGGGCGGTGGCCGTTCACGAGCAACTGCCTGCACAGCGAGTGGATCGGCCTCGGCGCGTTCCACGCCGACGACGGCGGTGCCCCGCCGGCCCTCCGCGTTGTGTTCGTGCCGGCGGCCGAGGTCCGCATCGAGGACACGTGGGAGTCCTCGGGGCTACGGGCCACCGGCAGCCACCACGTCGCGGTCGATGATGCCGCCGTCGACCGCGAGCACTGCTGCATCTTCAATGGCGATCGGTGGGCCGATGGCCGGCTGTGGCGGATCCCGATCGTCACGACGTACCTGCCGCTGCTGGCGAGCGTGCCGCTCGGCATCGCCCGTGGCGCGCTCGACGAGGTGGCACGTCTGGCCATGGAGGGTCGACCGGCTCGCCGAGGTCAGGTCGCCGACGACCCGACCGCCCTGCACGAGCTCGGCACCGCCGATGCCCGCCTCCGAGCAGCCCGAGCTGGTCTACACGAAGCCGTCGGAGAGGCGCACGTTCTCGCCGACCGGCGAGCGCCGATCGACCGATCCCTACAGGCGAGGGTTTGCCTGGCTGCGCAGGAGGCGGTCGACCTCGCCGTCGAGGCAACGTCGACCGCCCACCAGATCAGCGGCGGCGATGCCGCCTACCGGGGGAACCGGCAGCTCCGAGCGCTCGACGACGTCCTCGCCGCCCGCCAACACCTGCTGTTCTCCCACCAACACCGCCACCAGCTCGCCACCGCCCTCGTCGGCATCGACCGCGCCTACCCGCCATTCGTGATCTGAGATGGCGCTCACGTGGTGTCCGCTCCACGGTGGATTCCGCCGCCCGATGGGGCTATCCGCAGAGCCACGCCATCTTCGACGCGCTGAACGTCCCCGCCGAGTCGCCCGACGTCGTCAGGACGAGGCTCGTCTCCGCTGAGCTGCCCGAACGGTCGGGGGAGGCTCCGTCTCAATGCTCGTGAGCGGCGCTGCCGACCTCGTCCTGCTCGACGGGCTTCCCCAGCCAGGCGATCGTGCCGGTCAGGAGACGTACCGCCTCGCGCGTCGGGGTGTCTCGGGGCATCGCAGCGAGCTGCGCCCGGCCGAGTGTCAGCGCATAGAGCATCGTGGATGGACCGTGATGGGCGGTGTGGAACAAGTCCAGCGACGGCACAGTTCGGTCGCGGTTCCGATCGGACCGTGCAAGCGCGACGGCGCGCCGCCAGACGACCTGTGCGCGTTCCAGCGATTCGACGGTTGCGGCTTGCCTGCGGGTCACTGCCGGCGCTGGTCGATCGTCTCGAACGGGCCCGCCCCGGGGTCACGCTTGCGCTTCTTGGCCGCCCGCTTCTCTTTGAGCGTCTTGCCGGCCTTCTTGCCGCTGGGTTTGCGGGGTGACTTGTCAGCCATGGTGTGTCCTGTCCTGTTTGCGGTGGGCGTTGACGCCGACGAGGAGATCGAGCAGTTCGCCGATGGTCGGTTCCTGGCTGATCGGGTCGCCTAGCGACAGGTGCTCTTGGATGCGGTACCGGTTGCGGCGGCCGTCTTTCGCTTTGACGACGTAGCCGGCGGCGACGAGGTCGGTGACGATGTCGTGGGCGCTGCGCTCGGTGACGCCGACCATGGCGGCGATGTCTCGCAGCCGTACGCCGGGGTCATGGGCGATGCACAACAGCGCTCGTGCGTGGTTGGTGAGGAAGCTCCAACGACCCATGCGGTCACCTTATCTCAGTTTCTAGAAGTAGATTGCATGTTTTTGGGTTCAGGTGTACGCTCCCCGGCACAGCGCTGGGGTGGCGGCTGTCGTCGACGGTCATCACCCCGGGGCCAAGAAAGGACCGATCATGGAACTTCTCCTTCTGGCGATCGCCGCCATCGCGGGTGTGGGTCTCTACCGCTATTGGCGGACACGAACCGCTCACTGACCTCCGACTTCTGTCACCCTGCTGTTCCCGTCCATCAGCTCGTTCAGGTCAAGCGCGGTGGCTCAACACATTGACAACGATGCCGTTGGGATCTCGAGCGAAGAAGCGTCGTACTCCCCATGGCTCGTCGGTCAGCGGATGCACGATCTCGACGCCCTGCCGTAGAGCCTCGGCATGGACGGCGTCCACGTCGTCCACCTCGACCGAGATCTGCGGGTCCACGGGAGCTGAGGCGTCGTTGCGGATCAGGATGACCTGTGCCGTCGGGTTGCTTGGCGATACGAAGGTCAGCACCCAGTCCATGTCCATTCCTATCTCGAAGCCAAGGACCCCGACATAGAAGTCACGACTCGCATCGAAGTCGTCGCATCGAATATCCGGCACAGCCCGTCTGATGGTCATGGAGCCTCCGCGTCCGGTACGCGCGGCGTCGCCGCTCGCACGCTGGTTGATGATCCTCCACATATACCCACTGGTGCACCAGACCCTGGTGTCGAGCTCGCCGGCGACGTCCTTGACGACATCGGCGATGTCCAGCCCCCTCTCGGTGAGGAACCCGTTGCCGACGGCCTGGTCCCGGCGGGTGAACTCTGGGCTTCCTCCGCCAGACCCGGTTCCGGGCTCGAGATCGGAGGCGCCGTACTTGCCTGTGAGCACCCCTCCCGCGAGCGGCGACCAGCCAACGACCCCCAGGCCCATGGTCTCGGCCATCGGGATGAGGTCGCGCTCCACGGTCTGTTCGACGAGGTTGTAGGGGATCTGGAGAGCGACGAGCGGCGCCCACCCGCGCAGCTCAGTGATCGCCTGCATGCGGGACACCTGCCATGACGGGATGTCGGAGATGGCCACGTACAGGACCTTGCCGGCGCGCACCAGGTCGTCCATCGCCCGCAGCACCTCCTCGACCGGTGTGCCTCCGTCCCACATGTGGAGGTAGAGCAGGTCGACGTAATCGGTAGCGAGTCGCGCCAGGCTGTCCTCGACAGACCTGACCATGCTCTTGCGGGAATTGCCCCCCGAGTTCGGATCACCCGGGCGCATCGGCATCGAGTACTTGGTGGCGATCACCAGCTCCTCACGCCGGGAGCGGGCGAACTCGCCGACGATTTGCTCCGCGGTCCCGTCGGCGTACCCGTTTGCCGTGTCTACGAAGTTCCCGGCACGCCCGACATAGCCATCGAAGATCGCCTTCGCTTGGTCCCGGTCCGCGCCCCAGCCGAAGGTCATCGTCCCCAGCGCGAGCGGCGACACCCGGAGACCCGACCGCCCCAGCCGACCGCATACACCGATTGATCTTGGACGTGCACCCCGACACCAGCGTCACTCTGTCCTACAAGATGCCTACGTACACCGTCGGGCGCCGCCGCATCCACGTTGGCGCATGGCGGCACGGGGTGTCGCTCTACGGATGGGGCCAAGACCGCGCCGAGGCGTTCACCGCTCGCCATCCGCGGCTCCGGACCAGCAAGGGGACCATCCAACTGCGTCCCGACGACGCTGCCAGTGTCACCGACGACGAGCTGCGCGCCCTCATACGCGCTGCTCTGGGCCCCGAAGGCGAGTAGCAGTGCTGGCCTGCCATCGCGCATCAACCGAGGAGTCCAAACCCACCACCCCCAGCCCGAGGACCGGGAAACCTAGCCGCATCGACAGGGCCGGTCGTCGCGGGGACTGGGGCGCCGGGCCGACAGACGGCGGTCGGCGGTCGGCGGTCGGCGGGTCCACTCAAACCGCGGTGGTCTCGCGTCCCTGCATGAAAGAGTTTCCTGGTGCTCGCGTACGTCTTCTGGCATGGGCCGGGTTCGACCGACAGCATCGCCAATTACGAGGCCGCGTTGGCGGCGTTCCACCGAAGTCTGGATCCCGGTGAGATCAACGGATTCCACGGCTCGCAGGCCTTCGTCGTGGAGGGAGCGACGTGGGCTTCGTCGCGTGTGGTCTATGAGGATTGGTATTTCGTCGACGACTTCACTGCGCTCGGCGAGCTGAACGCTGCTGCTGTATCCGGCCACCGCCAGCGGCCCCATGACGACGTCGCGGGCATGGCGGACGAGGGCACGGCCGGCATCTACGCCCTGCGGCAGGGCACCGCACGGCTGTCCGAGGCCGGGCAGGCCGCCTGGTTCGGGAAGACCGCCGGCGTGTCCTATGACGAGTTCTACCGTCGGCTCGGCCGGCGCGGGTCACTGTGGCAGCGTCAGATGGTGCTCGGGCCGACGCCGGAGTTCTGCTCGCTGGATGACGATGACACGCCCCGTGGCGCCGTGACCGTCACGCGCGTCCGCACGGTCGCTGCCTCGACGTCTTGATCGACCGGAGGGACTCCGTTCCGGGCGGGCCAGCCTCAACACGGTCCCGGCGTTCGGGACATGGGTCCGGGCAGAAGCTGCGTAGGGTTGGGCACGGGCCGGAGGTTGAACGATGCGTGTGCCCGCGAGTGTGGCGGCGGACAGCGAGACGGCGGGCGTTCCCGCGGGCCCCGGCGAGCGCTTCGCAGGTTATGGCGTGATGGGGCTGCCGTTCGTGTCGGGTCACGTGCTGGCGATGCGGCGGTTCCCTGCATCGTCAATCGGCCCGGCATACACGTCTGTCTGGCATCGCGACCCACATGGCCGATGGGTCTTCTGGCAGGACCAGCCGGCTGACCAGAGCTGTCCTCGCTACTTCTCGAACGCTTTGAGCGAGGCGTGCCTGGTCGACATCGATCTCAGCTGGCCCAGCGGAACGACGCTTCGGGTCCTCATACCGCAGGTAGGTCTGGTGTGGTCGGCGGCCTTGACATCCACACCCGCCACTCGAGTTCTCAGCGCGGTAGGTCGCGCGATGCCCGACCGCGCGTGGCGGTCTGCACCGCTGCTCAGGGCGATGGGATCCGTCGCGGGATTCGTGATGCGGGCAGACAGGATCGGCATGGTGGGCAGATCGCCCAACGGTCAGGAGTTCGTGGCGAACCCATCGCAGGTCTGGGTCATCGACGAATCGAGCGCCCAGCTCGGCGACGACGACCTCGGGCCCTCTGGCCCGCTTCGTGAACAGGCGCACCTCGGCGACTTCTGGATCCCTCAACGCGGAGTGTTCGCCGTCGGCAAGGCCGTCTTCCAAGCTTGACAACGTGCAGAACGGCGCATCCCCCCGGACGTCCGCGATGCTGCGGGCGCGAGATCGAGCCGGCTATCAACGCACGAGTCGGAAGAACGACCGGACTTCTTCGACGAACAGCGCCGGTTGCTCGAAGGCGGCGAAGTGCCCGCCGTGGTCGAGTTCGTGCCAGTGGCGGATGTCGGCTAGCGCCGCTCCGCCCATCGGCGCGACGCTCGTGGCACCTCGCGGGAAAGCTCGAACACCCCGTGGGCACGTCGACGGTGTCGGTGGTGGCGCGGGTGAACCAGCCTGACACGAGGCGGATGCTCTCCCAGTACAGGCGGGCTGACGACGCGCCTGTGCCGGGCAGCCAGTAGAGCATCACGTCGTCGAGCATCTGGTCGCGGGTGAGTGCATGTTCGAGGTCACCGTCGTTGTCAGTCCAGGCCGCTGCCCGCTCTGCGGACGTGAGGTCGCCGAAGGTCGGGGGGTCCGGTGCCGCCAGCGGCGGGACGACGAGGATGCCCGCAACATGCGCCCGGTCCCGCTGGGCGAGCAGCGTCGAGATCGTGGTGCCCCAGTCGCTGCCTGCGGCGCCGTAGCGGCGGTAGCCGAGGCGGGCCATCAGCTCGGCCCAGGCGTCGGCGATCCGCTCGACACCCCAGCCGCGGCGGACAGGCTTGTCACTGAAGCCGTAGCCCGGCAGCGACGGGCACAGCACATGGAAGGCGTCGCCGGCGGCGCCCCCGTGGGCGGGCGGGTCGGTGAGCGGGCCCAGAACGTCCAAGAACTCGACAGAGCCACTGCAGGTACCGCAACGGGACGCCCTGCGACCAATCATCGACTGTCTCGGCGTCGGGCCAACGGGTACGCCCCAGACGCCGGCGCAGGTCCTCGAGATCGGCCTCAGGCACGTCCACACGAAACGGCGCCATCCGTGACATCAGCGGCATCGCCAGCCATGCTGCAGCTGCCCCCGTGGACCCGCCAATGGGTTGGTCGCATCGCCGCTGGCGCAGAGCGGTCTATGAGCGCCATGTTTGTGGTGAGCCATCACAACCTGGCAGTCCGGTACCGTCGGTGGCGTGCGACGGCGGGCGTTGGTGGCCGACGAGCAGATGGATCTCGTTGACCTGCTGCGCGCGCTGTCGGACGACGAGTGGCAGGCACCGTCGTTGTGTCAGGGCTGGCGGGTGAGGGACGTGGTCGCACACCTTCTCTACGACGCGATCCCGCTGCGGCAGTATCTGGGCGTCGCGGTCAGGAACCGATTCTCCGTCGATCGGATCAACAACCGGTTGGTCGATGACGAACGGGACACCCCGACCTCGCAACTGGTCGACCGGCTCGAACGGTCGATTGGTCACGGCACGTTGGCGCGGGTGGCTCCAGCCACGGCGCTGGCCGATGTGCTCGTTCACCACCAGGACATCCGTCGACCGCTGGGCCGCACACGACCAATTCCCCAGGAGCGGTTGCTCAGTGTGCTGAACCATCCCGACCCCTTCGCCTTTCCGTGGCGCCACACCCGGGGCCTGCGGTTCGTCGCCACCGACGTCGAATGGCAGAAGGGGGACGGCCCCGAGGTACGAGGCACGGGGGAAGCGATTGTGCTCGCGACCGTCGGGCGCCCCGTGGTACTCGATGAGTTGTCCGGCGACGGTGTCCCCCAATTCCGACGCCGACTGCCGCCCCACCACTGACTCTGCCGAACGGTCGACCTCGGGCATCGGCGACAGTCCGCTCGCTCGCGGCTGACTGCGCCGAGCTTGCCTCGCGCTGTCCGGGCGACGCCCCGACGCCGCGCTGCAAGCGATCCTGGGACCTGCTCGGCAGACTGGGGCAGGCAACCGGGAGCGATCACAACGCGTTCCCCTTGCGACATCGCCCGGACGCCCTACGGAGCCGACGTCGGCGCCGACCGATCCCGAGAAAGGTGGGTCTCGCATGACCGACACGCCGACTGTGCAAGCCAGCCGGGCGGAGGCGTTCCGTGACCTCCACGCCGGTCCAGATCCGCTGCGGCTGGTGAACGCCTGGGACGGGCTCAGCGCGCGGGTCTTCGCTCGATCCGGCGCCCCGGCAATCGGCACCAGCAGCTTCGCCGTCGCCCTGGCCAACGGGTACCAGGACGGCCAGCGCATCGCCTGGTCGCGGGTCTGCCAGGTGATCGCCGACATCGTCGCCGCCGCCGGCGAGGTCCCCGTCACCGCTGACATCGAGGCAGGTCAGGGAGCCCATCCCGACGACGTGGCCCGCAGCGTGTCCGATGTGCTCGCGGCCGGTGCGGTCGGCGTCAACATCGAAGACAGCGACCCGGGAGCCCCCGGCACGCTGTTCGACGTCCACGCCCAGTCCCGCCGGCTGGCGGCGGCCCGTGAGGTGGGCGAGAAGATGGCGGTCCCCCTGTTCATCAACGCCCGTTGTGACGTGCATTTCGGTGCGCCGATCCCGCCGGACGACAGGCTCCCCGAAACCCTCCGTCGAGCGCATGCCTACGTCGAGGCCGGAGCCGACGGCCTGTTCCTGCCCGGGCTCGTCGACCTCGACGCGCTTCGCACCGTGATCGAGGAGGTGCCCGCGCCGGTCAACGTGATGCTGTGGCCCGGGCTCCCCCCGATCGACGAGCTCGCTGCCATCGGCGTTCGACGGATCAGCCAAGGAGGCGCCGCCTTCCTGCTCGATGTCGGCTACCTCGAGCGGACGACGCGGGCCTTCCTCGACGGTCCCCACGAGACGGCCGGCGGTGACGTCGTCCCCGCCTTCCACCTGATCGGCGAGCTCGTCCACCGCGCCTAGACATCCCAGGGCCGGGACAGTCCGGCGGTGTGACGGCGGCTTGGTTGTTCGAGCGGCGCGGATCTCGGTTGTCGTTACGGAACGTACCCGCGGACCACCGCCTTGGCCTGTTGTGTGCTCGAGGGAGCTGTCTCAGCGGCCGGTGACCACCTCGTGGCCGCGGTCCTGGCCGACCGGTCCGGGAAGACAGCGACGATGACGATGTCGCCGGCGGCCGTGGGTCGTGGTGTCGTCGGTGTGCCAGGCCGCGACGGGTCGGGGCTGATGATGAAGCGCTCGGGCCACACTGTGAGCTGGATCTGCTGGCCGGCCGCCCTCACGACGTCGTGCATGTTGCCCTGCTCGAGGCGATCGAGCAGGAAGAGCTCGTCGTCACGGTTCACCGGGTCGGCACGGAGCCAGGCGTCGAAGCCGTCGAAGTCGGTGAAGCCCGAGGCAAGGAAGGGAACGACACGCCGGAACAGCTTGGGCCAGATGACCAGGTCCTGGAGCGCCGGCAGGTCGGCGATCGTGGTGGCGCCGTCGGGGTCGGCGGTCGAACGTGGCCATAACCCCGCAGACGATTGCGCGGCCCGGGCTGCCTCGGAGACACCGGCGAGGTGCTCGCGCAGGGTTGCCGGCAGGGTCGCGTGCTGCATTCGCGCCGGCCAGCTCCTGGTGGGTTTCGCCGAAGTGGGTTTCAGAGCGTCGATCGCTTCCAAGCGCACCGAGACGCCGCGGGCGTTGATGTCCGGCGGACGTCCCGACACCCGAGGAACGCCCACCGTCGCCTACCGCCGCACAGAACGTACCGCAGTCAGCACAGCATCATCATCCGCCGCCCCGTCCCGATCCGTGACCCACACGCCGAACAGGATGCTTGCTCAACATCGTCGATCGGGGCGGCGGCCGAAGGAGATCGTTCAGTGGCCGGAGACCTTCGGGTCACCCAACCAGGCGTCAAGCGCCAACGAGTAACGACCACTGCTGCCGGCGCACCACGGTCACGCCTGGCGTCGCGTAGTACGGGTCATCGGCGAGGATCCCCTCCAGCGCTGGCTCGTCAGGCACATCGAAGATCAGCAGGGCTCCGGAGTCGTCGGCGAAGGGACCGGCCAAGCGGAGAATGCCGGATTCGTGGAGGCGCTGCAGCCGCTCTCGATGGGCAGGTCGTGCGGCTAAGCGCTCCGGGTTTCCGCCGAATGCCAACTCCACCACGAACATGAGGCCTCCCAGCACGAACGAGCTCCGCTCGACCGAACCTACTTCAGCGACAAGACCTCAGGAGTCTGGACGCTGGCACGTAATAGATCGGTCCGGATGGTGGGGTGGAACAGGTCGTCGTGCCTGTCGGCGGGCTTGCCGTGGGGCCGCGTCATGGTCCGCTGTGGGCCGGTGGGGGCAGGGCACGACGAAGGGCGGCGCCCCAGTCCTATGTCTACAGCGTTGTTTGCCCCACTTCGATGAGGTGGCCATCAGGGTCACGGAGGTAGCAGCGCAGCTCGCTGCCGAGGTCTTGGGGCGGGGTGATGAACTGTCCGCCGCGTGCGCTCCATTCGTCGTAGACGGCCTGGACGTCCGCGACGCGGATGTTGAGGAAGCTGCTCGACCGGGTCGGGTCGGGGGTCTCGAGGATCACGTCGGGCTTGTCGACGGTGGGCCCGCCGCCGACGTTGATGATGATCCACGAGTTGGCCAACTGCACGATCGTTGGCTCGCCTTCGAGCACGGTCTGCCCGCCGAGGACGCCGGCGTAGAAGTTGCGTGATCGCTCGACGTCGGCGGCGACGACGAAGTGGGTGAGCAGGATGCCTTCGGTGGGCCGGGGCGGCTCGGCCATGGCGATCGTCTCCTTCGGGTTGCTGCAGCGGCTGGCGGCCGCAGGCGGGGCGGGTCGTCAGGGCACCTTCGCTGCCAGTATCTCGGCGGGAAGGATCTGCGGGGCCTCGGCGAGCAGGCGATCGGCGTTCGCCATCAGGGCCGCGGCGATCGGTCCCTCGATGTGGGCCTGTCGGTCGGCCTCGGACACGAAGGCGTCGACGATCCAGAACGTGGTCGCGTCGGTGCGGAGGGCGAACCAGACGATCGTGCCGGCCTCGTCGTTGGCGAGCTCGACGGCGCTGGCAAGGAACGTCGCGACCTCGTCGGCGGTCTCGGACTTCGCCACGAGCCTGGCGACGAAGGCGACGGTCAGCGTAGGCGTGTTTGTCGACATGGGGACCCCCGGATGCGAGCGCCGCGCCCTACGGCGCCATGAGCCACCGTACGCGGCCCGCACGACCTTGAGAACCGCCGGCCACCACCGTCGGACCAGGTACTGGCTACATAGATGACCCCACTGCCGACCACCCGCGTCCTGAACGAAGCGAAGTCGTAGCGCCGTCACGGCGCCGCGCTGGGGTCGAGAGACGCTGCAACGGACGCAGTCCGCCACGCTCGGTCGCAGTCCTCGGCCAAGGGCGTCTTCTTCAAAGGAGACGGTCCCATGGAGCGTGTCGGGCGATCACTGGCGACCCGGGAGATCCGCGAGGTGGGCAGGGTGGCCGGCCTGTGGCGTTACCAGGTCAAGTCCATGGCGGCCGAGGCACTCGACGAGGCTGACGTGTCCTGGCACGGCCTGCTGGTCGCGTTCAGTCGTCGGGCCGAGGGGGCGGGCCGATGATCCCGGCGTCGTAGCCGGCGATAGCGGCGCGATAGCAGCGACCAGGCGGGGGATGTCCGGCTCGCCGGGCGGAGTCATTCGATCACGCCCGATGGTGTGGCGGCTGTTTACGGTCTGGGGGCTACGTTTCGGGGCGGGGCCGTCCTGGTCGCCGCCGGCGCGAAAGGGTCCGTCTACAGCGAAACGTACGGACGCAGAGAATCGTGAGAGCCCCCAGGAGGACCAATGGGCCTGAGCAGCTACAGGCTGAACGCATCGATCGCGGTCACCGACATGACACGGGCGGAGGAGTTCTACGAAGGGAAGCTCGGTCTCTCGGCGGTACGGACCGGGGCTGACGGAAGCAAGGTCTATACGTCAGGCGGTGACGAGTCGCTGGAGGTCTACCCATCTCCGGACCACGCGGGTCGGTCGACCGCGACCCTGGCCACCTGGTACGTCGACAACGTCGAGGAGGTGGTCGACGACCTGACCTCGAACGGTGTGACCTTCGAGCAATACGAAGGCGTGCTCGAGAGCGGCTTCGATTACGGCACGGACGAGAAGGGGATCTCACCCCGCGCCGGCGGCGGCAAAGTCGCCTGGTTCAAGGATCCCGACGGGAACATCTTTTCGATCGAGGGTGATCGCTAGCTCCCGGCCGTTACGCGGAGGGCAGGGTCGCGGGCGTCGAGATCGGCGGACTCTCGACACGACTAAGTCATCGCTTGGTGAGGGAGGATCTAGTGGTCATGCGGCTCCTCAACCAGATGGTTGACAAGGGTCCCGGGTCGCGGTAGGTTCTTGATCAACCAATTAGTTGAATAAGGAGCTTGCCCGTGGCCGCCGACCAACTGTCTCGGGTCTTCGCCGCGCTCGCCGATCCGACGAGGCGCGACATGGTCGCCCGTCTCGCGGTCGGCGATGCCACCGTCGGGGAGTTGGCCGCCCCCTACGACGTCTCGGTCCAGGCGGTGTCCAAGCACATCAAGGTGCTCGCCGAGGCCGGCCTGGTGAGCCAGAGCAAGGACGCCCAGCGGCGGCCGTGCCATCTCGAAGCGGAGGTCCTCGACCTGATGACGAAGTGGATCGAGCGATACCGGCGACAGGCCCAGGAGCGCTACGAGCGCCTGGATGCCGTCCTCGCCGAGCTGCGAGACGACGAACAACCCACCCACCCCCGACACCCTCAGCAAGGAGCAGCATCATGAACGGCACCGGCAACCGCTACCAGGTCTCGATCGAGGCCGACCCGAGCCTGCCGATCATCCGTCTCACCCGCGACTTCGACGCCACACCGGCGCAGCTGCTGCGGGCCCACACCGATCCCGAGCTTTTCGCCCGCTGGGTCGGCCCGAACGGGATGGAGACCAAGATCCTCGACTGGGACGCCACCACGGGCGGCCGCTGGCGCTACGTCGCCGGCCGTGACGGCGAGGAGTACGGCTTCCACGGCTGCTTCCACGACGTCGGCCAGGACCGCATCGTGCAGACCTTCACGTTCGACGGCGTGCCCGACGGCGTCGCCCTCGAGACGCTGCGGTTCGAGGACCTCGGCGACGGCCGCACCCGGCTGCACGCCCAGTCGCTCGTCGACAGCTTCGAGGGCCGTGACGAGTGGCTGGCCAGTGGCATGGAGACCGGCATCGAGGAGGGCTACGCCAAGCTCGACGACCTGATCGCCGAGGCTCTGATGGGCAACCCGGCCAACGAGCACCGGCGCATCGCCGGTGTGTTCACGGCGACGGTCGAGGGCACCGCTCCAGCCGCATGGGACGATCCCGCGCCACCGGAGGGCTGGGTCGCCCGCGACGTCGTCCGCCACCTCGTCGAGTGGTTCCCGGCCTTCCTCGACTCCGCCGCCGGCATCACGCTTCCGCAGGGCCCATCGGTCGACGACGACCCCGTCGGCGCCTGGCGCAACCACACCGACGCCGTGCAGGAGTTGCTCGACGACCCCGCGACGGCCGGCCGGGAGCTGGTGGACCACCCGCACCTCGGCACGATGCCGCTCGGGCAGGCCATCGACATGATCTACACCGGCGACGTGTTCCTCCACCGCTGGGATCTCGCCCGGGCCACCGGCCAGGACGAGACGCTCGACCCGGACAAGTGCGCCGAGATGCTCGAAGCGATGGTGCCGAAGGAGCAGGCAATGCGCCAGAGCGGCCACTTCGGGCCGCGCGTCGAGGTCCCTGACGATGCTGACGTCCAGACCAAGCTGCTGGCCTTCATCGGCCGCACCCCATAGATGCCAGCCAGTCTGATGGGTCGGCTCTGCCGGGACGGTGCTGAGCCGGGCAAGATCCTTCGCGTGCGTGAGCTCCCATTTGTCCAAGACGACGGGAGCGCGGACGTGTGACGCTCTGGGTATGACCAGCGAGCCCCTGAACGACGCCGACGACACGACTGCCAGCGCTGCTAGCGACGCTGAGAGCTTCAGCACCCTGCTCGCCGCATGGAACGAGGCCATCGTCGCCAACGACCCCGAAGAGATCGGCCGGTTCGCGGAGCCGGACTGGGTCTTCGTCGGCGAGAACGGCATCTTCCCAGGCGACCAGTTCCTGGACTCGGTGGCCAAAGGCCAGGTCACCCACGACTTCATGACCTCCGACGTCCACGACGTGCGCGTCTATGGCGATGTTGCGATCGTCACGGCGCGCGTCCGCAACAGCGGGACCTTCGAAGGCAACCCGTTCCAGCTCGACGAGTGGTCCACCGACGTGTTCATCCGCCGGGCCGACGGCTGGCGCTGCGCGATCACCCACCTCACCTCAGTCGCCGCCCACAGCGCTGCCGGGACGTCACCCGACAAGGGCCGCTGAGGCCCGAGGGTGCCGTTCGGGGCGTACAGAACGCTCACGCAGGACGTTCGCCAACGGGCGACGGTGGCGCATACACGTCAGTGGCCATGCCCGCCCGGGGGGCTAGGCACCTGCGGACGATGAAATGCTGGTGGGGTCGTCTGCTGTGACGCCGGCTTCGTCTTGGTGCCCGGAGCCCGAACATTCAGTATGGCGCGGGG
>JBOGHK010000012.1:0-7891 GCA_050744325.1 Acidimicrobiales bacterium
GATCGTCTCGGCCAGGCCGAATCCGCTGTCGTCGAGCACCTCGCGCAGCTGCGCCACCTGCGTGATCTGCGGCGTGTAGGCGACCAGGAGGCCGCCGCGGTGCAGTGCCCGGGCCGCGTGCTTCACCACCCGCCACGGCTCGGGCAGGTCGAGCACGACTCGATCGAGACCGGTCGCGTCGATCCCGTCGTAGACGTCGCGCAGCTCGACCTGGTAGCGATCGACGACGTCGTCGTCGAGGAACGTGGCGACGTTGCGGCGGGCCCGCACCGCGAAGTCCTCGCGCAGCTCGTAGCCGGTCACGACCGCGCCCGCCCGCAGCAGGGTCATCGACAGCGCGCCGGATCCCACACCGGACTCGAGGACCCGGGCGCCAGGGAAGATGTCGGCCACCATCAGGATCGGGCCGAGGTCCTTGGGGTAGATCACCTGCGCGCCACGGGGCATCTTGAGCACGAACTCGGACAGCGTCGGGCGGATGGCCAGCATCCGCATGCCGCCGCTGGAGCGGACGGTCATACCCTCGTCCTGACCGATCAGCACGCTATGGGGCAGCACGCCGGCGTGGCTGTGGAACTCGCCGTCGGCCGCGAGGGTGATGAGGTAACGGCGCCGCTTGGCGTCGACCAGCAGGACGAGCTCGCCCTCGCGCAGAGGCTTCACGCGGACCTGCGCCTTCGCACCATCTCGACGGGGACCGGCTCCTGGCCCGAGACCCGTCCGACCAGCCGGCAGAAGGCGCAGACATGGCGTCGGGACGCACCCGCCTCGTCCGTCGCCCACGGCGTCGGTGCGCCGCACTCCTCGCACGGCCGAAGCCGACCCTTGCCTGCGCCGGCGTCGGGCCCGAACCGCTCGGCCGCCCGCGCGAGGAACCCGAAGTAGAACGCCTGCTTGGTGCCCGGCGACGCGAGCTCGACGACGTCGAGGGCCTCCTTGTAGCGCAGGTGTCGGTTGCCGGCCGCCATCGGGCACTCCTCGACCACGTAGTCGATTCCCCGCAGGACGCAGTAGGCCGCGGTCTCGCGCTCGGCCAGGCGGACCAGTGGTTTCACCTTGCGCGGGAATCCGGGTGAGGCCGGCAGCACCGGGGCTTGGCGTCCCAGGTACTCGGTCTGCCAGTGCAGGACGTTACCGAACAGCACAGCGGCCTCGTCGTCGAGGTTGTGACCGGTCGCCACAACGTCGTAGCCGCCCGACAGCGCCAACTGGTCGAACAGGTGGCGTTTCGACAGGCCGCACGCCGAGCACGGGACCCGGCGGGTCACTGCGGCCGCGGTCGGGATGTCGTAGTCGTACTGCTCACGCAGGTCGACCTGCTGGAGGCTGAGGCCTCGCTGGTCCGCGAACGCGACGGCGGTCGCGGTGCTGTCCTGGCTGTAGTCGCCGATGCCGAGGCCCAGGGTGACTCCGTCGGCGTGGTAGCCCAGCTCGACCAGGATGTCCCACAGCGCCAGGCTGTCCTTCCCGCCCGAGACCGCCACCAGGATGCGGCTCTCGGGCTCGAACATGTCATGGTCGGTGATCGCCTTAGCCACCTGGTCACGGCAGAAGCGCACGAGATGCTCGGCGCAGAAGTTGGCGTTGTGCCGCCGCAGGTCGATGACAGCGGCACCGCGACACACCGTGCACTTCACGCGCCACACCCCACGGCCGGCCGGACGCCCCAGACACCGCCACCGGAGATGACCGGGCGAATCTCGACCACGTCGTCGTCGGCGAGGACCGCGTCGCCGGGCACCAGCGTGTCGCCGCGGATGACCAGCACCGACTCGCGGTGCAGGTCGAGCTGGCCGAGCAGCTTCGCGACGCTCATCGGCCCGGTGACATCGAGCTCGCGGCGAGGATTGCGCAGCACGACTTTCATGACCCCTTCATTGTCGCGTCCCGTCCGGCTCGAACAGACACGCGATCGGTGGCGGTCACGAACGGCGGCGTCGACGTCGCTTGTTTGGCGGACCGTAGATCTCGGTCAGGTGGTCGATCTGGATGGCGTGGCCCGGCTTCAGCTCGCCTCGGAACACCACCTCGGGCTCGCTGCCGATCATCCGGCGCATCCGGCGGAGGCCCCAGGTCACGACCGCGATCCAGAACCAACCACGCGAACTGCCGAACACCCCGCGACGGACGCCGCGGGTCTGGAGCATCCGCAGGACGCGGTCGGTGCGGGACATCAGACCCGACGGATCTCGACGACGGTGCTGCGCTTCCGACCGCTCCGGCGCCCGAGCAGGAACACCACCAACAGGAGGATCAAGCCGACGACGATGCCCACCGAGGCCACGGTGTTCTTCGTCGACGCGACTTCGTCGCGCGCGCCGTCGACCAGTTCGCGCATCTTCGACTCGAGGTCGTCACGTGTGATCGGACCGTCGGCTCTCCGAGCGGTGGGGGCAGCGTTGCCCATGATGAACCCCTTTGCTGGTCCTCTATCGCTTCTTGATGCGGCTCGCCGCGACGACGGCCAACAGCAGCCCGACGACGAGCACGATGCCATAGGGGGCCCACGACCAGTTCCCGTGGAACCGTGAGCCGGTGTGGTCCTGAAGGGCCCGCAACAGCGACAACAGGAGCAGGATGATGCCGACCCCGCCCAGCACCGCACCGCTGAATCCGTACGCGATGTACCGACCGACCCCCTTCAGCGGATCGATCGTCTCCTGTCGGGCGTAGTCCTTGGTCAACGACCAGAGCTCGTTGACGACCTGCGGCACGCTCTTGTCACCAGATTCAGGCTGGACCACGTCGAAGTCACTCCTCATCGAGTCGCCTCGTTGTAGCACGTTCGTCCGGGTGGTCTGGCGGACGGTCACCCGGCCGCGGGAGGCGCCGGCTGCAACGCCGTGACGTCGACCCCACGTGGATAGTTGACCAGGATGTCCGCCAGGCCGTTCTGCCGGTCGACATCGGCGGTCTCGATCGCCTGGGGGGCCGCCACGTTGAGGACGTAGGAGAACGTCAGCGTTCCGCCTTGCACGGGACTCACCCGACCCGACAGGGAGGTCACGTTGTTCAGCGTGCCGGTCTTGGCCCGCAGCCGGCCCTCGACCGCCGTCCCCTCCCAACGTCCGGCCAGGGTTCCGGTCTCGCCCGCGACGGCCAGGCCGTCCACCAGCACCGGTCCGGTCTCCGGGAGGGTGAGCAGGTCGACCAGCAGCTGGCAGGTGACTCGGTTGGTGTCGGACAGGCCCGACCCGTCGACGATGCTCACGCCGTCCATGCCGACGCCCGCCTCGGTCAGCAGCGCCGTGGCAGCCGCAGCACCGCCCTGCCAGGTGCCAGCGCCGTTCTCGGCCACGCCGACCTCCTTGAGTGCCATCTCGGCGGTGTCGTTGTCGCTGTCGGTCAGCATCTCGGCCACGATCTCGCGCACGGTCGCCGAGGGGATGGTCGCGACCGACGTGAGGCTCCCGGGCGCCTGACCGGCCCTGGCCTCGCCGGCCACCGCGATGCCCCGCTGGCGGAGGAGCTGGGTGATCACTGCTGCCGCGTTCGTCGCCGGGTCGAGGGTGGCCCCGGCACCCGCCCCCATCCCGTCGTTGAAGTAGAAGCCGAACCCATCGTTGACGTTCAGTGCGCTCACCGGCCCGACGACGCTCTGGGCTCGGAAGCGACCGGGCCAGACCGGGTGGTACCGCTCGGCGTCGTAGCGGCTGTCGTCGCCGACCACGCTGCCCTCGATGCGGGTGACCCCGGCGGCCGCGATCGCATCCACGATCGCCACGGGGTCGACGGTCAGGTAGCCACCACGGTTGCGGTTGAGCCCAGCACCGTAGGCCGGGGTGGCGAGCAGGGGGTCGCCGCCCCCGACGAGGAACAGGTCGCCAGGAACGATGCCGTCGCTGACCGGTGCGGTGGCGCCGACCACGGTCTCGAGCCGGTGGTCCGGACCGTACGCGAGCAGCAGCGCCGTCGCCGTCAGCAGCTTCTGCGTGGACGCCCCGGCCAGCGGCGCGGTCGGGTTGTGCGCGAACAGGGTGTCGTCACCGGCCTCGACCACCAGGCAGGCACCAGGGCGCGACTGCGCTACCCATGCCTCAAGGTCGGCGGCCAGGCGACGATCCGCGATAGGAGCGGCGAGCACCTCCGGCGCACGGCGGGCGGACAGGACCGGCGTGGTCGGGCCGGCTGCGACGTCGAGCGGCGAGGCTGGGTCGTCCCGGTTGAGCAGGACGGCTCCCACGACCGCTGCGGCACCCGCCACGCCGAGCAGGGTCGGGACCACCCAGCCGGGGATGCTGCGCCGACGGTCCGTCGGCTCGCCGTCACTGCCGCCATCGCCGCCGCTGCCGCCTCCATTGGCGCCGTCGCCAACACCGCGGCCCCGCTCGTCAGCCGACCCGATCCGACCCGTCCGGCTACCACCATCCGCGTCGCCAACACCGCGGTCCGGCGTGCCCTTGCCGCCCCTGGCGCCATCGGCCGGCCCGCTGTTGTCGCGTGCCGGACGGTCGCTGGGCGAGCGAGCGCTGTCCGTCCGCCGGTCGGGTGGCTCGATGGAGCCGCGACCGGCGTCGCCCTGGCCACCGTCACGTCCGGCACCGCGCACCAACCAGTCTCGCCGTGCTCGCGGCGCCATGTGGCGTGGTCGGGCCGGGGTGTCGGGGTCGTCCTCGATCATCTGTTGTCCGGGATCTTCAGACCGGCCAATCTAAGTGCTCGTCGCGCATCAGATGTCGCGGCGCTGGAGCCAGCGTGCCCGGTGCCACAGGTGGTCGAGCGCCGTCACGGCCCGATCCGCCGAGGCGTGGCACAGCCGTCCCGCCGACCGCAGGGTCGCCACCCCGGGGTTGTCCGGCGAGGTCACCGCCAGCTCGGTCGCAACGAGTACCGGCTTGCCGGTGCGGTCGCCCGCGTCGATCGCCGCCTGCGCGAAACGGGCGTCCTGGCGCTCGTGGTAGGCGACGATGCGTTCCAGGTCGCCCCCGGCCCAGAACCGCCCGCCGCGCATCAGCTTGGCCTGGTTCGATTGGATGCCGATGCCCAGGAAGATGACGGCGTCGATGTCGGGATGGCCGGCGACCAGGTCGAGGACCGCGGGGACCGTATCTCGGGTCTCGCCGCCCGCCATGTCGACGGGGTTGTTCCGGCTCCAGCGAGGCGGGAGCTCGGCGTCGATGGCGGCGCGCAGGTCGTCGGGCAACGGGACCAGCCGGAGCGACGTGCGGCTGATGGCATCGGCGGCGAGCACGCCCCATCCTCCGGCGGTGGTGACCACCGCGACCCGGTTGCCCCGCGGGACAGGTTGGGTCGCGAAGGTCGCGGCGAGATCGAAGCCCTGCTCCACCGACGCCGCGCGCTGGATACCCGCCTGGCGGCACATCCCGTCGAACACCCGGTCGTCGGTGGCGAGCGAACCCGTGTGGCTCACGGCGGCACGTTGTCCGCCGGACGTGGCACCCCCTTTGACCAGCACGACCGGGATCTGCCGGGCGACCGCGCGCAGGCGCTCGAACACGGCCCGGCCCTCCCCCGGCGCGACACCCTCCACGTACGCCAGCGCCACGGACGTCGCGGGGTCGGCGGCGAAGTAGTCGAGGTAGTCCGGCACGGTGACCGCGGCGGCGTTCCCAGCCGAGACGGCACGGCTCACCCCGACCCCGGTCTGCCTGGCGAAGTTCTGGAACGCGCTGACCAGGTTGCCGGACTGGCTGGCGATGCCGATCACGCCCGCCGGCGGGTAGGGCGCCACGATCTGTGCGCACAGCTGCGCCGGGGTCGAGACGATGCCCTGGCCATTGGGACCGGCCAGCAGGATGCCGAGGTCGTCGGCCAAGGCCACCAGCTCGTCCTGTGCGGCCCGGCCATCCTCGCCCGCCTCGCCGTAGCCGGCCGAGGCCACGAATGCGGCTGTGATCCCCTTCTTGGCGCATTCTTGCAAGAGCTCAGGGTTCGCCGCCGCAGGCGTGCACACGAACACAAGGTCGATCTCGTCGTCGGGCAGGTCGGCCACCTGCGGCACCGAGCGCACGCCGAGGACCTCGGCACCTTCGCGGTTGGTGGCGAACACCTGGCCCGGGTAGCCGCAGGCCAGGATGTTGTGCAGGGCGACGAAGCCGAACTTGCCCGGGTGCGTCGACACCCCGGCGACCAGGATCCCGCGCGGGTCGAACAACGCTCGGAAACGGTCGACGGCCGGCACTCGGGTGGTCACCGCACCTCCACCAGCGCGTCCACGGCGACCGGCCGCCCGTCGACCACCAACAGCGGGTTGAGGTCGGCGGCCACAAGCTCGGGCTCGCTGCCCGCGGCGTCGGACAGCCCCACCAGGACGTCGACCAGCGCCGCTCGGTCCACGGCGGGCTCGCCGCGGAACGGCCCCAGCAGCGACTGGGTGGCGAGGTCGTCGATCATCTCCTCGGCGTCGTGACGATCGATCGGCGTCAGTCGGAACACCACGTCGGCGACCGCCTCGGCCAGGATGCCCCCGACACCCAGCATGACCGTCATCCCGAACTGCGGATCGACGTGCAGGCCGGCGATCAGCTCACGGGTCGCCCGCAGCATCGGGGCGACGAGCAGGTGGACGTCGCCGTCGTCCGGGGTGGCCGCAGCGAGCAGGTCGAGTGCCGCGGCCCGCACGGCGCCGGCATCGGCCACGCCGAGCCGGACCAGGCCGCGCTCGGTCTTGTGCGCGATCGTGTCGCCGCCCAGCTTCACCACCACCGGATGGCCGATCGCCTCGGCCGCGGCGACAGCCGCATCCGCATCGTGGACCACGCTCTCGGTGGGAAATGGCAGCCCGAAGGCCCGCAGCAACTCCTTCGACGCCGCTTCAGAGAGAGTCCGAGTCCCCATGGTTCGTGCCAACCTAGTGAGCGGCGGTCGGTCGCTCGAAGTCGAGTGCCCGTCGGGCGGCACGGTCCTTCGCGTCGGGCCGGTCGCTCGACCTCGTCCGCTTCAGCGCAGCGACTGGAGGCGGGCCTCGACGTCGACGAAGTCGGGGTCGGCCGACGCGATGCGTCGGAACAGCTCGCGGGCCTGCGGATGGTCGCCCGCACGCTCGTAGAGATCGGCCAGCGCGTAGGCCACCCGAAGGTGGTGCTCCTTCGCCCGCCGGATCGGCCGCACCCCCGGCTCGAGCAGGCGGATCGCGTCGCGTACCCGCCCCTGGTCCGCCAGTGCCCCGGCAGCAACGATGCGGCCCTCGGCCACCAGGGCGGCGCCCGGGCTCGCTGCGCTCAGCTCCCGCCACAGTTCGTCGACGTCGTCGTAGCGCCGCATCGCCCGGTAGCAGTCGGCGAGGACGGGGTGCTGCTCGACGCTGCCGGTCATCGTGCGAAAGGCTTCGAGCTCGCCAGCTGCGGCCTTCCAACGACCGAGCCGGTACAGGGCCAGGCCGTGCAGCTCGCGAACAGGCGCCACCCGCGGTGCGGACTCGACCAGCGGGCGGAGCAGCCGCCGCGCCTCCTCGTGGCGACCCCGGCGAAACGCCGCGCCGGCGTCACGCATGCGCTGCTCGAAGCGCGGCGCCCGGCCCCCACCTACGGCCTTGCGGACCTCGGCATCCAGCGTGTCGCCCGCGCCGTCGGTTTGGCGCGGCTGGCTGTGTTCCAAGCCGTTGTCGGTCGATCGCGGGCCCGACCGTGGCCGTCGACCGCCCGGTGGCGGCTGACGCTTCCGTCCTCGCCCGACAGCCTCGGCCGCCTCGTCGCGGACAGCGCCTTCGTCGACCCACTCCTCGGGCTGCCAGGCCGCTTCCTCTGCCTCGCCCGCCCCGGCACGGGTCGCGCTCTCGGATTCTCGGCTCTCGCGCTCGCGCCGAGCGGCATCGCCCGCTGCCCGCCATGCTCCCGAGGCCGTGACATCGCGCACCTGGCCCGCCCCCCGCCGGGCGACACCGCCCCACCGGGCGGGTCCTGCGGCCCGTCGGCCCTGACCACCCTGCGCA
>JBOGHK010000013.1:0-11644 GCA_050744325.1 Acidimicrobiales bacterium
CACCAACGAGAACACCAACGGCCTGCTGCGCCAGTACTTCCCCAAGGGCACCGACCTGGCCCGGCACCCCCGCAGTGACCTCGATGCCGTTGCCCTCGCCCTCAACACCCGGCCCCGCAAGACCCTCGGATGGAAGACACCCGCCGAGGCGCTCGACCGGCTCCTACTATCGGCCTGACACAGCAGCGTTGCGACCACCGGTTGAACCCAAGTAGTGCAGCCCCGCGCAAGTGAGGCGCACATGTCTCGCCGGCCAGGTTCTCCGCTCGCGGCGTCCTCCTCCATTGCCTCGGCGCTGTCGCGTCATGTCGGTGACAGGCTGCGTCGTCGGTCCTTGCGAGCGACGAACCTGGCTCGCCGATCCATGCACGTCACTTGCGCGGGCTGCACTAGTGCACCCGACGAGGGCCGCTCTGGCCGGCCCTGGTCAGCCTCGGTTACCACTCGGTCACTTCGACGGCCGGCGCTCGCGAACCCGATTTGGACGGGCCGCGAAACGGCGGGCACCATGACCGCCATGAACGTGGTCGTGTGCGTCAAGCAGATCCCGGACCCCGCAGAGCCCGGAAAGCTGGAAGCCGACAACACCCTCGACCGCAGCGGCAAGCTCATCCTCGACGAGTCCGACAGCTACGGCGTCGAGATGGCCCTCCAGCTCGCCGATGCAGGGGGAGGGGGCGACGTGACGCTGGTGTCGATGGCCCCGAATGGCGAGACTGCCGGCCTGCGCACCGCACTGGCGATGGGCGCCGCCAAGGCCATCCTCGTCTCCGACGAGGCGCTGTCCGGTGCCGGTGCGCTCGACACGGCCAAGGTCCTCGCTGCGGCGATCAAGCGGGCCGAGCCCGACCTGGTGCTCGCTGCCACCGAGTCCACCGACGGCTACACGGGAACGGTGCCCGAGCAGGTTGCCGCCCTGCTCGGCCTGCCCTCGATCACCTTCGCCAAGCACGTCGAGATCGCCGATGGCACGGTCAAGGTGCAGCGCCAGACCGAGGCAGGTTACGACCAGTGCGAGGCACCCCTTCCCGCTCTCGTGTCGGTGACTGCCGGGGTCGTCGAGCCGCGCTATCCCTCGTTCAAGGGGATCATGGCCGCCAAGTCCAAGCCGGTCGACCAACTGACGGTCGTCGACCTCGGCCTCGACACGGGCAGCGTCGGCAGCGCTGGTGCCGGCCAGGAGATCGTGGCCGTCGAAGAAGCGCCGGCCCGCGAGGCGGGCGAGATCGTCGAGGACGACGGCGAGGGCTTCCAGCGGGTGGTCTCGTTCCTCGAAGAGCTCAAGGTCATCTGAGCGCAAGGTCTGAGGAGAACCAAGCACCATGGCACTCAACCGCATCTGGGTCTTCGCCGAGGCGACGGACGGCAAGGTCGCGCCGATCACCCTCGAGATGTTGACCAAGGCCCGTGAGCTGGGCGGAACCGTCGAGGCCGTGCTCGGGGGCGATGCCTCGGCCATCGCCGCCGACCTCGGCGCCTACGGGGCGACCAAGGTCTACGCGACCGGCGAGCTCGGGGGCAGCCTGCAGGGCGTGCCGGTCGCGTCAGCCGTCGCCCAGCAGATCGCCGCGGGCGAGAGCCCCGATCTGATCATGTTCGGCACCACCTACGACGGCCGCGACGTCGCCGCCCGGCTGTCCGTGGCTCTCGACAAGCCGGTGATCACCAACAACGTCGATCTCGCCGTGGACGGTGACGCCGTGGTGGTGACCGAGCCCGTCTTCGGTGGCACCAAGCTGGTGAAGACCCGCTTCACGGCCGGCGCCCCCCACATCGCTCTGTTCCGGCCCAAGTCGTTCACGGCCGAGCCGGCGGACGGTGGGGCCGCCGAGGTGGTGGCGATCGACGTTCCCGAGGCAGGAGTCGCCAAGGTCATCGACCGCCATGTCGAGGAGTCGAGCGGCCCCAAGCTCGACGAGGCCAACATCGTGGTCTCGGGTGGCCGCGGCCTCGGCGAAGCAGGGAAGTACGCCATGATCGAAGAGCTCGCCGCGCTGCTCAAGGCGGCGCCAGGTGCGTCGCGGGCGATCGTCGACGCGGGTTGGGTGCCCTACAGCTATCAGGTCGGCCAGACCGGCAAGGTGGTGAAGCCGACCGTCTACATCGCCGCCGGCATCTCGGGAGCCACCCAGCATCTCGTGGGGATGAAGGGCTCGAAGAACATCATTGCGATCAACAAGGACCCCGAGGCTCCGATCTTCTCGGTGGCCGACCTCGGCATCGTGGGCGACGTCCACAAGGTCCTGCCCAAGCTGGTCGACGCGCTCAAGGCCCGCTAGCCGGCCGTCCTACCCGTCAACGGCTCCGGACCAGGCGCGGAGCGCAGCAGTTCGGCCGCGCATATCGCGCGCGTGGTCACTTTGAGTGCGCTTCCACTTCCTCCCGTAGAACTACCCCGACTCTGCCGCGCGGAGCCAATGCCGTCGCGCGGCAGAACCCGACGTGCAAGAAATCGGAGAATGCGACGAAGCCACGCGCGCGCCGTACGATGTCGCACCATGCGCACCGCGGAGCGGACGGCATGGACCAACTGGGGACGCAACCAGTCGTGCTCGCCTGCGGATCTCTGCCGTCCCGATTCGGAGGACGAGCTGGTCCAGATCGTCAAGTCGGCTGCCGACCGCGACCTTAGGGTGAAGGTGGTGGGCACGGGCCATTCGTTCACCTCGATCGCCTGTACCGACGGTGTGATGATCGACCTATCCCGCTACGGCCGGGTGCTCGACCACGACGTCGAGCGCCGGACGGTGACCGTCGAGGCCGGGATCCCGCTCCATCGCCTCAGCGACGAGCTCGACGCTCGGGGTCTGGCCCTCGAGAACATGGGCGACATCGACCAGCAGACGATCGCTGGGGCGATCCAGACCGCCACCCATGGCACCGGCCTACGGTTCGGGAACCTGGCGACGCAGGTCGTCGGCATCCGGTTGGTGACCGCCGACGGCTCGGTGATCGAGTGCTCGGCCGACGAGCGTCCCGACGTCTTCGACGCCGCCCGGGTCGGGCTCGGTGCACTGGGCATCGTCTCGACGGTGACGATCCAGTGCGTCCCCGCGTTCCGGCTGCACGCCGTCGAGCAGGCGATACGGCTCGACCGGGTGCTGGCGGGCCTCGACGAGCTCGTCACCGACAACGACCACTTCGAGTTCTTCTGGGTGCCCCACACGGGCTGGGCGCTGACCAAACGCAACCGCCGCACCGACGAGCAGGCACGGCCCCGGCCTCGGGTGCGGGCGTGGCTCGACGACACCGTGCTGCCGAACTGGGCGTTCGGGGCGGCTTGCCGGGTCGGTCGCTGGCGGCCGTCGCTGATCCCCCGGCTGGCGAGGATGATCCCGAACACCGGGGCCGTCGACTACGTCGACCGGTCCGACCGGGTCTTCACCAGCCCTCGCCTGGTCAAGTTCTGGGAGATGGAGTATGCGCTACCCCGACCCGCGCTGGCCGAGGCCCTCCACCGGGTGCGGGCGTTGGTCGACCAGCTCGGCATGAAGCTCAGCTTCCCGGTCGAGGTGCGATTCAGTGCGGGCGACGACATCCCGCTGTCGACGGCCTTCGGGCGCGAAAGCTCATACATCGCGGTGCACGTCTACCGAGGTACGCCATACGACGCGTACTTCGCGGGCGTCGAGCGAATCATGGACGACTACGGCGGGCGGCCGCACTGGGGAAAGATGCACTACCAAACCTCCGAGACCCTGGCCTCCCGCTATCCGCGGTGGGGCGACTTCCAGGCCGTCCGAGCGACGCTCGATCCGGCGGGCCGGTTCGCGAATCCGTACCTCGACCGGGTGCTGGGTTCTGCAAGTGAAGGTTTGGCTTGACGTGGCGATCGGTATGGTGCACCGTGCTGGCGGCGGGCGCTCTGGGGGACCACCAATGAACGGGGAACCTACGGTGCGCAAGCTGGGCACCGAGTTGTGGACAGCGATCGGTGGCGGCGGCATCGACGTCTGCTACCAACCGAAGGTCGAGATGGCGACAGGCATCGTGCGAGGGGCGGAGGCGCTCGTGCGGTGGTACCACCCGCACCTGGGCCGGGTGCAACCGGCCAAGCTGGTGCGCGTCGCCGAGCGGACCGGTGCGATCCGGCCGCTCACCATGTGGGTCATGCAGCATGCGCTGACCGAGTGCCGGGCTTGGCGCGACCAGGGCTGGGATCTCGGTGTGGCCGTGAACCTCTCGGCTCGCAACCTGGTCGACCGCAGGCTGGTGCCCGACGTCGCGGCGTTGCTCGATGAGGTCGGCGTGCCGGCCACGTCGCTGACCCTCGAGATCACCGAGACCATGGTGGTCGGTGAGTCGCAGCGGTCGCTCGAGGTGGTCCAGGGGCTGGTCGAGATGGGCATCAAGATCTCCTGCGACGACTTCGGCACCGGCTACTCGTCACTGGCGCGGCTCCGGCGACTGCCGATCAACGAGATCAAGGTCGACCGGTCGTTCGTGGCCCGCATGGCCGCCGACGACACCGACCGGGCCATCACCCGCTCGGTGCTCGCGCTGGGCCGCGGCCTCGGGCTGACCACGGTGGCCGAGGGGGTCGAAGACCGCGAGGGCTGGAACATCCTCCGCGCCTTCGGCTGCGACCAGGCGCAGGGGTTCCTGGTCAGCCGGCCATTGGCGGCCGACAAGTTCCGCGAGTGGATGACCCGCCAGCCCGAGTCGACCCACCCACCGCTCCAGAAGACGGTGCCGAAGCCGGTCTCTGCACCGGCTCAGACCAGCGGCCAGGGGTAGCGGCGGCCGCTGCCGTCTATCGGGAACACGCCGTCGTCGGCGACCGCTCGGCCGCGCTGGCCGAGGGCCGCGCATTCATCGGGGTCGAGCAGGGCCGTCAGCTCGGGAGGTAGCCCGTCGTCGACCAGTCGGCCGACGTCGTCGCGGAGCTGGTCGGGGATCGGCTGGCCGCCGAACTCCCAGATGACCGTGCGCAGCTTGTCGTCGGTGTGGAACGCGAGTCCGTTGTCGACCGCCCAGACGCGGCCGTCCTCGCCCAGCAGGCAGTGCCCGGACTTGCGGTCGGTCTGGTTGCACAGCAGGTCGAAGCAACAGATCGTGCGGAGCACCGGGTGGTGGCTCGGGTCCTCGTACAGGGTGAAGTAGTGCTCGTCGGCGGCGAACGGCACGAACCGCTGCAGCGAGCCCACGCCGAACGGCAGGTCGTCGCGCAGCACGGTCTCGGGCACCAGCCCCCACCCCAGCGCCTCGGACAGCTCGTAGGCGGCGACCTCGCGGCGGTCGAGGCCTCGCGGGAAGTCCCACAGGGAACGCTCCCCGCGCCGGGGCTTGTACACCGCCCGTACGCACTCGCCATCGCGTTGGACCGTGGCCAGCAGGGTGGCGTTCGATCCCCACGGGATGCGCCCCAGCACCTCGACGGTGCCCTCGCGGAGCAGGGTCAGCTGGTCCGGGTCCATCGAGCTCATCCGCACCTGAGACCACGGCGGCGACGGAGTCGCCGGCGCCAAGGGTGGCAGGGCGGTGTCGGGTGGAGGGCGCAAAGCTTTGCGGTCACGGCACTAGTTCATCCGGGGGCAGGCGTGACCTTCGGCGTCGATGGGCTGGCCGCAGAACTGGCAGTCCGGCCGGCCCTGGGCCACGAGGTCGAGGGCATGGCCGGCGAAGGCCGCGGCCTGGGCGCATGTGAACGTGAACCTGGCCGTCGCGGGCTTGTCGCCCTCGGTGAGCTCCTCGAGGACGACCACGATGCGGTCGTGGGGCTTGTCGTACGCGACGCCGATCGAACCGACGGTCCAGCGGAACGGCAGCGGTGTCACGCTGCCGTGGCCGTCGGTCGGCTCGACCTTGGGTGACAGGTCGTCGAGGAGGGCTCTGAGGTACTCGCCGAGGGCGGCCACCTGCTGCTTCTCGCACTTGAGGTACACCAGCTCGCTGCTCGAGCCGCCCACCAGGAAGAACACCCGCTGACCTGGTGTGCCTTCGACCCCGGGCCAGAAGACCTCGGCTTCGGAGAAATCGAACGACTCGGCCATCACCATCGAACCACCGGCACCGTCACGACGGCGTGGGACCCGACTCCCGGCCGTCGGCGGTCGAGTTCACGGTCAGCACCATCGGCCCGTCGGCGCCGTACGCCACGACGGTCAACGAACACGGTGAGATGGCGATTCGCTGGAACAGGTCGAGATGGGTGCCCAGGGCCTGCGCGACCGCGACGCGGATCGGGTCGGCGTGCGACACCGCGACCACCGTGTGGCCAGGGTGGGTGGTGCGGAACCGGTCCAGCGTGGAGACCATGCGCGCCTGCAGGTCCACGAACGACTCGCCGCCCGGGAACCGGAAGCTGCTCGGATACCTCTGGATGGCCGCCCACTCCTTGCGCTTCTGCGCGGCTTTGAGCTCCATGCCGGTCCACTCGCCGATGTCCACTTCGAGCAGGCCGTCGTCGGTCAGGACCTTGCAACCGAGCGCCTCGGCGATCGGGGCTGCGGTCTGCTGGGTGCGCTCCAGCGGCGAGGCGTAGAGCACAGGGGGTGGCGGCTGCTTGCCGTCCCGGCCCGTGCTGTTCCCGTTGCGTCGCCCGGTGAAGGCCGCGATGCGAGCCGCAGCCACCCGGGCTTCGGCCCGCCCCTGGTCGGCGAGGTCGAGGCCGGGGGCGCGTCCGGGGAGCTCGCGGCCGGTCGTCGCCGTGGTGCCGTGGCGCACGAGGATCACCATCGTCGGAGGCGTGGTGCTGGTCCGACGCCGTCGCCCGGTCGACCGCGCTGTCTGCGGGTCGGTCCTCGTCCTTGCCCTCGGCATACCGTGGGCCAACCTATCGTCGCTGGCTGTGGACCAGCGGACGGCCGAGGCACTGTGTGAGCTCGAAGCCGAGGTGGTGGCGTGCCGGGCGTGCCCCCGGCTCGTCGAGTGGCGCGAAAGGGTCGGACGCGAGAAGCGGGCGGCCTTCCGCGACCAGGAGTACTGGGCGCGCCCGCTCCCCGGCTTCGGCGATCCCGAGGCCCGGGTATGTCTGGTCGGCCTGGCGCCGGCGGCGCACGGCGGCAACCGGACGGGGCGGATGTTCACCGGCGACCGGTCCGGCGACTTCCTCTACGCCGCGCTGTGGCGCACGGGGTTCGCGAACCAGCCGGAGGCGACCAGCCGCGACGACGGTCTCCGACTCGACGGGGCATGGATCACGGCCCCGGTGCGGTGTGCGCCCCCGGCCAACAAGCCCACACCGGACGAGCGCGACCGCTGCCGTCCGTTTCTCGTGCGTGAGCTGGCCCTGCTCCCTGAGGTCCGGGTGTTCGTCGCGCTCGGCCAGTTCGCCCACCAGGCGCTCGGCGACTTCCTCGGCCTGCGGCCCCGGCCCCGCTTCTCCCACGGCGGGTCTGTCGACCTGGGCGGGGGCCGGCACTTGGTCGATACCTTCCACGTCAGCCAGCAGAACACGTTCACCGGCCGCCTCACCCCCGACATGCTCGACCAGGTCCTGCTCCACGCCCGGGCCCTCGCTGGCCTGCCGCCGATCCACCCGGGATGACGAGGCGCGGCCCTATCTGAGGATCGAAGTGGTACCTAGTAAGGTCGCCAAGTTGGCGTGGCTGGGCGACCTCGCGCGACAGCTCGATACGATCGCCCGGCCAAGGAGCGGGGATGGCGTACTACCTCGGGATCGACCTCGGAACCACCTACACCGCAGCCGCGATCGAGCGTGAGGGCTTGGTCGAGGCGTTGACGCTCGGGAACCGCACGGCGTCGGTGCCATCGGTGGTGTTCCTCCGAGACGACGGCGAGATCCTGGTGGGCGAGGCAGCGACCCGGCGGGCCATGTCCGAGCCTGGCCGCGTCGGTCGCGAGTTCAAGCGCCGCGTCGGCGACCCCACCCCGATCATCCTGGGCGGCACGCCCTACGCCGCCGAGATGCTCATGGCCCGGCTGTTGCGCTGGTCGGTCGACAAGGTGCGCGAGCAGCAAGGTGCCGACCCGCTGGGCATCGCGCTCACCCATCCGGCCAACTGGGGGCCTTACAAGCTCGACCTGCTGACCCAGGCGGTGCGGCAGGTCGACGTCGAGGCCGCGCTGCTGCTGCCCGAGCCCGTCGCCGCCGCGACGTTCTACGCCTCGCAGCGCCGGCTCGACGCCCAAGCCGTCGTCGCGGTCTACGACCTGGGCGGCGGCACGTTCGACGCCGCCATGGTGCGACGGACGGCCACCGGGTTCGAGATCATCGGCACCCCGGAGGGCATCGAGCGGCTGGGTGGGATCGACTTCGACGAGGCGGTCTACGCCCACGTCCGGACGGCGATCGGCGACGCGCTCGAGCAGCTCGATGCCGACGAGCCCGCCTCGGTCGCCGCAATGGCCCGCCTGCGTCAGGAGTGCATCGACGCCAAGGAGGCGTTGTCCAGCGACACCGACGTCTCGATCCCGGTGTTCCTGCCCAACCTCCAGACCGAGGTGCGACTGACCCGGTCCGAATTCGAGGACATGATCCGTCCGGCGATCAGCGAGACCATCGTGGCGCTGCGGCGCTCGATCCGCTCGGCGCACGTGTCCGACGACGAGATCAGCGCCGTGCTCCTGGTCGGCGGGTCGTCACGGATTCCCCTGGTGGCTCAGATGGTCGGCGCCGAGCTCGGCCGGCCGATCGCGATCGACGCCCACCCCAAGGACGCGATCTCGTTCGGTGCCGCGATCGCGGTGGCCCAGCGCAGCGGCCGGGCGACGCCCGAGTCGGTGCGAACGGTCCTGCCCCGCGAGCAACGGCCCCCGCCACCGACGATGGCACCGGCGAACCACCGTCCGGCACCCCCGGTCGGTGCGGCGCCCGGTGCGCGTCCGGCGCCACCCGGGGCCCGTCCGGCGCCGCCGACGAGTCGTACGGCGCCGCCCACCGGTGCGCGGCCTGGTCCTCCCGGGGCCGCGCGGCCCGCGCCCCCATCGGGGAATCCTGCTGGAGCGGCCCGACCTGCCGCCTCCGCTCGTCCCGCACCGCCGACCGCGAACCCCGCCGGGGCGGCCCAGGCTGCGGCGTCCGCCCGCCCGACCCCCTCAGCGGCTCGTCCGGCACCTCCGGGCGCAGCTACCCAGGCGACCAACCGGGCGGGAGGGGCGACCCCGCCGACCGCGACTCCGGGTGCCGCGGCGACACCCACGACCCCGGCGCGTCCGACCACCCCGGCGCGGCCCGCGAGCCCGACCGCTCCCGGGACGGCGGCCGCCGGCCCGACCGCGGCCCAGCGACCCGCCGCCCCTCCGCCGTCTCGCCCGATCCCGGGGGCGACGCCATCGGGTGGGTATCCCGCGCAGCGGCCGACGGTGTCCGGCGGCTATCCGGCCCAGCGGCAGGTCTCGTCTGGCGGCCATCCGGCCCAGCGGCCGACGTCGGGCGGCTTCGGTGGCGACGACAACCGCACACCGCTGCTGATCGCGATCGCCGTCGTCGCAGGGATCCTGGTGATCATCCTGATCATGCTGGCCACCCGGGGCGGCGACGACGACGGCGCGCAGGGATCGGACGACGACGGGCAGACCACGGAAAGCGTCGTCGACGGCGAGACCACCGCCTCGTCGGAGGACGACGGGTACTCCACGGAGGATCGGGCCGACTTCCTCAGCCGATGCAACGCCGACCCCGACGCCACCAACAGTTACTGTCAGTGCGTCCTCGACTACTTCGTCGCCAACGTGTCGATCGAGGATGCCGTGGCCTGGGAGCAGGACCAGGGCGCCTATCCCGAGATCAACTCGGCCGTGGACCAGTGCCAGGAGTGACCGATCGCCGCCAGGAACGCCGTCGCCACAGCCATCGCCGTCGGCTTGGTGCTGCTCTCCTGCGGCGGTGATGCCGACGACGACACCGCCTCGGGCTACAGCGCCGACATGCGCGACGAGTTCGTCGACGAGTGCGCCGACGCCGGCACCGACCGTGACGTCTGTGGTTGCCTCTACGACGTCTTCGAGGCCGAGGTTCCCTACGAGCGCTTCGACGAGCTGGACGACCAGCTGCGCTCGGGGGAAGCGGTCGAGGTTCCGACCGACGTCGAGGCCATGGCCGTGGGCTGTGCGGCCGACCCCGACGGCCCGTCCAGCGCCGATGGCTGAGCGCTGACCAGCGCCGCCCGCGTAGTGACCGAGCACGACGATCCAGCGGACGCCGAAGCGCTCGCACGCTACGCGGCGGCCCTCGTGGACGCGGCGGAGGCCGCCATCCCGGGCTGGGTCGAACGGTCCGTGCACGAGGTGCTCGGCGCACAGGGTCTGGCGGTCGAGCCTGCGTACGCCCAGCAGATCGAGTCCGCCGGCGTGCAGGCGCAGGCGGAGGGCGTCGCAGCCCTGGGCGACCTGTTAGCCACCGACATCGACCGCCAGCGGTCCAACCCGTTGGCCATCCTGCGGTCGCTGGTGCGCTATCCCACCGAGGTGCTGCGCTCGGCTGGCGCCCGTCCGGTCGCCCGGGACGAGTTCGCCGAACGCAACTTCCCCGCCGACGTGTACGACCTGACGCCCGCGGCGTTCGCCGACGTCGATCCTGCGTTGCACGACCCGGGCCTCATGTGGGGTGCCGCCAAGGCGCACGTCCACCTGGCACGCCGTCGACGGGCCGGCGGATCCGCAGGAACGTGACGTCGGGTCCCTAGGGGTTCATCCTGCAGAAACACGCGGGAAGCGGCGAGGAAACGTCGTTTCGCCACTCTGACGCCCGGCTGACTACAGCCTCGCCATGTCGGTGACGAAAGGACTCGCTATGGATACGGGCGCCACCTTTGCGGGCGATACTGCCTGGATGTTGGCGGCGACGGGGCTCGTGCTGTTCATGACCCCGGGGCTGGCCTTCTTCTACGCGGGCATGGTCCGGTCGAAGAACGTCCTGGGCATGCTGATGCAGAACTTCTTCGCGATGGGTCTCATCGCGGTGCTATGGGCGCTGCTGGGTTTCACGCTGGCCTTCGGGGACTACGGGAACGGCGGGTTCATCGGCAGCTTCGACTTCGCAGGCCTCAAGGACGTGACCGGGGCGGTCTTCAACCTCGGCGAGGGGAGTGAGTTCCTTCCCGACGGGCTGGGGCTGACGATCCCGTTCGTCCTGTTCGCCGGCTACCAGATGACGTTCGCGGTGATCACTCCGGCTCTGATCACCGGGGCCACGGCCGATCGGCTGAAGTTCAGCGCCTACGCCCTGTTCATCGCTCTGTGGCTGGTCCTGGTCTACAGCCCACTTGCTCACATGGTCTTCGGTGGTGGCTGGATCGCCGACATGGGCGCCCTCGACTTCGCCGGTGGTGCTGTGGTCCACATGAACGCCGGTGCCGCGGCGCTCGCCGTGGTGCTGGTGCTCGGGAAGCGCCGGGGCTGGCCCAACGAGCCCATGCCCCCGCACAGCCTGCCGTTGACCCTGCTGGGCACCGGCATCCTGTGGTTCGGCTGGTTCGGCTTCAACGCCGGATCCGCGCTCGGAGCGAACGCAGTCGCCGCGCAGGCGTTCATCAACACGTTCCTGGCCGCGGCCGCGGCCATGCTCGGATGGCTCATCGTGGAACGGCTCAAGACCGGGCACGCCACGACCCTCGGCGCCGCCTCCGGCGCGGTCGCCGGCCTGGTCGCCATCACGCCCTGCGCCGGCTTCGTCGGCGGGCTGGCCGGCATCGCCATCGGCGGGATCGCCGGCGGGGGCTGCTTCCTCGCCATCCAACTG
>JBOGHK010000014.1:0-39606 GCA_050744325.1 Acidimicrobiales bacterium
CGTTTTCCGCCTCCAGCTCCCCAACCCGGTCCGCCTCCGACGACACGCCCCACAGCACACCCGAACACACGCGCGACGTCAAGCACCACGATCACACGTTCGCGTCAGCCAAGACCTGAACACTTACAACGCATCCGTTGATGGTCGTCTACATCGACAGTGGTCCCTTCATTGCCTATCTGCGCCGCAAGGACCGGGACCACGCAGTCGTGTGCCGGCGCCTCGTCAAGCTGCAGGACGAACTCGACCGTGTCGTGACCAGCGATGCGGTCGTCGCCGAGGTCGCCACCGGACTCCGTTACGACATCGGGCTCGACGCGGTCCTGGCGTTTCGTGGCCTGCTCGACGCCTTCGGTCGTCATCTCCGCATCGTTGAGAGCAGCGTCGAGCGGCGTGGCCTGGCACTCGACTTGATGGGCCAATATGCCGATCTCCGACTCTCCTACGTGGACTGCATCGGAGCCATCGTCGCCCGAGAGACCAAAGCAGCGGTCGTCTTCAGCCTGGACAACGACTTCAGAGTCCTCGGGTTCACCGTCGAACCTTGAGCGCTACTCGCCGTCGGTCTTCCGCTCGGCTGTTCGGGGCCTGTCCCGTGCTCTCCCCACTGATCCGGCTCGGTCGGTGTGAGCTGGCCCTGGCGAGGGGCGACATCGGCGGTCCTTCACAGATCCAGGCTGTTCAAGGTCGTGACGACCCGGCGTCAGCCCCACCGACGAACTGGGCATCGCTAGTGTTGGTCACGCGTCGGTCACGTCGAGGCATGCCACGATCTTCGTTGTTCACGTGCGGCGGCGGTGACAGCTCGGGCGTCCCAGGCATGCCGTAGTACTTCGGCGCGCGGGCGCCTTCAGGTTCGTTCGTCGTCCGCCATGGGGACGTCGGTGAGGGGGAAGTCGTCGCCGACGTAGAGGAGTGGGTGTCCGGTGGCTACGGAGAGGGCGTAGGAGAAGCAGTCGCCAAAGTTGACGGCGGCCTTGTGTCGGCCGTTCCCGAAGCGGCGCCATCCTTCGAGCGCTCGGTCGACGTGGCTTCGGTGGACTGGTACGAGCTCGAGCTCGCTATCTCTGATGAATCGTTCGACGATCCCTTGGCTGGCTGGCCCGAGGCGGGCTTCCATCACGATGCTCAGCTCAAGGAGTGTGGCGGTGGACATGAGGAGCGAGGTGGCGCTGCTGAGCCGCTCGATCAAGTGGTCGGCATCGGGTTCGCTGGTCAGGATGGCGACGGCCGCCGACGTGTCAACGACGAGGGCGGTCACGTGGGAAGGCCGTCGTCGTCGTATCCGATGATGTCGTCAGCGTGGCGGAGATCGATGACACGGATGTCCTGAACTTCGGCAGCCAGTCGCCGGAGTCGTTGCCCGACTCCGGCAGAGCGTTGGCGTTGTGCCCGTTCGAGCCGCTCCTGCAGGGCGTTCACCACGGCGTCCGTGAGGCTTTCGCCGGTGGTGTTCGCAAGTTCGCGTGCGAGCCGGTCCGCCTCCGGGTTCTTGATGCTCAAGGCCATGCCAGAAGTCTAGATAGAGAGATACCTATCTAGACAGAATCGAAGGGCACGAACAGGTGGAGGCAAGTTACAGGAGAACTCCGCCCACTCGGCATGGTCGCTGCCGTTGGTCACGAGCTCGACGTCGACCCAGACGTGACAGTCGGTGCCGGCTGTGCGCTCGTCCATTTCGACGCTGATCGAAAGGGTGTTGCTCGGCGCCGATGCGGTTGAGAGGGTCGTGAGGCCTCGCTCAGAGTTCGGTGGGCTAGAACCCTCCACCCTTTGAGGGGGATGACCGGGCTGCTCACCGGGCCGTCACGTCGTAGGCGAAGGGAGCCACAATGACCTCGAACAAGCTTGCGCTGATGGTCGCCATCCTGCTGGCAGGGACGGTGTTCACGCTCGTTCCTGCGAGTCCGGTCGAAGGCCAGAGCCTCCCGCTCTGCACCACGAGGGTGACTCGCAACCTCATACGCGTCCCCGCGTCGAGTGGCGGTAGCGCGAGCTGTCTGATCGGCGACGGGCTCGTCGGCTGCCGTGACTGCTCGGCCATCCGGCAGCTCCAGCAGTCGCTGAACGACTGTCATGGCAAGAACCTCGACGAGGACGGCTACTGGGGTCCGCTGACCAGGGAAGCGCTCCGCGACGTGCAGGAAGACAGGGACATCACCCCCGACGGGATCTATGGACCCGACACGAGAGACGCCATGCTGCACTACACGCCCGATCCCCGTGTGTCCTGCGGCCGCTTCTAGCTCGGATCGCTGATAGCCGCGATCTCGCCCCTTGTCACTCCGTGGGCGTGGGCGCTCAAAGGACTACGTCGGTGACGCCATCCCTGGTCAGCAGCCGGTGGCGGCTGTGAGAGCCTGGCACGCCGCTTGCATGGTGGGCCCATCGGCGCGGCCCAAGCGCCGTATGAGGCGCTGGCGGTCGTGCTCTGGATCGCGTGGGCGTGTCGTCGGAGGCGGGGCTCACCGCTCTGGTGACACACCGGGGCCGGCAGCCCTGTATCGCGTCATGCCCGGTTGGGCGTTCGCTCAAAGACCAGGTCAAAGTCCTTCCTCCAGGTGCGGCCCTCGTCTTCGGAGGCTTCCCAACGGCCGGTGATCCGATCCTGCTCGACGTCGGCGATGAAGCGCTGGTGGAAGTCCGGGTCCTCACGCGTGAGCGTCCAGTGCCTGCCATCGAAGGTCATGGTGAAGACGCGACAGACGCCGCGATCGTCGTGGTAGAGCACGATGTACGACTCGTGCGCGTCGCTTCGTCCGATGGCGAGGTTCAGCTCACCATCCAGTTCCGAACGAACGATCAGGAACGCGTCGCCGAGCCACTCGATGGTCGCGGATCCCCGAACCTCGGTGCCTGACGGTTCGAGGAACCAAGCATCCGACATCGTGAGCGCCCAACTGCCGACGAAGACGTCGAGCTTGTCGAGTTCCTTGTTGCGCATCGGCTCTCTCCCCTGGCGGCTCTTGATCAGTCCAGTGCAGGCTGAGCGGCAGTCTTCTCCGCTCGTTCCGCCGCCGTCGACCGATGTCGCCAGGACGGTGGGGGGTTGGCGTAGGAGCTTCCCATCGACGGCCGACCGGAGACGGGACGGTACCCGGCTGCATCGACGGCCGACCGGAGACGGAGCCGGGCCGGTCAAGACACCGCAACACAGTTGTAGCCGGTTCGCTCTTGTCGTAGCAGTCGTGTATTTGTTTATATCACTAACAAATAGCCGACAGACCGAAGGAGCGGACTCGGATGACCCGGCGACTGAAGGCGCTGCTGTGCTGCGCGCTCACTGTCCTGTCCGTCCTTCCCCTGGTCGTGGTCGGTGCCGTCCCGACCGCCCACGCCTCGGCTGCCAGCGTCGAGGCTCGAGGTCATCACCCGCGGCCGGTCGTGAACCGCCGGGTGGGTTACTTCATCCAGTGGGGGATCTACGGCCGCGGCTTCCTGGTGAAGCACCTTGTCGACAACGGCAGCGCAGCGCGGCTGACGCACATCAACTACGCCTTCGGCAACGTGTCCGCCGATGGCGAGTGCTTCATCGTCAACCAACCCGGCGTGGGTGACGCCTGGGCCGACTATCAGCGGGGCTTCACGGCCGAGGAGTCCGTCGACGGTGTCGCCGACACGTTCGACCAGCGGCTGAGGGGCAACTTCAACCAACTCCTCGAGCTGAAGTCGATGTTCCCCAATCTGAGAGCCCACATCTCGCTGGGCGGGTGGACCTGGTCGCAGTACTTCTCCGACGCCGCCCGGACCGCGGAGTCCCGCGAGCGGTTCGTACGGTCGTGCATCGACCTGTACCTGCGCGGCAACCTCCCGGTCCAGGATGGCGATCCGGCCGGTGGGCCGGGGTCGGCCTTCGGCGTCTTCGACGGGATCGATCTCGACTGGGAGTGGCCCGGGTCGCCCGGGCACGAGCACAACGTCGTCCGTCCCGAGGATCGGGAGAACTTCACCCGGCTGGTGCGTGAGTTCCGCCGGCAGCTCGACCGGTTGGAGCGCGAGACCGGCCGTGACTACGGCCTGACCGCGTTCCTGCCGGCGGACCCGGCCAAGATCGACGCCGGGTTCCAGGTTCGGCACGTGATGCGCTACCTCGACTTCGCGACCGTGCAGGGATACGACTTCCACGGCACGTGGGAGCCCACCACGAACCACCAGTCCAACCTGTTCCCGACGAGAGGCGACCCGTCGCCGGCCACCTTCAGCGTCGACACCACCATCCAGGCCTACCTGCGGAGGGGAGCGCCAGCGGACAAGCTGGTTCTCGGGTTGCCCTACTTCGGCCGCGGCTGGCAGGGAGTGCCGCCCGGCCCGCGGGGCAACGGGCTGTTCCAGGCGTCGTCGGGTGCCGCGCCCGGAGTCTGGGAGGCGGGGGTCAACGACTACAAGGTGCTGAGCGAGCGACCGGGCACGCGCTACCGCGACCGACGGACCGGCGCGCTGTGGCTGTACGACGGCAACGAGTGGTGGACCTACGACGACCCGGTGCTGCTGCGGCAGAAGATGGCCTACATCCGCCAGCGCGGCCTCGGGGGAGCGATGATCTGGTCCCTCGACGGCGACGACGCCCAGGGCTCGCTCATCCAGGCCATCGACCGGGGCCTGCGGTAAGCGGCCCGGCCTGCGCGGCCGGTGCTACGGGGCCTCTCGTCCTCGCGACCCGGCCCGGCGGGGAGCGTGGACCTCCTCGGGCCGAGCTTGGGCGGCGGTCGCGCGGTCGCCACCGGCGAGCGCAATAGGGTACGGCCCGTCGTGACTTGCCAGCGGAAGGAGCGCCGCGATGCCTGAACGAGACGGATACCCGCAAGGTGTCCCGTGCTGGGTCGATACCAGCCAGCCCGATCCGGAGGCCGCGGTCGCTTTCTACCGCGGCCTGTTCGGATGGGACTTCGAGGACGTCATGCCCCCCGACGCACCGGGCGAGTACTACATGGCTCGCATCCGGGGCGGGGACGTGGCTGCCGTCGGCTCGGTGCCCGAGGGTGCACCTCCGATGGCGGTGTGGAGCACGTACGTCTGCGTCGACAGCGCCGACGAGGCCGCGTCGAAGGTCAGCGCCGCCGGCGGCCAGGTGCTGACCGCACCGTTCGACGTCATGGACGCCGGCCGCATGGCCGTCTTCGGCGATCCCGAAGGTGCCGTGTTCTGCGTCTGGCAGCCGAACCGGACCAAGGGGGCGCAGATCGTCAACGAGCACGGTTCGGTGAACTTCAACACTCTGCAGACGCGCGACGTCGAGGGGGCAAAGGCCTTCTACGGCGCGGTGTTCGGCTGGGGCACGCTGGACGTGGGGGGCGACGCCGAGATGTGGGCCCTGCCGGGTTACGGCGACCATCTCGAGCTCGACACCCCCGGGCTGCGTGAGGGGATGGCCGAGATGGGAGCACCGCCGGGCTTCGAGGACGTGGTCGCGGCGATCACGCCGATTCCGGGCGACCAGCCCGACATGCCCCCGCATTGGAGCGTGACGTTCGCAGTCGACGACGCCGACGCGATCGCCGAGAAGACCGTGGAGCTGGGCGGCCAGGTGGTCGTGCCGCCGTTCGATGCCCCCTGGGTCCGCATGACGGTGATCGCCGATCCGCAAGGTGCGACGTTCGTCGCGAGCAAGTTCGTCCCCGAGAACGAGGGGGTCGGCGGTTAGCGCGGCGACCTGAGGGTTCGTCGTGCGCGATGGTGGTCGGTTCGAGCGGCCGCGGGGAGCCGGAGACCGGCCACGATCGCGACCGTGAGTGGGGTCAGACCCCGACGTGCTGGCGCACCAGCGCGGTGAAGCGATCCGGCGCCTCGAGGTTGGACATGTGCCCCGTGTCGAGCAGCTCGTAGTGGGCGCCTGGGATCGCGTCCGCGAGATGGCGCGTCACCTCGGGCGGAGCGGTCTGGTCGTGGACAGCCCCGATGACCAGTGTCGGCGCGGAGATCTTCGGCGCCGCCACGAGCGGTGCCTCGTCGAGGATGCCCGCGGTGGCCTCGAAGGTCGCCTGGTCGGTGCTCTGCAGCTCGGCGACAACCCGCTCGACCGTCTCGGGGTCGGCTCCCTGGAACTGGTCACTGAACGACATGGCACGCACCATCGGCCCGATGGCCGCCAGCTCGGGGACGGCGCCGCCGTACTTCGCATTGAAGGCGGCGACGATCGGGTGTGGCTCGTCGAGTCGGTAGGTGCTTGCCGCCACCAGCGAGGCGGTCACGTGGGGTTGGAGGACGGCGACCGCCTGGGCGATCACGCCACCGAGCGAGAGGCCGACGACGTGCGCCCGGGTCACGCCGAGCTCGTGGCAGAGGGCGGCGACGTCGCCGGCCAGCGCCACGGCTGAGCTCGGTGGAGGATCGAGCTCCGAGGCGCCGAACCCTCGCTGGTCGAAGGCGATGCATCGGATCTCGTCGCCCAGGGCGATGAGCTGTGGGGCCCAGTGCTGCCAGCGCGACAGGTTGCCGTGCAGGAACACGATCGCTTCGTCGCCATCGCCGCCGCTGTCGTGGACCGCGAGGACCGTCGGGCCGATGTCGATCCGTTGGACGTCGAGCTGCATGGACGCGACCGTACGCGCGCGACGGGTCGCAGCCCCCGCGACCGGCCGTCCCCCCGGCGAAAACCCCTGACATCATGAGATGCGAGACGAGGGGGTTGGAATCGTGAGCCCGAGGATCAATCTGCTGTCGCCGGCGTCGTTCGCCCAGGGGCAACCGCATGACCAGTACTCCTGGCTGCGAGCCAACGCGCCGGTCTACTGGCACCCCGAGCCCGACGGCGCCGGATTCTGGGCCGTCACCCGCTACGGCGACGTGAAGGCGGTGGGCCGCGACTCGGCGACCTTCTCGTCCGAGCCGACGACCATGATCGCCGACCAGTCCGCAGAGCTCGACGTGGGCGATCACCGGATGATGCTGACGACCGACCCGCCCCGGCACACCAGGCTGCGCAAGGTCGTCGCTCCCACGTTCATCCCCCGAGCGGCCCGGGCGATGCGGCCACGGATCGAGGAGCTGGCCGCCCGCATCGTCGACGGGGTGATCGTGGCAGGGGAGTGCGACCTGGTCGACGAGGTGGCCGGGCTGATGCCGTCGTACGTGATCGCCGACATGCTCGGCATCCCGCTCGAGGACGGCGTCGTGCTCTACGCACTCACCGAGACCATCCACGCGGCGCCGGAGACGCAGGAAGCCGGCGCGGGCATGCGAGCGGTGATCGAGATGTTCAACTACGCCCGCGGGGTGTGGGAGTTCAAGCGGGCCGAGCCGGCCGACGACCTCGCGTCGATCATCGCCCATGCGGCCGTCGACGGTGCCGAGCTGGACGTCATCGACTTCAACCTGTTCTTCCTCCTGCTCGTCGACGCCGGCGGCGACACCACCCGGAACCTGGTCGCGGCGGGCATCGACGCGCTGCTGGAGCATCCCGAGCAGTTGGCGTGGCTGCTGGGCGACGTCGACGGCCGGATGCGCGGGGCGGTGGACGAGCTGCTGCGCTGGGTCAGCCCGGTCGTCTACATGCGTCGGACCGCGACCTGCGACACCGAGATCGCCGGCATGCCGATCGATGCGGGCGACAAGGTCGTCATGTACTACGGCGCGGCGAACCGTGACGCCGACGCGTTCGGTCCCACGGCCGGCGACCTCGACCTTGCCCGATCGCCCAACGACCACGTGGCGTTCGGCGGCGGCGGCCCTCACTTCTGCCTCGGCGCGCACATCGCCCGCGTCGAGATCGAGGCCCTGCTGCGCGAGGCCCTCACCCGGATGCCCGACCTCGAACGGGGAGGTCCGACCCAATGGCTGCCGTCCACGTTCATCTCCGGCCCCAAGCACCTCCCGGTCCGCTTCCGCCCCGGCATCCCATAGCACGATGGCCCTGTAGGGAGGGTCGATCAGCAGAGGTCGAGGCGTTGTCCGTCGATGATGCGCCGGAGGTCGCCACCCGGCTCGAACAGTCCAGCTACAAGCGCATCGTCGGTTAGCCCGCCTGGTCGCGTCGCCGCACAGCGGGAGCGCAGCTCACACCGGGCGCGTGAAATGTTCCGCTAGTGCTCATCCGGGTCGGGGGCGGCTCCGAACACTGGGCAATGAGTCCGCGCGCCGTTCAGCCCGCTCAGCCGCGCCGTGGCAATGCCGACGGCCATGGCCGGGTGGCCGCGGCCCTGGTCGGTGTCGTGAGCGCGGCCCTGGCTTTGGGCGTCGGCGAGCTCGTGGCCGGGCTGGAGAGCCGGCTCGCCTCCCCGGTCGAGACCGTCGCGGCCCAGGTCATCGACATGGCACCGCTGCCCCTGGAGCGGTTCGCGATCGAGACCTTCGGATCCAACGACAAGTTCGCCCTGGTCGTCGGGATCCTCTCGTCCTGCCTGGTCTTCGCCGTGACCCTGGGGATCGCGGCCCGCCGGCGACCGCTGGTCGGTCCCATCGGGATGGCCGGCTTCGCCCTGGTGGGCGCTGCGGCGGCGTTAGCCCGACCAGGGACGGGGGCCATCGTGGTGCTCCCGAGCCTGGCTGCGGGCGTTGCCGGCATCGCCTGCTTCCGGCTCGTCGGCCGTAGGGCCCTGGGTCGGACCACAGGTGAGCCGGCCGCCGCCCCGAGCGCGGCGAGTACGGCGAGCGCGGTCGTCGTTCCGATCACCCGCGGCGGCATGGGCGATCGGCGGATGTTCCTGGGCCTGACCAGCGCGGCGGCGGCCACCGCCGTGGTTGCGGCCGTCGGTGGCCGCGCCCTCCGTGGGCGGTTCAGTGCTGCGCAGTCGCGGGCGCAGGTCCGGCTTCCGGCTGCGGCACGGCGGTTGCCGACACCGCCCGCCGGGATCGAGGTCGGCGTCGACGGTGTCGCCCCGTTCGTCACGCCGAACGCCGAGTTCTACCGGGTGGACACCGCGCTGCTGGTCCCCCAGGTCCGAGCGGAGGACTGGACCTTGCGGGTGACCGGCATGGTCGACCGTCCCGTGGAGCTGACCTACGCCGAGCTGATCGGCCGGGACCTGGTCGAGGCCGACATCACCATGACCTGCGTGTCGAACCCGGTCGGTGGTGACCTGGTCGGCCATGCCCGCTGGCTCGGCGTCCTGGCCAGCGACCTCCTGGACGGGGCCCGTCCACGTCGTGGAGCTGATCAGCTCGTCGGGCGATCGGTCGACGGCTACACCTGTGGATTTCCCCTGGAGGCAGCCTACGACCGCGACTGCCTGGTGGCGGTCGGGATGAACGGCGAGCCCCTCCCGCTGCGGCACGGCTTCCCGGCCCGGCTCGTGACCCCCGGCCTGTACGGCTACATCGGCTCCACCAAGTGGCTGACCGAGCTCGAGGTCACGACGTTCGACGCCTTCGACCAGTACTGGGTGCGGCGGGGCTACGCCGACCGGGCACCGATCAAGACCATGGCCCGGATCGACACTCCCCGCAGCCTGACTCGGATCGATCCCGGCCCGACCGTGGTCGCCGGCGTCGCCTGGGCGCAGACGCGCGGCATCGACGCCGTGGAGGTCCGGGTCGACGACGGCGCCTTCGAGCCGGCGCAGCTCGCCGACCCGCTGTCGGACGACGCGTGGCGGCAGTGGCGCTTCGACTGGGACGCCACTCCCGGAAGCCACACGCTCACCGTCCGGGCCGTCGACGGGACGGGGGAGGCTCAGACCGACCAGCGCGCCGACGTCGTCCCCGACGGAGCGAGCGGCTGGATGTCCCTGGTCGTCCAGGTCGAGGACGAGCCATGACCCGTCCGTTCCCCTCCCAGCGATCTCGCCCCCACCGGGGCGGGGCGCCTGCCGGCTCCGAGAGAGCCGCCGGTGCACCATCCACCACCTCCCCCAAGGAAGGCAACACGATGCGTCGAATCCCCCACGTCCGAGGCCTGCTCTGCCTGCTCGCCGTCATCGGGCTCACGGCCGCCGCTTGCGGCGACGACGACGACAGCGACGCGGCCAGCGACAGCGGCAGCGAGACCGACACGACCGAGGCCCCGGCCGCGGACGATGAACCAGCCGGCGACGAAGCCGCAGGTCAGCCTGCCGAGAGCAGCGAGATCTGCGACACCGATCAGCTGGTCACGGCCGTCGAGGGCGGTCCCGCCGAAGGCACCCTCAACGGGATGACCGACGACCCCGTCGGCACCGCGGCGTCGAACAACCCCGTGCTCACGACGCTGGTCACCGCGGTCGGCGAAGCGAACCTGGTCGACACGCTGAACTCGGCGCCCGCTCTCACCGTCTTCGCACCGACCGACTGTGCGTTCGCGGCACTCGATGCAGCCACGCTGGACGCGGCGCTCGCCGACCCCAGCGGCCTGCTGACCCAGGTGCTCGGGTTCCACGTCATCCCCGGTGAGCAGCTCTCCGCCGCCGACCTGGCCTCGATGACCGAGCTCACCACCTTCAGCGGCGCGACCCTGCCGGTCGCGGCCGACGGCGACGCGATCACCGTCGGCGGCCAGGCGAGCGTCGTCGTGCCCGACATCCAGACCGCCAACGCCACCGTGCACCTCATCGACTCGGTCATGCTCCCGCCTGCGGGCTGACCCGATCGTCACGGACCTGGCCGGGCTCTCCACATCGGGGAGCTCGGCCGTTTCGCGTGGCAACCTGAGGTGATGACGTCGCGGGTGCCGTATCTCACCTCACGGCTCCAAGGTTTCGGGACCACGATCTTCGCCGAGATGTCCGCCCTCGCGGTGCGCACGGCGGCGATCAACCTGGGCCAGGGGTTCCCCGACACCGACGGCCCGAGCGAGGTTGCCGAGGCGGCCATCGCCGCGATCCGCGCCGGCCACAACCAGTATCCACCGGGTCCCGGCATCCCCGACCTACGTGCGGCGATCGCGCACCACCAGAAGCGCTTCTGGGGACTCGACGTCGACCCGGACACCGAAGTGCTCGTGACCGCCGGCGCCACCGAGGCCATCACCGCCGCCCTCCTCGCCCTGTGCGAGGTGGGTGACGAGGTGCTGACCCTCGAACCGACCTACGACTCGTATGACGCTGCGGCCGCGATGGCGGGCGCGACGCTCAAGGTGGTCACGCTCGAACCCCCGAACTACGCCGTCGACCTCGATGCTCTCGCCGACGCCGTCTCGCCGCGGACGCGGCTGCTGCTGCTCAACTCGCCGCACAACCCGACAGGCAAGGTGCTCACCGACGACGAGCTCGCGGCTGTCGCGCGGCTCTGCGAGGAGCACGACCTCATCGCGGTGACCGACGAGGTGTACGAGCACATCGTCTTCGAGGGTGGGCACCGTCCGCTCGCCGGCTTCCCCGGGATGGCTCAGCGCACGCTGACGGTGTCGTCGGCCGGCAAGACGTTCTCGTTCACGGGTTGGAAGGTGGGTTGGGCATGCGGGCCGCTACCGCTGATCGACGCCGTGCGCACGGCCAAGCAGTTCCTGACCTACGTCAATGCGGCGCCGTTCCAACACGCCGTCGTGACCGGCCTTGGTCTGGGCGACAGCTACTTCGAGGGCCTGCGCTCAGACCTCAGGGCCAAGCGAGACATCCTGTGCGCCGGCCTCGAGGAAGCCGGGTTCACGGTGTTCCCACCGAACGGCACCTACTTCGTGACCACCGACATCCGGCCGCTCGGCTACGACGACGGCCTGGCGTTCTGCCGCGCCATGCCCGAGCGCTGCGGAGTGGTTGCGGTCCCCAACGCGGTCTTCTACCAGGATCCTGAGCGTGGTCGGCACCTGGTGCGCTTCGCCTTCTGCAAGCGGGCCGAGGTGCTGACCGAGGCGGCGGAGCGTCTCGCGACGCTCCGGCCGTGCTGAGCCGCCGCGCACTCCGGGATCCGCAGGGGGCCGGGCGGCAGGTGGGGTCGAGGTCGGCCCATCGACTCGCAGCGTCTCGTCGTGGGGAGGCTGGTTCGGTGGTCGCGGTCAACCCGTGACGTGTGGCATCACGTCGTCCGCGAACCGCAGGATCGAGGCCCGCTTCGTCTCGAGGGCCTCGGGGTCGCCGCCGTCGAAGTACCAGGGGACCACCTGGATGTCGGTGACGCCCAGGTCGACGAGGCGCTTGTACCCGTCGACGTCGTCCACGTCCAGGGCCAGACACGAGGTGACGAACGGGAGGTGGGAGCGTCCGAAGTCTTCGCGCAGCTCCCAAAGGCGATCCAGTGGGACGGCAAGCTCCTCCGCGGTCGATTGGACCGAGATCCAGCCGTCGGCACTGCGTGCGGCCCGCTGCAGCGCGGCATCGGAGTGACCGCCGACGTAGATCGGGACGGGCTCACTCGGCGCCGGGCTGATCATCAGCCGATCGAAGTCGTAGTGCTGCCCGTGATGCTCGACCCAGCGTGGCCCGCCCCCCGCGCACACCGCTCGGATGATCTCGATCGCCTCGTCGGTGCGTGCTCCCCGGGTGCGCTTGGTGGTGCCGGTCCACACGAACTCCTCGTCGATCCATGCGAGTCCGACGCCGAGCGCGAAGCGGTCGTCGGACAGCGCCGCGATCGACGCGACCTGCTTGGCGACCAGCAGCGGGTTGCGGATCGGCAGCTTCACGACGTTGGTATAGAAACGCAACCGCGTGGTGACAGCGGTCATGGCCGACACGGCGACGAACGGGTCGACGAACGGTGTCTCGGCGGACCAGAAGCGGGCGCCGTCCTCGGAGTACGGGTAGTCCTCTGACACGGTCTCCGGGAAGAACACGGAGTCGGGGACGGCGACGGCGTCGAAGCCCGCCTCCTCGGCGACCTGCGCCAACGGCACGAGCTGGTTCGCAGGGAACATGGGGAACGGCAGGGTGAAGCGGACGCTCATGCGGCCACACTCTCGCGCTCACGGCAGAGACGCGCCCTCGGGACACATGATGCGCCGCGAGCCGAACCCCGCGGGGCACGTGCGCCCGACGGCGCGGGCAGACTGAGGGCCGTGCCTCGCCCGTTCATGCAGGTCGACGTGTTCACTGCAGCGCCGTACCGCGGCAACCCGGTCGCGGTCGTGCTCGACGGCGACGGGCTCGCCACCGAGCAGATGCAGCGCTTCGCCAACTGGACGAACCTGTCGGAAACCAGCTTCGTGTTGCCGCCGAGCACGTCCGGGGCCGACTATCGGGTCCGCATCTTCACACCGACCGGCGAGCTGCCGTTTGCCGGGCATCCCACGCTAGGAACCTGTCACGCGTGGCTGTCCTTCTCGGGCGCCGAGCGAGACCCCCAGCGCGACGCCGGGTCTGCGACTGACGTCGTGGTGCAGGAGTGCGCCGCCGGCCTCATCCCGGTGCGCCGCACGGCCGAGGGCCTGGCGTTCGCGGCTCCGCCACTGGTGCGCTCGGGTCCGGTGGACGAGCCCATCGTCGGCCGGATCGCCGAGATGTTGCGGATCGGACGGGCCGAGATCGTCGACACCCAATGGGTGGACAACGGTCCCGGCTGGGTCGGGGTCCTGCTCGGCAGTGCCGATCAGGTGTTGGCGCTCCGGCCGGGGCCGACCGACATGGACGTGGGCGTCGTCGGCCCGCGTCCGGCGGGATCGCCCGAGGCCTTCGAGGTGCGGGCGTTCGTGCCTGACCAGGGTGGGGTGGGCGAAGATCCGGTCACCGGCAGCCTCAACGCCTCGTTGGCCCAGTGGCTGCTGCGGACGGGTCGAGCCGCAGCCCCGTACGTGGCGCGTCAGGGCACCGTGCTCGGCCGCACCGGGCGGGTGCACGTCAGTCGCGACCGCGACGGGACGATCTGGGTCGGGGGTGGAACGATCACCTGCCTCGCCGGCGACGTCGAGCTCTAGGGCACGCCGGCCAGCGGTCGCCGCCGGCGTCTGTCAGCGCACCCCCAGGCGCTGACAGACGCCAGTTGGCCGGCTCGTCAGCGCTCGAAGACCTGGAGCTCTGCGGCTCGGACGATCTCGCCCTGGGACACACCGAACAGCGCCGTGCTGCCGGTGACACAGTCGGTGTCGTGGCGTGGATCGTCGTCCTGGTCACCACGGAAGTCGGGCGTGCCCGTGCACTGGTTGTCCAGCACCCGCAGCATCACGTGCGTGGCTGTGGTGCGCGGGATGTCGAACGACCGGGTGATCAGATCAGGTGCCCGCGGCCGCGGCGCAACCGCCGGGAAGGCGTTCGACCGGCTGACGAAGACCGACCTGAAGTCCGCCTCGGCGGTGCAGTCGACACCCGCGCGCGCCCGGCAGGTCAGGATCTCGAACTGCCGCAGCGCGGTGAACCGGTTCTGCGTGCCGGAGTCGACGTCGCCGGCGATCGGCGTGCGCAGCATGGCGCTCGCCTGGACCCGGCTGATCTGGTGCGACGGCCTGCTCGGGTCGAGACGCACCGTGACCTCGCGGCCCTCGACGGGCGCGCCCAGCGATGCCCAGTTGGTGGTCTCGGTGTCGTCGATGAGCCGGTCCAGGTTCACCCCGTCACCGGTCGCGGCCGCGCCGTTGTGCACCGACGCCAGGTTCGGTCGCATCTCCACGTCGAGGTCCCGCGTGTGCCCGGACCGGACGGTGAAGGTGACCCGCCGGCTCCCATGGCCGTCGGCGCGGGCCAGGAACTCGTAGGTCCCGGGAACCAGAGCGACCGTGTCGTCCAGCGGCGTGGCCGGGTCGGTGTCGGCGACCGGGCGCGAGCGGGCCTCGTACCGGCCGACGTAGAGCTCGGCGACGATCGGGCGGCCGTGGCGTGAGCCGGAGCCGACGCCCTCTGGCTCGAAGGTGAGCGTCCCCTCCCGGGTGTGCGGCGACGTGAAGTCCGGAATCGGCGCCATGTCGTCCGCCCCGTTGCTGAACGCAGCCTCACCCAGACCGAATCGGGCGAACGTGTTCCACAGCAGGTCCTGGTTGTCGCCGCCGAAGCGCATCAGGTCGGCCGCGAGCATCCCGTCGCGGGCGTCCACCATGCTGGCCCGGTTCGGCATCAGCAACCACGCGTCGAACATCAGCTGTATCCAGCGGTAGTTGCCGGGGCAGTCTTCGGCGTCCAGCTCGCCTCGGGCGCAGCGTTCCTGACGCGACCGGTTGCCGTCGCCGTAGCGGTCGATCATCGCCTCGCGGATCGCGAAGTTGGTCGCGCTCCAGATCTCGCCGTCCGCGTGGACTTGCGGCCCCACGAAGTCGTAGCCCACGTTCGAGTAGTTGAGCGGCGACTCGTTCATCGCGTAGTTGCGGATTCCGCGCTCCGGGTCACCGGTGACGTAGGGGCCGACCGCCCACTCGTTCTCGCGCCCGATCGGGACGAGGTCGAACTCGTGGAGTCGTTCCATCGCCATGAGGTCGGACCACGACTCGCCCATCGAGTTGGCCTGATGCTCGCGCAGGCGGTCGTCGGGCCCGCCGGCCATCCGGTTGGAGATCAGATGGCCGTACTCGTGACCGATCACGGTCATGTCGTAGTCGCCGTCGACGCATGGCGCGTAGAAGGTCGCCGGGATCGGCTGCCACAGGAACATGTTGGTGGTCGGGGCGATGCCGTCCGGCGTCCAGAACTGGTTGGCGTTGTCGCGTGACAGGTAGGCGGGCGCCCCGCCGACGATGCCTCCGGCCTGCGCGTTGCCGTGCTCGGGGTCACCCTCGCGGCCGCCGCGACCGAAGTTGTGCGCCTGTGCGTTGGAGTTCACCTCGGTGAACCCCAGGTGGTACGACCAGTCGTGCATCTCGTTGTGGCCCACGAACAGGTTCGTGATCGCCGCGTCGATGTCGTTGCGCTGCGGCGAGGCGAAGGTCTCGGGGTTGCAGGCCTCCTCGAACCACTGGTTGGTCCACTCGTAGGAGTACTCGCGGTCCGGCGACGGCGTCGCGAACACGGTGCCCTGGCTGATGTCACCCTGGGCGAGCCACTTCTCGGTGCCGCGGTCGTTGTTGCCCCGGCTGGTGTTCGTCGGGACCCCGGTGACGGCATCCACGTCCCACGGCACGGGGGAAGCGGTGTTGGCGACCGCGTCGTCGCATCCTCGCTCCCGCTCCCAGCACAGGTGGTCACGGGTGTCCCGGGACGAGTAGTCCAACGGCGGCGACACCGTGAAGGCGTCCCACTCGGGGTTCTCGGGATCGGCGTGGTCGACCAGATCGGTCCGCACCAGCAGGTCGCCGGTCTCGGCATCGACGAGGTCGCTGACGCCCTGGGCATCGGCCGGTTGGAGCAGGAGGACCTCCCAGGCGGGCCGCACCCCGTCGAGAGGCGTGGGGACCGCGACCAGCCGGGCGCGGGCGGGCTCGTCGAGGCCGGCGACGTCCATCACCGTCCAGCCGTCCTGCTCGCCGACGACGTCGAGGCCGTCAGCAGCGGGGCTCTGGCCGAAGTCGGTTGCGGCCTGGCGGACTGCCTCGTCCGCGGTGAGCTGCACCTCGCCGGTCACCTCGGTGTCGCGGGTCAACGACGACCACGCGTGCGCTACGTTGCCGTCCACCACACCGACGCCGACCAGCCCGTCCACACCGGCGGGCAGCCCGTCGAACTGCTGGCGCAGGAGCACGGTGTGGCCGGCGCCGACGGGCGACACCCGCAGCACCTCGAGCCCGGCGACGTCCTCGGCGCTCAGGCCGAACAGGTCGCTTCTCGCCGTGATCCACTGCTGCGCCGCCTCGACCGGGTCGGCGGACAGGCCCTCGGCCACGAAGCTCCCTGAGCTCGTGACGACGTGAGGAGTGCCGAAGCGGTTCCACCGCACCGTCTCCCCCGTTGCCGCCGCGCGTTGCGCGGCGGTCGGTACGACCTGCCCGGAGCGGGCGTCGACATCCTGCCGACCGCCCAGCTCCCCCTGGAAGTCGAAGCCCTCCGGCTCCTGTGGGCCCGGCTGTGCCGAGCCGGTCGAGGACGTGGTGGCCACGAACACCACCATAAGAACGACGGACGCTAGTCGCCGAGACATCGCCTCTCTCCCCCCTCTCTCCCTCCCAAGCCCCCCGGGGGGAGAGATGCGGGCGATGGTACGCCGTCTGCCGCGCTTCTTCTGCGAGAGTCAGGTTGAGCTGGGCAGATCTTCCAGAAGAAGGCCGAGGCGCTGCGCGAACGAGCCGGTCACGTCAGGCCAGGCGCTCGCTGCCGTCGAAGGCGAACGCCAGCCCATGGCCAGGGCCCGTCTCCGCCGACAGTGCTCCGTCCGTGATCCGGACGCCGTTCGGCCGGGCCAGCACCCCCAGCGCCGCGAACGAGGCGTCCTCGACGTGCTCGACCAGGGGTCGGCCGGGCAGGCACAGCGCCAGCTGGCCGGAGAGGTCGACCAGCAGGTGGGGCATGACGGCGGCGCCGGCAGTCCGGGACTGCTCGGCGATCCGGAGGAACGGCGTGATGCCACCCACCCGCACGACGTTGGGTTGCACGATGTCGCAGGCGCCGAGCCGCACCGCCTCCCGGAACTGGTGGGCGGTGTACAGGTTCTCGCCCAGCGCGAGGGGTAGCGAGGTCGACCGGCGCAGGTCCGCATGGGCCCGCAGGTCGTCGGCCAGCAGCGGCTCCTCCAGCCAGTCGGGGCCGAAGCGCTCGAGCGCGCGGGCCGCGCGGCGGGCGGTCGGCAGGTCCCAGCGCTGGTTGGCGTCGACCATGAGCTGGCGCCGGTCGCCGAGGATCCGCCGAACTGCGGCTACCCGTGCCAGGTCCTCGTCGAGGTCCGGGCGGCCGACCTTGATCTTGACCGCTCCTACGCCGGAAGCGACCAGCCGTTCGGTCTGCGCCTCCAGCTCGTCGAGCGGATAGTGGAGGTTGATCCCGCTGCCGTAGACCGGCACCTGGTCGTGCCGCCGGCCGATCAGGTCCACCAGGGTGCGTCCGAGCACCTTGCCACGCCGGTCCCACAGGGCGATGTCGACGGCCGCCATCGCCATGGTCGTGATCCCACCACCGCCGCCCTCGTGGAGGTGGCGCCACAAGTGGTCCCACACGGCCTCGGGGGAGACCGGGCCACCGACGACCGCCTCGGTGACGTCGTGGGCGATCAGCGCATGGATCGCGAGAGCACCGACCCGCGGCGTCCAGCTGAAGCCCGTGCCCTGGGCTCCGTCGCTGTCCTCCACGCTGACGACGACCAGGTGCACATGGCCGACATCCGGCCCCCAGGGACGGGGCAGCGGCACCCGGTGCGTGGCCACCGTCAGGTCGACGATGCGGGGCTCAGGCACCGACCAGCCCCAAGCCAACGTCGATGATCCGCTGCAAGGCCGCCAGGTGTTCCCGGCTGGGGTCGACCAGCGGCGGACGGACGTCGCCGACGTCGAGGCCGCGCAGGCGTACGCCGGCCTTCACCAGAGCGACGGCGTAGCCCGGCACCTGGTCGCGCAGGTCGCCGAACGGTCGGTAGACGCCGGCGACCAGCCGTTGCTGCACGGCTCGGTCGTCGTTCGACAGGGCCTGGTGGAAGGTCGTGGCCACTTCCGGCAGGAACGCGAAGACGGCCGAGGAGTACAGGTCTACGCCCAGCCCCCGGTAGGCGGGCATCGTGAGCTCGGCGGTCGGCAGGCCGTTGAAGAACATGAACCCGTCTCCCGGTGCCTCGCGCACCGCTGACACGATCCGCTGGAGCAGGTCGAGATCGCCGACGCCGTCCTTGAGCCCGACGACCCGGGGGTGCGCGGCGAGCATGAGCGCGGTCGTCGGGGAGAAGCGGGCGGCGCCCCGCTGGTAGGCGACGACCGGCAAGCCGCTGGCGTCGGCCACCGAGTGGACGTAGCCGACGAGCCCCTCGGGCGGGCCGGTGACCAGGTACGGCGGCAACAGCAGGACCGCGTCGGCACCCGCCTCGGCCGCCTGCCGGGCGCAGGCCCGGGCGTGGGGGAGCGGGCCGCCGGCCCCGGCGACGACGGGCGCCCGGCCACCGACGACCTCGACCACCGCGGCGACCGCGTCGGCGTGCTCGGCTAGCGACAGGGCGTGGAGCTCACCGGTGCCGCAGGCGACGAACACCGCACCGGGCCGGTGGCGGAGCCCCTGCGTCACGTGCTCGGCCAGACAGTCTCTGTCGAGGCCGTCGACCCCGTCCGCCCCGAACGGGGTCACCGGGAAGAACAGGAGCCCGCGCCAGTCGAGGTGGCCGGTCACGACACCTCCATCTCGCTCCGCCAGGTCCGTCGAGGCGTCCAACCGAGCACCCGTTCGGCCTTGGAGCTGTCGAACGCCGGCCGGGTGCCGGTGAGCGACGCCGCACACCGCCGCCTGACCCCGGGATGGAACCGGGGCAACAGCTCGGCCAGGGGTTCGCGCGCGAGCGCATCGGGTGCTCCGGCGAAGAAAACGTCGCCGTTGGCCCACCCGCTCGACTCCACCAGCAGTGCGATCAGCTCGGCGACGTCACGCGCGTCGACGTAGTTGAACAGCGACACCGCCGCCAGCGCCGGATCGTCGAGCCGCTGACGCACGGTGTGACCTGTCTGCGTCGGCGCGCCGTCCCAGTCCTCGGGCGCCACGACGAAGCAGGGGCGGATCGACGCCAGGCGCATCCGGGCGCCGAGCTGCCGCGCGAGGCTCGCCGCGATGTGCTCGACGGTGAGCTTCGACACGGCGTACGCGTGCCACGGCGCGACCGGGTGCTGCTCGTCGAGGGGCAGGTAGCTGGGCTCCCAGCCCCCCGGGCTCCCGTAGCCGATCACCGTCGGGCTGCTGGCGACCACCACCGTTGCGGCGCCCGCCTCGTGCGCCGCGTGGCACACGTCGAAGGCCAACATCACGTTGGTGCGCAGGATCTCGGCCTCGGGGCGGCTGAACGGCACTGCGATCGCGGCGAGGTGCACCACGGCGTCGGGCCGGTGGCGAGCCAGGACGCGGTCGGCCTCGCCGGCGATCGTGAGGTCGTGGTCGGGGAGGTCGATGCCGTCGACGTCGTGGCCGCGGGCCGCGAGCACGTCGACCACGCTGCGACCCAGCCGCCCCTTGCTGCCGGTGACCACGATGCGGCTCACGACCAGGGCACCCGCCCGACGCGGGCCGCGCGGCACGCCGGGACGGCGCCCGTCACAGGACGAGCTCCGGCACGTCGATGCGGCGGCCCTCACGCGACGACCGCAGGCCCAGCTCGGCGAGCTGCACTCCTCGCGCGCCGGCAGCGAAGTCGTGAGGGAACGGTGCTCCGTCGACGACATGCCGGAAGAAGGCCTCCCACTGCACCTTGAAGCCGTTCTCGAAGTCCGTGTTGTCCGGCACCGGCTGCCACTGGTCGCGGTAGCGGTCGGCGTCCGGCTCGTCGGGGTTCCAGACCGCGGCGGGGGTCGCCGAGCGGTGTTGCACCCAGCAACCCCGCAGCCCGGCGACAGCACTTCCGTCGACGCCGTCCACCTGGAGCTCGAGCAGCTCGTCGCGGCGCACGCGGACGCACCACGAGGAGTTGAACTGGGCGACGACGCCGCCGGGCAGCTCGAAGATGGCGTACGCGGCGTCGTCGGCGGTGGCGGGGTAGCGATGCCCGTTCTCGTCCCACCGTTCGCCGATGTGGGTCACCGCTCGGGCGGTCACCGCTCTCACCGGACCGAACAGGTTCTCGAGCACGTAGGACCAGTGGCAGAACATGTCCAGCACGATCCCGCCACCATCTTCGGCGCGGTAGTTCCAGCTGGGACGCTGACTGGGCTGCCAGTCGCCCTCGAACACCCAGTAGCCGAACTCGCCGCGCAGCGACAGGACGCGGCCGAAGGACCCGCCGTCGAGCAGCCGTCGGAGCTTGACCAGGCCGGGCAGGAAGAGCTTGTCCTGGACCACGCCGTTGCGGATCCCGGCCCGCTCGGCGAGCTGCGCCAGCTCGACCGCGCTCTCCAGCGTCGCCGCGAGCGGCTTCTCGGCGTATACGTGCTTGCCGGCCTCGATCGCGGCCTTGACGGCCTTCTCGCGGACCTGGGTGGCCTGGGCGTCGAAGTAGACGGGCGCGGATGGATCGGCGAGCGCCTCGTCGAGGTTCGTCGTCCAGCGCTCGAGGCGATGCCGGCGCGCGATCGCGGCCAGCTTGCGCTCGTCGCGGCCCACGAGGATCGGGTCCGGCACCAGGAGCGTTCCGTCAGCCAGCTCGACGCCGCCCTGGTCACGCAAGGCGAGCAGGGAGCGGACCAGATGCTGCCGGTAGCCCATGCGGCCGGTCACGCCGTTGACGATCACGCCCAGCGAGGTCGTGTCCCCGCTCATCGCTGAATCCCCCCGGTTCTGGGTACGCGAACCCCGGCCTTCTCTGTCAGATCCAGCACACAGAACGGGAGGCCGAGGTCGGCGAGCCGCACCGGGCGTCCGGTGGCGACGGACTGGTTGGCCGCGATCCCGACCAGGACACTGCGCACGCCGTCGCCGTAGCCCGCCCGGCGGCCGAGAGGATCGGGTGGTCCGGCGGCCGTGCCGAACAGGTCCTCCAGGAAGCGGGTGTCGCCGCCACCGTGGCCCGCCTCGGTCTGCTCGATCGGCACCCGCTCGGCCCGCTCCCAGTGCCGCTGGACCACCAGCTCGGCTGCTGCGGGCCGCACGTCGTCCACCGTGCGCCTGGCCTGGCCCCGCCGACGCCGGTCGTTCCCGCCGACGATCCGTTCGGCCGCGCCCGGCTCGACCGCTGGGCGCTCGCACACCGCCAGGTCGACCCGGCCCTCGGTGCCGTTGATGCCCACCCGGTATCCCTCCCAGGGGGCGTGGGCGTTGAGCGAATAGGTGAGCAGCGCGCCGCCGCGGTAGCGCGCCAGCACCGCCATGTTGTCCTCGATCGTCACACCCGGGGCGAAGGGGCTCAGGTCGCGCCGGTAGCCGTCGTCGGCACGCGCGTCGACGTAGAGCCGGCGTAGGCGGTCGTCGGCGGCCAGGTCGATCGCGAACGGCGCTGGGTCCTGGCGGTGCGCGGCGCCGTAGAAGCTGAGTTGGGCCTGGGCATAGACGCCGTCCACCACGTCGTCGAGCCACCAGTTCACCAGGTCGAAGTGGTGGCTCGACTTGTGGACCAGCAGGCCCCCCGAGTTCCGGCGGTCGCGGTGCCAGCGCCGGAAGTAGTCGGCACCGTGGACCGTGTCGAGCAGCCACTCGAAGTGGACGGAGGTCACCGTGCCCACGGATCCGGCGGCGAGCAGCTCCTTCACCGCCGAGTTGCGCGGCGCGTAGCGGTAGTTGAAGCCCACGGTCAGCTCGCCATCGCTGCGTCCGGCGGCCGCCACGATCGACTGGCAGCCGTCGACGTCGACGGCCAGCGGCTTCTCGCAGATCACGTCGCACCCGCGGTCGAGCGCCGCCGTGACGTGCCGGGCGTGCCAGCGGTCGACGCTGGCCACCACGACGGTGTCGGGACGCTCCCGGTCGAGCATGTCGCCCAAGTCGTCGGCTCCGTAGGCGGCGAGGCCCGGTGTCCCGGGCCTCGCCTGGTACCAACGGCGCTGGTAGTAGGCCATCCGGGTCGGGTTCGTGTCGCACACGGCGACGGGGACGCCGGCATCGGCGTGGTCCCCGAGCAGGGCTGCGAAGTACAGCTCTGCCCGGTGACCGGTGCCGACGAAGGCGAAGCGGCGGCGGTGGGGCGTTCCGCCCGCGCTCAGGGCTTGATCCGGCCCTGAGCGCGGGCAGAACGACGGAGGTGCGCTCATCAGGCCCCGATGGCGGCGCGGGCCTCGTCCATGAACTGCTGGACGGCGTCCTCGACGCTCAGGCGGTCGAACAGGACCTCCTCGTTGATGCGTTGGATGATGTCCTGCACCTCGCCGGCGCCGACCGGCGGGACCGGTGGCGGGTCCTCCAGGTCGGGCGTCACCTCGGCGACGAACTCGGTGGCCGTCGCGTCGGCCGGGCCGAGCTGGTCGCTGATCTCCTCGCGGAGCTCTGTGTTGATGTGGACGCCCCGGTCACTGAGCAGCAGCTCGGCCGCGTCCTGGGAGTTGAGCAGCCAGTCGACGAACCGCACCGCCTCCTCGGGGTTGTCCGACTCGGCCGAGGCCGACCAGTACATGGTGGCCTTCAGGTACATGCCCGTGTTGCCTTCCTCGTCGCTCGGCCAGCGGAGGGGCACCAGCTCACGGCCGGCCCCCGCGGTGAGCGCGGCGAGCTGGTTGCTGTGATAGGTCGCCATGCCCGCACGGTTGGTGGCGATCAGCGACTGGTCGATGCTGCCGTTCTGGATCTCCACCGACTCGGCCGCGGACGGCTCGGCCCCGGAATCGCGCATGCCGAGCGAGATCTGCCACCACTCCTCGGCCAGCTCGGCGTCGAAGTCGAGGTCGGTGCCGTCCTCGTTGAACAGCTCCTGGCCGTTCTGCCGTAGGTAGATCTCGAGCGAGGTCTCGTTGAACCCCATGTCCTGCGCGCCGTAGGTGCCGTCGGGGCTGGCGTCGCTGATCTGGGCGGCGACGTCGGCATAGTCCTCCCAGGTCCAGGCCTCGTCGTCGGGGACCTCGACGCCGGCGGCGTCGAAGACCGCCGGATCGGTCATCATCGAGAACGTGTTGGCGCCGGTGGGGATGGCGTAGGTGGCGTCGTCGACCTGCCCGGTCGGGAGCATCGACTCGTCGAGCTGCGACGTGTCGAGCTCCTCGCCGAAGTAGTCGTCGAGCTCGAGCAGCACGCCGTCGTTGGCGAACTCGCGCAGCCACCGGGCGTCCATCTGGATCACGTCCGGGGCATCGCCACCCGCCACGTTGGTGGACAGGCGGTCGAGGTAGGCCTCGAACTCGGTGAACTCCGGCTCGATGGTGACGTGCGGGTTCTCGGCCTCGTAGAGGTCGATGAGCTCCTGGGTGTACTCGTGGCGAGAATCGCTGCCCCACCAGCTGAAGCGCAGCGTCACCGGTTCCGGTTCGGCCTCCTCGCCCTCCTGTTCGGTGTTGGCGGCCTCGTCATCGTCGTCGTCACCACACGAGGCGGCGACGAGGGAGAGCGCGACCAGTAGTGCCAGAAGGCTCCGCCGGCGGCGCCAGTTGTGCTGTCGGTTGTCTGCCAAGTTTCTCCCCCTTGGGTGCATTGCTCACTTCAGACCTGTGGTTGCGATGCCGCGCACCAGGTAGCGCTGGCCAGCAAGGAAGAACCCGAACACCGGCGCCAGCGACACCATCGACATGGCGAACACCGGCCCCCACGAGGTCCTGGTCGTCGAGTCCACGAACGCGCGCAGCGCGACGGGGACCGTGTACTTGTCGGGATCGGTCAGGAAGATCAGCTGGCTGAAGAAGTCGTTCCAGGTCCAGATGAACGTGAAGATCGCCGTCGCGGCGAGCGCCGGCATCGACAGCGGGATGATGAGCCGCCAGAAGATCCCCCAGTGCCCGCAGCCGTCGATGCGAGCGGCGTCGTCCAGCTCGCGGGGCAGGCCCCGGATGAACTGCACCATCAGGAACACGAAGAACCCGTCGGTCGCCAGGAATTTCGGAACCACCAGTGGCCAGATGGTGTTTATCCAGTCGAAGCGCCGGAACAGGATGTACTGCGGCACGATCACCACGTGGATCGGCAGCATGATCGTGCCGAGCATCACCGCGAACCAGAAGCGCTTGAAGGCGAACTCCAACCGGGCGAAGGCGTAGGCCGCGAGCGAGCAGCCGAGCAGGTTGCCGACGATCGACAGCGCGACGATCACGGTCGAGTTGACGATGTAGCGCGAGAACGGGCTGGTCAGGCCGTTCCAACCGTCGGGATAGTTCTCGGTGGTGAAGTTGGACGGCCAGATGCCCGGTTCGCGGAAGATCTCGTCGGTCGGCTTGAACGAGCTGGAGAGCATCCAGATCAGCGGGTAGAGCATGAGCACGCCGAAGCCGATCAGCCCCAGGTGGGCCAGCGGCCGGGGCCGACGTCGGCGTCTGGTCACGGCGGGCGCGGTGGGGTCGGTGGCGGTGCGGTCGGCCACGGTGGGCTCGAACGAGGTGGGCTCGGTCGCGGTGCTACTCATCGCTGTAGAACACCCAGAAGCGCGAGCCGATGAAGTTCACCGCGGTCAGGCCGCCCACGATCATCAGCAGGACCCAGGCCATCGCCGACGCATAGCCCATGTCCCGCTGGGGAAACCCCCGCTGGTAGAGGTACAGCGAATAGAACAGCGTCGAGTCCGCAGGCCCGCCGCGGCCGCCGCTGACCACGAAGGCCTGGGTGAAGACCTGGAACGAGTTGATCGTCTGCAGGACCAGGTTGAAGAAGATGATCGGGCTGAGCAGCGGCAGGGTGATGCTGCGGAACTTGCGCCAGGGGGTGGCGCCGTCGCACTCCGCGGCCTCGTAGTACATCTGTGGGATCTGGCGCAGGCCGGCGAGGAAGATGATCATCGGGGCGCCGAAGGTCCAGACGTTGAGCAGGATCAGCGTCCACAGCGCGTAGTCGGGGTGGGACACCCAGCCCTCGCCCTCGATGTCGAACCAGGCCAGGACCTGGTTGACCAGCCCGTCGACGCCGAAGATCTGGCGCCACAGAGCGGCGATGGCGACGCTCGAGCCGAGCAGCGAGGGCAGGTAGTAGACGGCCCGGTAGAGCGGCAGGCCGCGGATGCCCTTGTCGAGCACCATGGCCAGCAGCAGCGCGAAGGCGAGCTGCAGTGGGACCGAGATCAGCACGTAGGCGAAGGTGACCCGCAGCGACTGCGCGAAGCGCGGGTCGTCCACCATGTCGACGTAGTTGTCGAGCCCGGTCCACTCGGGTGGGCTCAACAGGTTGTAGTCCGTGAACGACAGGTACAGCGACGCCAGGATCGGGCCGATCGAGATCACGACCAGGCCGACGAACCAAGGCAGCAGGAACAGATGGGCGACGACGTTGTCGCTGTGACGCAGGCGGTCGAGCGGTCTCCTGGCACCCGACCGCCTGTCCGGCGGGGCACTCTGCTCAGCTGCCTTGAGCATGCACGTTCCCCCTTAGTAAGCGCTTTCTACAATGGGAGCGCTCCACGTGTCAATGATCGAGTAAGCGGTTTCTCGGGTACGGTGCTGGGCCGATGGAGGTCCCCGACGCACGAGTTGTCCTGGTCGGAGCGCACGGTCACGGCCGATGGCACCTACGGCATCTGCGGGCGCTGTCGTCGCGCTCGGACATCAGGCTGGTCGGGGTCTGTGACACCAGGCCGCTGGGCCCGAGCCTGCAAGGGCTGGCCGGGCAGGTGCCGGTCGCCGCCGAGCTGGCCGAGCTGATCCGGATGACCGACCCGGACGTGACCATCGTGTGCACACCGATCCACACCCACACCGACCTGACGCTGATCGCCGCCGGTGCCGGGTCCCACGTCCTGCTCGAGAAGCCGCCGGCGCCGACGTCCGCCGAGTTCGCCCGCCTTGTCGACGGTGTGAGAGCGGCAGGACGGTCGTGCCAGGTCGGCTTCCAGAGCCTCGGGTCGCGGGCCGTCGTCGTCGTCCGGTCGCTGATCGCCGAGGGCGCCGTCGGCGAGGTGCGCGGCATCGGCGCGGCTGGGACGGCCGTGCGCGACACCAGGTACTACGCCCGTGGCGAGTGGGCTGGCCGTCGCCGTATCGGTGAGCAGCCGGTGGTCGACGGCGTGCTGACCAACCCGTTCGCCCACAGCATCGCCTCTGCCCTGCGCATCGACGGCTCGGACGGTCCGGGCGACGTCGGCGACGTGGAGGTCGAGCTCTACCGGGCGCACGCGATCGAGGCCGACGACACGTCGTGCGTCCGGTTCCGCACCGCTCGCGGCACTTTGGTCTGCGTCGCCGCGACGCTCTGCGCGGCCCGGGCCCGCGAGCCGTACGTGGTCGTCCACGGCGACCGTGGCCGCATCACCTGGTGGTACACGCGCGACGAGGTGCACTTCGACGGCACGACGACCCAGCACCCTCGCACGGACCTGCTCGAGAACCTGGTCGAGCACATCCACGATCCGGCGGTGCCGCTGCTCGTGCCGCCGGAGTCCACGGGGGCGTTCATGGACGTGGTCGAGGCGATCCGGCTCGCTCCCGAGCCGCGCGCCATCCCCGCGGCCGACCAGCGCGCCGACCGGACCGGGCGCCACCTCCGCCGGATCGTGTCGGGCATCGATCACGCGGTCCAGCGCTCTGCCGCCGAGCTGCGGCTGTTCTCCGAGCTCGACCTGGCCTGGGCGACGCCGTGACGACGTCGACGCCGACGTCCCACCCGATCTGGGCGTGAAGGGAGGGACGTTGCCCGACGCCGAACGAGCGACGCTCACCGTCGAGGGCGTCGAGGTGGCCTGCCACGTGGACGGCAGCACGGTGACCGACCGGCGCCTGTCGCCACGGCCCTTCCTGCACCCCGTGCGGACCCTCGGCGGGACCGAGGTCACCGACTGCATGCCCGACGACCACCGCTGGCACCTCGGGCTCTCGGTTGCACTCCAGGACGTGGGCGGGGTCAACTTCTGGGGCGGCCGGACCTACGTGCGTCAGAAGGGATATGTCTGGCGCGACGACCACGGCGTGCAGGAGCACCATGCCTGGCAGGTCCTCGAGCCGGACAGCTGCACCGAGGAGGTCGGCTGGTACGCACCCGACGGGCGCTGCCTGCTCGCGGAGGAGCGGTCGTTCCGCGCGGCGCCCTGCGAGGTCGCCGGCGAGCCAGCCTGGATGCTCTCGGTCGACTTCGGGCTGCGCAACGTGAGCGGAGCCCCGTTGGAGCTCGGGAGCCCCGCGACCAACGGGCGCGCCGGCGCCGGATATGGCGGCCTGTTCTGGCGGCTGCCGCGCTCGGCCTCGCCGCCGCGGGTGTTCACCGCCGAGGCCACCGGCGAGACCGCCGTCCATGGCAGCGTCACGCCCTGGATCGCGTGGACATCTGAACTGGTGTCTCTCAGCGCGACATATCGCGCTGAGAGACACCAGAACGAGGGCCCCGCGGGGTCCGGCACGTTCACCGTCGCGCTTGCCGCGTGGCCGGCGCAGACGAGCGGCCGGACGGATCCCTGGTTCGTCCGGGTCGAGGGTTACCCTGGGATGTGTTCCGCGTTGGCCTTCGCACAGCCGGCGCTCCTGGCGGCGGACGGCGTCCTGGCGCGTCACTTCGACGCGCTGATCGCCGATGTCGCCCTCGACCCGACGTTGGTTGCTGCCTGGGTCGACCGTCTCGCTGGCTCCCGACGATGAGGCAGCCGCTGCCGTGTGCGAGGTACCGGTAGCCATGGGCCCGCGCCACGAGCAACGGAGGCGAGCCCGCCGCGAGCAGGGCCCCTCCGTCAAGTTGGCGGACGTCGCGGCCCGGGCCGGCGTGTCGACCGCCACGGCATCGCGCGTGCTCAACGACTCCTCGTACGTGGTCAGCGACGAGCTGCGGGCCCGAGTCCTGGCGGCGGCCAGCGAACTGCACTACACCCCCAACGCCCACGCCCAGGCCGTCGCACGGGGCGCGAGCGACACCGTCGGCCTCGTGGTCCACGACATCGCCGACCCCTACTTCTCGACCATCGCCGCGGGGGTCACGGCCGAGGCCGAGGACCACGGCATGGTCGTCCTGCTCGCCAACACCCGGCGCGACCCCGAGCTCGAGCTGCAGTACGTGGCGATGTTGAGTGCGCAACGCGCCCGGGCGGTCATCATCGCCGGCAGCCGGTCGACCCGCCGTGGCGATTCCGAGCGCCTCAGGGCCGAGATCGAGCGGTTCCGGGGGCGCGGCGGCCAGGTCGCCTGCATCAGCCAGAACCGGCTGGGAACCGACACCATCCGTCCCCAGAACGCCAGCGGCGCTCGCGCGTTGGCCCGCGAGCTGGCGCGGCTGGGGCACCGGCGGTTCGCCGTCCTCGCCGGCCCACCGAACCTCCACACGGCCCGGGACCGGACGTCGGGCTTCCGCACCGGCCTCCTCGACGAGGGGGTGGGCGCCGCCGCGGTCGACGTCCGGTCCGGTGCGTTCACCAGGGACGGCGGCTACGAGGTCGCCGAGAAGCTCGTCGCCGACGGGCTGGACGTGTCGTGCGTGTTCGCCGTCAACGATGTCATGGCGGTCGGCGCGATGGCGGCCTTCCGCGACGCCGGGCTGGAGGTTCCCGAGGACGTCTCCGTCGCGGGGTTCGACGACATCGCGACCCTGCGCGACCTCGCTCCTCCGCTGACCACCGTCCATCTGCCCTTGGAGGAGATGGGCCGGCAGGCAGCGCGCCTGGCACTCGACGCCCGTCCGTCGCGCCGGGCCCGCGTCGTCGACGTGCGGGGCGAGGTCATCCTGCGCCAGAGCACCCGCGCCGTCGACTGACCGGGATTGCGCAGGAGCTAGTGGGGTGTCTCGCAACGCAACGCCGGTCATCGACGGCCCCCGACGCCGCTGACTGCGTCCTCGGACATTGAATCGGCGCTGCCGCATCGAGAGGTGCCTTCCTGCGTCTCTTTCCCATGGCGCCCCCCTTGCGCACAGCGACGCCGGATGGCACGCCGATTACCGGGCGAGCGCTACGAGACACCCCACTAGTGGGCCCTCAGCGCCAGAGACGGTCGGCGGCGATCGTCGCGCCGTCGGCGAGCGCCCGGAGCTTGGCCCACGCGACGTCGGGGTCGATGCCCTGGCTGCCCACGTGCACGCTGAAGCCGCAGTCGACGCCGGCCATCACGCGGTCGCGGCCGACCAGCCCGGCGTATCGCTCGATCCGCTGTGCGACCAGCTCGGGATGCTCGAGGTAGTTGGACTGCGGTTCGATGACACCGGGGCACAGGATCTTGTCGTCGGGCACCGGCGTGTCCTCGAACACCGTCCACTCATGAGCGTGCCGCGGGTTGGCGGCCTCGAACAGCACGGTCTGCGGCTTCGCGGCCCAGACCAGGTCGATGATCCCGGCCAGGTCGACGTCGCGGTGGTGCGGGCCGGGGTAGTTGCCCCAACACAGGTGCATGCGCAGCTGGTCGGCGGGGATGTTCCGGACGGCATGGTTGAGGGCCTCGATGTTCATCGCGGCCTGTCGGAGGAAGGCCGGCGGATCGAGGTCGGCATAGGCGGAATGCCGGCCCATCGCGAGATCCGGGCAGTCGACCTGCACCGCCGCGCCCGCGGCCGCGATCGCCTCGTACTCGTAGCGCATCGCCTCGGCGATCGCGAACAGGTACTCCTCGTCGGTCGGGTAGTGCTCGTTGGCGAAGAACAGCGACACCACGCCCGGCGACGCGGCGCTGGAGAAGGTGCCGGCCACGCTGCTGCTCGCGCCACCGGCGGCCCCGGCGACGGCCTTGTCGAGGTTGGCGAGGTCGACCGCGATGGCATCGCGGTCCTTCACGGAGATGGGGCCGTTGCAGGCGGGCGCGGTGCGCTTGCGACGTCCGGGGTTTGCCGCCACGATCTCGGCGCTCCGTGGGTAGTCGACGAGGTCCGCGAAGAAGTAGTTCTGCACCGACTCGCCGCCGAAGCCGTGGAGCCTGTCCTTCACGTAGGTCGCGTAGCTCGGCTTGGACATCTCCCCGTCGTTGACCACCGCGACACCGGCTGCGACCTGGCGATCCACGATCTCCTGCACGGCACCCGCCACACGGCGCGCGAGGGCGACCTCGTCCACCGGGATGCCGTCGCCCTTGGCCCACATGATCTGGACCAGATCGTCGGGCCGCGGCAAGCTGCCGGTGTGGGTGGTCAGGATCCGTCCTACGCCGGTGCTCACAGTCGAGGACCGTACTACGGCTCGGTCGGTCTGACCGTTCTACGGTAAGCTGTCCGTTCAGTGGGCAGCGTCCGAGAGGCGAGCACGCCAAGGAGGGGACCAGCCGTGACAACGTCGCAGAAACTGCCAAGCCGGTTGCATCACAACGCCTTCGTCACCAAAGACCAGGAAGCGACGCGTGCGTTCTACGAGGACATCGTCGGCCTGCCACTGGTGGCCACCTGGTCCGAGGCCGACGAGCTGTTCGGCGCCGAGCGGGTCTATTGCCACACCTTCTTCTCGCTTGGTGACGGCAGCGCGCTCGCGTTCTTCCAGTTCGTCAACGCCGAGGACCAGGACCTGTTCGATCCCGAGCTGACGCCGTCGCCGTTCCGCCACATCGCGCTGAAGGTGACGCCCGAGCTCCAGCAGGAGATCCACGATCGGCTGACGAGCTCGGGCTGGAAGCCCGACGGCACCTACGTCCTCGAGCACGGCTACTGCCGTTCGCTCTACACCGAGGACCCGAACGGCCTGCTGCTCGAGTTCACCGCCGACGTCGCGAACGCCGACGAGATCGCGGTCGACCGCCGCGCCGACGCCCACGAGACGCTGAAGCGCTGGCTCAGCGGCGACCACACCAGCAACAACACCTACCGGTAGCCCCTGGGCACCCGTCGATGACCAGCCCGCGTACCTCGACGGTCCTGTTCGTCCACAGTGCGCACCACGGGGGGTGGTGCTGGCTCCTGGTGATGGACCAGCGGGCGACGGCACGAGTATGAACCCGCACGGCTCGACCCCCGCTCGCGAGGTCAGCGGGCGCGGGTCGTCGGACGGCTACGCCCGCGTGAGCGGGTCAGGAACGGGGAGACGGGCGAGGTTCGCCCACTCCTCGGTGATGTTCGCGGCGGTCTCCAGCAGCAGAGGCAGGTGTCGCCGCTTGAGGTCGCTGACGGACGTCTCGGCCGCGTGCACGGTGACGTTGACCGCGACCACCGTCGTGCCCGACGCGTCACGCACCGGTGCAGCGACCGAGCGGATGCCGAGCGACAGGCGCTCGTCGGACAGCGCCCAACCGCGCCTGCGCACCTCGGCGAGGTCGCGGTCGAGCTTGGCCCGGGTCGGCGTCAGCCGCGGGATGATGCCCGACTGGGACGGCGCCTTCAGCACCTTGTCGAGCTCGTCGTCCGGCAGGTCGGCCAGCAGCACCTGGCCCATCGAGGTGGCCACGGCGGGGAACCGGGTGCCGATGTGCACCGACAGGGCGATGATCTTCGGCACCGGCACCCGGGCGACGTACACGATGTCGCCCCCGTCGAGCTGCGACATCGAGCTCGACTCGCCGGTCTGTGCGACCAGGGCTTCGAGGTGGGGCCGCGCGAGCTCCCAGATGCCGAGCGCGGCGACGTACGTCGTGCCGAGCTCGAGCACCTTGGTGGTCAGCGTGTACAGGCCGTTGCTCGACCGCACGTACCCCAGCTTCTCGAGGGTCATCAGCAGCCGCCGGGCGGTCGGCCGGGGCAACGACGTGCGCGCCGCGGCGTCGCTGACCGACAGGGCCGTCGCCGTCGGGCTGAAGGCCGTGATGATCGCGAGGCCGCGAGCTAGCGCTTCGACGAAGTCCGAGCTCGGCTCCTGCGGCATGCGCGCATCCTCGCACGGCGGCGTGATCCCACCAAGCACCACTGGAGCCGTGACCACCATCCTCTGCGCCCACCACGCCGACCACGTGACGTCACTGGCCGGGCGCCGACGGCGAAGGCTCACGGTCACGGCACGACAACCTGACGAATGACGAGGAAGAGGTCCCGAACGCCATGACCCACGACCCAGCGGCCGAGCCCCGCCAGACAGGCCGCGGCCCGCTCGACGGCCTGGTCGTCGCCGACCTCTCACGCGTGCTCGCCGGCCCGTACTGCTCGATGCTGCTCGGCGACATGGGCGCCACGGTCGTCAAGGTCGAGGGGCCGGCCGGCGACGATACCCGCACCTGGATGCCGCCGGTAAAGGACGGCGTCTCGACCTACTACCTGTCGATCGGACGCAACAAGCGGTCGGTGGTGCTCGACTTCCGCGACCCGGATGACCGGGCGCTCGCCGCCGAGCTGCTGCGCCGCGCCGACGTCGCCATCGAGAACTTCAAGCCCGGGGGCCTGGACAGGTTCGGGCTCGACTACGAGACGGCAGCCGAGCAGAACCCGCGGCTGGTCTACCTGTCGATCAGCGGGTTCGGCACCGGCGAGGGGGCGTGGCTGCCGGGGTACGACTTGATCGTCCAGGCGGTGTCGGGGCTGATGAGCCTCACCGGCGACGCCGACGGGCCCGCGTTCCGCGCCGGCATCTCGGTGTTCGACGTGATGGCCGGCTTGCACGGGCTGATCGGGGTGCTGGCGGCGCTGCAGCAGCGCCACGAGACCGGGCGGGGCCAGCACGTCGAGGTGAACCTGTTGTCGTCGGCGATGTCCGGCCTGGTCAACCAGACCGCGGCCTACGCGGCGGCGGGTGTCGTGCCGCACCGGATGGGCAACGCGCACCCCAGCCTGTTCCCCTACGAGGCCATGCCCACCGGCGACCGGGAGGTGATCATCACCGCCGGCAACGACCGGCAGTTCCGGTCGCTCTGCGAGGTGCTGGGGATACCCGACGTCGCCGACGACCCGCGGTTCGCGTCCAACGCCGATCGCACCCGCAACCGTGAGGACCTGCGGCCGCTGCTGCTTGCCGGGCTGGCCGAGTGGAAGGCCGGCGACCTGTTCCTCGCGCTCAACAAGGCGGGCGTGCCCTGCGGGCCGATCAACAGCATCGGCGAGGGCCTGGAGTTCGCCGAGTCGCTCGGCATCGCGCCGCGGGTCCAGCTCGGGTCGGACGATCGGGCCGTCACGTTGGTGCGGAACCCGATCACCTTCAGCGACGCGACGCCGCGCTACGACCTGCCACCCCCGGAGCTGGGGGAGCACACGGACGAGATCAAGGCCTGGCTGCGCGAGGAGCTCGACGGGAACGGGTCGACCGGGTCGGCCGGGGAGGACGGCTGGTGAGCGCGCCGGACGCTGACGCCACCGACGGTCCGGTCGGCGCGGCCGGCCGCGACACGGCGGGCGATGGCGGCACAGCCGGCGACGACCCGAGCCGGAAGGCCGGCCCCGGGTACCGGACGGGCATCGGCACCTCGACCGCCGACAGCATCCTGCTGCTCGGGCACGACCTCGCCGACGACCTGATCGGCAAGGTCGGCTTCGGCGAGCTGGCCTTCTGGCTGATGGCCAAGCGCCGCCCGTCACCGGGCCAGCTGGCGATGTTCGAAGCCGTGCTGGTGTCGCTGGCCGACCACGGGTTCACGCCGACCGCGATCGCGGCCCGCCTCACCTACACCAGCGCCCCGGAATCGCTGCAGGGCGCTGTGGCCGCCGGGCTGCTCGGCGGTGGGTCGCGGTTCCTGGGGGTCACAGAGGACGCGGCACGCTTCCTGTCCGAGTGCCTCGCCCACCAGCCGTCGCGGCCCGACGACCCGGCCGGATGGGAGGCGCTGGCCGCAGACGTGGTCACCGAGACCAGGGCCGCGGGCCGGTTCGTCCCCGGCCTGGGTCATCCGGTCCACAAGGTGCAGGACCCACGGACCCCGGTGCTGTTCGACCTGGCCCGGCGGCACGGCACGTTCGGCGACCATCTCGAGCTGCTGGCCGCTATCGGCCGGGTGCATCCCAGGATCCTGGGCCGAACGCTGCCGCTGAACGGCGCCGGCGTGTGCGGGGCGGTGTTGGCCGACCTCGATCTGCCGCTGTCGGTGATGCGCGGCTGCGCACTGCTGGCGCGCTGCGCCGGGATCCTCGGGCACCTCGCGGAGGAGGGGACCGACCCGGTCGGCATGGACATCTACCTGGGCGTCGACCGCAACGTCGACTATCGCCCTCCGGTGTAACCGACGAGGTCAGGCTGGGGTCTGATGTCCGCACTGTGGTAATCTGACCACCTGTCGGACAAGGCGGCCGACATTTCATGGGTTGAGCAAGGGGGGACCTCCAATGACCGCTCAGACCTTCGTAACCACCGACACCGAAGCAGGTGCCGCTGAAGAGGTGCCAAGCCTCGGTCATGCGGCAGCATGGTGGTACGACTGGGTTAACCGCCATCGCGTCGGGGCGATCGCCCTCGTCGGCGTGATCGCCACGCAACTTGGCACCTACTTCGGCTACGTGTTCCCCGCGATCGGGCTTCCGACGCTCCCGTGGCCCCTGTTCAACGGGGTATTGGGGCGGGGCCTCGCGGAAAACCCCGAAGGCGCCTTCCCGGTGTTCAACGACACCGGCTCGTACTTCGTCGGCCAGTCGCTGCACTTCGTGAACGGCATCGTGTTCGCGATCCTCTACGCGGTGCTGGCGCGCCCGGCGATGCCGTTCAAGAACACCCACTCTGGGCATGTGGCGTCGGGTCTGACCTATGGGTTGATCATGACGATCATCAGCGTCGGGCTGCTGGTGCCGTACGCGTACGTCCCCGAGCAGGGCTACGGGTTCTTCCTCTTCGACGGCCCCGACGGCTGGAAGCTGCCGTTTGCCGTGCTCATCTGGCACCTGATCTACGGCTTCTTCCTCGGCACCCTGTACCAGTTCCGCAACCGAGCACCATCCTCGGCCTGACACCCGCACTCACCGGTTCCGTGTACTGGACCTGGCACGAAACGCCGGTTTCCAGTACACGGAACGGCTTGCTACTCGGTGCGGGTGCGGCCGGCGAGGATGATCAGCTCCTCGTGCAGCTCGAACCACACGGTGTGGTAGCTGTCCTTGAGGGGTGCCGCCAGCATCGAGTGGTCGCCGTCGCACACGTGCGCCAGGGCCCGGGCGAGCCGGCGGGGGTAGACGTCGAAGCGGGACACGGTCTCCGTCAGAGGCGCCAGCGCTGTCGACACCCGGGCGTCGGTCGCCCGCAGGCGGGCGATGACTCTTTCGTCGTGGCGGTGGTCGCTGTGGTCGTTCACGGTGAGCTGGCCGCCGACCGGCCGCATCTGCCAGTCGGTGACGATCTGCTTGACCTCGTCGTTGATCGGGGCGAACGACTCGTAGACGTCGTCGACCACCGGACCGGCCGCCTCGCGCTCGAGGGCGTAGAGCTCGTCGCAGCGGCTGCGGCCCAGATCGGTGACCTTGAAGCCGAATCTGGTCTCCTCGACCAATCCGTCTCCCACCAGCTGGGCCAGCACGTCGGTCGGGTCGGCGTCGATGGCGGTCCCGAGCACGTCGGGCATTGCCCGGCCCTTGACTCGCAGCACCTGCAACACGTGATCCACCCTGGCTCCTCCCTCTGTCGTGTCCCTACGGATCGAGCCCGCCGTGCAACGAGCGGATGCACCGCACCAGCGCACGGCGGAGCGCCTTGCGGTCGTCGTCGGTCAGCTCGCCGACCATCCGGGCTTCGACCTGGCGGACCTCGGTGTCGCAGTCGGCCAGCAGCGCCTTGCCCTGGGACGTGAGCTCGGTCTGCAGGATCCGCCCGTGCGCCGGGTGGGCGTGGCGCCGGACCAGGCCTCGCTGCTCCAACGTGAGCAGCACCTCGTTCATCGACTGCGGCGACACCAGGGCCCTCCGGGCCAGCTGGGCGTTGGAGAGGCCACTGCGCCGGTCGAGCACGCTCAGCGTCGTGTACTGGTTCACCGACAGCCCACGCGACCCGACGACCTTGCCGATCGCCTGGCGTACCACCCGGTCGACGCGTCCGACGAGGTACAGCAACGTGGCCTCACTGCCGTCGTCGGTCGCTCGTCCAGCTGGCGCTGCAGCGGGGGCGGGTCGCTCGGCCATCGCGTCCAGTGGCCGCGGTCAGGCTCGGTCGAGCACGAGGTCGAACGTCGTGGCCAGCTCGCCGGCCTCGTCGGGCTCGAAGCGACGGATGAGGCTGTCGCGCACACCGAACACGGCATCGTCTCGCAGGTGGGCCGTCTCCTCGTCGAACACGTGCGTGATCAGCTCCTTGTAGCCGTCGGCCCGTACCCACATGTGCGTGTGGCCAGGACGCATCCAGTTCCTGCTGTTGGCTTTGAGGAGATCGCCCACCGGCCCGTCCGACGGGATCGGGTAGGGGACCGGCCGCACCGTGCGGACCTCGTAGTTGCCGTGGGCATCGGTCGTGTAGATCCCCCGTAGGTTCTCGGCCGACTGCACACCGGGTTGCTGGACGGCGTAGAAGCCGGCGGTCGCATTCTGCCAGCAGTCGAGCGTGGCGCCGGCAATCGGCTGGTGGTCGACGTCGGTGACCGTGCCCCTGATCACCACCCGGTCGCCGTCGTCGGGATCGACCAGCATCGACTCGCCGAAGGCCCGCTCGGGCGACCCCGGGACATGGAACGGACCGAGCACCGTGTTCTCGGTGCTGCCCTCGACCCCGTCGTGGGTCAGCATCTCGACCAGGCTGGACACGCCCAGCGTGTCGGACAGCAGGATGAACTCCTGGCGGGTCTCGTCGCACATCTGACCGGTCGCGGTCAGGAACTGGATGCCGGCGAACCACTCGTCGCGCTGCAGGTTCACCTCCTCGGCGAAGGCGTGCAGGTGACGGATGGCTGCCTCGGTGATGTCGCGGAGCCGCGGGTTCGGCGAGCCCTCGTAGCGCGACAACACGTCGGCCAGCAGCTCGGCGCGGGCTTTCTCGGTCATGTGCGCTCTCCTTCACTCGGGGGGTTCCACCGGGTCGTCGCCGGCGAGGATGCGCCGGGCCCGAGCATCGAAGGCACTCAGGCTGGCGGGGTGGGTGAGGATGTAGAAGCGGTTCGCCTTGACGGCCGTGCACACCTGGTCGGCGATGTCGGCAGGGTCGGCGGCGACGTGTGCCACATGCTGCCTCCGTCGGGCCTTATAGGCGGCGACCTGCGCCATCTGGTCGGTGTCGAGGCTGTAGGCGAAGCGCTCGGGGCGATTGCGGTCGGCGGTGGAGATGTTGGTGCGCACCCAGCTCGGGCAGAGCACCGACACGCCGACCCGGCTGCCCTCGGCCTCGAGCTCGAAGCGCAACGTCTCGCTCAGCGCGACGACTGCCGCCTTCGACGCGTTGTACGGCCCCATCCGGGGGAGGTGGTAGAGCCCGGACGTCGACGCCGTGTTCACCACGTGCCCGACGTCGTTCGCCCGCAGGTGGGGCAGGAATGCACGCAGGCCGTGGATCACGCCGAACAGGTTGACCGCCAGGACCCACTCGAAGTCCCCGAGGGGCAGGTCCGCGACGGGCAGGCCGCGGCTGCCGACCCCGGCGTTGTTGCAGACCAGGTGGACGTCGCCGAACCGCTCGAGTGTGGTCGCGGCCAGCGCCTCCACGTCGGTCTCCAGGCTGACGTCCGTGGGCACGGTGAGCACCTCCGCGCCGTCGCGGCGCAGGGCGTCGCCCGCCCGTTGCAGCATGGGCCTCTCGATGTCGGCCAGCACCAGCCCCATGCCCTCGCTGGCGAAGCGCTGCGCCATGGCAAGCCCGATACCCGACGCCCCGCCGGTGATCACTGCGACCTTGCCCGCGAGGTCGTCCATGGTCACGGCTCTAGCACCTCTACACCCGCAAGAGGTAGGCCGAGTGCAGCAGCTCGGGACGGGCTTGCAGCTCGCCGGCCGGCCCGTGGTGGCGGATGCGGCCCCCTTCGAGGATGTAGGCGGTACGGGCGAGTCCCAGGGCCACGTGGGCGAACTGCTCGATCAGCAGCACGCCGAGCCCCGATGCGGCGACCGAGGCCAGCGTCGGGACGAGGCGCTTGACGACCACGGGGGCGAGTCCCAGCGACAGCTCGTCGACCAGCAGCACCGAGGGCCGCGACACCAGAGCCTGCGCGAGCACCACCATCTGCTGCTCGCCGCCCGACAGGGACCGGGCACTGGTGTCCTGGTAGCGGGCCAGCTCGGGGAACAGCTCCAGCGCATAGGCCATGCCCTGGTCGGCCTGGTCGCGGTCGAGGCCGTAGGTGGCGACGCGCAGGTTGTCGGCGACGCTGAGGTCGCCCAGGACCCGCCGACCCTCGGCGACCACGGCCACGCCGGCGCGGCGGATCCACTCGGGCCGGCGCCTGGTGAGGTCGCGGTCGCCGAGCGCGACGCGCCCCGCAGTCGGGCGGAGCACGCCAGCCACGGCGAGGACCAGCGTCGACTTCCCGGCGCCGTTCGGGCCCAGCAGTGCGGTCACCTGGCCGGGCGGGATCTCGAGGTCGATGTCGTACAGGACGCGTCGCCCGCCGCGGGGGACCGACAGCCCCTCGATCCGGAGGGGTTCGGGTGCTCGTGCCTGGTCCTCGGCCTCGGATCGGTGGGCAGTATCACCTCGGCAGCTGGCGGCCGGGTCGTGGGGTGTGCCGGTCGCATCGGTCGAGTCCGTCACACGTCCTCCTCCGTGCCGAGATAGGCCCGGATGACGTGCTCGTTGCGCAGCACCTCGCCGGTCGTGCCGGAGGCGATCAGCTTGCCGAAGTCGAGGACGGCAGTGGTCGCGCAGCACGCCGACACCAGGCTCATGTCGTGGTCTACGAGGACGACCATGGCGCCCGTGTCCTCGGGGATCCGCCGGATCAGCTCGGCCAGCCGCGCGGTCTCCTCGTCGGGCAGCCCGGCCCCCGGCTCGTCGAACAGGATCACCCGCGGGCGCCCGACCACCGCCCGTGCGACCTCGACCAGGCGCCGCTGGGCGGCACCGAGGCCCCCGACGAGCCGGTGGGCGACGTCGGAGAGCCCGGCGAAGCCGATCGCGCCCGAGACCTCGTCGCGGCGGGTCGTGCGATCGCCGCCGGTGTGCTCGTGGACCAGGAGGACGTTGTCGAACACGGAGAGCTCGGCGATCGCCTGCTCGGTCTGGAACGTGCGCCGCAGCCCCCACCGGGGCCGCTTGAAGTCGGGCATCGCCAGCAGGTCCTCGCCGAAGGCATTCACCCGGCCCGCCGATGGTCGGACGAACCCGCTGAGCACGTTGAAGAACGTCGTCTTGCCGGCGCCGTTGGGCCCGATCAGGCCGCAGGTGCCGGCGGCGAAGTCGAGCGTCATCGCGTCGATCGGCACGACGCCACCGAAGCGGACGGTGAGGTCCTCGACCTCGATCACTGCGCCGTCTCCCGCCGGGAGAACAGCCGGCCGATGCGCCGGCCGAGCCTGGCGAGGTCCTTCGGCACCTGGTCGGCGAGGCCGCCCGGGGCGGTCATCAGCACCTGGAGCACCCCGATGCCGAACAGGATCGTCAGCAGCTCGGTCGAGATCCCCCAGTCGTCGAGCAGCGCCGGCAGGATCCGCAACAGGAATGCCGCCACGACCGCAC
>JBOGHK010000015.1:0-79001 GCA_050744325.1 Acidimicrobiales bacterium
GCTCACCGGGGAGCGAGGTCGCGGATGGCCTGGCGCTGGTCGTAGCCGAAGGGCAGCAGCGCGAGTGCGGGGGTGGTCACGCCGGCGTCGATGTAGCGCTGGATGTGCTCGCGGCACGCTTCGGGCGGACCCCAGATGATCAGCTCGTCGATCAGGTGGTCGGGTATCGCCGCGAGCGCACCCTTGCGGTCGCGCTCCTTCCACAGGCGCCACATGTCGGCCAGGACCTCGCCCCGTCCGAGCCAGTCGTGGAAGGCGGCGTAGACCGGCACGTTGAGGTAGGCAGCGATCGCGAACCGGCCCATGGCACGTACCGTCTCGGCGTCGTCGGTCGGGGCGACGAAGATCCGCGCCACGATCTCGCGTTCGGCTCCCCCGGCAGCGCCGTGCACCACCGGCGCCACCTTGGTCACGTCCTCGGCAGACAGCCAGTTGATGATGGCGCCGTCGCTCTCGCGGCCGGCGAGCCGCAGCATCCCCTCGCGCAACGCGGCGACCAGGATCGGCACCGGCTCGGGTGGCACGACCCCCAGCTTGAACCCGCGCACCGTGAACGTCTCGAGCTCGACGTCGACCTTCTCGCCCGACAGTGCGCGGCGCAGGAACCGCACCATGTCGCGGGTGCGCTGGTAAGGGCGGTCGAAGGGAATTCCGTTCCAACGTTCGACGATGACATCCGACGAGGTGCCGACGCCCAGCGCCAAGCGGCCTGGCGCCGCCGACGCCAACGATCCGGCGCTCTGGGCCAGACAGCCCGGCCCCCGGGTGAAGGCCGGCACGATCGCCGTGCCGAGCCGCAGCGTCGGTGCCCACACCGAGGCCAGCGTGAGCGGCGTGAACGCGTCGGCGCCGTTGGCCTCCGACGACCACACGTCGGTGTAGCCCAGGTCGGCGAGCTCGACGAACCAGTCCCTCTGCTCCGCCAGGGGGACGCCGTCGAACGGAACCGTCATGCCGTAGCGCTGCATCCCGGGATGCTGTCACACCGCGTGCAAGGTTCGCCCAATGCCGGAAACGGGCCGTGGACGGCCGTCGCTACATGCGCACGATCGCGGACTGGCTGGCGGTCGCGAGCAGCGTGCGATCCTCGGCCCAGAGGTGGACGACGCCGTGCCCGAAGCCGTGGGCCACCGCGTGGACGCGGATGTCGACCAGCACCCACTCGGTCGGCACCAGCCGGTAGACCCGCAGCGTGTTGTCCAGGCTGTTGCCGCCGCCCGCCCGGCCCAGGGCCTGGCGGATGCCGAACGGCACGTAGTCGCCCAGGATGGCCAGGGCGGCACCCGACGACGTGTCGAGCAGGTCGGGCATCCGGGCCCACAGGGCGGACTGACCGTCGGGCATCGGCTGGCCGTCCATGTCGTCCCACGCGCGGGCGTTGGCCAGGCGCATGTCGAGGCGGCTCATGATCGAGCCGTTGCTGCCGAGCTGGGACGGCATCAGCTGACGGGACGGGCTCTCGCCGGGCGGCTTGACGTCGGGCGGTTCGACCCACGCCCCCTCGGCATCGAGGTGGCGGGCGCCGAGCGCCGCGTTGACCGTGAGTATCTCGGTGTCGCCGACGTGGCCGACCGCGCGCGCCTGCGTGACGGCCCTGCCGGCGACCGCGACGGTGACGTCGATGTCGAGCATCGACGGCGGGTTGGCATACGAAAGGTACTGCGCGGTGGCCCAGATCACCGGCCGCCCGGTCGATCCCTCCAGCGCCGCGATGGCCGCTCCCAGCCCGCAGCCACCGAACAGGAACCCGTGGCCGGTCGAGATCCCCGGCGTCACGGGCAGCACCCAGCGCATGGGGTTGTGCGTCGCCCGCAACCCGAGCCAGTCGGCGGCATCCATCGGGGCGACTCTATGGCCCGCCGAACCGCCCCCCACGCGTCCCGGAGCCCAGCGGTGGCCGCCACTGGTCGGGCTCGGCGGCGATCGCGACCCTGTCTCTCCCGCTCTGGACGCCCTTCGGCGCCGGGCCGCTCGGGCTGAGCCAAGCGGGCGTGACGGCAGTAGCTTGCTCGCCCATGGGTGAGACTCCGTGGTTGGGCGATGCGTGCTCGCTGGTCGAAGCCTTCCGTTCCGGCGAGCGCTCGCCCGGCGAGGAGCTGGCCGCCGTGTTAGGGGCGATCGACGCCAGCGAGCTCAACGCCTTCTGCCACCTCGATCCCGAGGCTGCCCAGGCCGCCGCCGCTGCGGCCGACCCGTCGCTGCCGTTCGGCGGGGTGCCGGTCGGCATCAAGGAGCTCGACCGGGTCGAGGGCTGGCCCTACACCGAGGCCAGCGTGGTGTTCGCCGGCGAGGTGGCCGACTTCAGCGGCACCATGGTCCAGCGGCTCGACCAGGCCGGTGCCGCCAAGGTCGGCCAGACCACCGCCAGCGAGTTCGGTGGCCTCAACGTCAGCGTCACCAAGGCCCATGGCATCACCCACAATCCCTGGCAGCACGGTCGGACGACCGGCGGCTCGTCGGCCGGATCGGCTGCGGCGGTCGCTGGCGGGCTGGTGCCGATCGCGACCGGAGGTGACGGCGGCGGGTCGATCCGCATCCCGGCGGGGTTCTGCGGGCTGGTCGGCATGAAGGGCACCGCAGGGCGGATCCCGCGGGGGCCCCGCACCGACATCGCGCCGCTCACGGTGGTGCTGGGGTGCCTGGCGCGCTCGGTGCGCGACGTCGCCCGCTGGTACGACGTGTGCGCCGGATACGACTCCCGCGATCCGTACAGCCTGCCGAAGGTCGAGGGCTGGGAGCGCGACCTCGGCTCCCACGACCTGCGTGGCAAGCGGGCGGTGATCGCCCCGGACCTGGGGTCGGCCATCCTGCGTCCCGAGGTCGAGCAATCGGTGCGCGCGGCTGCGGAGGCCCTGTCCCGCGACGCCGGGCTGGTGGTTGTCGACGTTCCGGTCAAGCTGCCCGGCGTGGGGTTCGAGTGGGCGATGGCCAACATGGCCCAGCTGCGGCGCGAGCTCGGCGAGAGGTGGCCGGACTGCAAGGACGACATGACCCTGCCGATGGCGTTCGGCGTCGAGCTGGCCAGCCAGACCTACAACCTCGACCTCGCGGCGCGGGTCGAAGCCCAGCGGACCGAATCGAACGAGGCGATGGCCGAGGCCTTCGACCAGGTCGACTTCGTGTTCTGCTCCACCAACCCGGACGTCGCGTTCCCGGCTGACGTCGGGGTCAACACCCGGGTCGGCGAGCGGAAGGTTGGGCCGGAGAACAACGGGGCCCTGACGATCCCCGCGAACGTGGTGGGCAACCCGGCGATCTCGATCCCGTGCGCCGCCCCGGTGGACGGGTTGCCGGTTGGGCTGCAGGTCATCGGCCGCCACCACGAGGACGCCCTGCTGCTCGACCTCGCCCTGATCGCCGAGCGCACCTGCCCCTGGCCTGTGGTTTCCCCGCACGCCCCCGCGTGAGGCAGGAGGCTCGACCCGAGGTCACACGGCCCGATCTCGTTCGGAGTTCGCTGGTCACAGACCCATTTCAGGCTTCGGCGGAGATTTCTTCGCGGTCAGGGCATTAAATGTCACACCCCCTGAGTTCGATGGAGCCATGGAACGGCAACTCCATCTCCTGGCCACCGAGACCGGCAGCGTGGCGCGGGCAGCGCGCGGCGCATCCGCCCGCAAGCCGCACCGGCCGATCTCGGCGAAGAACCGGGCGGTCGGGCGTCGTGGGCTAGCGCAAGCCCGCGCGGCGCTTCACGCGGCCCGCCGGGTGCCTACTGGCGAGACCCAGCAGCCCCGACCGTCGAGTGCCAACACCCGGCGCCGGACCGCCGCATGATGGGCTTTAGGGCAGGGGTCGGCGCCATCGCTAGCGTCCCGGTCCATGACGGTGTTCGGTTGGGTTGTGGTCGGCCTGTTGGCCGGTGGGTTCGCGCGGCTGGCCACGGGCTCCGAGAAGCAGGGCTGCCTGGGCACGCTCGTGATCGGCATCCTCGGGGCTTTGATCGGTGGGGCGTTGTTCCGCCTCGCAACCGGCGAAGAGACCAACGTCTTCGACGAGTTCCAGCTCGGGTCGGTGTTGGTCGCCTTTGTCGGGGCCGCAGCCCTCCTGTTCGTTCTGCAGACCATCGGTGTGCGTTCCCGCCACGGCCACGGCCACAGTCGCCGTCGCCGTCGCTGACCGTCGAGCACCGGCGCCTCGGCGATCACCGTTCGCCTGGCCACGGCGGGCAGGCTCGCCGCTCGAAAGGACATGCACATGGACGATGACGACGACGAGGGAGGTGACGGGTCGCTCGAGGGTGTGCAGGTACAGGGTCGTGCCTGGCGGCGCCGCGACGTCGCGACGGGCGGCGCCGGCCGGCGACACGGGCGCAGGGTTGGTGGTCACGGCCTCTCCGGCACTCTGGCCGGCCTGCTGATCGTCTCCGTGGTGGCCACCGTGCTGATCGGCGTCAGGGCGCTGCGGCCCGAGGGAGGCGACGACCGGTCGGCCGACGGGCGGAACGCGACGGTCGTGCGCGTGGTCGACGGCGACACAGTGGTCGTCCGCGTCGGTGGCTCGGAAGAACCGGTGCGGCTGATCGGCATCGACACGCCCGAGAGCGTCGCCGAGAACCAGCCCGTCGAGTGCTACGGCCCGGAGGCATCCGAACGGTTGGGTCAGCTCCTCCCGCCCGGCACCGCCGTGCGGCTGGCACGCGACGTCGAGCCTCGCGACCGCTACGACCGCCTGCTCGCCTACGTCTACCGTGCCGACGACGACCTGCTCGTCAACCAAGACCAGGTCACCCGCGGCTACGCCGAGGCCAGCGAGTACCCGCCCAACACCGCGTTGTCGGCCACCTTCACCGCGGCACAGCGCTCAGCTCAAGCGTCGGACGTCGGGATGTGGGCCACGTGCTAGACGCCCATCAGTGGGGCGCGTGGACCGGCGAGTAGCTCCGGTGTCCCATGGAGGGTGACCGCTGGCGTGAGCTCGCGGCAGCCGGCTCGGTCAGCTGGCGCCACCGGACGCCAGTAGCCTCGCCTCAGTGTCCACGCTCGCCGAACGACTGGGCTACGGGCCCGACGACCGGCTGCTGATCGTCAACTGCGACGACCTCGGTTCGACCCACGCAGCCAACGTGGGCATCTACGAGGCCCTGCGTGACGGCATCGCCACGAGCGCGACGCTGATGGTCCCGTGTCCGTGGGCGCGTGACGCCGCGGCGCGCTACCGGGGCGAGGACGTCGGCGTCCACCTCACGCTCAACGCCGAGTACGACCTCTACCGATGGGGCCCAATCACCCACGGTCCGTCGCTGCTCGACGGCGACGGCGGCTTCCCGCGGACCTTGCAGGACGTCTGGGACCATGCCGATCTCGACGAGGTGCGCCGCGAGCTACGGGCGCAGGTCGAACGGGCGATCCTGTGGGGCTTCGACGTGAGCCACCTCGACAGCCACATGGGCACCGTGCAGCTGAAGGCCGAGTTCTTCGACGTCTACCTCGACCTCGCCGTCGAGTTCGGGTTGCCGATCCGGTTGTCCGGCTCGTCGACAGAGCGCGTCATCGGCTTCCCCTTCCGCCGGCTCGCCGCCGACGAGGGTGTCGTCTTCCCCGACCACTTCGTGTTCGTCGCCGGTGTCGGCAGCCGGCGAACACTGGAACGGCAGGTGATGGAGCTGCGGCCGGGCGTGACCGAGGCCTACGTCCATCCTGCGGTCGACACCCCCGAGCTCCGGTCCGCGGGGTTCGACTGGGCGGCTCGGGTCGACGACCACGACATGGTCACCAACGACCATGCGCTGCGGGCGATGCTCGACCGCGCCGGCGTCCACCTCATCGGCTACCGCCAGCTCCGCGACGCCCAGCGCGCGTAGCGGTGCGGCCGCCTCGTGGGCTGTGGGTCCCACCCCCACGGATGGAAGGGTTCGTGGGGGTTCAGCTAGTGGGGATCCTCAGCGTTGCTGGTGTCAGAACTCGGTCTGGGCGGCGACCCGGCCGACCATCGCCCGATGCTCGGGATGGTGCGACAGCTCCAGCAACCAGAAGAGCTTGGCCATGTCGCCCTCGACCTTGAGGGCGCCCTGCATGAACGCTGCACCCGTCTCGAGCTCGCCCCGAGCCAGGCGTTGCGCACCGTAGTAGGTCAGCGTGAACGTGAGGTCGGGCGCCACGCCCCTGCCCAGCGCAGCCGCGGCCACCCGGCCCTCCTCATAGGTGGTCGTGTAGACGACACTGCCGCCCGGTGCGCCGGTCACGACGTGCTCGACGGTCGCCGACACACTCGGCTGCGGCGGCAGATCGGCCGCGGCCTGGCGCTGCAGCTCGAGCCAGTCCTCGGACAGGAACGCCGCCGTCACGCCGCCCCACCCGAGCCGTCGGCGGGCCGCAAGCCTGCGAACAGGTCGTCCTCGGGGGTCGGGACGTCGACCCGGGACACAGCCAGGATGTAGTCCTCCTGGCTGTTCAGCCTGGCCATCTCCTCGGAGGGCAGGCCGAACCAGAACGGCGAGTTGGGGTCGATCTGGGTCTCGTGGGCCAGCAGCGCCTCGCCCCGAACGTCGCCGTAGCCCGAGACGTCGATCCCGGTGGTGACCCGCTCGTCACCCCACGGGCGGTCGAACCAGTCGTCCTGGAACGGGGACTCCAGGCCCAGTTCCTGGAACCGCCGGTGCATGGCCTCCATCCTCCGACGCGACCACACCGAGTAGTAGAGCTTGAGCGGCTGCCACGGCTCGCCCGCCTCGGGGTACGCCTCGGGGTCGCCGGCCCGCTCGAACGCGGGCAACGAGATGTCGTGGACCCGCAAGTGGTCGGGGTGGGGGTAGTACCTCTCCTGGTCGTCGCCGTAGGTGAGGATCACCTGTGGCCGCTCACGGCGGATGACCTCGACCAGCCGCCGCACAGCCTCGTCGAGGTCGGCGTTCGCGAACGCCCCGGGGTCGCCGTTCTCGGGGGTGTCGGGCATGCCCGAGTCGCGGTAGCCGAGCAGCACGACCTCGTCGTACCCGATGATCTTGGCGGCACGATCCAGCTCGCGCAGGCGGATCTCGGGCAGGTTGTCACGCACGTCCTGGCGGTCCATCGCGGGGTTCAGGATGTCGCCGGCTTCACCACCGGTGCAGGTCACCAGCACCGTTCGGACACCTTCGTCATGGTAGCGAGCGACCGTCCCTGCACCCTTGGAAGCTTCGTCGTCGGGATGGGCGTGGACGGACAGCAGGCAGAGTCGGGGGTTCGGCATCGGCAAACCACGCTATCGGCCACATCCACGCGCGCTCAGGCATCGCCGTATCTACATATCGGTACCCAAGAACTAGATTGAGAGGGCGGACTTCCCCGCAGTTGAGAGTCAGGCGGAGGCACCGATGGACTCGCCAGAAGAGTGGCGCTGGATCTGGTTGGTGGGGGCCTTCTTGTTCGCGCTCGGCGAGATGACGTCGCCCGGCTCGTTCTTCCTCCTGCCGTTCGCGGTCGGCGCGTTGGTCGCCTCCCTGCTCGCGTTCGCCGACGTCGGGCTGACCGTGGAATGGATCGCGTTCCTCGCGATCTCGGCGGGGTCCCTCGCCGCGCTGCGGCCCCTGGCGCGTCGGCTCGACCTGGCCGACGACGACCGCGGCGTCGGTTCCCGGCGGCTGATCGGCCAGACCGCCCTCGTCCTGCAAGAGATCCCCGGGCACCATGAGCTGGGCCTGGTCCGGGTGCACCGCGAAGAATGGCGGGCCGAGTCCCTCGACGGCTCGCCCATCGCCCCGGGGGCCACGGTGAAGGTGGCCGAAGTCGAAGGCACCCGGGTCCTCGTCCTGCCAGCCGACCAGATCGCGCCACCGTCCGAAGGAGCCGACCTCTGATGATCATCATCGCTCTCGCCATCGTCTTCCTGTTTCTCATCATCTGGGTGGCGACAGGCGTCCGGATCATCCGGCCGTACCAGCGTGGGGTGGTCGAACGGCTGGGCAAGTACAAGGCCACGGTCAACCCCGGCCTGCGGATCATCATCCCGATGATCGAGGCCGTACGCACCGTCGACATGCGCGAGCAGGTGGTCGATGTCCCCCCGCAGGAGGTGATCACTGCCGACAACGTCGTGGTCTCGGTCGACGCTGTCATCTACTACGAGCCCACCGACCCGCAGCGGCTGATCTACAACGTGGCCAACTTCCTGCTGGCGGTCACCAAGCTGGCCCAGACCAACCTGCGCAACGTCATCGGCGACATGCAGCTCGACGAGGCACTGACGTCCCGCGACAAGCTCAACATGGAGCTGCGCCAGATCCTGGACGACGCTACCGACAAGTGGGGTGTGCGGGTGGTCCGGGTCGAGATCCAGCGCATCGACCCACCGCCCGACGTCATGCACGCCATGCACGAGCAGATGAAGGCCGAGCGCACGCGCCGCGCCGTGGTCACCGAGGCCGACGGCGCGCGCCAGGCGGCGATCACCCGGGCCGAGGGCGAGAAGCAGGCCGCCGTGCTGACCGCCGAGGGCCAGAAGCAGCAGCAGATCCTCGAGGCCGAGGGTCAGGCCCAAGCGATCCAGCGGGTGGCCGAGGCCGAGCGGTTCCGCCAGCAGACCGTCGCCGAAGGCGAAGCGCTGGCGATCGGCTCGGTGTTCCGGGCCATCCACGACGGCGAGCCGACCACCGACCTGCTCACGCTCAAGTACCTCGAGACGCTCAAGGCGATGGCCGACGGCCAGGCCACCAAGATCGTCGTCCCCACCGAGCTGGCGGGCCTCGCGGGCTCGCTGAGCGCGGTGTCCGAGCTGCTCGGCCGCAACGGCGAGACCAACACCACCAACGGTTCCTGAGCACGACGCCCCGGAGGCACCTTGAGCAGCGCTTCGCGGGTCAGCGGTCGATCGGGGTGAGCGGTTCGAGCCGGTGCTCGCCCGTGTCCTCGTCCTCTTCGAGCCGCCAGCCGAGCCGGCGGGCCAGGATCGGGTGGCCCTCGTCGGGCCCGCTGGCCAGCACCTCGTCGTCGGCCCGCAGGACGACGTGGCCGCGGGGCCGGTAGATGTAGCGCCCGCCGCGCCGCACGGCCAGCACGTGGAATCCCGGGTCGACGTCGAGCTGCAGGTCGGCGAGCGCCGTGCCGTCCGCAGGTGAGCCATCGCCGACCGGGACCCGCACGACCACGTCGTCGCTCTCGCCGAGCGCGATCTGCAGGATGGGATGCAGGTCCTCGTGTTTCTCGACCAGCCAGACCATCTGCTGCGCGGCATCGCCCAGGTCCTCGGCCGCCTGCGACAGGTGGAGCAGCCCCCGCAACGGGGCCGGGTCGGTGTCGGGCGAGCTGGCCGAGGCCCGCAGCACCCACAGCTCGAGCCGGTCCTTCATCTCGTCGAGCCGGTCCTCGAGCTGGCGAACCTCGGCCGCCAGGCCGACGTCGCGCAACACGATCGCCGAGTACGCCAGGCCGACAGCCGTCTCGGAAACGTTCTTCATCTCGACCAGCACGTCGACCGCTCGGTCGAGGTCGCTGAGCTGCCCATGGTCGGGCGGCGATGGCGGCTCCCACACCGGGGCCGCGGCCAGCTCGCGGAGGCGGACGATCCCTGCCGGCGAGCCGCGCAGGAACAGCACGTCGCTGGGCATGAGGATCTCCTCGCCCTCGACGTCGGTGATCCAGTCACGGTCGCGCCGGATGGCCACGATCCGCATCCCGGTCTGGACCGGCAGCTCGAGGTCGGCCAGCGGGCGGCGGGCCAGGTGCGAGCCGTCGCGCACTCGCACCCGGTGCGACACCTCCTCGGCGGTGGAAAGGTCGGCGACCAGCTCGCGGGGGATCCCCAGCCGGTGGGTCACGATGCGGGCGACGTCGACGGCGGCGTTGGCGATGCGCTCGATCGACGACACCACCTGCAGCACCGAGGCCATCGCGTCGGCCTCGCGCGGGTGGCGCACGGCCATCACGCAGACCGCCCGCATGTCGTGGACCAGCTCGTCCATGCGTTCCTCGAGCTCGCCCACCTCCTCGGCCATGTCGGGGTCGCCGAAGTAGAGCGCGGCGTAGGCCAGGTCGACCATCAGCTCGGACAGGTCCTTGGCCTCGGCGAGCATGGCCCGAAGGTTGCGGGGTTTGTCGTCCATCGTCGGTTCCGGAACGACACGATAGGCGCGCCGACCGGCTCTCCTGGCACGCCAGCCCGACCCGTCCGCCCCGGTGACGGCGGTGGCCCGCTGGCGACACCGTCACACCACGCCGACAGCCACCACAGCCAGGATGAAGCAGATCGCACCGAGGAGGTCGAGCGACGAGGTGACCAACGGGATGCCGACGTTGTCGGGATCGACACCCATCCGGTAGGAGACGATCGCGCCGTAGTAGGCGATCGCGATCGCCAGCGAGGTCACCATGAAGCCCCCCACCACGGCCACTAGCGCCATGTCCACCGGCCCCGGGCTGCGCAGGTCGACCAGCGCTGCGGCGATGTCGGCCACCAGCGACGCGCCCACGAACACCGGGAACCCGACCACGTAGGCGAAGCGCACGTCCTCGCGGGCCAACCGGCCCGGCACGGCCGCCGGCTCGAGCAGGCCGAGGTGCAGCTTGCTGGTGAGCCGGCTCGACAGGATGCCGCCGATCGCCCCGGCGGCCGCCAGGAACGGTGGCACCAGCGCGAGGAGCGCCGGGAACCCCGCCAGGTCGTCGAGGCGCTCTTGCAGCGTCTGACCCGCGATCAGGCTGAGGATCCCCGCACCCACCACGACGACCATCGACTCGCGCACCACCCGGCGGGTGATGGTCAGGCCGGACGACGCCCCGGCGACGATCGCCACCGTGGCACCGATGACACCCAGCCCGGCGAGCACCGGGGTCACGAGCTCGATGTCGACCAGGTAGGTGGCCAGGAACAGCGAGGGCAGCGTCACCATGTCGCCCGACGCGGTGACCAGCGGCGCGGTGACGTTGTCGGGATCCCAGTCGTACCGGACCGAGCCGGCCGCCAACAGCACGGTGAGCACCAGCACCACGAGCGACGACAACGCCCCGCCGACCAGGGAGATCACCACGAAGTCGTCGACGGAGATCGAGTCCTCCAGCCCGAAGCCCACCGAGACCGTCTTGGCCAGTATCCCGAGCGCCACGGAGGCGAACACCGTGAGCGCCGCCGCCGCGAGCACGTTCTGCCCGAGCACGGTCTGGGGTCGGGTGCTCACCCGGAAGGTCCCGGCGTGGATCGAGGTGCCGAGCCGCGCGCCGAGGGCGCCGAAGACGGTGCCCCGCAAGCCGATCGCAGCGGGGATGAGGATCAGCAGGCCCGGTAGCTCTTCGAGCGTCCCGGTGATCGCCCCGAGGGTCAGCCCTGCGACCAGGCTGGCCAGCAGCGAGATGGCGAGCGCGACGAAGCTCTGCCGGACGCTCGCGGCATCCGGGCCGGACAGCGCGCGCAGGCGCGCTCGCAGGAATCGTCGCCACTGCATGGCTCGGCTCGTGGAGGTCGGTCAGATCGGACGAACAACAGGTCGGTTCCTCCGCCCCGGACGTCCCGGGAATCCGGGACAGTCTGCAACACTCGGACGATGCCGTCCGACATGCCTACTCCCTCGTCGACAGCGGATGCCGGGGTCGATCAGTTCGCGACGCTCAGCGAGGCCTACCTCGACGAGCTGTTCGCCGACAGCCCGGCAACGGCGACGTTCCAGGGCTGGGACGGGCTCGACGACCGATCGCCGGACCTCGGCGCCGACGCCATCGCCGAGCGTGAGCGCCGTGCCGACGGCTGGCTGGCCCGGTTCCGTGAGCTCGACGACGAGGTGCTCACGACCGACCAGCGCGTCGACCGCGACCTGGTGGTGTCGACGCTCGAGAGCGGACGGGTGCGACGCGACTTCGAGGACTGGCGGCGGAATCCCGACCACTACCTCGGCCCCGCGCTGTTCGGCGTGTTCGCATTGTTCCTGCGGCGTTCCCTGCCCGACCCCGAGCTGACCGCGGCGGCCGAGGCGCGTCTGCGGGCCGTCCCCGACCTGCTGGCGGCGGGCCGCGCCAACCTCGACGCCGACCTGGCGTCCGCGATCCTGGTCCGTCGGGCCCAGGGCCAGTGCGCAGCCGGCGAGGCGTACGCCCGCCAGCTCGTCCCAGCCGAGGTCGGCGACGACGCCCTGCGGGCGCGGCTGGTCGAGGCGGGAGAGGTCGCCGCCGAGGCGTTCGGCGCGTTCGGAGGGTTCCTCGCGGAGCTGGCCGAGCAGGCGACCGGCGACTGGGCGATCGGCGAGCCGCGCTACACGGCACTTCTGCAGCGCGCCGAGCTGCTCTCGTTCGACACCGCTGGACTGCACGCGCGGGGAGTCGAGGCCTGGGACGAGCTCGACACCGAGATGAGCGCGCTGGCCGAGCGGATCGATCCGGTGGCGTCGGGGTGGCCCGAGGTGGTCGCCGCCTTGGGCCAGAACCGGCCGGCCACGCCCGACGAGATGCGCGACGGCTACGCGCGCGAGACCGAGCGGTGTCGGGCCTTCCTGGTCGAGCGCGAGCTGGTGAGCTTCGTCGACGGCGAGGAGTGCCACGTCGTGCCGTCGCCACCGTTCCAGCGACCGGTGCTGGCCGTGGCGTCGTACTTCCAACCGCCGGCGTTCAAGCCCTCACGGGTCGGGCGGTTCAACGTGCCCTACCCGCCCGACGGCATCCCTGAGGACGAAGTCGTCAAGCGCCTCTCGGACAACAGCTTCCACGCGATGCCCTCGATCACCGCGCATGAGGCCTACCCCGGGCACCACTGGCATCTCACGACCATGTCGACGGCCTCGCCGCTGCGCAGGGTGCACCGGTCTGCCTACTTCACCGAGGGTTGGGGCCTGTACGCCGAGCGGGTCATGCGCGAGCAGGGCTACTTCGCCGATCCGTCCGACGAGCTGGCACACCTCAACATGCGCATCTTCCGGGCTGCGCGCATCGTGGTCGACACCGCGCTGCACTCCGGGGACATGACCGTCGACCAGGCCGTCGGCCACATGCAACAGCACGCGGGTCTCACCGAGCCGGTCGCCCGGGCCGAGGTCTACCGGTACTGCGCGTGGCCCACCCAGGCCGCCAGCTACCTGACCGGCTGCTTCGAGATCGAGCGGATGCGCGACCGCTGGCTCGCCGAGCGCCGCGGCGGGCTACGCGAGTTCCACGACACGATCTGCGCGACGGGTGGCCTCCCGATCGCGCTCGCGGAGCAGGCGACGTTCGGATGAACCGCGCGGCCTTGCCGAACCTGCCCCCGGAGATGGGTGCAGGGATCCATCTCCGGGGGCAGGTTGGATGGGTCCTCGGGCTGGCGCTGGTGGCGGGTTTGGTGGCGTGCGGTGCGGACGACCGCGAGCTGCGTCCGCCCTCCGACGCGCAGACCACGACAACGGCGCCCGCGGCGCCCACCACTCCCAGCGACGGAGTCGGCACCGAGACCGAGCTGGTCCTCCAATTGACGTCAGCGGCCTTCGCCCGCGATGAGGCGATCCCCGAGCAGTTCACCTGCAACGGCCGCGACGTCTCGCCGCCACTGGGGTGGGTCAACCTGCCGGCCGGAGTCACCGAGCTCGCCCTGGTGGTGGTCGACGTGGACGCCGACGGGTTCGTCCACTGGCTGGTCACCGGCATCCCGCCGACCACCGGTGGCCTGGCCGAGGGCCAGGTGCCCGACGGGGCCGCGGAGTGGACCAACAGCTTCGGCGAGCCGGCTTGGGGCGGCCCATGCCCTCCCGCAGGGTCCGGCACCCACCGCTACGAGTTTCGGCTGCTCGCCCTGTCCGAACCCGCCGGGCTGGCGTCGGGCATGACGGCCGAGGCGGCGTTCGACCGGCTGGTCAGCCTCCCAGCCCTCGCGATCGCGACGTACACCGGCACGGTCGTCGGCTGATCAGCCGTTCCCGGGCAGGCCCCGCCGAGGCGGAGGGGTCGGAGCCCGGGGGCGGGAGAGTGGGGTCGGGCGCGGGCCTACTCACCGGCGGCGACGGCCGGATCGGGGGCGCGTCTCGTCTCCGGGAGCCTCGTCGTCGGCGACCGTCTCCTCGTCGGCAACGCCGTCCTCGTCGTCGTACGCGTCCTGGACGTTGTCGTCTTCGGGCTGGTCCTCGTCGTCGGCGTCCGCCAACTCCTCGTCGTACTCCTCCTCGTACGCGTCCTGGACGTCGTCGTCTTCGAGCTCGTCCTCGTCGCCGTCCATCAACTCCTCGTCGTACTCCTCGTCGTCCACCAACTCCTCGTCGTACTCCTCGTCGAGGTCGTCGTAGTCGTCGGCGGGCTCGTCCTCGTTGGCGGGCTCGTCCTTGGCTCGCGCCTTCGACTCGGCCTGCTCGGCCACCCGCCCAGCCATCTCGACCCTGCGCACCTGGAAGCTGGCGATCGCAACGAAGATCATCGACGGCAAGAAGAAGGTCATCTGCAGCAGCAGGACCATGAACGCGAGCGCGATCATCCCGACGGTCAGCGGGGTGCTGCGCCCGGATCGGCGGAAGGCGACGATCACGCCGACCAGCACCACCAGGGGCAGGACGAACTGGAGCAGGACCACGGGACCACTGGCATCGATCGCCGAGGTGTTGTGCGAGTCCACCGTCTCGCCGGACATGAGCGAACGGGCTTCGAGATAGAGGCCCGTGAACCTGAGCGGCACCGGCTCACCACGGTCGTCCACCGGTTGGATGGGAAGGAAGGGCACGACCAGCACGGCCGCGATGCCCAACACGATGGCGTAGGACGCCATCCGCACGCCCGGAGCGGGACGTGTGCCCGTCCCCAGGCCCAGCCATTCCTTCCAGCCGGCCCAGCCGCCCTCGAGCCCGGGTGCGGGGGCCGCTGCCACCGCCGCAGCCCCCCGCGTCGTGCCAACCGAGCTCGACGAAGCCCGAGCCCTCACGGGCCGCGGCTGCGCGGCGTGCTCGGACCGTGCGGCCATGGCGGCTCGCTTCGCCCGGTTCTCGGCGGCTCGACGTTGCTTGGCGGGTTGACGCTTGGACGGCACGGTCGCTCAAAGTACCGCGTGCTGACCTGCACGGTGGCCTCCGCCCTACAGGCACGCCGGAACGAGTGCGGCCGTCCGGCCGTGTGGCTGGTCAACCGGTCAACCGGTCAGCTCGCGCTCCACCGGAGTGCGGAACCGTGGGGTGACGCGGACGTCGCCGATCCACGCGGCCAGGCGCTCGGCCTCGGTCTCGATCGCGGTGGCCGCCTCGGCGCCGACGTCCTCGAACAACCGGAACACGACGTCGCCTGTCGACTTGCGCTGCGCCCAGCCACCGACGATCCGGCCGTCGGCCCAGACTGTCGGCCCGATGTTGCCCGACCGGTCGAACAACCGCGACCGGTGGTCGCCCAGGTACCAATCGCGCCCACTCCACCCCATCGCCGTGGGGTCGAGCGCCGGGAGCAGGGCGATCCACGGACCGGGCGGTTCGACGGGCTCGAGGTCGTCAGCCAGGAGCAGCCCGCTCGCCCCGTCGAGGTCGACCTCGACCACGGCCAGCCGGACCAGCGCCGTGCGCACCTCGCCGAGGTTCAGACCGGTCCACCACTTGAGGTCACCGATCGTGCCCGGCCCGAACGCGCGCAGCCATCCCTCGACCAGCGCGGCGTGGGCGTCGACCCGGTCCAGGGCGGCCATGCCCTCCGGAAGCCACCTCTCGATCGGCGCCCAGCGGTACTGGCTGTTGTTCCAGGCACCCCGCGGCCGTCCACGCACGATCGCGCCGTCCATCGACATGAGGTTGAGTATCTGGGTCGTGGCGTTCTGTTGTCCGCCGTACGACTTGCCTTCGGCATAGACGTAGCGGGTGCGCAGCCCGGGCACGGCCGTGGACAGCTCGGTGCCGAACGCACCGCCCCGGTCCTTCAACGCCTGGAGCGTTGCCTGCTCGACCGCGGCCAGCCATGCCGCGGTGTCGTCGGTGATGCCCACGTCCTGGAGCAGCTTCAGCAGTCTCCGTCGCTCGCGCGCCGCGATGGCCACCGTGCATCCGGCGTGGACCACGGGCACGAGCTCGGTGGGCGCCACCCACATCGTGCGCCGCATCCCGAGCATCCGGACCAGCGAGCGGTGCTCGTAGAGGGCGTCTTCGATGGCGACGACCTTGGGATCGGCCATGCGGGCCGCCGCCGCAAGGAACACCGTGGCCGGGTCGGTCGAGTGCAGCGCCACCAGTGACCGCGCGACCTCGGTGACGTCGTCGCAGCGCTGCCCGGCCGACAGGCGGTGGCGCCGACCCAGCCGGGCTCGCCGCTCGGTGACCGTGACCCGCCGCATCGGCCGGGAGGTTACCCAGCCGGGACCGGGGGCTCGGGGGCCGGACGGGATTCCCTGACGAAGGCGACGGGCAGTACGTGCAGCGGCCGCGGCAGACGATCTCGACACGACGTGGGCCGCATCGACAGGGATGGTCAGAGCTCGCGGGGGACGATGCGGAGCTCGCGGAGGTCCCCGCCGCGGACCACGGTCGCCATCGTCGAGCGGCCGACCTGGTCGCCGGTGAGCAACCGCTGGAGGTCGCCGATCGACTCGACCGGCGTGCCGTCCAGGGCGACGAGGATGTCCTCGGGACGGATCCCCGCCGCCGCGGCGGGGCCACCGCTGACCACGCCGGTGACCTCGACGCCGCGACGACGATCCAGCCGGTCGGCCACGCGGGGCGGCAGGGGTCGGCTGCCCCCCGCCAGCCCGATCTCCGCCCGGCGCACCCGGCCGTCGGCGATCAGCGCACCGACGATGCGCACCGTGGTCGGGTCGAGCGGCACGGCCAGCCCCAACCCCTGGCCGATGCCTGGACCGACGACGGCCGTGTTGATCCCCACCACCGAGGCGTCGCTGGTGGCCAGGGCGCCGCCGCTGTTGCCCGGATGCAGTGCCGCGTCGGTCTGGATCACACCCTCGACCACCCGCGCCCGGCGCCCGTCGATGGTGGTGATCGAACGCCCGAGCGCCGAGACCACCCCGGCCGACACCGAGCCGGCAAAGCCGAGCGGGCTGCCGACCGCGACGACCAGCTGGCCGACCTTGAGCGTTGCGGCGTTGCCGAGCGTGGCGGCGTCGAGGCCGCCGACCGGCACCCGGACGACTGCCAGGTCGGACAGCTGGTCGCGGCCCACGACCTCGTAGGGCAGTTCGGAGCCGTCGTGGAACACGGCGCTGCCGGCGGTGTTCCCGGCAACCACGTGGGCCGAGGTGACCAGCAGGCCATCGGACGACAGGATGACCGCCGAGCCGTTGCCACGGCCGTGGCGCAGGCTGACCACCGACGGCAGCAGCCGCTCGGCGACCCGCACGACGGTGCGGGAGTAGGCGTCGAGAGCGACACCGTCGTCTTCCTCCGCCTGCGGGATGGGGGTCTCGCCGAGAGGGTGGGTGGCCGAGCCGGTGGCGGCGAGATGCCAGCCAGCTCGAGATGCGTCGGTGCCGACGGCGGTAGGGCGGGCATCTCGGCGACGAGACCTGCCCAGGCGCCGGAGCCCACGCTCCCCGTGACCCTCGGGGCCCACGCTACGCCTCGCCGTGCTCGGTGGGCTCGGAGTCGGCTTCGCGGAACGAGACGACCACGTCCAACTCGTCGGTGCCACGCACGATGTGCAGCGTCAGCGATCCCTCGGGAGGAAGCTGGTCGAGCGCGTTCGCGACGTCGTCAGGCGAGGTGACCGCCGTGTCGCCGACCGCCGTGACCAGGTCACCGCGCTGGATGCCCGCCCGCTCGGCGGCGCTGCCACGCTCGACCATGCGCACCAGCACGCCGTCGCGGTCGGGCAGCCCCACCGCCCGGCGGAGGCGGCGGGTGAGATGGCTCGGTGCCAGGCCGACACCGAGGCGGCGGCGCTCTGGCGCCTGGCCGGAGCGCAGCTCGTCGATGCGAGCGCGCAGCTCGGCGTTGGCCGGCAGGGCGATGGAGAACCCGTCACCGAGACGCAGCGTCGAGATGCCGAGCACGCGACCGTGCTCGTCGACGATCGGGCTGCCCGAGCTGCCCCGGGCCAGTGGCGCGGTGTGCTCGACGCCGTCGGCGATGCGCCTGCCGCGGGGGCCGCGGAACGCCCGGTCGACGCCGGACACCGTGCCGACGGTGACCCGGATCGTGCCGTCGGCCACCCGCACCGGGGCGAACACCGGCTCGCCGAGGCGGACCTCGGCCCGCGGGGTGGCGGCCGGGTCGGCCGGGTCGGCCCATGCCACGGGCTGCGCCTCGCCGGTGTCCACCTCGATGACTGCCAGGTCGCCGTCGAGGTCGACGCCGAGCGCCTGGCCCTGCACCGCCCGTCCGTCGCCGAAGGTGACCTCGGTCGTCCGGTCACGGAGGTTGTGGGCGTTGGTGACCACGATCCCGACGTCGACGACGAAGCCTGCGCCCCGGCCGCCGTGCCGTCCGATCCGGACCAGCGACGAAGCGGTGGCGTCGACCACCTGCTGGGTCTGCTCCCGGAGTTGCTCTGCAACACTCATGTCGTCTCGTCCCTCCACGTAGACTGACCTCACTGGCTTGTCAGTAGCAATCTGCAAGTGACTCTACAGAGGACGTAGCTGATGCCAACATCCCCGCCGACCACGCATGATCCGTTGACCGAGGCCGTCACCCAGATCGGCGACCGCTGGTCCCTGCTGGTGGTGGACGCGCTGCTCTACGGGCCGCGGCGGTTCGGCGAACTGCTCGACCAGGTCAACGGCCTGGCGCCGAACATCCTGTCGAGGCGACTCAAACAGCTGGAGGCCGACCGGCTGGTGGTCGCCGAGCCGTACTCCCGGCGTCCCCTCCGCCACACCTACCGCCTCACCGCTGCGGGCGAGGAGCTGGCCGGCGTCCTCCGGCTGCTCGCGCAGTGGGCGGCAGCGCGTCGGGGCGCCACCCCCGGCGCGTCGGGCGAGGCGGCCGAGGCGGGATGGCCCGCCTTGGCCCATCAGGCTTGCGGCACGACCCTCGAAGCCCAGTGGTACTGCCCCACCTGCGGCGAGGCGGTCGACGCCGACCAGGCCAGCGACCTCCAGTGGGTGTGACCGGGTCGATGCGGTCATGGGGGCTGGATGGGGCACGGCCGAGATGAACGCCGCACCGAGCAGCGCCAGGCCCGGACCATCTACCGCGACCGACACGGTCTCCGTGGTGGTGTCTCAGCGGAAGTCGCGGCTGCGGGTGGGGGCCTTCACCGGTAGTGGCTCGACCTGCTGGGCGATCACGTTGGTCACGCCGTCGGCCCGTTCGAGACGACCGCGCACCACCAGCGCGGGTGCTCCCTGGAGCACCCGGCGGTTGTCGGCCCAGCATCGCTTCGATACCACCACGTTGATCAGGCCGCCTTCGTCCTCGAGGTTGACGAACATGGTGCCCCCCGCCGTCGCAGGCCGCTGGCGGTGGGTGACCACCCCGCCCACCACCACTCGGGCGCCGGCGGCCACCTCGCCCAGCCGTTCGGACGGGACCACCCCCTTGGCATCGAGCGCCTCACGCACGAAACGGGTCGGATGCCCGTCGGGACTGACGCCGGTGGCCCACAGATCGGCCCGGGCCTCTTCGGCGGGCCCCATGCCCGGAAGGGCTGGTGCTTCGGCACCGACCACGATGCCGTCGAGCTGGTCGCTTCCCGTGCCTGCTACTGCGCCCGCGATCCAGAGCGCCTCACGGCGGGACATCCGCTGCCCGTCCGGCATGACGAAGCAGCCCATGGCACCAGCGGTGGCCAGGGCTTCGAGCTGACGCAGGGTCATCCCCGGCACCCTGCGCACCAGATCCTGCGGGTCGTGGTAGAGGCCACCGCGTTCGCGTTCGGCCACCAGCCGCTCGGCCAGCGTGTCGCTCACCTCGCGCACCGAGCCCAGCCCCATCCGCACCACCGGCCCGCCTCGCCCCCACTCCTCGGGCGGCACACCCTTCGGCGCGGGCGGCGCCGGCACCTCCGAAATTTTGGCAGAAACGGCCGGATTCCGGCTGTTTCTGCCAAAATTTCGAGAGGAGGGGCTCTCGAGGGTGGCGGTGGCGCCCGAGGCGTTCAGGTCGGGGGTGCGGACCTCGACTCCATGACGACGAGCGTCCTGCACCAGGGTGTGCGGCGAGTAGAATCCCATGGGCTGAGCCTTCAGCAACGCAGCGCAGAAGGCCGCCGGGAAGTACCGCTTCAGCCACGACGAGGCGAACACCAGGTAGGCGAAGCTCATGGCGTGGCTTTCGGGGAAGCCGAACGCGGCGAACGCCACCAGCTTGTCCCAGATCAGCTCGGCGACGTCTTCGGTCACCTTGTTCGCCTTCATGCCGTCGAACAGCCGCTGTCGCAACGCCTCCATGCGCTCGCGACTGCGCTTGGAGGCCATGGCCTGACGCAGCTGATCGGCTTCCAGCGGGGTGAACCCCGCCACCTCGATGGCGATCTGCATCAACTGCTCTTGGAACAGCGGCACGCCCAACGTCTTGCGCAGTGGCTCCTCCAGCTTCGGATGCAGGTAGGTGATCTCCTCGTCGCCTTTGCGCCGCCGCAGGTAGGGATGCACCGAACCGCCCTGGATCGGGCCGGGACGGATCAGCGCCACCTCGACCACCAGGTCGTAGAAGTCCTTGGGACGGAGACGAGGCAGCGTGGCCATCTGGGCCCGGGACTCGACCTGGAACACCCCCACCGAGTCGGCCCGGCCCAACATCTCGTAGACCTCGGCGTCGGTGTGGTCCATGGTCGCCAGGTCGACCTCGACCCCGTGGGCCTGGCGGACCATGTCGACGCAGTGGTGCAGGGCCGAGAGCATCCCCAGGCCCAGCAGGTCGAACTTGACCAGCCCGACCTCGGCGCAATCGTCCTTGTCCCACTGCAGGACCGTCCGGCCCTCCATGCGGCCCCACTCCACCGGGCACACCTGCACGATCGGCCGGTCGCAGATGACCATCCCGCCCGAGTGGATACCCAGGTGCCGGGGTAGGTGCTGGAGGTCGCGAGCCAGCTCGACCACCGGTGCGGGCAGTTCGTGGTCGCTCCGCTCGGCCAGCTTGTCGGCCGAGGACCAGGGGTCGACCTGGCGCGACCAGGCGTCCTGCTGGCCCTGGCTGTAGCCGAACGCCTTGGCTGCGTCACGCACCGCCGACCGGGACCGGTAGGTGATCACGTTGGCGACCTGGGCCGCGTGCCACCGGCCATGCTTGTGGTAGACGTGCTGGATCACCTCCTCGCGCCGGCCGCTCTCGATGTCGACGTCGATGTCGGGGGGCTGCTGCTGGCGGTCGGCCGACAGGAACCGCTCGAACAGCAGGCCCATCTTCACGGCGTCGGCCTTGGTGATGCCCAGGACGTAGCAGACCGCAGAGTTCGCGGCACTCCCCCGCCCCTGGCAGTAGATGTCCTTCTCGCTGCAGAACTTGACGATGTCCCACACCACGAGGAAGTAGCCGGCGAACCCCAGGGACTCGATGACGTCGAGCTCGTGGTCGATCTGCGCCCACGCCCCCGGCACCGTCTCGTGGCCGCGCCGCCCGTAGCGGAAGTCCGCGCCCTCGTGGGCCAACTGGCGCAGGTACGCCATCTCGTCCAGGCCTTCGGGGCACGGGAACGGCGGAAGCTTCGGCGCCACCAGCGACAGGTCGAAGGCGCAGGCCAGGCCCAGCTCAGCCGCACGCTCGACCGCCCCCGGCCACCGGGCGAAGCGCCGGGCCTGCTCGTCGCCCGACCGGATGTGGGCGCTCGCGGCCGGAGGCAGCCATCCGACCATGTCGTCGAGGCTGCGCCGCGCCCGCACCGCGGCCAGCGCCGAGGCCAGTCGGTGCTGCCTGGGGACCGCGTAGTGGACGTTGTTGGTGGCCACCACCTCGACCCTGGCCTGGGCCCCGAGCAAGGCCAGGGCGTCGTTGCGGGCGACGTCGAGCGGATCGCCGTGGTCCCACAGTTCGACCGCCACGTTGTCGCGGCCGAACCACTCGACCAGTTGAGCCAGCTCGCGGCCCGCAGCCGCCGGGCCCTCACGCAACAACGCCTGGGGCACGGCCCCCTTCCGACACCCCGTGAGCACCAGCCAGTGGCCACCGTGGACCGCCGACCAGTCGACGCCGTAGTAGTCGGGCTTGCCCTTCTCTTGACCGGTGAGCTGCCCATGGCTGATGGCGGTGCCCAGGTTGGCGTAGCCGTCGGGATCGCGGGCCAGCACCAGCAGGTGGGTGCCTTCGGGGTCGGCCATCCCGTTCTGCGGCTTGCTCAACCTCAGGGACAGCTCGGCCCCGAAGACCGTCTTCAGCTTCACCGCCCGAGCAGCTTCGGCGAACCGCACCACCCCGTAGAGCCCGTCGTGGTCGGTGATGGCCAGGGCTTCGAGGCCGGCCCGGACAGCCTCCTCGGCCAGCTCCTCGGGTTGGCTGGCGCCGTCGAGGAAGCTGAAGCAGGAGTGGCAGTGCAGCTCGGCGTACGGTGTGGTGTTAGCTCGCCGGGCGATCTCGGTGGGCGGTTCGTAGGCAGGCCGTCGCGGCGACCACGCGGGGCTGTCGCCACCGTTCGCCCCCTCAGGCAAGGGTTGGGCTGGTCGACCCCCACGAGCGCGCGGCCGGTCGGACAGCACGCCCTCCATCACCCACCACGGCACATCCGGGTTGTTCCATCCCACCACGACAGTATACGAACACATGTACGGGGTTCCTTGACGCCGTCATCCGGACGGTGACGTTGCTTCGAACCTCTTGTCGGTTCGCTGAGATCCGACGGGAAGGAAGGGCAACATGTCATCACGAGCTCACTTCGGAGTGCGTCGCTGGGGCATGGTGGCGCTGTCGGTGGTGCTCCTCGGCGGCGCGCTGACGCTGGTGGGCTCGGGTCCCGTGCCCGCCGCAGCGTCAACAGCCGACGATGCGGCATCTTCGTCACCCGTGTCGTGGGGGTTGCTCGGCTCCGATCGCGACCGTGACCGGGACCGGGACCGGGACCGGGATGATGACAACGCCCGGGGTCACGGGTTCGTGCGTGACGACCGTGGCTACCGGACGGTGGACGCGCGGGGCGCGTCGTACACCGGGGCCCTGGGGCGCAACGACCGGGGCCACGTGGTCGGCGGATACGTCGGCGACCGGGACCGGTTCCACGGCTTCGTCCAGCGGGGTCGCCGCTTCGAGACCCTCGACGTTCCCGGGGCACGCGGGACGATCGCGTCGAAGATCAACGACGACGGCGAGATCGTCGGGTTCTACACCGACCGGCGCAGTACGCCGGCGGCCCAGATGGAGCACGGCTTCCTGTACGACGGGGACCGGTTCCGGCGCATCGACGTGCGCGGTGCCACCGAGACCCGGCCGTTCGGGATCAACGACCAGGGCCAGGTCACCGGCGAGTATCTCGATCGGGCCGGGGTCTCGCACGGCTTCGTGCGCGATCCCGACGGCGAGGTGACCAGCTTCGACGTGCCGGGCGCCGAGGCGACGCTGCCCAGCGACATCGACGACCAGGGCCGGATCGTGGGCGCCTACTACGACGGCGAGGCCCAGGTGGTGCACGGCTTCCTGCGGGAGACCGACGGCGCGGTCACCACCATCGACGCCCCGGGGGCCACGTTCCTCACCCAAGCCATGGGCATCAACGACCAGGGCCGGGTCGTGGGCTATTCGTTGGACGACGGCGCAGGCGGCGTCGCCAGCGCGTTCGTCCGGCAGGCCGACGGCTCGTTCGCGACCGTCGACGTTCCCGGCAACCGGGGCAACGTCCTGGTCAACGACATCGACAACCGGGGCCGCCTGGTCGGCCAGTACGGGGTGCTGTTCTCCGGGTACGTGCAGGACCGGCATGGTCGCATCGAGACCTTCGACGCTCCGGGTGTGGTGACCGAGACCAGGGTGGACGGCATCAACGACGACGGCGACGTCGTCGGCACCTACGACCGGGAGACCGCTGGCGACCGGCAGGGGTTCCTACGCACCCACCGGGGCAGCTACGAGACCATCGAAGTCCCGAGGGCCGCGGTCACTGCCGCCACCGGGATCAACGACGACGACCAGATCGTCGGCGCGTTCAGCGAAACCCCCGACGGCCTCATCACGGGTCTGGGGGCCCAGGGCTATGTCCTCGACGACGGCCGGTTCACCACCTTTGCGGTCGCGGGGGCCCGGGGGACCCTCCCTTACGGCGTCAACAACCGGGGCCAGATCGTCGGCGCCTTCGCCGACGCCGACGGTGCCGTCCACGGGTTCCTGCGCGACCGGCGCGGCCGGGTCACCACCGTCGACGTCGAGGGGGCCGTGGTGACCCTCGCCCTGGACAACAACGACCGGGGCCAGGCCGTCGGCGCCTACGTCGACGCCGCCGGGCGGGTGCGCGGCTTCCTGCGCAGCCCGAGCGGCGACGTGACCACCATCGACGTGCCCGGCATGGCACAGACCCGGGTGCAGGGCATCAACAACGAGGGCCAGATCGTCATCGACGGCGTCGACAACCAGCTGCGCCATCACAGCTGGCTGCTCGACGACGGCCGCTTCACCGAGATCAGACCCCGCGGCGTGCCCACCGGGTCGCTCGCGACCGACATCAACGACCACGGTCGCATCGTCGGCTGGACCCTCTGACCGGGAAGCAAGGCCACATGGCACAGCCATGTCACGCCCCACTGCGCGAAGGTGCTACCTCCTAGCGAGAACGCACCGCGACGTGATCGCTCCGTCACGGGCGGTCTGCGGTCACTAGGGTCAGGCGCACGGACGACAGCACAAGGGGAGAACCCATGACCCGACCCTCCTACCTCCGTAGATTTGCCTACCTCGCCGCGGCCCTCGCCCTGTTCGGCGCCGCGGCATGCAGCGACGACGACGACGATGACGCCAGCGGCGACGAGGCCGCCCAGACCGACGAGACCAGTGGCGACGGCGACGGAGGCGGCGACGGCGTGCTCGCCGAAGTCCTCGACCGCGGCACGCTCAACTGCGGTGTGAACAGTGAAGTGCCCGGCTTCGGCGTCGAGACCGAGGGTGGCGAGTTCGCCGGCTTCGACATCGACTACTGCAAGGCGCTCGCTGCGGCGGTGCTCGGCGACCCCGAGGCCGTCGAGTACGTGCCGCTCACGCCCGAGCAGCGGTTCCCGTCGCTGACCTCGGGTGAGGTCGACGTGCTGATCCGCAACACCACCTGGACCTCGACCCGCGACGGCAACGACGGCGCCTCGTTCACCACCACCACGTTCTACGACGGCCAGTCGATGATGGTGCCGAGCGACTCGGGGATCACCAGCATCGACGATCTCGCGGGCGCCACGATCTGCCTGACCGCCGGCACGACCACCGAGCAGAACCTGGCCGACCGCATGGCGGGCATCGACCACACGCCGCAGACCTTCGAGGAGAACCCCCAGGTGCAGGACGCGTTCCTGGCCGGGCAGTGCGACGCCTGGACCTCGGACCAGTCCCAGCTGGCCGGCATCCGTTCGGCCTGGCCTGAGGACTCGGGCGGTCCCGAGGCGTTGACCATCCTCGACGAGATCTTCTCCAAGGAGCCTCTCGGCCCCGCGGTGACCGACGGCGACAGCCAGTGGTACGACGTCGTCAACTGGGTCGTGCTCGCCACCATCGAGGCCGAGGAGCTGGGCGTCACGCAGGCCAACGTCACCGACATGCTCGAGGACGACGACCCGGCGGTCCGCCGTTTCCTGGGCCAACCGATCGACGTCGAAGGCGAGGAGGCAGTGGTCGACCACGGCTTCGGCATCGAGCCCGACTTCACCGTGGCGGTGATCGAGGCCGTCGGCAACTACGGCGAGATCTACGACCGCAACGTCGGCCCCGACTCGCCGCTCCAGCTGAACCGCGAGGGCACGGCCAACGCCCTGTGGACCGACGGCGGGCTGCACTACGCCCCGCCCTTCCGCTAGGTCGGTGACCGAGCGGGCCTGACCGGGGCTGATCCCGTGGACGACGTGACCCGGGGAGCGGAGCAGTCCGCTCCCCGGGGCCGGACGCCAGGGCGGCGACGAGGAGTCGCCGCCCTGGTCTTCGACCTCCGGGCCTTGCGCTTCGCCGGCCAGGTCGTGGCGATCACGCTGCTCTTGGCGATCGCGGTGTACCTCAGGGACAACTACCAGGCGAACGTCGAGGACAGGAACGTCCGGTCGGGCTGGGACTTCCTCGACGAGCCGACGGGGTTCGGCATCCCCAACTCCGACTTCCGCCCGGGCCAGCCGGTGCGCGACGCCCTGTGGTTGGGGGTACGCAACACCGCGACCTCCGCCGTGGCCGGCATCGCGCTCGCCACCGTCCTCGGGGTCCTGATCGGCGTGCTGCGGCTCTCGGCCAGCTGGGTGGCCCGCAAGGCGGCGACCCTCTACGTCGAGGTCCTCCGCAATGTGCCGGTGCTGCTGATCATCCTGTTCACCAGCGCCTGGCTCGCCACCCTGCCCCGCATCACCGACGCTCGCACGCTGGGCAGCCTGGCGGTGATCTCCAACCGCGAGGTCGCCTTCCCCTCCCCGGTGGCCGGCGACTCCATGACCGCTTACGCGGTCGCGCTGGCGGTTGCGCTGGTCGCCGCCGGGGCGGTGTGGGTGTGGCGCACCCGGGTCTCCGACGCCACCGGCCAGCCACACCACCGGGTGCTGTGGGCCGGTGGCCTCGTGGCAGCGGTCGCGGTGGTCGCGTACCTGGTACTCGACGGGCCGGTCACCCTGTCACGGCCCGAGGTGGCTGGCTCGTCGGTGGCCGGAGGGATCTCGCTGAACATCCCCTTCCTGGCGCTGACCCTCGCGCTCGCCATGTACCACGCCAGCCACATCGCCGAGATCGTGCGGGGCAGCATCCAGGCAGTGCCCTACGGGCAGACCGAGGCCGCGACCGCGATCGGGCTGAGCAGCTTCGCCCGGCTGCGCTACGTGGTCCTCCCCCAGGCCTTCCGCATCGCCGTACCGCCGACCATCAACCAGTACCTGAGCCTGACCAAGAACACGTCGCTCGGCATCGCCGTCGCCTATTCCGACGTCTCGGCCCTCAGCTTCCAGCTGATCGGGGGATCTCGGGCCCCGGCTCTCGGGCTCATCCTCGTCCTGATGGCCATCTACCTGGCGTTCTCGCTGACGACGTCGCTGGCGATGAACATCGTCAACCGCCGCCTGCAGTTGGTGGAACGATGACCGACCCGACTCTCACCCCGGTGGTCGACGAGGACCAGGCCCCCCACGTTCCCACCACGGTCGAGCCTCTGCCGCTCTCGAGCCCCGAGCCGGCAGGGCCGCCCGAGTCCCGGCTCACACCCCGCCAGTGGGTGCGAAAGAACCTGTTCGCCACCCCGTTCGGCTCGGTGCTGACCGTTGCCTTCGGGCTGGTGCTGGCCTACGCGGCCTACCGCCTGGCCTGGTTCGCGTTCGTGTCGTCGGATTGGGAGGTCGTCCGGCGCAACCTGCGACGGTTCATGATCGGCGGCCAGTACCCCGACGACCAGATCTGGCGAGTCTGGGTCGCGCTCTACATGGTCGGCGGGCTGGTCGGGTTGTTCAGCGGCGCCAGGGTCGCCAACGCCAGGCGGCAGGCCGAGGCCGCCGGTCGCGAAGTGGCCCGGCCGGGCCGATGGGACTGGATCCGCCGGTACTGGCCCGCCCTGGCAGCGATCGCCCTGGTCCTGTCACAGACGCGCACCTGGACTCCGACCCTGCTCACGGTCCTCGGCGGGGTGGTGCTGGCCCTCGCTCGCGTGCTCGGCCAGCGTGCCCCCCAATTGGCCCGGTTCACCTGGCTCGCCGCGCTCGTCGGCGTGCTGGCCGTCGTCTACCTCCTGACCGGTCCCGGCGGCGTCAGCTGGACCGACTGGGGCGGACTGCATATGACCGCGTTCGTGACCGTGGTCGGGATCGCACTGTCGTTCCCACTGGGCGTCCTCGTGGCGCTGGCGCGGCGGTCGTCGCTGCCGGCCCTGCGCGTGGTGGCAGTCGGCTACATCGAGCTGATCCGGGGCGTCCCGCTGGTGACGCTGCTGTTCCTCGGCCAGTACGTGATCCCGCTGTTCTTCCCGAACACCACCGAGCCGCCCTCGAGCCTGACCCGAGCCCTGATCGCCATCACCCTGTTCGAGGCCGCCTATGTCGCCGAGGTCGTGCGCGGTGGGCTGCAGGCCGTGCCGCGTGGTCAGCGCGAGGCGGCCGAGGCGGTGGGCTTGTCGCGCTGGAAGGTGACCCGGCTGATCGTGCTGCCCCAGGCGATGCGCGCCGTCATCCCGGCGATGGTGGGCCAGTTCATCAGCCTCTTCAAGGACACCTCGCTGCTGCAGATCATCGCCATCGTCGAGTTCCTCGACGTCGCGAAGTCCTCGGTCCAGCAAGACGAGTTCCTCGCCCAGGGCCTGCACACGGTCACCTTCGCCTTCGCCGCCCTCTCCTACTGGGCGGTGTCGTACACCATGTCGCGCGAGAGCCGACGCCTGGAACACCGACTCGGAGTGGGAGAACGCCGATGAGCGACGACACCGACGTCCCCGAACCGCAGGACGCGGCCGCGCCCGACATGACCGAGACACCATCGGAGCCCGACGCGGCGGAGCTCGACGTCTCGCTGGTCGAGGCCGCAACCATCGCCGGCGGCACCGGCGAGCCGATCATCGAGTGCTTCGAGGTCGAGAAGTGGTTCGGCCGGTTCCAGGCGCTGCGCGACATCGACCTGACCGTCGGCCGCCAGGAAGTCGTCGTGGTGATCGGCCCGTCGGGCTCGGGCAAGTCGACGCTGATCCGCTGCGTCAACCGCCTCGAGGAGCACGACCGCGGGCGCATCGTGGTGGATGGCATCGAGCTGGGCCACGACGTCCGCCGCATCGCCGAGGTGCGGCGCGAGGTGGGCATGGTGTTCCAGTCGTTCAACCTGTTCCCCCATCTCACCGTGCTCGACAACATCACCCTCGGCCCCCGGCGGGTGCGGCGCTGGCCCCAGCAGAAGGCCGAGCAGGTGGCCCGCGAGATGCTCGAGACCGTCCACATCCCCGAGCAGGCCAACAAGTATCCAGGCCAGCTCTCGGGTGGCCAGCAGCAGCGGGTCGCGATCGCCCGGGCGCTGGCGATGCAACCCAAGATCATGCTGTTCGACGAGCCGACCTCGGCCCTCGACCCCGAGATGATCGTCGAGGTCCTCGACGTGATGAAAGAGCTGGCCCGCACCGGCATGACCATGATCGTCGTGACCCACGAGATGGGCTTCGCCCGCGAGGTCGCCGACCGGGTGGTGTTCATGGCCGACGGTGGCGTGGTCGAGGCCGGCACCCCCGAGCACTTCTTCCAGAACCCCACCGAGGAGCGCACGAAGCTGTTCCTCAGCCAGATCCTGTAGGCGTTCTGCCCGCCCGACCCCCGCTCGGTGTCGCTGGCTACCCGGAGTTCGGGATGCCCTCGGGTGGTTCGTCCAACGCGGCGCGGCCCACGTGCTCGACGGCGGTGCGCTCGCCCCGGTAGTAGTCGAGGCCCCAGTCGGCGACCCGCGCGGCGTTGCGCCACATCGGATCGTCGCCGAGCTCGTCGCGGACCTCGGCCAGGTCGGCCAGCATCTGGTCGCACCAGTCGCGGTGCACCTGGATCGCCTTGCGCAGGTCGTCGGGGTCGAGCAGGTGCCCGAGGAACAGCCGCAACGCGACGGGGTGCTTGAGACCCGGCGGTTCCGGGACCTCGGCCAGCCACCCACGAACGACCTGTTCGCCGGCGGGCGTCAGCCGGTGGACCTTGGTCTCGCGGGTGCCGTCGCGCACGACCGCCCGCTGGCTGACGTGGCCGTTGGCCGCCAGGCGCTCCAGCTCGCGATACACCTGGCTCATGGCCGGCGCCGACCAGAAGAACCGCAGGCTGCTGTCGGCCCACTGCTTCAGCTCGTAGCCCGACAGCTCCTGGCCGAACGACAGCAACCCCAGCAGCGCATACCCGGTCGGCGTCGGCGCCGAAGGCTGTCGAGGCTGCCGGGCACCAGGCATGACGCATTGTACGTTCACCCCCACCGGACCTCCGGCGTGTCGCTCACGGTCAGTCGTAGGTGGCTTCGACAGCCCACTGGTTGCCTTCGAGCACCAGTAGGTAGGGGGTGCCGCCGACGGTCACCTGCATCCGCGCTCGGCGACGGTGGAGGGCCGAGTCCCACCAGCGCTCGTCACACGGCCATGGCCCCGCCCAGGCCGTGACGGGCTGCCCTTCCATCCAGGCGGGGGGTGCCTGCAGATCGCCTCGACCGGTCACCTCGACCGGACGCCGGGTTGCGTCGAGGACGTCGACCCGCACCGGCTCGGGATGCACGACCGCCGGCGAAGGCTCGGGGGTGGACCCCGGCCACGGCTCGGACACCCAACCTGATCGCGTGGCCGGCCGGGGCTCGCTCAGGTCGCTGGCCCCGACCGTCGTCAGCGACATCCGCTCGCCGGGGCCACGGCCTCCACGCCACTCGGGCACCAGCACGCCTTCCACTCCGACCAGGCCCTGCACCCGGGCCGACGACCGCCCAGCACGGTCCGCCGCCTCGACCTCGTCGATCAGGCCGGTCGAGAAGCTGAGCTGACGTCCCCCCGCGGCGACCACCTCGTCAGGCACGAACCACAACCGGCTGATCCCGCCGGTCGGCCGGTGCGCGCCGGATTGCAGCCAGCCTTCGAGCTGCCACCGCAGCCGGTCGGCGACCGCTGTGGGGGTGAAGGCTCCCTCGGTGCGCCACAGGCGTTCGTGCTGTTCACCGTGCTCGGTCATGGCACCGACCAGCAACCGGGTGCACGCGCTGCCGCGCTCGGCAAGGCGCCGATGCAGGTCGTCGGCCAGTCCCCGGGCCACGAAGGCCGCCGCTTCGACCCGTTCGACCGGGGGGTCGAGCTCGGCATCCACCCGCAGGTCAGGAGGAGGGGGCGGGGTCGTCGGCGGGCGCTCGTCGAGCCCACGGGCCAGGCGATGCGCGGTCAGCCCCTCGGTACCGAACCGCCCCACCACCTTGGCTGTCGGCAGCGCGGCCAGATCGCCGAGGGTCCGCATCCCCAGGCGGCGCAACACGTCGGTCAGCTCGGGGCGATCGAGGACCTCCAGCGGCAGCGGCGCCAGGAACGAAGCGCTCTCCCCCGGCGCCACGACCTGAATTGCGCTGCGCCCTCTCGTTCCGACATCGTCGTGGCCCGGCACTCGGCCCCGGTCGGCGCGTGGGCCAGCCGATTCGAGCGGTTTCGACGTCTCGCAAGCGGTCGCGCCGGGACGAGGTTCGTCAGCGCTCCGGGCGGCCTGGGCTGCGGCGAAGAACCCGTCGGCCACCCCGACCCGCACCTGGGCCACAGGATCCATGGAGGTCAGGACCGCAGCGACCAGCGACGCGGCGAGGTGCCCCAGGGCGACGTCGCCGCCGTGGTAGCGGGACGGCCCCCGGGTGGGTAGGGCACAGCACCCGGGACGGACGATCTCCAGCCGGGGGGTGAGGGTCTCGAGCCTCTGAGGCACGGGCTCGAAGGCGCGGGCCGCGCGGTCGAGGTCGTCGTCGACCACCACCAGGTCGGGGCAGCGGGCCTGCGCGTCGCGACGCCGCTGGTGGACAGCCACCCCTTCGGCACGCGCCGCCGGGCTGCAAGCGACGACCCGGTTGGCCCGCAGCACCGCCGCCGGTTTCGCGAGGGAGGCTCCTGCGGCCACGACCAACCAGTCGGGGCACCACACCACCAGCGTCCGGGTCGCGTTCATTGCGAGGCCACGAGGTCACGGAGCCCCGCGGGTCACGCCCCCAGCCCGAGGTCATAGCGAACGCCAGACCGAGGCTGAGGCGATAGCGAACGGTTTCCGTTCGCTATCGCCTCAGCCGTTGGACAGCGTTCGCTATCGCCTCGGGCTGGGAAACCGTCCCGCAGCACCAGATCCGCCCGACGCGGGCGGGACGCTGCTCCCCGCCCGGTGACCTCGACGGTGGCCAGGCACTGTTGGAGGTGCCCCGTGTCGAGGCCCTCCCACGTGCTGGCGGTGACCTCGAGCCGGACCTGGGCTGCGCCACCCGGGAGGTCCTCGCCCATCGTCACCACCACCCCACCCCGCTCGCGCAGCCGGGCCGCCAACCGGCGGGTGTCGCCCCGCCGCAGCCGTCGCCCGACGGACGGGCCGACCATCACCACGTCGAACCCGTCGACCAGCGCCGCCACCACCGAGGCCAGCTGGACGCGTCGCCGGCCGGCGACGTCGACGTCGACCACCACCAGCCGTTCGAGCGCCACGCCGATCTCTGCCGCGGCGACCAGGCCCAACCACCGGGCCCCCACCACCGCCACCCATGCACCCTCCTGGGACGGACCCGCGGCCAGAGCCAAGGCCAGCGACGTCGCCCCCGCAACTCCGGGTCGAGCCCCGACGGCCACCACCGTCCCCCGAGCGAGGCCGTCGGGCAACAACGTGTCGAGCGGCGGTCCGACGGTCAGCCGCCGATCGCGGGCCAGCGTGACCGGCTGCACCCGTTGGGCGAGATCACCTGGACCTGCACTCCGATCGTCGAGGTTGGGGACAACCGCAGCGGCCATCGCCCTATCATCGAACACCTGTTCGTGAACTGCAAGGAGCGTGCGCACCGCCGCGCGTAGCGTTCACTTTCCCTTTCCAGCGTTCGCCCGTCGCGAGCTCCGCGACCTCGAGAACCCGGCTACGGATAGCAGCGGAACTCGACCAGCAACCCGTCGGGATCGTGCACGTAGATCGACTGGCCGAGGCCCCGGGCGCCTGACCGCTCGCCCTGGTCGACCACCTCCAGATCGGGATCGGCGGCCAACGCCGCCAGGTCGTCGGCGCTGACCACGAAGCACACGTGGTCGAGGTGACCTCGCGCCGCGCCGGCATCGTCACCGGGAACGAAGTCGACGATCGTGGCCTCGTCGATGCGCAGCGAGGGAAAGAACGCCTGCCCCGCGCGCCACTCGTCGACGTTCACCGGAGCGAGCCCAGCATGCTTCGAGTACCAGGCCAGCGATCGCTCCACGTCGCCGACGACGAGCACGATGTGATCGAGTGCGAGAACGGTCGCCATGGCCTCACGCTAACCATGCAGTCTCAGGGGAACAGGCCGCGGGCCTCCAGGGCGGCGGCGACCCGCTCGATCGCGACGACGAACGCGGCCGCACGCATGTTCACGCCCAGGGTCTGCGACCGGGCCCACACCGAGGTGAAGGCGGCGTCGATCCGCTGTCGCAACCGCTCGGCGACCAGGTCGTCCTCCCAGGGGAACCCCTGCCGGGCCTGTGCCCACTCGAAGTAGCTGGCGGTCACGCCACCGGCGTTCGCCAGGATGTCGGGCACCACCACGACCCCGCGCCGGTCGAGCACTGGTTGGGCGTCGACGGTGGTCGGGCCGTTGGCGGCCTCGACGATGACCTTGGTGCGCAGGCGCTCGGCGACCGAGGCGTCGATCACCCCGCCCAACGCCGCGGGCACGACCAGCTCGCACTCGATGTCCCAGATCGAGTTGAGGTCGACGACCTCGCCGCCCGGGAATCCCGCGACCGAACCGGTCTCGGCCACGTGGTCGGCCAGGGCGCCGACGTCGAGACCACCCTCGTTGGCCACCGCACCACCCACGTCGCCGATCGCCACCACCCGCATGCCGGCCGACGACAGCAGGAACGCCAGCGGACCGCCGACCTTGCCGAAGCCCTGCAGCACCACCCGGCCACCTGCCAACGGCAACCCCAGCTCACGGAACGCGGCCCGGGCGGCAACCAGGCATCCCGACGACGTCGCGCCCGAGTGGCCGCGGGTGCCTCCGATCGACAGCGGCTTACCAGTGACCGAGGCCGGCAGCGGGCGGCTCTCGACCATCGACAGCGTGTCCATCAGCCAGGCCATCACCCGGCCGTCGGTGTTGACGTCGGGCGCCGGGATGTCGGTGTCCGGCCCCAGCAGCGGGCTGATCTCGTAGGTGAAGCGCCGGGTCACCCGCTCGAGCTCGGTCAGCGACAGCTTGGTCGGGTCACAGCGGACGCCGCCCTTGGCGCCACCGAAGGGGAGGTCGACCAGGGCGGTCTTGAAGGTCATCATCGCCGCCAGCGCCTTGACCTCGTCGAGGTCGAGCGCCGGGTGGAACCGGATGCCGCCCTTGCCGGGGCCGCGGGTGGTGTCGTGGTGCACCCGCCACCCGGTGAACACCTCGACCGATCCGTCGTCGAGACGGACCGGAACGGCAACTTCGAGCACCCGCCGCGGCATGCGCAGGAGCCGGTGGACGTCGGGATCGAGCTTCGCTAGCGCCGCCGCCTCGTCGAGGCGCTCCAGTATCGCACTCCACGAACTCGAGCCCATGTTGGTCCCTCGCTGGTCACGTGCCGTTCGAACGACGGGCGCGCGCCAGGTCACGTACAGTGGCTAATCGACCGTCGGCGTCGACATCCATCGTTAGAAAACTACCCCTCGCGCGCAGTGTCCGGGCTTCATGTCACAGCCCAATTCGGGCGTGAGCGTGACTCACGAGGCGTCGCTTGTGGGCGACTCGCCGGCGTCGTCGCTCGGAGCGGTGTCGGCCGACGGGTAGTAGATGTAGAGACCGCGGATCACGTCGACCAACCCGTCGCCGCTCCAGCCCTCGGTGAGCTGCACCGTGATCACGCTGTTGTTGACGTGCACCGCCTGCACGCCTCCGGTGGCGAACAACCGGCGGGCCAGCTCGTCGACCGGCCGATCGGCCAGGATGTCGTCGGTCGATCCGTAGCGTTCGTGACCCATGCCGGTGAACGACCGGTTGGTCTCGTACCGGGCGACGCCCGGCGTTCGCGTCGGCTTCTGGACGACGTTGATCGGCTGACCCATGGCGGCGGCATGATAACCGTGCCAACCGTGTAGCCAGGAACCGAGACCGAGATACAGCAGCGTAAGGAGGCCGGATGGGCAGCACGCAGGTCAGCAACGAGCCGGAAGGGGTCGTGGCGACCGAGACCGTCGAGGTGAGCGGGCACATCGTCGACTCGCTGATCCTTGCCAAGGTGCTCGACGCGATCCTCGACGCCGGTTGCGACTACGAGATCAGCGACTTCGACCTCGGCAAGACCAGCCTCGATCCCAGCCGGGCCCGGCTCGAGGTCACCGGACCACCTGAGGTCGTCGCCCAGCTCCTCGACGACCTGCAGGTCCACGGCGCCAACCGGGTGCAGGACAACGACGCCCGCCTGGTGGCGACCGACCGCGACGGCGTGCTCCCGGCAGGCTTCTACTCGACCACCAACCTGGCCACCGACATCCGGGTCGACGGCGACTGGCTGGCGGTCGAGAACCCCGAGATGGACTGCGCGCTGGTGCTGCGCGACGGGCATGCCCGCACTGCGCCGATGCACCGGATCGTCGCGGGCGACCTGGTGGCCGTGGGAAGCGACGGCATCCGGGTCCATGCGCCGTCGCGTCCACGCGACACGCAGGTCTTCGAGTTCATGGCCTCCGAGGTGTCCTCCGAGAAGCCCAAGGCACTGCTGGTCGAGCAGGTGGCCGGCCGCGTGCGTGCCGCGAAGCAGCGGGGCGACAAGGTGCTGGCCGTGTGCGGCCCGGCCGTGGTCCACACCGGTGCCGCGCCCGACCTGGCCCGGCTGGTCCTCGACGGCTGGATCGACGTGCTGTTCGCCGGCAACGGCTTCGCGACCCACGACATCGAGGCCAACATGCTCGGCACGTCGCTGGGGGTGTCGGTCGCCGAGGGCACGCTCACCGAAGGGGGCCACGCCAACCACATCCGGGTGATCAACGAGGTGCGACGGGCCGGGTCGATCGAGGCGGCCGTGAAGACCGGGATGGTCACCAGTGGGGTGATGCACGCCTGCATCACCACGGGCACCCCGTTCGTCCTGGGCGGATCGATCCGCGACGACGGGCCGCTGCCAGACGTCATCTCCGACACCGTCGCCGCGGCCGACGCGATGCGCGAGCTGATCCCCGGTGTCGGCGTGGCGTTGATGCTCTCGTCGACCCTGCACGCCATCGCGACCGGGAACTGCCTGCCCGCAGGGGTCGAGACGTTCTGCGTCGACATCATCCAGGCCGTGGTCACCAAGCTCGCCGACCGCGGTAGTCACCAGGCGCTGGGCATCGTCACCGACGTCGGCCTGTTCGTCCGCCAGCTGACCGACTCCCTGGTCGGCACCCGGGGGAACGCAGGACCATGACCGAGCTCGGTTGGGGGCGGCGCTATCTGATGTGCCCGCCCCAGCACTTCGGCGTGCTCTACGAGATCAACCCGTGGATGCATCGAGAGGTCACGGTGCGGCCCGACGTCGCGCTCACCGAGTGGCAGCGGCTGGTCGACACACTCCGGGACGCCGGGGCCACCGTCGAGATCATGGAACCGCGACCCGAGGTGCCCGACCTGGTGTTCACCGCCAACGCCGGCATCGTCAACGGCAAGCAGTTCGTGCCGAGCCACTTCCGGCACACCGAGCGGCAACCCGAGACCCAGATCAATCGCGAGTGGTTCGGCACGCACGGCTGGCAGGTCGACGAGCTGCGTGCCGACCTCCGGCACGAGGGAGCCGGCGACGCCTTGCCGTTCACCGAGCCGAACGGGCGCAGCGTGCTGCTGTCGGGCTACTCGTTCCGGTCCGACGCCACCGCGGCGACCGAGCTGTCGGCCCTGGTCGGCAGCCCGGTCCGCCCGATCGAGTTGGTCGATCCCCGGCTCTACCACCTCGACCTCACGTTCTGCCCGCTCGACGACCGCCGCGCGATCGTCGCGCCCTGCGGCTGGGACGCGTACGGACGCAAGGTGGTGGAGTCACTGGTGCCCGAGCCGCTGGTGCTCGACGACGACGAGGCGCTGTCGTTCTGCGCGAACTCGGTGGTGGTGGGCTCGACGGTGGTGATGCCGCGGGTGCCGCCGCGGGTCGGGCGCCAGCTCGAGGCCTGGGGCTTCACGATCGCCGAGTCGCCGGTCGACGAGTTCCTCAAGGCCGGTGGCGGCTGCCGCTGCCTGACACTGGCCCTCGACGTCGTCCTCGTCCGGTCACCTGCCCACCCGCTGTAGCGCGTCGTGCCGGCCCTCACGCGGCGAACGATCGGAGGGCATCGTCGAGGTGAGCGAGTGGGGTGAGCGAGTGGTCAACTCACCTCGAAGGTGTAGGGGTCTTCCTCGTCTTCGGCCACGCTGCCGTCCTCGTTGAGGATCTCGGCGCCTTCGACCTGGGCGGTCACCGTGTAGTCGCCACCGCCACAGCCGTCGACGGTGTAGCCCACGATCTCGACCTGGTACTCGCCGAGCGGCATGTCGCCCTCGGCCCAGAACACGTTCTCGACCGAGCCGTCGTTCTCGCAGCCGATGTTCGAGTCGACGTCGAGCTGTCCCCCGGTCGCCGTCGGGCCGGTGTCGCCGAACCAGATCTCCGTGCCGTCCGGCTCGGTGACGTGGAGGTCGAGGTCGGCGTCGGACTCCCAGCGCAAGGTGATCTGCACGTCGCCGGTGCCGAGCTCGGGCTCCGGCTGCGGCTGCGGCTCGTCGCAGTCCTCGTCGGGCTCGTCGCTGTCCTCGGACGGATCGTCCACATCGTCGGACGGGTCGTCGGAGCCGTCGTCCACATCGTCGGACCGGTCGTCGGAGCCGTCGTCCACATCGTCGGACGGGTCCTCCGTGTCGTCGGACGGCTCGTCGGTGACAGCGGGTGGATCGTCCATCCGCTTGAAGGCCCAGATCGGCGGGTCGCTGCACGCGTCGCTGTCCTCGCCCGTCGACGGCTCCGTGAGCTCGTCGTCGTCGGTCGTCGTCGTGGACGGGTCGTCGGGGGTCGTCGTCGTCGCACTGCTCAGCACGCTGCCGTTACCGTCCGAGCACGCCCCCGCGACCAACACCCCCACCGTGACCACAACCGCAATAGCGCGCGTCCGCATACCGGCCATCGTGGGACTGCGGATGCAACGGAGCATCGGGGCAATCCCCCAATCACCCCACACCGCCCCGCTGGTGGTGGAGATCGGCGGGACTCAGTGGTCGCCGGCGAGTGCGACGACCGCCCGGCTGTGGAGGAGGGTCATCGCTGGTCACCGCCAGAGCGAGCGTCGTCGTCCGTCGACAGAGCGTCGCGCAGGTCGCCCAGGCGGTCGCCGATCAGACCGAGCTGGCCTGCCACCCTGGTCATCGGATCGTCGTCGCGCCCGAGGGCCTGCACCCGTGTGAACGAGCGCTTGACCTGCTCCCATCGCTCGGCATCCTGGCCGGACTGCCGACCCCGCAGCTCGGCCAGCTTGAGCAGGTTGTGCTCGGCGCCGGTGGTCAGCGTCTGGGCCTCGGACCGGTAGTGGTCGTCGACCAGCGCCTCGACCTCGGCCGTGGTCATCCCGGGCACGACCCGTTCGACCAGCTTGTTCATGTTGCGGTAGCTGCCCTGCAGCAGGAACGGCGGCTCGGAGCGGTAGGCGTCGTCCTGGCTTGCCGAGGCGATGTAGGCGTCGTTGACGGTCGTCACCACCTGCTGGATCGACCGGAGCGTGCCCAGCACGGACAGGACGTCGCCCAGCTCGACCGACGAGTAGTGGTGGCCGAGCCGATCGGCGGGGATGTCGTCGCCGCCCACCATCCGCAACAGCAACGGCACGTCGTCGAGGTCCCGCCCGGCCAGCGGCGCCAGCACCGGGTTGGCGGTGAGGGCGTTCTCGACGTAGCTCAGGGCGAACAGGTCCTCGCGACCGGTGAGCACGTCACCGAGGTTGTAGACATCGGCCCGGTTGGCGAGCATGTCAGGCACCCGGAACCGCTTGCCGGACTCGGTGTAGGGGTTGCCGGCCATGCACACGGCGAACCGCTTGCCCCGCAGGTCGTAGGTGCGGGTGCGACCTCGCCACACGGCCTCCATGCGGCGTTGGGCATCGCACAGCGAGATGAACTTCTGCAGCAGCTCCGGGCTGGTGTGCTGGATGTCGTCCAGGTACAACAGCACGTTGTTGCCCATCTCCAGCGCGAAGCTGACCTTCTCGACCTCCTGGCGGGCGGTGGCGTTCGGGGCTTCGGCCGGGTCGACCGAGGTCACCCCGTTGCCCAGCGCTGGGCCGTTCACCTTCACGAACACCAGGCCAAGCCGACTGGCGAGGTACTCCATGAGCGTGGTCTTGCCGTAGCCGGGCGGCGAGATCAGCAGCAGCAGCCCCATCTGGTCGCTGCGTCGGCCGGCGCCGACCGTGCCGAGCTGGCGGGCCAGGTTGGCCCCGACCAGCGGAAGGTAGACCTGGTCGACGAGGTGGTTCCGCACGAACGCGCTCATCACCTTGGGACGGAGCTCGCCGATCCGCAGGCGCCGGCGCGCGTCGTCCAGCACCCGCTCGCGGGCCTGCACCCAGCGCCGGAAGCCAGGGACCCGGCCGTGACGGAACCGGCTGGTCCGGTCGAGGATCTCGTCCAGCCGCAGCGCCAGGTTGCCTCCCTCGATGCGGGGATGCTGGGCGACCAGCCCGGAGACCGTGACCGTCCGCAGCGCCGACGATGTGGTCCGTGGAAGCGTCGAGCCCTCGGTGAGGATCAGGACCGTCGCCTCGTCGACGTCGGGCGCCAGAGCGGTGACCTCGGGGTCGTCGCTGGCGTCGACCAGGCCGCGCAGCCACGCCTCGACCAGCTGCCAGCGGGCATCGAGCGAGCCGAGCGCCGCCAGGTCGGCGGTGAACGCCCGGCGCTGGCGGGTGGCGCGGAGATGGGACCACAGCGCATCACGCAACCGGACCGCCTGGCCGCTCGTGGCGAAGCTCAGCGTCGGCTGCCCCAGCTCCTCGAAGAGGTAGGCCGCGGCGGCCCGGGCGTCGTCCGGGTGGACCTCGATCCCGCCAGCGACGACCGACCCAGGCCGCTCGAAACTTGGTGAAGACCGACCGGAATCCGGCGGTCCTTCACCAGATTTCGCAGCAGGATCGGTCAGGAACCGGGTCAGGCCCGTGGCCATCTCGGCCTGGAACTGTTCGATCGCCGCGGTCGAGCCGAAGGATGCCCGGAGCCGGGCCAGGCTGCGCGCCCGGTGCTGCCACTCGACGCGCAGCGGCTCGTCGGCGCACAACCCCCAGAACACGCAGGCCAGGGCCCGGGGCCGAGGTGGCCAGCGCAGCAGTTCGGCGCCCTGGTAGGCGAGCACCAGCTGATGCAGGATCAGCGCAGCGTCGTGGTCGTGGACCCCGCGCTCGTAGCCCTCGTCGTAGCGGTCGGCGGCATAGCGCTGGACCAGCTCGAGCTGGCCCCCGGCACCAGCAGCGGCCGCTGGCGCAGCGGCCGCTGCCAAGGCGTCGATCGTCAGACCGGCCTCACCTCGCTCGGCATCCGTCAGCATCGCGGTCGCCAGGAACTCGGCCCGGTACACCTCCCCGGTCTCCGACACCAGCGCCTGGCCCCAGTACGGCTCGGTGCCCGCGAGCGCCTCGCGCGACGCTGGGTCGTCGTCGAGCCGCTGGCGGAAGTCGGTGCCGGTGACCGCCAGGTCGAGTCGCCCCTCCCGGGGCACCAGGGTCAGGTCCACGGGCTGGGTGTTGACCGTGAAGCGGTGGTCGCCCAGGCGGATGACCTCGGCGCCGTCCTCGAACAGGTCGTGGCGGTCGCGCAGGGTCCGCCCCGCCTCTTGGCGGGCGGCGACCAGCCGACCCTCCAGCTCGTCGGCCCGGACGCCGTCGGCCACGGTGCGCAGCCGGTCGACGATGTCGCGCAGCCGGTCGACCATCGGGTCGGCGACGAAGTACGCATTGACCTCGTCGAGGCTGCCGAGCTGCGCGACCCGCCGCGCGATGGTCTCCAGCACCCGCTCGCCGTTGGCCATCAGCCGGTCGGCCTGACGCTGGCGCTCGTCCAGCAGGGTCTGCTTGCGGGAGCTGAACGCCTCGTAGACGTCGTCGCGCCGGGTGGCCAAGGCGTCGAGGTGCGCTTCGACGTTCCCGAACCGTGACTCGAGCCCTTCGAGGCGCGCCAGCAGCTGCGACAGCTGGGAGTCGCAGTCGTCCGGGGATCCCGCCAGCGCCAACCCCGTCGACACCGCCTCGGTCAACAGTGCCATCTGGGCCGCGAACTCGGCGGCGCTCTCGCTGGTGGCCAGCTGCCGACGCCACCCCTCGGCAACGGCCCGCGCCCGGTTGACCGCCGCGAGCACCTCGGACACGGCCTGCAGGACCCGGGTCCGCTCGGTCGGGTCGTCGATGCGCAGGCCCTCGACGACCTCGGTCAGCAGGGCCATCTGCTCAGCGACGACGGTCAGATCGGCCACAGCCGCCATCACCAGCGACGCGGTGCCTGCTGCCTCGGCCGCGGCCTGCAGGTCGGCGACCCGGGTCAGGTACGGGGCGAACGCGCCGTCGGCCAGCACGAACTCGACCATCTCGCCGGCCAGGGCATCGAAGGCTTCGGCGACACGGGTCTCGACCGCCGTGATCCGCTCCAGGTCGGCGTAACGCATGTCGCGCAGCGACACCAGGCGTCCGCGCTGGCTGCGGAGCCGCCCGAGCCCCTCGACGAAGCTCTGGACGTCGGAGCGCTCGGCACCGCCGAGCTGGCGTCGCAGACTCGCGAAGTCGGTCTCCGCCGCCTCGGTGGCCTCGACGGCCTCGCGACGCAGCGCGTCGACCTTCTCGAACTCGTCGATGACCAGCTCGGCCGTGGCGTGCAGCTCGCGCAGCGGGCTTCCCAGCTCGCCGACCTGCGGATCGTCGAGCCAGTGGTGGGCGTCGCCGAACCGCTCGGCCCGCGCCACCAGCTCCTCGTAGGACGCCATCGACGGCGCCTGGTCGGCGACCAGCCGCTCGATCGAATAGGCGTCGCTGATCGCCCGCACCAGCTCGGCGTTGCCCACCACGTGGAGGAACGACGACCCTGCCTCCTGGCCCGCCTCGACGGCGTGCTCGTCGGAGGTGAACGGGGTCCGCCAGATCTGCATCGGGTGGATGCGACTTGCCTCGCCGTTCTCGGCCCGGAACAGCACCAGCGTGCCGTCGTCGTAGAGGGCGTAGCCGTTGCACACGACCTGTTGGGCGACCTGCTTGGTGATCAGGTTGTAGGGCAGCAGGTTGGTACGGCCCTCGACCCGCTCGTGGAACACGTAGAGCACGTCCTCGCCGTTGGGCGACCGGCGGGCCTCGACGAAGATCATCGACTCGGATGCGACGCCCTCGAAGGTCTTCTGCGCCCCCGTTGCCAGGTAGTAGCCCCCGGGGAAGATCAGCCCGTGGTCCTCGGGGAGCTGCTGGCAGGCCCAGCCGATCGCGTCGACCCGGTCGACCTGTCGGGTGCGCCGGTTGAAGACCAGGTGCCGCCAGGCCCGCTCCTTGTAGGGGCGGACCCGCAGGAGCAGCACTCCACCGACGTCGGCGAAGGCGATGTCGGCGTCGGCCAACGACTGGGTCGGCTGCTCGACCGGCTCGGAGTAGATCCCCTCGCCCGTCTCGGTGTTGTCCTCGACCTTGATGGTCAGGTCGCCACGGGTGGTCTCGACGAAGACCTCGTCGCCCACGTTCACGTGCGGGAAGCGACCGCCGACGTGCTGGTCGCGGGTGGTCTCGGTCCACTCGAAGTCGTGGGCCGGCGGGAACACGTGCTCACGCTCACCCCGGTCGTCGATGTAGCGCACCGCACCGTCCGGCCCGACGGCCCAGCGGAACACCTTGAGGTCGCCCACGGCTCGACCGGTCTGGAACACAGCCAGCAGGCGACCCTCGACCCGCCGTAGCTGCACCAGCTTGGTGTTCTTGTAGTAGCGGAACAGCTCGCCGAAGTCGGCGGCGAAACGGGCGTCGCTCAGGAAGTTCGCGGGATCGTCCGCGGCTACCGGATGCAGCTCGAAGTCCTCGCCCCTGCCGTTGCCGCCGGCCGGCCGCCTCAGGCGGTACAACCCGAGGACGTCTGCCACCTTGGTCTCCGTGCGGAGGCCGATGAACACGTTGTATCCGAACAGCAGCAGGTCGCCGACGGTGACAGCGTCGCGGGGCACGCAGTTGTTCTCGGTGCGGATCCGCGCGCGGCCCACCAGTGCCATCTCGGACGTGCCGAACGCAGCCAGGCGCGCCTCGTTGAGCCGGTTGGCGCGGGCAGCGAGGTCGCGGGCCTGCTCGGCCAGTCGGGAACGCAGCAGCTCGTAGGTCCCGGTCCCCCGCGGGACGCTGGCGGCCGAGACGACCACGCCAGCCCCGTCGCCCTCGTCGCTCGCCTCGGCGACCGGTTCCGGTGCCGACGCGCCTGCTTCTCCACCAGGGGTCACCGGATCGGCCGGATCATCGCTCTGCGGCATGGCTCAGGCCCTCAGGAGCGAGAGATGTCGCCGATGCGGACGTCGCCGATGCCCAGCTCCTTGGCGCGGACGAGGAGCTGGTTGAGGCGCTCGCGGCCCTCGGCCTCGCCATTGCCGCCACCATCGGTGTCGGTCTCACCGCCGCGGGCCAGCATCCGGGTCAACAGGGCGGTCAGGGTCAGGTCGCGGAGCCCCTCCGTCGGCAGGTCGGCCAGCACCTGGCGGATGTCGGCGGGCAGGTCGCGTGAGCCGTCGAGGTAGCCGCCGAGCAGGGCCTGCGCGGTGGACGAGTGCTCGATGGCGCCGTCGACCGCCTTGCCCATCGTGATCGCACCAGCCAGGCGGTCGAAGAAGACCGCGTCGCCGCCGATGATGTCGATGTCGGCCCGCTCCAGGCCCTTGGCGATGACCTCGGCCTGGCTCTCGGCGACCTGGCGCCGGGCCTCGATCTCGGACAGCTGCACCTCCTTGAGCGCGTCGATGCGCATGCGGTACTCCTCGTGGCCGCGGCTCGACTCGTCGAGAGCCTGCATGGCGGTGGCCTTCTCGCTCAGGCCGTTGGCCTCGCCGAGCAGCCGCGCCTCCAGGGCCGCGCCCTCGGCGGCACCGATCTCGCGGGCCACCTTCGCCTGGACCAGCCCCTGGGCCTCGGTGGCCTCGGCGTCGGCCTGCTTGACCTGGACGTCGGCCAGGCCCGCCGCTGCGGACTCGGCCTGGATGCCCTCCGCCAGCCGGATCTTGGCCCGGGCAGTCAGGTCGGACGACTGCAACTCGGCCTCAGCCAGCTTGATCTGCTCCGCGGCTCGGTGGATCGCCGACTGCTCGGCGGCCTCAGCCGCTTTGATGTCCTTGACCAGCGCTTCCTGGGCCTGCGCCTCGGCGGCGATGATCACCGCTTCCTTGTCGCGGTTGGCCTCCTCGACGGTCTGGAGGCGCTTGATCGCCTCCTCCTGCTCGACCACGGTCTTGTCGACCGCCACCCGTTCGCGCACGACGTCGGCGATGTTGCGCTTCTCGACCTCGACCTCTTTGTCCTTCGCGATCGTCTGCAGTTCGACCTCGCGATCGCGGGCGATGACCTCGAGCTGGCGGTCCTTCTCGATGCGCTCCTTCTCGACGGCTACGACCCGGTCACGGTTGAGCGATGCGACCGCGACCTCGCGCTCGAGGTTCTGCTGCTGGACGCCGACCTGCTGGTCGGTGGTTAGACGGGCGGATTCATGCTTGAGCCGTTCCTCGGCCTGGATGCGCAGGATCTCCGCGCTCTCCCGCGCCCTGACCGTCTCGATCTCGCGATTGGCGCGTGCTTCGGCATCGGCCTGCTGGCGCTGCAGTTCGAGGATCGCCTCGGTCGCCTCGACGTCCTGCTTGGTGATCTGCTTGCGCTCGGTGTTGCGGTATTCGTTGGTCCGTACGGCCTCGACCGCGGTGAGCTCGGTGATCTTGCGGATGCCCTGCGCGTCGAGGATGTTCTTCGGGTCGAGCGCCGAGACCGGGGTCTGCTCCAGATAGTCGATGGCCGCGTCTTCAAGCACGTAGCCGTTCAGGTCGGTGCCGATGACGTTGATGATGTGGTCGCGAAACTCGTTGCGTTTGGTGTAGAGGTCGACGAAGTCGAGTTGCTTGCCGACGGTCTTGAGCGCCTCGGCGAACTTCGCGTTGAACAGCTCGTCGAGCGTGAGCCGGTCCGAGGCGCGGGCGCAGCCGATCGACTGCGCGACCTTGATGACGTCCTCGGCGGTCTTGTTGACCTTCACGAAGAAGGTGACCTTGATGTCCGCGCGGATGTTGTCGCGGCAGATCAGCCCTTCGGCGCCACGTCGGTCGATGTCGATGGTCTTGACCGAGATGTCCATGATCTCGGCCTTGTGGACGATGGGCAGCACCACCTGGCCCGTGAAGGTCACCTTCACGCTGCGCATGGTGCTGATGATCAGGGCCTTGCCCTGCTCCACCTTGCGGTAGAGGCGCGTCACCATCCACAACGCCCCCACGAGGACCAAAGCCATCACGATCGCCACGACGATCACGCCACCCGCCAGCACGTCAGACATGTCTTGCTCTCCAGCTCTCGAACCACCCGGGACGCCACCCCCCGTGGTGAAGGGGTCTAGGGACCCGGTTCCGCCGTCCCAAGAACGTCGTCGACCGGGCAGACCACGAACACCTCCGCCGCGGGGTCGTAGTCGACGATAAGCGCAGACGACCCTCTGCGCAGGTCGGCCTCCTGGTCGGTGGGGCTCATCCGGACCTGGAGCAGCACCGTTGCACCGGAGCCGTCGGACGCCTCGGCCTGGCCGAAGCTGTCGGTGACCGTCGTCGTCCGGACGATGCACGTGCGGCCGACGAACGCCTGCCGGCCTTCGGCCTCGGTGGAGGCGAAGAGCCGGGCCAGCGGCCGCGTGACCACCGACGCCACCAGCACCCCGGCGGCGAGGGCAAGGGCCAGCACCACCAGCCCGAGCAGGATCGCGGCGACGACCGGGACGTCGGCGGCGTTGGCCAGCCCGGTGCCGAGCAGGGCCACGAACCAGCCGCCGAGCACGACGACGCTCAGCGAGACCGTCAGCGGAACCCCGGCGAGGCCGAGCGAGTGCAGCACCCCGTCGCCGCCGACCCCGTCGCCGCCGGCACCGCCGTCGGCAGCAACCTCGAGGTCGACCCCGTCGGCCCCGTCCAGGTCGACGTCGACCACCCCCACCAGAACCGTGACCCAGTAGAGCACCACCAGTCCCAACAGAACGGTGAAGAGAACGGCCGGAAAGCCGAGAGCAGCATCAAGAAACGCGTCCATGGCCCGCAGCCCGGACGTTAGTCCTGCCCGCCCCCGAGCAGCCCGCGGCGTAGCGCCGCACACCCGCGAGATCTTCGACAGCCACCTAGCGGGAGGGGGACAAGTCCCCCTCCCGGCCTCCCCCGGCGCGAGTCCTCACGGAGCAGCCGTGGGATTTCGGCCGCGCGCCCGGCCAGGGACGGGCCGCCAGGGTGGGTCTGGGTGTCGCCGCCACCGGCTGAGGGTCGTGTGGCGGGGGTTGTCAGGCTGGCTCGCCAGGGTCTTTCTTCCCGACGTGCGTGACCAGGACGTATGTTCGTGTGGTTGGCCGGGGTGGCGCGTTATGGTCCTCTAGTATGTTCACATGCCTGCAACGGTCTCTCAGGGCAAGACCAGTCATCCCGCCTCCCCGGTGTGGGCCGACGACGACACCCTCATCGCACGGCTCGCCCGCGTGGGCGCGGAGCTAGACGGTCTGGTCGACTACGACCTGGACGGGGTGGACCGCGGCGAGCTGGGTGACGCCCTGGTGGTGTCCCAGCAGCTCCGTGCCAAGCTGACCGCGGTCGAAGCCGGGTTGGTGGGGTGTTTCGACGCGGCGCGGTCGTATCGGGCCGAAGGGTCCCGATCCACCGCCACCTGGCTGGCGCAGCGGTCCAACACGCCCCGCCAGACGATCCAGGCGGTCGTTCGCCTAGCCCGCCGGCTCCGGAGCATGCCTGCGACGCGGGCGGCGTTAGGGGAGGGCCGGTTGGCACCGGAGCGGGCCGAGGTCCTGGCCCGCCAAGCCGGGTCGCCCCGCAAGCCCGTCGCGGACGCGTTCGTTGTGGACGAGGACGAACTCGTCGATTCGGCGGTGCAAGAGGGGTTCGGGGAGTTCTGCCGCCAGGTCGGTTATTGGCGTGACCGGGTCGATCCCGACGGCGGCGAACCTCACGCCGACAAGCTCCACGACCAGCGCCGCGTCCACCTCTCGCAGTCCTTCGAGGGCCAATGGTTCCTCGACGGGCTTCTCGAGCCCATCGCTGGCGAGGAGGTCCACGAATCGCTACGGCGCATCTACGACGAGCTGCACCGCAGCGACCGCCGTGCTGCGGAGGCAATCCACGGCGAGGGCTGTGCGGAGGACCTACTAGCCCGGACGGCGCCGCAGCGCCGCGCCGACGCCCTGGTCGAGATGGCCCGCCGCGCCATGGCCGCCCCAGCCGGTTCACGCCAGCCGCGGCCCCTCGTTAGCGTGCTGGTGGGCTACGAGACCTTCCATGGCCCGGTCCGCGAGATGTTCAACCGCACCGTGCTCACCTCAGGCCAGATCGCCCGGCTGTTGACCGACGCCGACATCGAACGCATCGTGTTCGCCCCCGCCAGCCGCAACATCAGCGACCTCGGCCGCAAGACCAGATTGTTCACCGCGGCGCAACGCCGCGTCGTGGAGATCCGTGACCGCACCTGCTGGCACCCCGACTGCGACGAACCCGCCGAGAGATGCGACATGGACCATCGGCCCCACGGATGGGCCGAAGGCGGCCGTACCGACATCTGCAACTGCCGCCCCGGCTGCCCATTGCACAACCGAGTCACCCCCAACACGGGCACTGACCCACCCACCTAGATCACACCCACCTTCACGGAGTCGCTCGGCTAGAACAAGCAGCCCTGGGGATCGGGGCGGAGGTAGCGAGGGATGCCGGTCCAGGGGAGGCCGTCCATGAAGATCCAGCTGCGACGGTGGATCGCGGAGGGGCCGACTCCCCGCAGCGCCGCCTTGTGCCGGGGGCACGGGTAGCCCTTGTTGGCGTCGAACCACCAGCAGGGATAGTGCTCGGCTTCGGCCTGCATGATCCGGTCGCGGGTCACCTTCGCCAGGATCGACGCCGCGGCGATCGACAGGCAGTGGGCATCACCCCGGACGATCCTCTCGGTGATGCCGCCACCGACGAAGTCCCACTTGCCGTCGAGCAGCACCCGGTCGGGCCGGAGCCCCAGCCCTTCGAGCGCCCGGAGCGCCGCCAGCCGCTGGGCCTCGCTCATGCCCAGCTCGTCGCATTCGGCGGCGGTGGCATGGCCAACCGACCAGGCGACGCACCAGCCGGCGATCCGGTCGAACAGCGCCTCGCGCTCGGTGGGGGTCAGCTGCTTCGAGTCGCGGATCTTGTAGACCCGACGGTCCCGCGGCAGCACGGCGGCGCCAAGTGTGAGCGGTCCTGCCCACGCGCCCCGTCCGACCTCGTCCATGCCCACGACGACCTGGTGACCGGCATCCCACAACGCCCGTTCGCGAGTCAGCGACGGGGAGGCCCGCCTGAGCGACGGCCGCAGCATCGGCGAGTTGGGCGGAGTCGACTCGATGCCCGGGAGGACGGCCACCGCCCGACAGTACCCCCTGCGGCTCGACCCGTGATCTGTCCCGTCGCCGGCAACGCGAGCCGTCGACAGTCGGATCCGACGGCGGCGTGACGGTCCTCTCCAGCGTGTTCGACCGCGACGAGGTCCGTCGACGGCGCACCCGCACCATCTCCAGCGTGTTCGACCGCGACGAGGTCCGCCGACGGCGCACCCGCACCATCTGGCCGACGTGAGCTGCGCCATCGGTCGCTCCGCGGCACCAGCGCGCGGTGACATCGCCGTCGCGTTGGGGTATATCCCCTCGCCGTGGACCGCTATCGCGTCACCAACGGGAGGGACTTCCGTCTCGCCGACTGGGATCCGGGCGTCACCGGCAGCTTCGACGGAGGCAAGGCCGAGGCGCGGGACGAGCTCGACGGCCTGACCTCGCACCTCGACGACTTGCAGGAGCAGCTCTATGCGAACGGCCAGCGCCGGGTGCTGGTCGTGTTGCAGGGCATGGACACCTCGGGCAAGGGCGGCACGATCCGCAAGGTGTTCGACGGTGTCGACCCGTCCGGCGTGCGGGTCGCAGCGTTCAAGGCACCGACGGAGGCCGAGCTGGCACGCGACTTCCTCTGGCGTGTCCACCCCCACGTCCCACGGAACGGCGAGCTAGTGATCTTCGACCGGAGCCACTACGAGGACGTGCTGATCGTGCGGGTTCGCGGCCTGGTCCCGGCGAAGCAGTGGAAGGCGCGGTATCGCCACATTCGCGACTTCGAGCGGATGTTGGCCGCCGAGGGAACGGTGATCCTCAAGTTCTTCCTACACATCTCCGAGGACGAGCAGCAGGAGCGCTTGCAGGCCCGGCTCGACAATCCCGACAAGCACTGGAAGTTCCGGGTCGCCGACCTGGAGGAGCGCAAGCGGTGGGACGACTATCAGCTGGCGTACGAGGCCGCGATCCGCGAGACGGCCGCGCCGCATGCTCCGTGGTTCGTGGTCCCCGCCAACCGCAAGTGGTACCGGAACCTGGTCGTGTGCCGGACGCTGGTGACGACCCTGGAGGGGCTCGGCCTCGACTACCCGCCGTCGCCCGACGACCTCAGCAACGTGGTGGTCGACTGACGGCCGGCGGGCGTCTGTTCCCTTGGGCAGTCACCGTCCGGACCACCCGCACGAACGGATGCTGGTTGGTGCGGAGCGGAGGTGCGCGTACGGCACACTGACGAACGTGACTGGTCAGACCCTCGGACGCATCGTGTCGGTCAACGTCGGCGTGCCGCGCTCCGTCGAGTGGCACGGGCGCGAGGTGACCAGTGCCATCTGGAAGTCGCCGGTCGACGGCCCGGTCGCGGTCCGGGGCCACAACCTGGCCGGTGACCGCCAGGCCGACCTCCGGGTCCATGGCGGAGCCGACAAGGCGGTGTACGCGTACGCCGTGGAGGACTACGACTGGTGGGCCGAGATGCTGCCGCTCACCGACTTCAGCCCGGCGACCTTCGGCGAGAACCTCACCACCAGAGGGTTCGACCCGGCACAGGCGGTGATCGGCGAGCGCTGGCGGGTCGGCTCGGCGATCCTCGAGGTCTGTCAGCCGAGGTTCCCGTGCGCCAAGCTCGGCATGCGCATGGGTGACACGGCGTTCGTCGACCGGTTCGCCCAGGCCCGCCGCCCCGGCGCCTACCTGCGCATCGTGGACGAGGGCGTGGTCCAGGCGGACGATCGTGTCACGATGCTCTCCCGGCCCGACCATGGGCTGCGGATCCTCGACCTGGTGGTCGGCCAGCGCGACCGTGACGCGCCCACCGATCTGTTGAAGCGGATCGCTGCCAACGATCTGGTGCCCGAGGGCTATCGGGCCATCGCCACCCGCGCCCTCGCCCGCCGCTGAACCCCGCCACCCCGCGGTCAGGCATCCAGGAGCGCGTGCACCTGCAGTTGCAACCACCCGCGCCGGGCATCCTCGGTATCGAACCCATCCAGGGTGCGGTTCACCTCATCAACCGTGCCCTGCAGAGCCGCGGGATCGAATCCTGACAGCGTGCGCGGCAAGTGAGCGAGTGCCCCCGGGACGACGGCGTGGGCCCCAGCTGCGAGGCTCCGTTCGATGTCCCGTCCAGTCCCATGCCACAGCACGAAATCCTCACCCACCACCCGCCGCAGCTCGGCAACCTCGGTCGGACTGGCCTTGAGACCTTCGCTCCGCTCAGGTCGACACCGCAGTCCTGCAGATCAAGGCATTTGAATGAGCGTTCTGCCTTCGAGGCGGCCGTGCGCTGTCTGGAGCACTACCGATTCGAGAGCCTGGGCGTCAGTCAGCATCGTCAGAAATGTCGGGCTGGCATCGACCGCCGTGTCGACCGACCGAACTACCTCCACGCCGGCCGGTCTCAGAGCTTCGGCTCTCTCCGCCGTCCGGTTGTACGCCGTAACGACAAAGCCGGCACCCGCCAGTGTCGTGGCGATCGGGCCGCCCATCAGGCCTGTGCCCAGGACAGTGATGCGCCGAGTCATGATCTCGCTTCCGCCTCCGCTAGGTCCGTCCACCGATGCAGCACCATACGTGCTGTCCGACTCACGATAGGTCACGGCCGTGGCCTGGGCACGCCAGTCGTACAGTGCCTCTATGACTCGCCGTGTCCATGTGGTGCCGCACACGCATTGGGACCGGGAGTGGTACCTGCCGTTCCAATCGTTCCGGCTCCGGCTGGTCGACGTGCTCGACGACCTGTTGCCGCGGATGCAGCGCGACCCCTCCTACGCTCGCTTCCTTCTCGACGGGCAGCTGGCGGTGGTCGACGACTACCTGGCGGTGCGGCCCGAAGCGGCCGAGACGCTGCGCGACCTGGTCGGCTGTGGCCGGATCGCGGTCGGGCCGTGGTACACGCTGCCGGACGAGTTCCTGGTCTCGGGTGAGACGCTGATCCGCGACCTGCAGCATGGCCTGCGGACTGCCGCTCGCTATGGCGGTGCGATGACCGTCGGCTACCTGCCCGACATGTTCGGCCATGTCGCCCAGATGCCCCAGATCCTCCGCCAGTTCGGCCTCGACCAGGCGGTCGTCTGGCGTGGAGTGCCCAACGCCGTCGACCGCACCGGCTTCTGGTGGGAGGCGCCCGACGGCTCGACGGTACGGGCCGAGTACCTGCCCCAGGGCTACGGCAACGGCGCCGACCTTCCCGACGACGCCAAGGCGCTGGTCCGCCAGGTCGCCGAGTTCGACCAGCTGTGGTCCGGGGCTCTGGCCGACGGCCCGATCCTGTGGATGAACGGCACCGACCACCAAGCGCCGCAGTCGTGGTTGGGACGGGTGGTCGCCGAAGCCGACACCATCCAGGACGACTACGAGATCGTCGTCGCGTCGTTGCCCGAGCACCTGGCGCTCGCCTCGGTCGAGGGCCTGCCGACCTGGCAGGGCGAGCTGCGGTCCGGCGCACGCGCCAACCTGCTGATGGGCGTCACCTCCAACCGGGTGGACGTACGGCAGGCCGCGGCCCGAGCGGAACGGGCGCTCGAACAGCTCGCCGAGCCGCTGGCGGCGCTGTACCTCCCGGACACCGGCTGGCCGGCCGCACTGCTGGACGAGGCATGGCTGGGTGTCGTACGCAACGCAGCCCACGACTCGGTGTGCGCCTGCTCGGTCGACGAGGTGGTCGACGCCGTCCTGCACCGCTACGCCGAGGCCACCCAGATCGCCGACGGCCTGACCGAGCGGGCACTACGCCAGCTAGGCGCACAGATCGCCCACGACGGGCCCGTGGTGGTGAACCCGTCGGCCCGTCACCGCGACGGGCTGGTCGAGCTGACCCTTCCCGGCGAGGCTGCGCCACCAGGCACCCAGCTGCTGCGGTCACGTCGGGCCGAGCGGATCCTTCTGGAGGGCCCGGTGGACCTGGTGGTCCCCGCCGCCGAGGAGGTCGGCTGGGACCGCTCGATCGACTCCTTCGCCCTCGAGGCCGACGACGGCACGGTGCTCGTGACCGGCGATCGAGATCGCGACCGCGGCGCGCTGATCACCCCTGGCGTGCGCGCCGCGCTGGCGGCCGTCGACCATCCTGGGCCGGTCCGCCTCCGGGTGCGGCGGCAGCCCATGGTGACCGTCCTCGCCCACGTCGCCGAGGTGCCCGGGTTCGGCTGGTCCGGTTGGACGCCCGACGCTGCGGCCGTAGACGCGGCCCGGCCGCCGACGACGACAGGCCCACCGGACGTCTCGGTCGGCACAGGCCCACCGGACGCCTCGGTCGGCACAGCGACCGCCCCACCAGCGTCGGTCGAGGCGGGCACGACCGTGCTGGACAACGGCCTGGTTTGCATCGAGGTCGATCCGGGCGACGGCACGTTCAGCCTGAATGGCCAGGCCGGGCTGGGACGGCTGGTGGACGGCGGTGACTGCGGCGACACCTACAACTGGTGTCCACCCGCCGACGACCGACTGGTCGACACGCCCGAGAGCGTCGAGGTCGTGGCCACCGAGACCGGGCCGCTGCGGGGACGGCTGCAGGTATCGGCCCGCTACCGCTGGCCCGAGCGCTGCGATCGGGCGGGATTCGGTCCACGAGCGGGCGCTGCGCCTGGATCGGCCTCGGCTGGGCAGTGGGCCCGGGTGGGCGAGGTCGTCCACACCGTGGTCACCACGCTCGAACTGCGGGCCGGCGAGGGGTTCGTCCGGGTCGAGGTGCGAGTCGACAACCGCAGCCGCGACCATCGGCTGAGGGCCCACTTCCGGCTCCCTCATCCGGCAACGGCCTCGCGGGCGGAGTGCGCGTTCGCCGTCGTCGAGCGGGGGCTCGACGCCGAGGGCGGCCCGACCGAGGCGCCCCTGGCGACATACCCGGCCCGGCGCTTCGTCCAGGCCGGTGACCTGACCGTGGTTCACGAGGGTGTGGCCGAATACGAGCTCCTCGCCGAGCCGGGTCCAGACGAGCCGGCCTCAACCGAGGTCACCGTCGCCGGACCGGCGCCAGCCGACCCGGGTCCGAGCCGACCGGCTCCGGCTGAGCTGGGACGTGAGGATCGGGCGGGGCCTCCGACTGCGGGGGCCGGCGCAGCGAGTGAGCTGGCACTGACCGTGTTGCGGGCGTCCGGGATGTTGTCGCAGGGGCCGATGTTCACCCGACCGCTCCCGGCAGGGCCGCTGATCCCGCTGGAAGGATCCCAGCTCCAGAAGCCGATCACGTTCCGCTACGCGCTGGCCACCGGTGAGGTCGATCCGTTCGCGATGGCCGACACCGTGTTGGTGCCCCTCCTCGTGGCCGACGGCACGACCACCGGTCGGCTGCCGGCGTCGGGGACCCAGCTCACCATCGCGGGTGCGGAGGTCTCGGCCGTCCGGCGCGAGGGCGGCGGCCTGCGCGTGCGGGTGTTCAACCCCGGGCCCGCGCCCACAATCGTGACGGTTGCTGGGCGCCAAGGGTGGCTGGTCGACCTCCGCGGCCGACCCCTCGAGCCCTTCGACGAACGCTTCGAGCTACGCGCCTGGGGCATCGCCACCCTCGCCATCTGACCAGCCAGGGATCCGGAGGCGACCGTGGTCACGAAGGTCAGCGGAGATCCCGGGGTGCCGGCGCCGACAGCAAGGCCTCGCCCGACCGATCAGCCGTCGACCACCCCGCGTCGAGCCCCGGCGCCGTCAAGCGAACGGGCTGGTGGTCACCCAGGTCGGGGTGTGGCCGCAGCTCCCAGAGCAACGCCGGTCGTTCGCCGTGCCAGCGCACCGCATACGACAGCAGCCCCGAGGCCGTCGGCGCGTCGTGCACCTCCCAGTTCCGACCGAGCCACGCATCCGGGAGCGCGGACGCCAGCGCCAGCCCGTCGCGGGTATCACGCACCACCAGGTCACGGACGAGCGACAGGAAGTCCGCCGCTGCCCAACCATGGTGCCCGTCGCCCATGCAGCCCCCCGGCAGACGGGGATGGACCGCCTCGGGCCAGGTCCAGGTCGGGGTGGCCACCTCGGTCATCCACGCGAGCCGGTCGAGGCAGCGCCGGTCGCCGGCGGCCAGCTCCACCGCGGCCAGTTGCATGGTCAGGTAAGTGCCTAGGCCCGTATGGCTGATGCCCTGGTAGAAGGCCCGCCCGTCGGCCTGGCTGAAGCGGTCGCGGATCAGCTCGGTGGTCGCCTGGATGCGGGGGTCGTCCGCGGGGAGCAGGTCGAGGGGCCAGCACGCGACCAGTGACCCGATCACCCCCGGGTCGATCCGGCGTCGCGGCCCGGCCGGCACGACCGCGGTGCCGAGCCGCTTCGCGGTGTGGTCCAGGGACCGCTCGACGTCGGCCCACATCGCGGTCGCGAACCGCTCGGCGTCAGCAGCGGCGTCCAGCTGGTCGACGGCGGCCAGCAGCTCGGCACCGGCGCGTAGGCCGGCCACTGCCCAGAAGTCGTCCCAGTAGAAGTAGTCGAACGGGCCGAGGTGCTCGGCCGAGACCCCGGGAGGCAGCAGACCGACGAGCCGCTCGTCGCGCCGCCGCTTGGTGTGGCGCTTGCGCTCGATCCAGTGCACGCCCTTCGCGATCGGCCCCACCATTGCTTCGACCTGGGCCCGGTCGCGGGTCAGGCGCCAATGGTTGGCCATCGTCCACAGCGCGGCGCCGTTGGCGTCCCACTCCTGGCGCTGGCTGAAGAAGAAGCCGTCCGAGCGCTGCCGACCCGGGTAGCTCGCCAGCACCCCCGCCACCTCGTCGTGGAAGCCGTAGCGGTCGAGGGCAGCAAGCATGTAGGCCGCGTCCCGGAACCAGAAGCGGTGGTAGGTCGACGGGCCGGGTGTGATCTCGTCGCCGTCGAGCAGCAGCAGCATGAATCGCCGGTTGGCGTCGATCGCCTCGGTGAGCTGCGGGTCCGGTAAGTCGAGCTGCATGCCCTGCCGGCTCTGGGCCTGCCAGCCGCTGGCGACGTTGGCGGCGCTGGGAACCGCCTTGGGGAAGGCGGGCGCCTTGGCCACCCGACGGCGAGCGAGACCCCGGCGACGCGTGCGGCTCTCGGGGACCAGCGGCAGTGCGACGCGCAGCGTCGCCCCGTGGGCGAGCGGGTAGACGAACGCGGCCTGGGCCAGCCCGGCGACGCAGCGGACCGAGCCTGGCCAGGCCTCGGTGGCCTTTCCGTCCATCACCACCGCCGCCGAGTCGCCGTCGTGGAACGTCGACGCCGCGAAGCGCGACGGCGGCTTCGGCAACAGCAGCGCGACCCGCCCGTCTACGGTGGCCGTCGTGTCGTCGTGGAGGCTGACCCGCTCGATGACTGACAAGCCCTCGGGGTTGTAGGGACGGATCGCCAACGCGAGCGCGAACGGCAGCTTGGACCGGTTCTCGAGCTCGACCATGACGACCTCGTCGGTGCCTGCGGCGTCGCTGGTGGTCTCCTGGGACGAACGCCGGATCGCGTACACCCGCTGGATCGCGTCGCCGCCCGGGATGCGCAGCGCGGTCTCGACCACCGGCGTCGCGTCCACCAGGCGCTGCCGCACGGCGACTTCGCGGGCCGGGACGTGCCAGCGGTCCTCGGCCCCGATCCACCAGTCCAGCGACCAGCCGTCGAACCACGGGGTGACCAGGCCGCGCGGGTCGACGATCGCCTCCCACGCCGAATCGAGGTTGCCGACCGCGGTCCAGTTGCGGTGGGTCATGTTGGTGAGGAACGGCAGGTGGCCCCGCGGGACGAACGCCGAGGACGCCGGGTCGAGCTGGCGCTCGAGCCAGTAGGGCCACACCCAGTCGCTCCCGATCTGGGCGGCGGCCCGGGTGCGCAACGCCCGGAACACCGTGCGGGCGCCGACCGGGAGCAGCTCGTTGGGCAGCTCCACCTCGAACTGCTCGCCGAGGCGCTGGAACGTCGAGAGATGGCGAACGATGTCGTCGGTGATGCGTAGTCGAGACGCCGCGAAACGGAGCAGTGCGGCCTTGGGGCGACGGAGCATGAGCAACCCCAACCTAACCCTGTGGGCGCCGGGGCCGTTCTCGCTGGTACCACCGCAGCCGTCGTCCCTGCGCGGTCGCGCGCGGAGGGCCCAGGCTCGACGATCGAGTCGCATGGACTGCGCCGGACGGGCCGGCAGGTAGCGTGTCCGCCCATGCCGATCCGCGTAGCCGTCGTGGGCGGCGGATCGTGGGGCACGACGGTGGCGGCCCTGGCCAGCCGCAACGTCCCGACGACGCTGTGGTGCCGGCGCCCCGAGCTGGCAGCGGCGATCACCGCCGACCGCTGCAACCGCGACTACCTCGGTGACTTCGTGCTCCCCGACGACCTCGTGGCCACCGCGTCCCTGGAGGAGGCGGTCGCGTCGGCCGACGTGCTGGTGATGGGGGTCCCGTCGCACGGGATGCGGGCCACGTTGCGCGAGCTCGCCCCGTATCTCCGGGCGTGGGTGCCGGTGGTGAGCCTGGCGAAGGGCCTGGAGCAGGGCACCCACCTGCGGATGACCGAGCTGATCACCGACGAGCTGCCCGGCCACCCCACCGGCGTGCTGACCGGCCCGAACCTGGCCAGGGAGATCCTGTCCGGCCACGCGGCCGCGTCGGTTGTGGCGTTCAGCGACAACCATGTCGCCCACGAGCTGCAGCGGGTCTTCGCCGGCGAGCTGTTCCGCGTCTACACCAACGGCGACGTGGTCGGCTGCGAGATCGCCGGCGCGCTGAAGAACGTGATCGCCATCGCGTCGGGGATGGCAGACGGGCTGGGCACGGGCGACAACACGCGGGCGGCCGTGATCACCCGCGGGCTGGCCGAGCTCTCCCGTCTCGGGACCGCGATGGGCGGGCAGCCGGCGACGTTCTTCGGGCTGGCTGGTATGGGCGACCTCGTGGCGACCTGCATCTCACGCCAGAGCCGCAACCGCTACGTGGGCGAGCAGCTCGGGCTGGGGCGGAGCATCGACGAGGTGATCGCGGAGATGAAGATGGTCGCCGAGGGGGTCAAGACCTCCAAGGTGGTCGTCGAGCTGGCCGAACGCTACGAGGTCGAGATGCCGATCGCCGCCGAGGTGTTCGGGGTGATCTACCAGGGCCGCACAGCGGTCGACGCCTATCGTGGCCTGTTGCGCCGAGCGTCCGGCCCTGAGCTCGGCTGACCCTTGTGCCGAGGCCGGCTGTAGCGCCCGGCAGCGACTGTCGTTGGCGGCGCCCGGTGGCGGCAGCGGCCGTTCTGTGACCCGATGCGTCGCGCGATCGCGCGACATTCCTGGTCACAGAACGGGATGGGGCGGGCACGAGCACCGTTAACCTGTGCCGCGATGCCGTCCGCCGCAGTGGTCGTGCCGGTCAAGGCGTTCCGGGCGGCCAAGCTCCGCCTGGCGCCCGCGCTCGAACCCCCCGCCCGAGCGGCTCTGGCCCGCGGGATGGCCGACGTCGTCGTCGCCGCCGCGGCGCCCCTGCCCGTGGTCGTGGTGTGCGACGACGAGGATGTCCGGACCTGGGCCGACGCCGCCGGGGCCGATGTGGTCTGGTGCCCGGGCCGGGGGCTAAACGGCGCCGTGGCCGACGGCGTCGCGTGGCTCCGCCGGCACGAGGTCACGACGGCGATCGTCGCGCACGCCGACCTGCCGCTGGCGACGAGCCTGGCGTGGGTGGCGCGGTTCCCCGGGGTCACCCTGATCCCCGACCGGCGCCGCGACGGCACCAACGTGGCTGCTGTTCCTACCGATGCCGGGTTCCAGTTCGCCTACGGACCCGGGTCGTTCGCCCGCCACCAGGCCGAGGCGGCCCGGCTGCTGCTGCCCGTGCGGGTCGTCCACGACGGTGCCTTGGGCTGGGATGTCGACGTGCCCGGCGACCTCGCCTGGCCCCGGCCGCAACCGCACCGTCAGGCGACGGCATGAGGCGACCCTCGGTCGACCTCCCCATGCCCGGCCAGGCGCTCGCCGTCGGCGCGCATCCCGACGACGTCGACTTCCACTGCAGCGCAACCCTGGCCAAGTGGGCCGAGAGGGGTTGTGTGGTGCACTACCTGGTCTGCACCGACGGAGCCAAGGGCACCTGGGATCCGGATGCCGACCTCGCCGAGCTGGTCGCCGTCCGTCAGATCGAGCAGCGTGCCGCGGCCAAGGCGTTGGGGGCCACGGGCGAGGTGGTGTTCCTGGGCTGGCCCGACGGCGAGCTGGAGGACGGCCTTCGTCAGCGGTGGCAGATCAGCTACTGGATCCGCCGGCTGAGGCCCGACGTCGTGCTGGGCCATGACCCGTGGAAGCGCTACCGGCTCCATCCCGACCATCGCCACGCCGGGTCCCTGACCGTCGACGGGATCGTCGCGGCCCGCGACCCGCACTTCTTCCCCGAGCACGGCCTCGCCCACCACCGGCCCGCCGCGCTCCTGCTGTTCGAGGCCGAGGACGCCGACCACGTCGAGGTCGTCGACCAGTCCCACCTGGCCCGCAAGCTCGACGCGCTCGAGGCGCACCGCAGCCAGTTGCGGTCGACGATGTTCGTGGAGGAAGGCACGGCCGACGGCGCCGGGCAGCTCGAGGCGTTCCGCGCCCGGGTGCGCGATCGGGCCGCCGAGCACGGCGCGTCGGTCGGTGCCCCTTGGGGGGAGGCGTTCAAGCTCCTCGACGACCTCTGATTCCGGCCAGTTCCCGGCCAGAAGGACGTTCACCCGAGGGTCGTGAGGTCGACGTTGCCGCCGCACACGAGCACCCCGACCCGCTCACCCGCCTCGGGGATATAGGCCTTGTCCAGCATGGCCGCCCAGGCCGCGGCCCCACCGGGCTCAGCGGCGACGCGGAACCGGGCCCATAGGTCGCGCTGTGCCCGAGCGATGGCGTCGTCGGGCACCAGCACCGACTGGTCCACGTGGTGCCGCGCCACCGCGAACGGCACTGCGCCGACGCTGCTCGCACCCAGCGAATCGGCAGCCAGGCCAGATACCTCGACCTCGACCGGCTGATCCGCGGCGAGGGCCGCATGCAACGCGGGGATGCGTTCCGGCTCCACGCCGACCACCCGCACCCGGCCGGCGAACCAGGCCGCGATCCCACCGATCAGCCCGGCGCCGCCGACCGCCACCAGCACCGTGTCGAGCGCGCCGTCGAGTTGCCGCTCCAGCTCGCGGCCACAGGTGCCCTGGCCAGCGACCACGTCGGGATCGTCGTACGCATGGCCAAGCAGCGCCCCGGTCTCTGCGGCCAGGTCGTAGCTCGTGGCCAGCGCGTCGGCGTAGACCCCGGGAACGACGACCACCTCGGCGCCGAGGTCGGCCAGCCGGCTGCGCTTCACGGGCGAGGTCACTGCAGGCACCACGATCGTGGCCCGAACTCCAAGCTCGCGGGCGACATAGGCGTACGCCGCCCCGGCATTGCCACCGGACGCCGCCACCACACCCGCCGGGGGCAGGTCGCCGTCCTGGGCGAGCATCCAGTTGAACACCCCGCGCGGCTTGAACGACCCCGTGTGCTGCAACAGCTCGAGCTTGAGGGTTACCGGAGAGGGCAAGCGGCCCTGGTCGTCGCCCACGTCGAGCACCGGCGTCGCTCGCACGCGCCCGGCGATCCGGTCGGCAGCCCGCTCGACGTCGGCGGGGCCCACCGGTGGATCCGTGGCCCTGCCCGTGCCTGTCCCTGCGCCAGCCATCAGTTCATCGAGGGATGCGCAGGGAAGTTGGCCAGCATCGCGAGCTTGCCGCCCTGGCGCCGCAGGACCGAGCGCCACATGGTCTCGGGGTCGGAGGCGAACACGTCGTCGATCACGGCCTCCACCACCATCCACGCGTCCTGGGCCAGTTCGGCTTCGAGCTGGCCCGGCCCCCAGCCGGAGTAGCCGGCGAAGAACCGGATGCCGGCCAGCACGTCGGCGACCGTGTCCGGCTCCTGGTGGAGGTCGACGGTGCCCAGGTCGCCGATGACCTGTGACCAGCCGAAGTCCGGCCCGTCGTGCCGGGCGCGGCGGCCCAGCGCGATGACGCCGTTCTGTTCGACCGGGCCGCCGACATAGAGCACCGGGGGATCGGCGGCCAGGCCGGCCCACTCGTCGAGCACGGTGCCTACCTCGAGGTCGGTCGGCCGGTTCAGGACGACCCCGAGGGCACCCTCGTCGGTGTGCTCGATCAGCAGCACGACCGATCGCTCGAAGTTCGGGTCACCGAGCATGGGCTCGGCGATCAACAGCTTGCCCACCAGATACGGAGCGGCATCGTCGCCACGACTCACCCCCACAGGATGCCGCGTCGGACGCCCACGGCGCGCGCTGCCGGTCAGGCGACGGTCTCGACCGAGACCACGTCGGCTCGGAGCCGGTCGATGGTCAGGTCCTCCAGGCAGCCCACCAGCTTGACCTCGTTGTACCGGCCCAGGCTGGGCTCGACCGTGAACCGGTAGCGGCCCGGTTCGATCTCGACGACGGCCGGGTCGCCGACCAGTCGGTTGTAGACGCTCCCCGCGCAGGCCATCACCAGCGCCTGGGCGCCCTGGTCGAGCGGCGGCTTGTAGCGCTGTTCCTCCACCTCGAGAACCACCTCGCTCCGCGAGCCCGGCTCGACGCGGTCGCCACGGCTCTGGAACAGGTCGCCCATCTCGTCGACCGCCAAGGCGCCAGCCACGACCAGGCCGACCAGGGCGAGCTGCCGACCGCCCCGCATCATTCCGGCCCCGGCCCCGGCCCGGAGGGCGCGAACGGGTCGCTCGACTCGTCTCCCAGCAGCCCGCCCGGCGGGAGCGCGAGCGCATCCAGCCGGTGGACCAGGCTGCGTTCGAGGCTCGGCCCCGCCGTGAGCCGCCCGATGCGTTCGACGGCCCACGCGGCTCCCGACAGGAGGACCCCGGCGCCGAGCAGGACCGGTACGAACACCGAGGTTCGCTGGCTCGTGTCGTCGAGCCATGAGAACGGCTTCCGCGGCGTCGGCGCCGCCTCGTGCACCCGGACCAACAGGAGGGAGTCGTCCCCGGACCGCGCCGCTGCTGGCCGGCGGGCGTGGGCCTGGGCTCGGGCTCGCCGCTCGTCATCGAAGGCATCGAGCCGGTGATGGAGGCGGGACAGCCGGTCGAGCAACAGGACCCCGAGCAGTCCGACCTCGGCGGCCACGAAGATCACGCCGGCGACGATCGCTCGATTCCACTCCCATCGACCGAGGTAGGCCACGACGTACCAGCCGGACGCGGCCATCGTCACCGCTGCCGTGCCGACGGCTACCCGCTGCGCGCTCATGCCGCCCGCCATTCTTCGGACTCGACGGCGCTGACCTCGCCGGACGAGCCGTCGACGACCACCCACCCGCCTTCGGCGAACCGTTCTCGGGCCCCGGGCATGTCGACCACCGTCGGCACGCCGTACTCCCGGGCCAGGATGGCCAGGTGGGACAGCGTGCTCCCGGTCTCGGCGACCAGACCGGACAGCCCGGGCAGGTGCGAGGCAAGGCTCGGGTCGAGGGTCGCGACGACCAGGACGGCACCCTGCGGTGGCGGGCCCTCGCCCGTGTAGACGTGGACCCGCCCCATACCCCGACCTCCACCGGCGCCGCGGCCGTTGCCACCGTCGTCGCCGGTCGTCACCGGGACGATCACCTCGCCGGCCTGGCGGAAGGCCCGGGGCAACGGCCCGATCGGCCCCGAGGCCGCCAGACTGTCCGGCCGGACGGCGGGCTCGGGGCCCATCGCCGGCGTGTCCGGGACCACCATTTCGCGGAGCCTGCCGGCGAGCGCCTGGTGGACCTCGTCCAGCCGGAGGTGGCGGATCGCCGCCGCGTCTTCCAGCACCCCGCGCCGCACCAGCTCGTGGCCGACGGCCATTACCAGGCGAGCGGTCAGCTCGTGGATCCACCGGATCCGCAGCCGGAGCGCCTCGCGTCGCGTCGCTGCGCTGTCGGCGAGGGTGGCGCCGGCGTCGGGAGCCGACCGTCCCCCGGTCGGGAGCGGCGGTGCCGGCGGCAGAGTGACCGGCGTGCCGACCACCGGGGGCACCAGACTGAGCAGCACCGGGTGATGGGCGACCAGGGTCTCGTCGCTGGACTCGGGGTCGCCGGCCCGGAGCTCGGCCAGCAGCGCGAGCGCCCGCGACGCGGCTGTCGGCGCCGTCGTGTCGGCCGCCAGCAGTTGGCCGGTCAGCACCTCGTAGCCGTGAAGGCTGCGCAGCACACCGGCCGACCGTTCGAGCACGCGCAGCTGTTCGAGCGGAGGCAGCGTGCCCAGCGGAGGCACGGCCCGAAGCTGCGCGTCGACCTCGTCGAGCAGATCGCCGGCGAGCGCCGGGAGAGCGGCGCGCAGCCGCCCCACCCGCCAGGCCGCTACCAGGCGTCGCGCAGGCGGACGCGGGTCGAGCAAGGCCAGCCGTGGGCGCGGCAGCGGCGACAGGCCGAGTAGCTCGAGGTCGACGGCGGGCCGTCCACCCACGGTGACCACCAGGGGCGATGCGCGCAGCTTGCGTGCGGAGACCGCGCCAATCAGCCCCAGGGCCGTCCGGAGGCCGTCACGCAGGGGCGGGATCCACAGGTCCTCCTCGAGCGCCGACAGCGCGCCGGGAAAGGTCTCGGCCACCGGTCCCGGGCCGAGGACCGGACCGGACGCCTCGGCCTCGTGGCCGACGGCGGTGATCGGCCGGGACTGGAGCAGTACCAGGCGGCCATCGTGCTCGATCGCCCACTCGATGTCCTGGGGGCCACCGAACACCGCGGCGGCCGACCGGGCCAGCTTGGCGAGTGCACGGCGCACCGACCGGACGAGCAGCCGGCCGGGCACCGCCCCGGAGGTGTCGAGCACCCGGCCCCGGATCGACAGCGAGAACTGGCTGCCGCTGACGATGCCGCTCACCAGCCGGTGGGGGCCACCGGGCACGGCCGCGACGACCAGGCGGTCGTGCCTGCCAGTGACCGGGTCGGCCCCGAACAGGACGCCGCCCCATGCCGGCTGGATGAAGGGTTGCACGAGCACCGCGACCGGTGCGCCGTCGGCCGAGTCGACGACGTCGCCGACGGCGACGAGCACGTCGTCCCAGGTGGAGACGTCCAACACCGACAGGAACTGACCGGCCATCGACGAGGTCTCGGTGTCCTCGTGAGGCGACGACGATCGCACGACGACCGGAGACCGGCCGCCGACGCTCAGGCGTGCCCACGCCACCCGTAGCTCGTGGACCGCTGCCGCAGGCACCGAGTCCTGCTGCCAATGCCAGGTCGCGCGGGTCGAGATCACGAACCCGTCGAGGACCGGTATCCCGGCTCGCCGAGCCCTTGCGAGCGCGGCGGCCTTTGCGCCGACGAGGCTCGGATCACTGCTGGCGGGGTCGTCCAGTCCGAGAACGTCGCGCGAGGGCGCGCCTTCATCCGACAACTTCAGTGAACCCATGGTCACCTCCGCTACGCGCCATGAATTCGTTGGTTTTCAGGGGGTAGCCCCCTCAACCGCAGAGCACGTCGATCTGTTCCCAGATGGTCGCTCGATGTTCTCGTGCGGCGTGCAATAGGTCACACCTCCGCCTAAGGTTGCTACGCCGTGCATGTCCACTCCGATCCGCCGATCACGCCGGCCTCGTTCCTTCTGGCCCGGCGCCCTCTCCTGATCGCCTTGGCCGTGTTGCTGGGGGCACTCGCAGTCGCCGCAGCCGTTGCGAACGGCCAACTGCTGCTGACCTGGGACGAACCCATCCAGCGCGGGGTCGAGGCGAACCGCACGTCCGACATGGACACGTTCTTCACCTGGATCAGCCGCTTCGGCAGCACGATCCCGGTGCTCGTGTTGGGCACGCTGGCGGCGATCCTCACCTGGCGACGCTGTCCTGCTGTGGGTGTGGCGATCGCCGCGGCCACCGTGAGCCGGCCGCTCATCGAGTTCACCCTGAAGGCGACGGTTGACCGGTCCCGACCGGACCTCGAGCGGATGGTCCCAGGAAACGGGCCGTCGTTCCCGAGCGGGCACGTGATGGCCGCGGTGGCGCTGTGGGGGCTGTTACCTGCCGTCGTGGCGCTCTACACCCAGCGTCGGGCCTTGTGGTGGGCGTCGGTGGGTGTGGCCGGAAGCCTGATCGTCGGGATCGCCGCAAGCCGTGTGTACCTTGGCGTGCACTGGTTCACCGACGTGACCGCTGGCCTGGTGGTCGGCGCCTTCTTCCTGCTGGGTGTGGAGATCGTGTTTCACCGGGCGCACACGCGCATCCCGTGTCGTCTGGCCGTCGCACCGGCCTTGGTTCGCCGGCGTCGGCGTTAGCCGGGACCCGCTAGCGCGGCACGTCCGTCGACGAGACCAGCGCGTCGCGGATCCGCTCGGCCATCGCCGCGGCTGTGGCCTCGTCCGGATAGCGGGTGCGCGGCCAGAAGAAGCCCCGTAACCCGTCCTTGCGGTTCCGCGGCACGACGTGGACGTGGAGGTGTGGCACGCTCTGGCTGACCCGGTTGTTCTCGGCCACGAACGAGCCAGCGGCACCTAGCCCGGCCTCCATCACCCGCGCCAGCCGCTGGACCCGCTCGAAGTAGGGGCCGATGGCCTCGACCGGGAGGTCGGCGAGGGTCTCGTGATGGTTCCGCGGGATCACCAGGGTGTGGCCAGGGAACAGCGGGCGGCTGTCGAGGAAGGCCAGCACCACGTCGTCGTCGAGCACTACGTGGGCGGGCGTCCGCCCACTGACGATGGCGCAGAAGGCGCAGGTGGCCGACGAGGGCGGTGACGGGGACACCGGTCCGGGCATGGCCGCGCAGCGTAGAGGTTCGCGAACTTCTCGCTCGTTCGACAGACATCTGCTGCGCTCAGCGTGCATGATGACGGCTGCGGTCGCACTGAGTGGCGGGAACAACGTCGACCGTGACCAAGCACCGCGGGCAGCAACGGCGGACGAACGAAAGCGAAAGCTGTGGCGGACAGCATGGAGAGACCCGGGACCCACGAGGTCCCGCAACTGCACGCGGCCTTGATGATCACCTGCGTGGTCGACATCGTCGCGCCCGACGTCGGCGAGGCAGCCGTCCGGCTACTGCGCGCCGCCGGCTGCCGGGTGACCTGCGATCTGACGCAGACCTGCTGCGGACAGCCGGGCTGGAACGCCGGCTTCGTGAACGAGGCCGCGGCGGTCGCCCGACCCACGCTCGACGCTCTGGAGGCCGAGCTCGAGCGGGGCGCCGACGTCGTGGTGGTCCCGGCGGGGTCGTGCGCCACGATGGTGCGGCAGTTCTGGCCCGACCTGTTCGATCGCGCGGGCGATCCGGTAGCTGCCGAGCGGGCCCGGCTGGTGGGCGGTCGCACCCGCGAGCTGTCCGAGCTGCTCGCCGAGCGCGCCGATGCCCTGCCCGAGCTTCGGCTGGCCGGAGCGACTCAGGTCGCCCTGCAGCGGAGCTGTCACCTGCGCCGCGAACTGCGGGTCACCGAGCAGCCGGCCGAGCTGCTGAGCCGGGTGGAGGGCTGCGAGCCCGTCGCCTGGGCTGGCGCCGACTGCTGCTGCGGGTTCGGCGGCCCGTTCAGCGTCGGGCCGCCCGAGACCTCGGTCGCGCTGGCCGACGACGCGCTGGCCGACGACGCGCTGAGCGATCTGGCCACCACCGACGACGTCGACGCGGTGGTGGGCTGCGACGCGTCGTGCCTGCTCCATCTCCGCACCCGGGCCGAGGCCCTGGGGACCCCGGTCGAGGTGCGACACCTCGCCGAGCTGTTGGCGGAGGCCCTGCCGGCAGCGGCCGGCTGGAGCACGCCATGAGCACTGACCCGTTCGCTCCACGCCATGCGCCGGCGAGCACGGCGCTGCGCGAGAGGGTGGTCGACGCACTGGCCGAGGGTCGGCTCCGCGCCGACGTCGCCACGGCCGCAGACCGTTTCGCGGCCCGTCGCAGCAGCGTGCTCGCCGAGCTCGACGATCCCGACGGACTTCGCCACGCCGCCCGCCACGTCCGCCAGCAGGTGTTGGCCCGCCTGCCCGAGTTGCTCGAACGCTTCGCCGACGCGGCGACCAGGCGCGGCGCGCAGATCTACTGGGCGTCGACAGCGGTGGAGGCCCGCGACTACGTCGCCCGGATCGTGCAGGCGCACGATGCCCAGCAGGTGGTCAAGTCGACGTCGGCGGTGACCGCGGAGATCGAGCTCGATGCCGCGCTCCGGGCCCGCGGCATCGACGTGGTCGAGGCCGACGAGCCCGTCGGCTTCGCCCGTGACCGCCTCCGGGAGGCGTACCTCACCGCGGACGTGGGCATCACCGGCGCCGACATGGCCGTGGCGGAGACCGGCTCGATCGTTCTGGTGACCGACCAGGGCAACGGACGGCTGGTCACCTCGCTGCCCCGGGCCCACGTCGTCGTCCTGGGCATGGAGCGACTGGTCGCCAACTGGCACCAGGCCGACCTGCTGCTCGGCCTGCTGGCACGTTCGGCCTCCGGGCAACGGCCGTCGTCCTACACGACCGTCGTGAGCGGCCCCCGCGGCCGTGACGAGCTGAACGGCCCGGACGAGCTGCACATCGTGGTGGTCGATGACGGGGCGGGCGTCCTGGGGCATGCGTCGACGTTCTGCGCTGCGTGCCTGGATGCCTGTCCGGTCGAGATCCCGTTGCAGGCCATGGTGTCGTCGCTGCACCGCGACGCCGCCGATGCGACCAGGCGGGACGAGCGGACCGCCTGGCGCCTGTGGGCCGGGGCATGGTCCGACGCACGGCGCTACGACGCAACCATGCGGACTGCCTCCTGGAGTCGGCTGGCCACCGGGCTGGCAGGCCGCCTGCCGGTGGCATCGTCGTGGGCCGGCGATCGTACGCTGCCGAAGCCGGCGACCGAGCGGTTCCGCGACCGCTGGCGGAAGGGGCTGGTGTGATGCCCCGGCGCCACGATCAACGAGGTGGGCCGGGTCGACACGACCCGCAGTTCTGGCGAGCCCCAGCGACCCGGGACCGCAGTTCGTGGCGGGTGGCCGCGGTCAGCGACCGCTCGTGGTGGGTGCCCGCGGCCGGGGCCACTGGTGCCGGTCACGCCGGCCGGCCCGATCCGACCGCATCCACGGCCGAGGGCAGCGGGCCCGGCGCAGCCAATCACCTGACCCACGCCGGTTCGGCCGACGGGACCGCTCGGGCCGATGCGCCGACGTCCTGGTACGTCCGCTCGCTTGGCCGGGGTGATCCGTCGCCGCCGGGGACGGCCACTCGGGCGGCCGGTCGCCGCCGTCCCCCGAAGCCGGCCCATCCTCTGGTGCTCGGCTACGTGCCGACCTCGATCCATGCTCATCACCCGAGCCCGCAGATCCCCGCCCGCGGTGGGCCACTCCCCCGTCGTGTGCCGCCGGCCGAGCGGGCGCTCGACCCGGTGCCGACGCTCCTACCGGCAGGTGGGTCGATGCCCGTCGACGGTGACCCGGTCGACGGGTTCCTCGCCGCGCTCCGCCGCCACCTGCGCGAGCAGCCACCGGACGATCCGCCGCTCGACATCACCGCCCAAGACGAGGTGCCGGCGACGGCCACCGGTCCGGAACCGCCAAGAGCCACCGGGCAGTCCGAACCCGGCCCCGCGCCCACCGGGCCGGAACCGCCAAGAGCCGCCGGCCAGTCCGAACCCGACCCCGCGCCCACCGGGTCGGAGCACGGGGACCGGGGTCGGTTCCTGGCCGCGGCCCGGGCGCGGCTGGCCGGCGGGGATCCGGCGAGGCCGGTGCCTCCACCGCCGCCGTCCCGTCCGCCAGTCACCGATGGCGATGCCGCCGGGCTCCCCGAACCGACGTACCCCAACCTCGACCCCGACGACGTCGTCGGCACCTTCGCGCGGGCCGTCGAGGAGGCCGGCGGCGTTTGCCATCGGGTCAGCGGCGGGGTGCCCGATGCGCTGCTCGACCATCTGGTGGCCGAGCTCAACGCGTGGGACGTCGTCGTCTCGGCCGAGCCCGAGGCCGTCGCGTTGGGCGAACGCCTGGCCGGACGGGGTGTCGAAGTGGCGCCGGCGACGACCGGGGCTGCGGCCCGGGCGACCGTGGGCGTCACCTCGGCCGTGGCGGGGATCGCCGCCACCGGGTCGGTCGTGCTCGACAGCCGCCGCGCCGGGGGCCGGCTCGCCTCGCTGCTGCCGGCGGTACACCTGTGCGTGCTGCCGGTCGAGCGTCTGGTTGCGACCCCCGGTGACCTGCTGCGGTCGCTCGGCACCGACCCCGCGGCGCTGCCGTCGGCGCTGGTCATCGAGACCGGGCCCTCGCGCTCAGGCGACATCGAGCAGATACTCACGATCGGTGCGCACGGCCCGACCCGCCTACACGTCGTGCTCGTGGACTGACCCGGCCACCGACCCGAGGTGATGGTGGCCAGGGCGACGAGCGTGAGGTCATAGGCCCCACGGGCGGGTCGCATGACCTCGCCCCACGGGCGGGCCGTGGGCACCATCGCCTCGGGGTTGGGGCCGCAGTCAGCGCTGGTCGCGGTCCAACCACTTGGCCGTGCTCACCGGCCGCCACGCGGCCAGTTGGGCGAGGAGATCAGGGACGGTCCGCGCCACGAGCACCAGCCGCCGGTGCTCGGGCCGCACGAATCGCTGCTCGGCCGCCCGGTCGAACACCGTCAGCAGCGGGTCGAAGTAGCCGCTCGGGTCGAGTAGAGCACACGGCTTGTGGTGCACGCCGAGCTGCGTCCAGGTCAGAGCCTCGCAGAACTCGTCCAACGTGCCGTAGCCACCGGGGAGCATGACGAACCCGTCGGCGAGGTCGGCCATCATCGCCTTGCGCTCGTGCATGGTCGCCACGACGACCAGTTCGGTCAACCCGCTGTGGGCGATCTCGTGGGCCACGAGAGCCTCGGTCATCACACCGACGACGTCGCCCGCCCTGGACAGCGCCGCATCGGCGAGGGCGCCCATCATGCCGATGTGGGCTCCCCCGTAGACCAGGCCGATCCCTCGGTCGGCCAGGCCATGGCCCAGTTCAGCGGCGGTAGCGACATGGATGGGATCGACACCCGGGCTGGAGCCGCAGAACACCGTCAGGTTGCGTATCGGCACCGGCGCATGTCAGCGCGTCCGGCACCGTCGAGCCAATCGCATTCGTGGCGAACCTGCGCCCGAGGCGATGGCGAACACCGAGCTGAGCCGGCCCACCCATCCGCGCGCCGTGCAACCCGCCGATGTTCACTGGGATGGTGCTGCATGCGGTCGTCCTGCCCGATACCGTGACGCCGCCCGACCCCTGGGGAGCTCAGTGACCCGACTCCGTACCTACGTGCTCGACACCTCGGTGCCGCTGGCCGACCCGTGGGCCTTCAGCCGCTTCGCCGAGCACGAGGTGGTCGTGCCGCTCGTGGTGCTCATCGAGCTCGAGGCCAAGCGCCACCATCCCGAGCTGGGATGGGCGGCCCGCGAGGCCCTCCGCCATCTCGAGGAGTTGCGCCTCCGTCACGGGTCGTTGCTCCAGGCCATGCCGGCCAACGAGGACGGGGGCACGCTGCGGGTCGAGGTGAATCATCAGGAGACCGCGGGCCTGCCGACGGCACTCCACACCGAGTCGAACGACCATCGCATCCTGGCGGTGGCCCGCAGCCTGGTCCACGAGGGCCGCGACGTGGTGGTCGTCACCAAGGACCTTCCGCTCCGGCTGAAGGCGTCGATCGTGGGCCTGGCCGCCGACGAATATCGCAGCGAGATGGCCGTCGACGAGGCGTGGGCGGGCGTCGTCGAGCTCGATGTCTCGGGTGCTGTGGTCGACGAGCTCTTCGAGGCCCATGCCGTGGACCTGGTCGAGGCCGAGGAGCTACCGGTCAACACCGGCCTGGTCCTTCACGCGGGACAGCAGTCCGGCCTGGCGCGCTTGCACGACGACAAGCGGGTGCACCTGGTGCGGGCAGATCGCTCGCTCTTCGACGTGCGGGGACGGTCGGCCGAGCAGCGGATCGCGCTCGACCTGCTGGCCGACCCCGAGGTCGGCATCGTGAGCCTCGGTGGGCCCGCGGGCACCGGAAAGAGCGTGCTCGCACTCGCCTCCGGCCTCGACGCCGTGCTCGAGGCGCACAGCCACCACCGAGTGGTCGTGTTCCGGCCGATCTACGCGGTCGGCGGCCAGGACCTCGGGTTCCTGCCTGGCACCGAGGCCGAGAAGATGGCGCCCTGGGGCGCGGCGGTGACCGATGCCCTCGAAGCCATCGCCGGCCAGGAGGTGATCGACGAGGTGTTCGCCCGCGGGCTGCTCGAGGTTCTGCCACTCACCCACATCCGCGGCCGCAGCCTCACCGACAGCTTCGTGATCATCGACGAGGCACAGAACCTCGAGCGCGGCGTGTTGCTGACCGCGCTGAGCCGGATCGGCCAGGGCAGCCGGGTCGTGCTCACGCACGACGTCGCCCAGCGCGACAACCTGCGGGTCGGGCGACACGACGGCATCGCCTCGGTGATCCAGAGCCTCAAGGGCCACCCGCTGTTCGGCCACGTGACCCTCACCCGGCCCGAACGCAGCCCGGTCGCGGCGCTCGTCACCCAGGTGCTCGACGAGATCTCGCCGCTCTGAGCGGTCTGGCTGCCTGTCGCGTGACGACCGACGACGCCAGCACTGCGCCATCGGCCGAGACTGTCACACCGCTCACGTAAGGTACTGCCAGGGTTTGTGATCCCCCTCCGGCGCACCTAGGTCCGAGCTGGGAAGCGGTCGCCTCTTCACCCGCTCGACCTGCTCGAGGAGGCGCGCCATGCCGCGTACCCGTCCGCTCCCTACGTCCCGTTCGTCTTCCCCTGTCTCCGGTCCGCTCCCGCTCGCCCAGCTCGTCGCCGACGTCAGCTCGGCGCTGGACGGTCACGAGCCCGGCACCTTGCTCCGGGTCACCGGCAACCCCGTCGAGCTCGGATTCCGGCACCTCGGTGCCGAGCATCCGCTCGACGTCCTGATCGGGTTCACCGCACCGCGCGACTGGCTCGCACTCGGGGTCCACTGCTCCGGGCGGGCGTTCTCGCTCGACCACGCTCCGCCCGAACCACAGGCCGTGATCATCACCACGCTCGTCGACCGCTCGGGCCGGGGGGCCGGCCTGCTGCGCTACCTCCCGTCTGGTGGTCGATCGGCGACCAGGGGTCCCGACGACAGCGACCGGGCGACCGCCCGCGCCGGCAACGGCGACGACGACGGCGACGGCGAGGTGGTCACCCGCTACGACGATGCTCCCGAGGGGCTGATCGGCGATGCCTGCCGACGAGCCCTGGGTGTGCCGACGGCCCCTCCGCCGGCCAGCACCGCCGAGCTCTGGCTACGTCTGTGGCTCGACCGGGTGGTCGAGGCCGCGGTGTTCTCGGGCCGGGACGATTGCAAGCTCGGATGGAACGACGTGGTGGCGCTGCATCCGGCGGCGACGCTTGGCTCGGGCGGTCGCGGCGGCGCCATGGCCGGCCCGGCGGCCCTCGACGATCCCTACGCGGTAGCGGAGATGACGTTGGCGCTCGCCGAGCGGTGGGATTGGGCGCGGCTCCGGCGCGATCCCGAGGTCCTGGCATTCGCCGGTCCACCGGTGACACCCGACCTGGCGGCCTGGATGGACGACGGCATGTTCGCCCGTGTGGTCCTCGCCGACCTCGCCGCGCTGCCGGTCGTCGCACGCACGACCCGGTTGTTGCTCCCGCAGTCGTTGCTCGACGACATCGACGACGTGATCATGGCCACCGGGCTGCAGTCGTGCCCGTCATCCGAGGCGGTCGCTCAATGAGGGCCGGATGCCGGGTTGATGGCCTCGGCAAGGGGGGCGTGCAGCCGACGATCCAGGGTGCGCCAGTCGTAGATCGAGCCGCCGATCGCCTCGGCCTCGTCGACGGCATCGGCGAAGCCGGCCGCGTGCGCGTCGGTCACCTCGTCGCCGATACCTCCGACCGCGTGGATCACCGCCTCGGGGTCGTCCAGGTCGTCGCGCAGGCGCTCGAGGTTCTCGGCGGTGTACACGGCACCGTCGCGGTAGCCCGAGTCGGCCCGCCGCTCGGTCCAGTAGCCCATCGGCAGCCAAACGTCGTACAGGTTCGACAGCTCCTGCCACGGGAAGTCGGGCCACTTGTCCGGATTCACCACCTCGATCTGCACCGGCGGCAGCACGATCGCCCCCAACGCGTCCGAGCCGACGCCGGAACGCAACCGCTCGGACAGCTCGACGAGCTTGCGCGACCGTTGGTCGTGGTCGGCGATGCTCTCGGTCCACTCGATGTCGACCGCGACACCGTCGAAGCGGTGGCCGACCACCTCGAAGTCGGCGATGGCCTGCAGGTGGTCGAGGTCACGGTCGATGTCGCCGAACTTCGGCAGGTACCAGCCGACGACCCTGATGCCTGCCCGTTGCGCCCGCACCAGGATCTGCGCGACCCGGGCCGGGTCGGCCAGCAGGCCCGACGACGGGCCGTCGGCCTTCGCCGCCTGCAGGTACAGCGTCCGCACGCCCTGTCGGGCCATCTCGTCGACCGCGGCGACGTCGAACGCCGGGGTGCCCGACGCCTCGGCCGGGACGAAGTCGTAGACGTCGACCCACGTGCCATAGCCGGCATAGGCGTCGACGGTGCGGTCGCCGACCGCGGGTGCCGTCTCGGTGAGCGTCGCCGGCAGCCCGGCGAGGCCGTGGTTCTCCGTGGCTGGCTCCGCTGGCACGACCGTGACGTGGTGCAGCAATGCCGCGAGCTGTGCGACGGCGAGCACGGTGACAGCGCAGCCCCCGATCGTCGCCGCGGCGACGATCCGCTGCCGGTGCTTGCGCTTCATGCCACGCAACGTAGCGAGCAGGCCACTCTTCATGGCGGACCACCACCCCCGGGGAACGGCCATGGACGAGCTGTCCGTAACGCTACGACGCCGGGACGCTGCCCGCCCGCCCCGGATCCTGTCGGTAGGTCGGCCGACGTCGCGGCCGAGCCCCGGGGAGGGTCAGCCGAACGCGCCGCCCTTGCGCAGCGCCGCGATCTCGTCGTCGGTGTAGCCGACGGTCTCGCGGAGCACCTCGTCGGTGTGCTCCCCCACCGTCGGCGCCTTGCTCGGCGGCGCGAGAGCCTCGTCGAACAGCTTGACCGGGAGCGCAAGCTGCTCGGTGCCGAGGACGTCCCGGGGCAGGAACCCCATGCGGTCCTGGAACTGCGGGTCGTCGGCCAGCGTCCTGGGTGTGTTCACCGGGGCGATCGGCGTGTTCTCGGCCTTGCCGAACGCGATCCACTCCTCGCTGGTGCGGGTCGCGAAGATCGTGCGCAGCTCGGCCTGCAGCTCACGGTTGCCCGGTGCGTGGTCAGCGACCCGCGATCCGGGGAAACGCTCGAACAGGTCCCCTCGGCCGACGCCGGCGCAGAAGTTCCGCCAGAACTCCTGCTCCGACGCTTGGAACAGAACGTGGCCGCCGTCTTTAGCCGCGTAGATCTGGTAGCGGACGCCATGGCGCATGCCCGCGGTGCCGGGCGCTCGGCGCTCGTAGTCGTCGGACTTGTTGCCGGTCACCTCGGCCTCCGGCCGCTCGTAGGCCTTCCAGGTCTCGCTGCGCAACCAGTCCATCGCCGCCGCGGCGTCAGACTGGGCGATCTCCATGCGGCAGCCCTCGCCGGTCGCCCGGGCCCGGATGATCCCGGCGAGGATGCCCAGCGCCCCGAACAGGGGCCCCGCGTGCATGCCGATCGACGGATGCTCGGGGATCGCGCAGAACCCTTCGTCGTCGATCTCCGGGCGCACCAGCCCGGCCCAGGTGTCGTAGGCCACGCCGTGGCTGGGCATGTCCTTGTAAGGCCCGGTCATGCCGAAGCCCGAGATCGTGATGAACACCAGCTTCGGGTTGATCGCGCGCAGCGCCTCGAACCCGAGGCCCCGGCGTTCCAGGCCCCCCGGCCGCATGGCCTCGACCACGGCGTCGGCCCGGCGCGCGAGGTCGCGGAAGGCCTGCTGGCCGCCCTCTGTCCGCAGGTCAAGGGTCACCGAGCGTTTGCCCCGGTTGATGTGGAGGTGCATCAGCGACACCCCGTCCACGATCGGCCAGGTCATCTCGCGGATGTAGTCCCCGGATGGTGGCTCGACCTTGACGACCTCGGCACCGAGGTCAGCGAGGTGGGTGGTGATCGCAGCGGGGCCGAGCAGCGAGCACTCGACGATCCGGACTCCGGCCAACGGCCCTCGACTCACCTGATGCCCCCTTCCTGGTCGGGCCGGCTCGCCCGACGACATGCCGCCGCCGCGGCGAGGATGCCAGACTATCTGACACACCGTCAGATTCTGAAGATCGGACAGCAGGACGGGGCCCCAGGCATGGATCTCTCGCTCTCCACCGACCAGACCATCCTCCGCGATGCGGTCGCGCGCCTCTACGGCAAGGAGTCGGGCCCCGAGCGCGTGCGCGGCGCCGAGAGCACCGGTTTCGACGACGGGCTCTGGCGGGCCCTGGCGCAGATGGGGTTGCCCACGATGGGAGTGCCCGAGTCCCACGAGGGCGGCGGCGCCAACCTCACCGACCTCGCGGTGGTCGCCGAGCAGCACGGCGCCTTCCTCGGCAGTGCCCCGCTGATCGAAACCATGGTCGTCGCCCGCCTCCTCGCCCGCTGTGCCGGCCCGGCTGCGGCCGCCACCGAGCGCGACGGGCGCGAGCGGAGGAAGGCCAGCGACCCACCGGTCGCAAGCCCTGCCACCGGTGGTCGTGGTGACGGCGGAGCCAACGCCACGAGCTTGTTGCACCAGCTGATGGAAGGGTCGCCGGCGGGGTTCGCGGTCCGCCCGGCTGTCGGGCACACGGCGACACTGGTGCCGGGCGGGTCGGTCGCCGCCGTGGTCGTCGCCATCGACGGCAACGAGCTGGTCGCCGTCACCCCGGACCCGCCACCGCCCCGCCGACCCACGACCCACCACGGCGCAGTTGCCGACATCGCCCTCCTCGCCCCAGCGATGTCGACCACCAAGGCCGAGGCCGCCGGGTATCGCCGGACGGTGCTGGCCTCCGGCGCCGAGGCCCCCGTGCTGTACGCCACTGCGCTCGACGAGTGGCGGGTGCTGACCGCCGCTGCGCTGGCCGGGCTGGCTCGAACAGCCCTCGACCTGGGCGTGCGGTACGTGAAGGAGCGGCACCAGTTCGGGGTCCCGATCGGCTCGTTCCAGTCCATCCAGCACCGCCTGGCCGACCTGCACACGGCCACCGACGGCGCCCGCCTGCTGGCGTACGAGGCGGCCTGGGCGGCTGACGTCGGCCAACCTACGGCCGGCGCCCTCGCGGCACAGGCCTTCTGGTTCTGCGGCGAGACCGCCGAGGACGCCGCCGGGGCCAGCCTGCACTTCCATGGCGGCTACGGGTTCATGCTCGAGTACGACGTCCAGCTGTATGTGCGCCGGGCCAAGGGCTGGCGGCTGCTGGCCGGCGACCCCCGCCACCAGCTACGCACCATCGCCAGGCGCCGCTGGCGCGAGCCTGCAGCCCCCACCGCCGACGCGCCGGTCCGACGCGAGGGCATGGACTTCCAGCTCGATGCCTCCACCCTCGCCTTCCGCTCCGAGGTCCGAGCCTTCCTCGACGAGCACCTGAACCCCGACATCGTCGAACGCGCCCTGGCCACCGGCACCATGCACGACTGGGGCCTGCACCGCAAGCTGTGCGAGCGCGGCTATCTCGCCGCGGGGTGGCCCACAGAGGTGGGCGGTCTCGGCCAGTCGGCGGTAGCCACGACGACGCTCATGCAAGAGCTCTACCGGGCCGGCGCGCCCGTCGACGGAATGGCCATCGCCGCACTCGTCGGGGCCACCCTGCTGCTGCGGGGCAACGAGGTCCACAAGCGCGAGGTGCTGCCGCGGATCCTGGCCGGCGAGGCGATCTGCTGCCTCGGCTACAGCGAGCCCGATGCCGGGTCGGACGTCGCGGCGGTCCAGACCCGCGCGGTGCCCGACGGCACCGAGTGGGTGATCAACGGCCAGAAGATGTTCACCACCATGGCGCACGAGGCCGAGTACGTCTTCTTGCTCACCCGCACCGATCCCGACGTTCCCAAGCACCAGGGGCTGACCATGTTCCTGGTGTCGACGGCCACGCCGGGCATCGAGATCACCCCGGTCGAAACCCTCGGCGGCGAGCGCACCAACATCACCTTCTACACCGACGTCCGGGTGCCGGACACGTGTCGGGTCGGCGACGTCGACGCGGGCTGGTCGGTGATGCACGCGGCTCTGGTCTACGAACGCAACAGCTCCAACTGGGGCGAACCCGCCCATCTCGTGGCGACGGTCGCCGAGTGGGCGGCCGCCCCCGGCGGGGACGGCACCCGTCCGCTCGACGATCCCGGCACTCAGGAACGGCTGGCCCGCTGGGACACCCTGGTCGAGGTGGGCCGCCTGCTGTTGTACCGAGCAGCGTGGATGGCAGCGACGGGGACGCTCCCTCACGTGGAGGGATCCATGGCTCAGCTGTGGCTCCCCGAGGCGTTCGTCGGGGCAGCGAGCGACCTCATGGATCTCGTCGGCCCAGAAGCCCTCACTGGCCCTCACGCGAGGAGTAGGGTGCACGGCGGTTTGGTGGAGCACGCATTCCGACACGCGATGGTCACAACCATCTACGGTGGGTCGAGTGAGGTTCAGCGAGAGATCATTGCCCAGAGGGGTCTAGGCCTCCCCCGAGGCCGCTGACGGCTGGTGGAAATCCGTCAGTAGTCCGGCCGCGATCTGCGGATCTCGACAAGACATCTCTAGCGACAAAGGGAGCCCAGGGGGCAGGGACACAAGGGACATTGGGGGGAAGGGGCGCCTTTCGCGGCGCCGCTTTGTTGCAAAAACGTTGCGATCATGACAAACTCCTTGCACAGCCGGACAGGACGACGCGCGTTGGGGCCACCGGGTCCTCCGACTACCACTCATGAATTTCGGGTGAGGGCGGCGCGGGTCCCGAGCCATGGGGAGTTCGTTGCGATGCGGGAGTGGATCGACGACGAGGAACTTGAGGCGGAAGAGCGGCGGCGACGGCGAAAAGACATGCGCCGGGCGCTCCTCGGAGGGATCGCCGGCGTAACGATGCTGGTGGCGCCCATCGTCCTCGCCAACGTGGTCGTCCCCGACGACGACGACAGCGACGTCGAAGCCGACAGCGCTACGGCGAGCTCGCAGGTCAACGCTCTGCGGGGCCAGGCGGCGACCACCCAGGCCGACAGTGCCCGGGCCAACGGCGCCGCGTCGATGCGGACGACCACCACTACGACGACCACGACCACGACGACGACCATTCCGCCTACCACCACGACGACCACCGAGCCTCCTCCGCCCGAGGAGGTGCCTCCACCGCCGGACAGTGGTGGCGCCCCGCCGGATCCCTACAGCTACGCCACCTGGGACCAGCTGGCCGACTGCGAGTCCGGTGGCAACTGGCAGATCAACACTGGCAACGGCTATTACGGCGGGTTGCAGTTCTCGCTCTCGAGCTGGCAGGGCGTGGGCGGCACGGGATACCCCCACGAGAACAGCCGTGAGACCCAGATCGAGATGGGCATCCGGCTCTACGAGAGCTCCGGCTGGGGCGCCTGGCCCGCCTGCACACGCGAGCTGGGCTGGCGCTAGCCCCCTCCTCCTCACCAACCTGCCCCCGAAGATGGGTCCAGACACCCACCTTCGGGGGCAGGTTCGCGTCGGGCCTCAATAGCGCAGGCCGGGAGCCCGAGTACCGAAGACGTCGGTCGCCAGCAGCGTCCCTAGCGTGGTTGCATCCCAGCGCTGGCCGCCGTTGTGGATGGTCGGCCCGTCAGCCCAGCCCTTCATCCAGATGATGTCTTCGGCGACCGCCCGGATGACCTGGCCGGTGACGTGCTGGGACTCGTCGGATGCCAGCCACGCGACCAGTGGTGACGACACTGCGGGATCCATGCGGTTCCACTCGTCGTCGGGGACGTCGTCGGGCTCGATCACCGGCGGCGCTCCCGGCATCGTGCCGGTGATGCGTGTCGCCGCCGCCGGACCGACGGCGTTGACCGTGACCCCCAGCTTGTGGAGCTCGAGGCTGAGGGTCTGCGTCATCCCGGCGATGCCCGCCTTGGCCGTGGCGTAGTTGCTCTGCCCGAAGTTCCCGACCAGGCCCGCGCCCGACACGGTGTTGATGACCCGGCCGGTGAAGCGCTCGCCAGCCTTCGACCGCTCCCGCCAGTGGCGGGCGGCCCAGTGGCAGGGCGCCCAGGTCCCTTTGAGATGCACCCTGATCACCGCGTCGAAGTCGGCCTCGGACATGTTCCACACCGCCTGGTCGCGCACGATCCCGGCGTTGTTGACCAGGATGTCGAGCCGGCCCCAGGTGTCGATCGCCTGGGCGACCATCCGCCCGGCGCCGTCGTAATCGGCGACGTCCTCGTAGTTGGCGACCGCTTCGCCGCCACGGTCGTGGACCAGCTTGACGGTGAGGTCGGCGTCCTGCGAGGCACCCTCGCCGCTCACCGAGCCCCCGAGATCGTTGACCACCACCCGAGTGCCGTGTCTGGCCAGCTCCAAGGCATGACCCCGGCCTATGCCGTGGCCCGCCCCGGTCACGATCGCCACCTTGCCGTCGAGCCAGCCCATGTCGGTCCCTCCTTGGAGTGCCCACTCCATCTTACGTGAACAGAATCGTCCGCACGCGGCCGAACGGCTTGAAGCCGAGGCTCTCGTAGAGGCGCTGCGCCGCGTCGTTGCCGTCGACGACCGCGAGCTGCACGTGGTCGGCGCCCGACGCGAACGCCTCATCGCACAGCGCCGAGGTGCCGGTGGCCGCGAAGCCGCGCCGGCGCGCCTCGGGCCAGGTGTAGATGCCTTGCAGGAGCCAGCCCTCGCCGCGCTGCACGTCGGCGTAGCCGACGAAACAGATCCGCCCGGCGCTCTCGACCACGCGCGCGCGCGGGATCCGCCCGCGCACCCAGCGCCGGAACCCGCGCACGTCGCCCGCGAACGGGTCGGGGCGGTCCTCCTCGCGCAGGCTCTCGCGCGCGGCGTACACGAGCGGCTCGAGGTCGCCGTCCGCGGCTGCGCGCGCGGTGCGGTCGGGCGAGCAGGCCACCAGGTGCGCGTCGCTGCGGTCGACCGCGTAACAGGTCTCGAAGCGATCGACCCAGACGCGGTGGCGGCGGCGGCGCGACAGGTAGCTCCAGAGTTGCTCGACGCCTTGCGGCTCGCTCTTGATCAGAC
>JBOGHK010000016.1:0-11369 GCA_050744325.1 Acidimicrobiales bacterium
GGAGCGGCGGTCCCGAGGTGCCGGTGCCGGTGGTGCCGTGCACTCCCGACGAGCTGTCCCGGGCGGATCTGGTGCTGCTGCTGGTCGACCACCCGGACTTCCCGCTCGACAAGGTGGCCAAGCACGCCCGTCTGGTCCTCGACACCAAGGGCGCACTGCGCACCTACGACTTCACCGGCGAAGTCCTGTAGCTACTGGATGGCGGCGCCATTCTGCCGGCTCCCCGACCGGTCGTGGCCGGTCGCCTGGCTAGGCGACGACGCGATCGTCATCGCTCGCCACACGGGGCCGGCCGTTCACCTCGAGCGGTGGCAGCTCCTGCCAGGGTGGCACTAGAGGACGTGCGTGAGTCGGGCCGGGGCCGCACCTGTGCTGCGCTCCATTCGGGCCGCGATCGAGCGCATCGTCGACGCACACAAGCGCTACCCGGCGGCCGGACTCAGGTTGGACACGGCAGGGGTTGACCGCCTGGGTCGAGGAGCTCGAAGTGATCCCGGCCTGGCTCGGGCACCAGCCAGGGTGGGGCCTCGGGCCAGGTGCAGGCGGAGGCCGGCAGCCGGGGCTCTCGGTCGAGCAGGACGACGGCTCCCCGATGGCGGTCACCGGGAAGGGGGTGGGAGGGCGCAGTGAGGATGACGTCGCCGGTGTGGAGCCGCACGCTGGCTGCTGGCGCTGTGGTCATGACCATCACGAAGCCGGGGAAGGACGGACCGCCGTCTGCGGGCCCGGGCACGTGCTCCGCGACCCAGTCCCCGGCCTCGGTGCCGCCGGGCTCCTCGCAGATCCTGCGACCGTCACTGAGCTTGAGGCAGGGGTCGACGACGAACTGGCCTTCCAGGTCCCAATCCAGGCTGGACGCGATGTTGGCACCGTCGGCGCGGGCCTGGAAGAGCCACTCGACGTCGCCCGCCCGGCCGCGCTCCAGCTCGACTGCTCCTTCGTCGGGGTGCAGACCCGGCGGTCCCTGCAGTTGAGCGACGAGCTGGTCCCATTCCTGGCGGGTCGCCGTCTCCACGGAGGACGCCACGGCTACCAGCTCATCGGCGGCGGGCCGCTCCAGCCCTCTGGCGACCACCGTCAGTAGGTCACCGTCGGGCGTCGACGTGAACACCGCGTCAGTGTGGTTGGACGCGTCGGTGCCGTCCGTTGCGAGCTGGACGTGGGCCCCGGGTCGACCGCCGACATCCCGTTCGGTGACCGTTACGCCGGGCCTCGAGGTCGGCGCACCCACTACCGCGGTCACTGCGTCGAGGTCGAGGGCCTGGCCTGGCAGCGTGCTCACCACCACGACGCCGTCGTCGGGGATCCAGGGAGTGCCGCGCTCGCCGAGTGCCCACACCGCGGTGTAGGCGCGGTCACTGGCTGGCAGGAGCTCGCTCGCGGGCACGGGTCGAGACACCAGGGTGACCTCGACGTCGGCGGTGGCTGACCCGACGACGGCCAGGTCGTCGGGTGGATCGGGGACCTCGGGCGCGAGCAGGCGGTCCTCGGCCGGACGGACCCGGCGGGCGATGTCAGCCAACGACTCACGTGACCCCCGCTCCGCCGAGACCCGGACCGCCAACTCGTCATCCACCTGAACCACGAGGTCCGCGCGGCGGTCGTCGCTGGGCGGCGCGTAGAACGCCGGTTCACCGTCGAGCCCGAACGACTCCAGGTCGTCGCTCGGGTAGCCGCTCGACGCCTGGGCCAGCCCTCCCTCGTAACCGGCGAATCCGGTGACCGACACCCACACCGCGTCAGGCCCGGCTGGGTCGCTCCCGGATGGCGCGAGGACCGTCACCGGCTCGTCGGTGCCGCCGCTGTCCGTCCCCCAGTCCTGTACCCCTGACCCCTGGCCAGCCTGGACGAGGCGGTAGCCGCCGGGCTCGTGGCTCACCCGGAACGGCGACGCTTCGGTGGTCGCGCCGACCGGATCGTGGCTTCCACCCGACGACTGCACCCCGTCGTCACCGTCACCGCCGGAACTGCAGGCCGCCACGAGCACCACGCAAACCAGGCCATTGACCGAGAGGGTCCTGGGGGTCATCGCCCCAGGATCGCGCCGAACGCAGCAGCATCGGCATGCACCCGGATGATGATCGGGATTCACCGACGAGCCCGAGAGCGACCGTCGCAACCCAGCCGACACAACGGATGGGTAGCTCAGCTAGTGGGGTGTCACGAGACACCCCACTAGAAGTCGACGCGGCGGCCCACCCGCTCGAGGTGGAATCGTGGCCGGGCGTCGTCGATCAGGTCGTCGCCGTCGTCGATGCGCGGCGGCGGGACGGCAAGCAGGACCAGCACCAGCGGGAGGAGCTGGGTCCGCTGGCGCGACAGGAGGCCGAAGTTGTTGATCGCCGAGAAGGCGAACACGAACATCGCCGAATACGCCACGCAGTAGCTGAGGAACGGCACCCGGAAGATGAACCCAGGCACCCGGATCAGCCGACGCCAGGACACCGCGCACACACCGGCGAGCACGAAGCCCTCGAACGCGGCGCTGAGGGCCTGCGAGTTCGGGGCCTCCCAGGGGAAGGGCCGGAACATCACGGTGACCACGGCCATCGGATAGCCGGCGGGCGAGGAGGGCTGCACGCTCTCGAACTCCGAGCCGCCCTGACTGGAGCGCCTGTCGGTCTCGCTGAGGACCGTGTCGACCGACTGACTGTCCAACTCGTCGAGTTTGAAGAACGTCGAGACCTGTCCGATCATGAACCCGCCCGCGGCGAGCAGCACCGCGATGCCGGCCCACTTCCCGAACGGACCCCAGCGCGACTCGCGCCACGAGCGGCGCCGCAGGACGTAGGCAACCAGCAGCGAGGCCAGCACCAGGGCGGTGATGTGCGGCCGCACCATCGCCGTGCCCGCGATGCCGAAGCCGGCGTAGGGGTAGCCCAGCGGGTTGTGGCGCAGGATCAGGGCGACGCCGTAGGTCGCCAGGCCGATCGTGAACAGCATCCACGCTTCCTTGCCGGTGGCCGACGGCCAGTACAGCAGTGACGGCAGGAAGAACAGCAGCTTGGCGTACCGCATGTAGTCGGCGTCGGGGAACGCCGTGCGCAAGGCGCGGTAGAAGAAGAACAGCCCCCAGAAGCTGAGCACCGCGTAGGCGACGAAGCCGCCGAACAGGGTCGGGCCGGTCACGACGTAGAGCAGGCCGGTGGTCAGCCGGATGAACTCGGTGCCGATCAGGTCGGGTACTTCGACACTCAACGCCTCCGAGAAGGTCCCGCCCCAGAACGCGTGGGCCAGGCGGCTACCAGAGTCGTGGTACTCGGACGAGTCGCCGTAGCCGTAGACGTTGAAGGTCACCATGTAGCGCAGCACCGTCCCGACCATCTTGACCAGGAAGGCGAGCGTGATCAGGTTGACCATCGCGGGATCGTCGCGTCGCACGATCCGCCGCATCAGCGGCAGCGTCAGGGCGCCGAGCATCGGCCCGAGCACCAGCCCGCCCCAGATGTCGTAGGAGATCCGGGTCATGCCGACGGTGACGACGCCGATGTAGGCCGCGGCGAGCCCGATCCACATGGCCTTCGTGACCTCGGCGCTGCTCGGCATCGGGACACGGCGGACGAACGTCGTGGTCATCGGTCCCGCCCCGCGATCAGCGCCCGGTCGTAGACGTCCTCGATGGTCGAGACCGCGCCTGCGAGGTCGAAGTCCGTGGCCCGCATCCGGGCGGCGTCGGCCAGGCTGGCTCGTCCCTCGTCGTCGGCGAGCAGCTTGGTGAGGCGGGTGGCGAGCGCGCCCGGGTCGCCGGGCTCGACCAGCCAGCCGTCGACGCCGTCGGTGATCACCTCGGGTATCCCACCGACCCGGGTGGCAACCGGCGCCACGCCGCTGGCCATGGCCTCGAGCAGTGCGATCGGCAGGCCCTCGAAGCGGGAGCTCAGCACGAATACGTCGAAGCCCGGCAGCAGCTCGAACACATCGTCGCGGGACCCGGCGAACACGACCGCATCCTCCAGGCCGTGCCGGGTCACCCGCTGGCGCAGGACGTCCTCCAGCGGGCCGGTCCCGACCAGCACCAGGCGGGCGTCGGAGCGTTCGGTCACGACGCCGGCGAATGCGTCGACCAGGCAGGCATGGTCCTTCTTGGAGGTGAAGTTGCCCACGTTGCCGATCACGGGCACGTCGTCGGGCAGTCCGAGCAGGCCGCGCGCACACTCGCGGGCCGCGTCGCCGTGGCAGATGGTGGCGACGTCGATGCCGTGGACGACGACCTCGACCGGCACGACGGTGCCCCGGCCCGACGACCGGATCGAGTCGGCGACCCCACCCGAGACCGCCATCACCGCGGCATTGCGCCGGTAGGTCAGAGCATTCGCCCACCTGGTCGGGCGCCGGTACCGATCCCAGAGGTTGTGTTCGGTGTGGACGATCGCCGGGCCGTTGAACCCCAGTGCCAGACGCGCGACCACTGCCGGCAGCGGGGCATGGGTGTGGACCAGCGAGATGTCGCGCTCGCGGACCAGTCGTCGCAGCCGGCGCGCCCATCCCACGCTGGTGGGACGGGGTGCGTCGAGGCAGTGGACCGCGATGCCCTCGGCCCGCACCTGGTCGACGAAGGCGTCCTTCCAGGGGAGGAGGTAGGCGACCTCGACCCGGAAGCGTGAGCGGTCGATGTGCCGGAGCGCGCCCGTGAGCAGTCGCTCGGTGCCGCCCCGCCCGAGCCCCTTGGTCAGCATCAGCACCCCGACCGGATCGGACGTGTCGGCATCGGCCCGCATGTCGGAGAAGTCGCCCTGCGCCCGCCGCACCGGCAAGAGGTTACTGCCTGCGCTGGTCACGGCGAGAGCCGGCCGGACACCAGTTCGTCCAGCAGGGTCGCCCACCGCCGCGCGACGACGCCGATCTCGAAGTGGGTCAGGCAGTGCTCGCGGGCGGAATCCCCGTAGGCCCGGGGGGCGTCGAGGACCTGGCGCAGGCCGTCGGCGAACCCGCCGACGTCGCCGGGCTCGACCAGGAGCCCGGTCTCGCCATGGCGGACGATCTCGCCGACCCCGCCAACGGCGCTGGCGACGGCGGGGAGCGCCGACAGGCCGGCCTCGACCAGAACCCCCGGCAGCCCTTCGGTCCGGCTGGTGAGCACCAGCGCGTCCGCGGCGGCCAGGGCCTGCTGGGGACCGGGTAGGACACCGGTGAAGTGCACCCGACCGGGCGCGACGTCGGCGGCCAGTGCGTCGAGCGCAGCACGGTCGGGGCCATCACCGACCACCAGCAGGTGGACGTCGTCCAGCTTGCCGACCGCACCGATCGACGTCCCGACCTGCTTCTCGGGGCTCAATGCCCCGATCGTGGCCACCACCGGCGCGCTGGCCGGGAGGCCGAGGGCCTCGCGGGCGTACCGGCGGCCCGCGTCGTCGGGGACGGGGCAGCGAGCCGCGGGCACCCCGTTCGGGATCACCGTGATCCTGGCCGCATCGACACCGTGCACGCTGGTCAGAGCGTCGGCGGCGCCAGGCCACATCGCGACCACGTGGCTGGTCCGCCGCAGCAGCTGCGCCACCCGCCACCGCCGCAGGCCGCGACCGGCCCATGCCCGCGGGTCGCCGATGTTGCGGTACACAAGTTGGGCCGAGCGTCCGGCTCGACCGACCGTGCCCGCGAGGGCGGCGACGCTCGCCGGCAGGGTCCTCGACCCGTGGGCGACCACCAGGTCGGTGTCGGAGGCCGCCGCAGCCCGACGCAGGGCGACAAGCGTTCCGACGCCCAGCGGCCGGCGGCCGAGGACGTCGACCCCGAGCGGGTTGCCCTGCGGCCCTGCGGTCAGCGCCACGACCCGCGTGGTCCCGCCTTGGGACGACAGGGTCTCGGCCAGGTCGACCGCCGCCTGCTCGGCACCCCGCCGCTGGCTGGTGGTGACGACGTGCAGTGAGCGGAGCCGGGTCATGGTCGGGCGCGCACCAGGAAGGCCATCTGGGAACGGCGGGGCGCCAGATGCCACGCGCGCTCCACGACGAAGCCGGTCGACAACAACAGCAGCTCGAACTGGTCGAAGGTCCACTCGCGGCGGTGCCGCTCGTCCCGAGGCGGCCCGAGCGGCCGGTCGGGGTCGGAACGGGCGCGGTCGGGGGTCGACAGCAGCACCGGGGCGTCGCGCGCCAGCTGCGCCAACCGGCGCAGCAGGCCCACGGGGTCGGCGACGCGCGTGATCGTGTCGACGCAGAGGATCAGGCCGGGTCGCCGGACGCCGAGCTGCTCCCAGGTGGCGTCGTCGAGGTCGCCCTCCGCCGACCGTGGGTCGCAGCACAGGTCGAGCACCGGCCCCGAGCGCTGTCTGCGGGACAGCCGGACGGCACGGCGGTGGATCCGGGCCCGGTGGCGCGAACCACCGGCCGTCGCCCCGCCACCGCTCGGAGCTTCCGTGGCGTCAGACGTCATACCCGGGTTCTCCTGGTAGCCCCAGGCCAGGAACAGCTCGCGGTCCCCGGACGGCGCCGGGGCCTCCTGGCGCGGCACCCCGAGCGTCGCATGGCCGGTCGCCCAGGTGTCGCCGAAGCGTCCCCAGATCCGCCGCCCGAGCGGCGAGACCACCGCGAGCCCCAACCGAGCCCAACGGCGGTGGTCTCTCGGCGCCAACCGCACGGCCCGCCAGAGATGGCGCCGGGCGGCCGACCAGTCGCCCAGGCGAGCCGCAGCCGTCCCGACGATGCCCTCGTAGTTGGCGGTCACCTGCGGCTGGCCGGCGAAGACCTGCGGGTGGCGGGCCAGCAGCCAGCGCGTGGCGTCGAACAGCCGGCGGGGATTCGACCTCCAGCGGTCGACGCCAGGTCGCCACTCGAGGTGCAGCGGCCGCTCGGCGCTGCTGACGACCTGGAGCCCCTGGGACTGGGTCACCGTGAGCAGCCGGATGAACAGCTCGAACTGGTGGCTGGTGCCGAGGCCGTCGAGGTAGCCGCCGGTCCGGCGGAGCAGTTCGGTCCGGGCCGCGAAGGTGCCTGCCCTGTAGATGCCGACCGTGTCGCCGAAGGGCTCGCCGAGGGGGCTCGGGTCCACCGGCCGGATCTCCATGCCCCTGGTGTCGACCCCGACCGCACCACAGCAGGTGATGCCGACCGCTTGGTCGTGCATCGGGCCGGCCAGCGCGGCGAGCCATCCGGGCTGGGGCATGTCGTCGTCGTCGAGGAACACTGTCCACTCGCCGGTGGCTGCCGCCAACCCGGCGTTGCGGGCGGCGCACGGGCCCGCGTTGGCCTGGCGGATGAGCCGCAGCCGGGGGTCGGCGACCGCGTCCAGCACCTGGGCGGTCGCGTCGGTCGAACCGTCGTCGACCACCACGAGCTGGGCCGCCCTCGGCACCTGCGCGAGGACCGCCGTCACGAGAGGTCCGACGCGCTCGCCACGGTTGTAGGTGCACAGGATCACGCTGATGCTCGGGGTGGTGCGCTGCTCGCCGCCGCCGCCGCCACCGCCACCGTCGCTGCCGCCGGCGTCGGCGTTCTGGTCGGGTCGGGCCGCCGTGTCCGTGGCAGCCGTCCCCGGAGCGTCGTCGGTCATGCCGACGCCCCGCCCGGGGCGTGTTGCAGCACCGAGAGCTCGAGCGCCTCCTCGTAGAACCGCGACGTCGACACCAGCTCCTCGTGCCGGTCGAAGCCCTGCACCGTCCCCCCCGACAGCACCATGATCCGGTCGCACTCGCCGATGGTCGATAGCCGGTGGGCCACCACCAGCAGCGTCACCTGGCCCCGGACGGTGCGCAACGTCTGTTGCAGGCGGGCCTCCGACCGCATGTCGAGCGCACTGGTCGGCTCGTCCAGCACCAGGAGATCGGGCTGGCCGGCCAACGCCCGGGCGATCGTGAGCCGTTGCTGCTGGCCTCCCGACAGCGTGGTGTCCTCCGGCCCGATGACCTCGTCGTAGCCGTGGGGGAGCGCCTCGATCTCCGCGGAGAGGTGGGCCATCTCGGCCACCTTGCGCACGGTCTCGTCGGGGATGTCGCGGAAGAACGCGATGTTCTCGGCCACGGTCCCTTCGACGAGGTGGGGATCCTGCGGAACGAAGGCCACCCGCTGATACCAACCCTCGAGCTCGAGGTCGCGGGCGTCGACGCCGTCCACCCGCAGTGCACCGCTGGTCGGGTCGCGCAGCCGCAGCAGCAGCTGCAGCAGGGTGGACTTGCCGCTGCCGGACGGTCCGATGATGCCCACCGCCTCACCAGGCTCGATGGTCCCCGACACCTCGTGCAGCACGGGCCGGCCGGGCAGGTACTCGTAGCCGATGCGGTCCAGCTCGAGGCCGCCGATCGAGGTGACCTGCCGGTGGCCACCGGTGGCCGGCCGCGCTCGGTAGCGGTTGCGCTGTTCCCGGATCTGGTCGAGATACGGCACGGCTTCGTTGAGCGACTGGTAGGCCGTCTGGTCCTGCTGCCCGTACGACAGCGCTCGGAGCAGCAGCAGGACGACCGCGCCGATCCCGGCCAGGCCCGATGTGCTGGTCAGGCTCACCACGCCGATACCGGCGATCAGCACCAGCAGGCCCGAGGTCTGGTAGACCTGCGGTGCCATCAGCAGCAGCGTGCGGCTGCGCCGGTAGTTGCGGGCCTGGCGGGCGTTGAGCGGTTCGATCTTGGCCAGGGCTTCGTCGCCGGTGCCGAACACCCGCAGCTCCCGCGAGATGCCGACCAGCTCGGTCACCGCGCTGGCGAACCGGTGGCCCGACTCCGCCGTGCGGGCCGCCGTCCGTCGTACGGCGGCGGCCAGCGGCCGCATGCCGAGCGCCAGCAACCCGCCGGTGAACATGAGCATGAGGGCGGTCAGGGGGTTGACCAGCAACGCCGTCGCCACCAGCACCGCCATGTTGAGCGCGGCGGTGATCATCAGTGCCAGCGACAGGTTCACGCTCGCCGTGCGGTTGACGTGCGTGGTCATCAGCTCCTGCAGGCTTCCCTGGCGCTCGGCCGACTGCACCGGCCAGCTGGCGTCGACGAACGAACGCAGGATCTGCAGCCGGACCTCGGTGAGCCCGTAGGCGGCCAGGGACGCGGAGCCCCGGGCGACCAGCGTTCCGACCAGCAGCTTGCCGGCCAGCAGCGCCAGGGCGACCAGCAGCGCCTGGGCGATGGTGACCTGGTCGGCCAGCCGCGGGATCAGCTCGATGCGGTCCTGGTCGTCCGCGGATGCGGCGGCGATCCGCGCCAGCAGCACCAGCAGCGCCGCCTCGATCAGGCCACCGGCGAACGAGACCAGGGCCAGCTTGGCCAGCCGCCGGTAGCTGCCCGGGACCAGGGCCTCGACCCGCCGAGCCATCTCCAGCGGCCCGACGGCGCGCTGGGACCGGTCTCGTCGCTGACTCAGACGCGTAACAACCCGCACGCCGGCTATCCGCCCATCCTTGTGGTCTCCCGCCATGAAGGAAAGAAAACCAGGGTCCCGCCGTCCCTGGACAGGGAGACACGATAGCGCCCGGCAGACCCGCAGGGCTCTCCCCGGGGGATGGGGCGTTGCGAAAGCCGTGGTCATCGGTGACAATGCGGCGGCGGGGAACGACGGAGTGCTCGGGGCGAAGAGACTGGACAACCGGAGGGCAGGATGGGCGTCGCGGCGGACGACTGGGAGACCTCCTCGCTTTCGCCGTTCCTCGGCCCGAGTGGTGACGGGCACGAGGAGATCGAGCTCTTCGGCGAATCCGAGCTGCTGTTCGGTTGCCGCAACGTCCCCGCTGCCGGCGCGAGCAGCGGAGTGGTCATCTGCCCCCCGACCGGCAGCGACGCCGAGGTCAACTACCACCGGGAGGCCCGTCTCGGGCGGTGGCTGGCGCGCGCCGGGGTGACCGTCCAGCGCTACCACCCCCGCGGGAGCGGCAGGAGCGAGGGCCGGTCGGCCGACGTGAGCTTCGCGTCGCTGGTCGACGACGCCCGCCGGGCAGCCGACCTCCTGCGCGAGCGGTGCGGTGTCGACCAGGTCGCCTTCCTCGGCACCCGGGCGGGGGCCCTGGTCGCCGCCCGTGCATGCCGGGAGATGGAAGGCGCCCCTCTCGCCCTGTGGCAGCCGGTGGTCGACCCCCGCCGCTACGTCGACGAGAGCGTCGCCGTCGGTGCCCCGCTGCTGGAAACGCACTTGGGCCGCGACCTGTTCGACTCGGCTGCTGTCGACAACCTGGTGGACATGCTCGGCGTGCGGCCGCGTCCGGTCCTGCTCGTGCAGTTGCACCGTCGGGTCGGGCTGTCGTCGGAGTACCGGGCCACGGTTGGCCGGTGGCAGGCTCGCGGCTTCACGGTCGAGGTGGCCTACGACCCCACCGAGGATGACTGGTGGCGGGTCCACCCAGGTTGGGAGCCGTCCGACGAGGTCCTGACAGTGACCGCCCTGTGGCTGGCGTCTCGCCTCGCAGCCGCCGGGCGATGAGATCCGTTCCGGGGGCTGGTACGGCGCGGCGGCTGCGGGTCCTGCACGTCGTCGACTCGCTGCACGGGTCGGGCGGCGCCGAGAACCGGCTGGTCGACGAGGTCCTGGCCCTGCGCCACCGGTTCGACCAGGCCGTCGTCCGCCTGTACGAAGCCGACGATCTGGACGACCGGCTGACCGGGGCCGGAGTGGCCGTGATCCCGCTCGGCCACCGCGCCCGCAACGCCGCCCGCACGTGGCCGTGGGGGGCAGCGAAGCTGTGGGCCGTCGTCAGGCGCTGGCGGCCTGACGTCGTCCACACGTCGTTGTTCAGCGCCAACCTCGTCGGGCAGATCGCGGCGACGGCGCGGGGCCTGCCGGTGCTCTCGACCTTCAACCGGTCCGGCGAGCTTTACGGCCCGTCGGACCGCGGGTGGAAGGCCCGGGCGTTGTACCAGTTGGCGGCCTGGTCGAACGGTCGTGGCCACGTCCACTACCGGGCGGTCGGCGAGCACGCCCAGGCGACCAACTGCGCCGCGACCGGCCTCGACCCCGAGCGGTGCACCGTGGTGCCCCGGGCCATCGGGTTCGATGCCGACGACGTCCGAGCCGATCGTGGTGCCTTCCACCTGCCCGACGGGGTGCCGTTGTTCGCGAACGTGGCGCGGCGCGTCGAGGAGAAGGGGCTCGATCGGCTGGTGCTGGCCTTCGCGAAGGTCCGGGCCGAGCTGCCCGACGCGCACCTGGCCATCGCGGGCGCCCCCGGGCCGGCCGACAGGGCGATCCGGGCGGCGATCGATGAGACGGCGCTGCACGATCGGGTCCATCTGCTGGGCTACCGCGCCGATGCCCGCTCGCTGATGGCGTCGGCCGACGTGTTCGCGTTCAGCTCCTTGGCCGAGGGCTCGCCAGGGGCCGTGGTGGAGGCGCTCACGGTCGGCGTCCCGGTGGCGGCCTTCGCGATCCCGCCGGTCTGCGAGCTGACCGATGACGGCCGCCACGCCTGGCTGGCCGCGCCCGACGGGGACCGGGCGGTGCCGGTCGACGCGGCGGGCG
>JBOGHK010000017.1:0-25548 GCA_050744325.1 Acidimicrobiales bacterium
CGAGTCAGGAGGAATGCCGCCACGGCCGCAGCGACGACGATGCCGGCGATCAGTCCCACCAGGACCGCCCGCGAGGCCCGGCCACCCGGCGGTGGCGAGGGTTCCGACGGCGGCGGTTGTGGTGAGGGCCCTGCCCACTGTGCCGGGCGCCCCCGGGTCGGTGGACCCGCAACCGACGGCGGTGGCATGGCCACGGCCGTGCGCCCTGGGGCCGTCGGTGGCGGAACGACGGTGGCCGGTGGAGCCGTCCGGACGACCGTGGTGGATGCAGCGTCGGCGGCGGCCGCGGCAAGCGCAGCGCCGAGGGAGATGGCTTCTTTGGGACGGGCGTCGACCGCCGCGGGCCGGCCCAGCTGAGCCATCACCATCAGGGCGATCAGCGGGATCCGCGACGACCCGCCGACCAGCAGGACCGCGTGCAGGTCCTCGACCGCGACGTCGGCCGAGGCCACCGCGCGTCGCAGCGCCACCAGCGTCTCGTCCAACCCGGGCCGGACCATGGCCTCGAACTCGGCCCGAGTGAGGCGCACTGCGGTGTGGATGTCGGGCAGCATCACCGGGATCGACACGTCGGTGTCGTTCGACAGCGCCTCCTTGCCCTCCACGCAGCTCGACCGCAGCTGGGCCAGCGCCGCGGTCGTGCGGGGATCGGCCAGGTCGAGGGCGTCGACGTCGAGCCCGATGGACTCGGTCACGTGGTGGAACACCGCGTGGTCGAAGTCGATGCCGCCCAGCCGCTCGATGCCTTCCGGCCGGCCGACGATGCGGAACCCGTCGGGCTGGCCGGGCCCCGGCGTCGGCTGGTCGACACGGACGACCGCGGCGTCGAAGGTACCGCCTCCGAGGTCGTAGACGGCGACCACCGTTCCCGGCGGGAGGTCGCGCTCGCTCGCGTAGAAGGTCGCCGCTGCGACCGGCTCGGCGACGAGATGGTCGACGCTCAGGCCCACGTGGCGGATCGCCTGGCGCAACAGGTCGAGCTTGTACTCACCCCAGTTGGCCGGGTGTGTGACCGCCAGGCTGGCTGGCGGCGCGCCCTCGCTGGCGGCCACCTGCCCGACCACCCAGTCGAGCAGCCGGGCCATCAGCAGCTCGGCTGCCACCGGCGACCCGCCGAGCAGGATCGGCGTGGGATCACCCACCCGCCGCTTGAACTCACGGGCGACCCGTGCGGGCTCGGTGAGCGCGCGCCGCTGGGCGCCGTGGCCGACGATCAGGCTGTCGCCGCCGAAGTAGACGACCGACGGGATCGCGATGCTCCGGCTGTCCAGGGTGACCGCCTGCGCCCGACGGTCTCGGGCGATGGCAGCCGCGGTATAGGTCGTGCCGAGGTCGACGCCGAGGTGGTAGGTCACTCGTCCGATACTTACGCGGTGGACAGACCGACGCGACCGTAGAGCGTCGTGCGCTGCTCCAGGCGTCGGCCGAGTCCCTGGACCATCTCCTCGAGCTCGTCGACCTGCAGCTCCTGGCCGTGGGACGCGCCGGCCGCCCGTGAGATGTTCTCGTCCATCAACGTGCCGCCGACGTCGTTGCATCCGGCCTGGAGCATCTGAGCGGTGCCGCCGAGCCCGGCCTTGACCCAAGAGGCCTGCACGTTGTCGATCAGGCCCCGGTAGACGATGCGAGCCACCGAGTGGACCAGCAACACCTCGCGGAACGTCGGCCCCCGTCGCGCCTTGCGCTGCAAGTAGATCGGCGCAGCCATGTGGACGAACGGCAGCCCCACGAACTCGGTGAACCCCCCGGTCTCCACCTGGAGTGCGCGGGTGCGCAGCAGATGCCGCGCCCACGACCGCGGCGACTCGACCGCGCCGAACATGATCGTGATGTTGGACCGCAGGCCGACCTGGTGGGCGACCCGGTGGCATTCGAGCCACTCGTCGGTGGTGATCTTGTCCGGGCACAGGATCTCGCGCACCGGGTCGTCGAGGATCTCCGCCGCCGTCCCCGGCAGCGAGCGGAGGCCCGCGTCCATCAATCGCTGCAGGTACGTGTCGAGCGGCTCGCCCAGCCGGTGGGCGCCCTCGGTGACCTCCAGCGCCGTGAACCCGTGGATGTGGATCTCGGGCACCTCGGCGTGGACGGCGCGGGCGACGTCGACGTAGTAGTCGCCGTCGAAGTCGGGATGGATGCCGCCCTGGAGGCACACCTCGGTGGCGCCCAGCTCCCATGCCTCGCGGCTGCGCTGCGCGATGTCGTCCAGTGTCAGCAGGTAGGGGCTGCCGCGGAGGTTCAGCGACAGCGGTCCCTTGGAGAACCCGCAGAACCGGCACTTGAACGTGCAGACGTTGGAGTAGTTGATGTTGCGATTGCGGATGTAGGTGACCACGTCGCCGACCGCCCCGGCGCGCAGGTCGTCGGCCAGCGCGGCGACCGCGGCGACCTCTGGCCCCCGGGCCGCGAACAACGACACGATCTGGTCCTCGCCGGGCACCTGCCCGAGCCGGACGCCGTCGAGGACCTCGGCCACCGCGCCGCGCACCCGGTCGTGGGGCGCCGGAAGCAACGTCGGCGGCGCGACATCGGCGCCCGAGTACCAGGCAGTAGAACGCTCGCCGGTCAGCACGATCTCGGCGCCGGTGCCCGCCCTGGCGTTCTCCAGCGTGCGCTCGGGCATGACCGACCCCGGGTCGTCCCGGCCGAGGCCCTCGGCGTCGGCGCGGTCCATCACCGGGAACCGCAGCCCGGGGTCGAGCCAGCGGTCGGGCTCGGCGGCGTACCCCGGGTACACGGTCAGGCGGGGCGCGAGCGTGAACCCCCGGGCCTCGGTGACCGTGCGCAGCAGGTCGAGAGCCGGCCACGGACGCTCGGGGTTGACGTGGTCGGCGGTCACGGGAGACACGCCGCCCCAGTCGTCGATCCCGGCGTCGAGCAGCACCCCGAAGTCGTCGGCCAGGTTCGGCGGAGCTTGTACAGCGACGTCGGTCGGCAGCACCAGCCGCGCGAACGCGATCGCCTCGAGGTGCTCGTCAGGTGGGCACGGCGGTGCCTGGTGCATCGCCGTCCCTGGCTTGGGCAGGAAGTTCTGGACGATGACCTCCTGCACATGGCCCCAGCGGCGGTGGGCGTCGGCGATGGCCTCGAGCGCGGCGAGCCTGTCGGTCCGATCCTCGCCGATGCCGACCAGGATCCCGGTGGTGAACGGGATCCCCAGCTCGCCGGCGGCGTCGAGGGTGGCCATCCGGCGCTCGGGGGTCTTGTCCGGCGACCCGCGGTGGCAGTCGAGGTCGCCGCGCAGGCTCTCGAGCATCATGCCCTGGCTGGGCGCGACCACGCGCAGGGCGGCGAGCTCGTCGGGATGGAGGGCGCCGGCGTTGGCGTGGGGGAGCAGCCCGGTGGCGTCGAGCACGTGGCGGCACATCGCGACCAGATAGTCGACCGTGGAGGCGTAGCCGTGCTCGGCCAGCCAGGCCCGGGCGGCCGGGTACCGCTCCTCGGGGCGTTCACCCAGGGTGAACAGCGCTTCGTGGCAGCCGGCCCGCGCGCCGGCGCGGGCGATCGACAGCACCTCGTCGGGGGTGAGGTAGGGGCTGTCGAGCCGGGCCGGGGGTTGCGCGAAGGTGCAGTAGCCGCAGCGGTCGCGGCACAGCTTGGTGAGGGGGATGAAGACCTTGGGGGAATAGGTGACCCGGGTACCGGTGCGGCGGTCGCGCACCGCACTCGCCTGGTCGAGGAGCGCCCCCAGCGGTCGGTCCAGAAGACTGGGCATCGGTCCGCACGCTATCGGCCGGCGCGCCGGTCGCCTGCGGCGTCCAGGACCGCGCTAAAACATGAACGTGCGGTCATGTTTTTCGGGGGAGAACGCATGCTGTTGAGAGCGGAACGTGAAGCGCTGGCCGAGGCGAGCCGTCGGGTGGCGGGGGCCGGGCTGGTGGTCGGCACCGCCGGGAACCTGTCGCTACGAGCCGGGGACGACGGCGACCGCATCGTGGCCACCCCGACGGGCGGGGTCCTCGGCGAGCTGACCGCCGAGATGATGAGCGTGATCGACCTCGACGGCGTCCTGGTCGACGGCGACCTCGCCCCGACGTCCGAGGTGCCCCTGCACCTGAGTGTCTACGCATCGACCGGTGCAGGAGCCGTCGCCCATGCCCACGCGCTGGCGTCGACCGCGGTGGCGTGCACCTGCGAGGAGCTGCCGGCGATCCACTACACGATCCTCCAGCTCGGCGGGGCGATCCGGGTCGCGCCGTACGCCACCTTCGGTTCCGAGGAGTTGGCGGCGAACGTCACCAAGGCGCTGGACGGTCGGGTCGCGGCGTTGATGCAGAACCACGGATCGGTGGCCTACGGACGCGACATCGTCGAGGCCTGCGACCGCCTGGAGCTGCTGGAGTGGCACGCCGAGCTCTACGCCCGCAGCGTCACGCTCGGCACCCCGCGGGTCCACACCGACGCCGAGCTCGAGGCGGTGATCCTCGCGGCGCTCAACAAGGGCTACGGCGGCACCCGACGGGTGGGCGACCAGAAGGAGGGCAGCGCATGACACCCACCGAGGCCAGGGGCTACGGGATCTCGGAGTGGCCGGACGTCGACGCCGTCGTCAAGCGAGGCGATGCCCTCGCGACCAGTCCGATCCGTCCGCTGGGGCGCGACCGCATGGCGGCCTACCTGGCCTGGTTCGACCAGCGGTGCCCCGGCTCGAAGGCCGCCGCAGCCGAAGCCGGCGAACGCATCCCGGGCGGTGTGCAGCACAACCTGGCGTTCAACCATCCGTTCCCGCTGAACGTCGTCCGCGCCGACGGCGCCAACCTGTGGGACGTCGACGGCAACCGCTACGTCGACTTCCTTCAGGCCGGCGGACCCACCGTGCTGGGCAGCAACTACCCGCCGGTGCGCGACAAGGTCGTCGAGCTGCTCCAGACATGTGGCCCGGTGACCGGCTTGTTCCACGACTACGAGCTGAAGCTCGCCCGGCTGATCCACGACTTCATGCCCGCCGTCGAGCAGTTCCGGATGCTCGGCAGCGGCACCGAGGGGGTGATGGCGGCAATCCGCGCGGCGCGGGCGTTCACCGGTCACGAGCACGTCATCAAGGTCGGTGGCGGCTACCACGGGTGGAGCGACCAGATGGTCTACGCACTGCGTCTCCCGGGCACGGGTGCCCTCGACGCGGCGGGCATCCCGGCGGAGTGCTACGGGCGCACCCACGAGGTGTACCCCCACGACGTCGAGGAGCTGCGGTCCCGGCTGGCCGCGAACCAGTCGGAGGGCGGCACCGCGGCGGTGATCGTCGAGCCGGTCGGCCCCGAGAGCGGGGTGCGGCCGGTGACCGCCGACTACAACCACCACGCCCGCGAGCTGTGCGACGAGTTCGGTGCCCTGCTGATCTTCGACGAGGTCGTGACCGGGTTCCGGCTGGGTCTGGGCGGCGCGCAGGGCTACTTCGGCATCCGTCCCGACCTCACCGTGTTCGGCAAGTGCGTGGCCGGCGGCTACCCGGCAGCCGGTGGCGTCGGCGGCCACCACGAGGTGATGGCGACGTTCGCCGGCGGTCTCTCCTCGACCGGGGTCAAGGTGCTTGTCGGTGGCACGCTGGCGGCCAACCCGCTGAGCTGCGCGGCCGGCTACCACAGCCTGCTGGAGATGGAGCGGACCGGCGCGCCGATCACCGCCGGTCGGGCTGGCGACCGCCTGCGAGCGGGTCTGGACGACCTGATCCGGCGTTACGACCTGCCGTACGTGACCTACAACTTCGGCTCGATCGTCCACCTGCACACGTCGGGGATCCTGCAGCTCGACCTGCGCGACCCGGCGTCGTTCGCCGAGGTGGGTCCCCGCAAGCACATGCTCGAGGAGATGGGCGCGGCGTTCACCGCCGAGGGGGTGATGACGTTGGCGGGCAGCCGCCTCTACACCAGCATGGCCGACACCGACGAGGTGATCGACGATGCGCTGACCCGATTCGACCGGGTGTTCGCCGGTGTCGAGTAGCGATCCGGAGGGTTCGGTGGGCGAGCACGTCCTCGCGGTCGACCTGGGCACCAGCGGGGCGAAGGTCGCGTTGGTCGCGACGGACGGGCGCATCGCCGGTCACGAGCTCGAGCCCGTCGGATTAAGGCTGCTGTCCGGTGGTGGCGCCGAGCAGGATCCCGACCAGTGGTGGCAGGCGATCGTGGCCGCGACGCGTCGGCTGCTGGCCCAACCCGACGCGCCGTCCAGCCGAGCGGTGGTCGCGGCGTGCATGAGCGGGCAGTGGGGCGGCACGGTCGCGGTGGACTCCGGCGGACGGCCGGTGCATCCCGCGGTGATCTGGATGGACAGCCGCGGCGCACCCCATGCCCGGCGTCTGGTCGGCGGCGGCCTCCAGGTACCCGGCACCGGGCTGAACGCCCGCCGGCTACGGCGCTGGCTGGCCCGCACCGGGGGACTGCCGTCCACCACCGGCAAGGACCCCGTCGGCCAGATCGCGTGGCTGCGACACGAGCGGCGCGACGCCTACGAAGCTGCGACGTGGTTCCTCGACGTGCCCGAGTACCTCACCATGCGATTGACCGGCGAGGCCGTGGCCGCGGTCGACACCGCGGTGCTCCGGTGGTGCACCGACAACCGCGATCCCGACCACATCCGCTACGACCCCGACCTGGTAGCGCTGTGCGGGCTCGACGCTGCCCGCCTGCCCCGGCTGGTGGCGCCGGCCTCGGTCGTGGGACCGATCCGGCCGGCTGCTGCCCGCGAGCTGGGCCTCGGCGAGCACGTCCAGGTGGTGGCCGGCACCGGCGACACGGCCGCCGCTGCGGTCGGGGCTGGTGCGGTGCTCGACCACCAGGCGCACCTGTACGTCGGGACCTCGGCGTGGCTGTCGTGCCATACCCCGTACAAGAAGACCGACCTGCGCACCAACGTGGCCTCGCTGCCCGCGGTCGTGCCCGGGAGGTACTGGGTGGCCACGGTGCAGGACGTGGCCGGCAAGGCGCTCTCGTGGCTGGTCGACCACGTCCTGTACCCGGACGACGGGCTGACCGACGACGCCAGCGCGCCGACCGACGTGTTGGAGCGGCTCAACGCTGTCGCAGCGAAGGCGCCACCCGGCAGCCACGGCGTGGTCTTCGTCCCCTGGCTCAACGGCGAGCGCACGCCGGTCGAGGACGAGCGCCTCCGGGGCGGGTGGTTCAACCTGTCGCTGACGACCGATCGTGCTGACCTGGTCCGCAGTGTCTTCGAGGGTGTGGCGCTCAACGCCCGCTGGATGCTGGAGGCCGTCGAACGATTCGTCCGCCGGCGCTGTCCTGACGGGATCGACTGTTTGACCTTCGTCGGCGGCGGTGCCACCTCCGAGCTGTGGTGCCAGGTGATGGCGGACGTGCTCGGTCGCCCGATCAAGCAGGCAGAAGACCCGATGTTGGCCAATGTGCGTGGTGCTGGATTGATCGGTGGCGTGGCGCTGGGAAAGCTCCAATGGCACGAAATCCCGCGCCTCGTCGCGGTCCGTGAGACATTCCAACCAGACGACGGCCTCCGGACGACGTACGATCACCTCTTCCGGACCTTCGGTGAGATCCATCGCAGGACCAAGTCGCTCTACGCTCGGCACAACCGGGTCGGGTGGTCGTAACGAGCGACCCGACAAGATCCCCCGGCGGCGGCTGGGCGGCCGATGCCCGGCGACCCTCGACGCAAGGGTCGCCGGGGTCGGCTGTTAACTGCGAACCAGGTCCTCCAGGTAGAGACGCTGGAGGCGGTAGGCCTCGGCGAGGATCGAATCGTCTCCCCGCGGGTCGAGGCGGAACGCCAGCTGGAGCAGTGCGTCGGTGGTATGGACGGCCACCCGGCAGACCCGTTCGAGCCGCTCGTCGTCGGCGAGGTCGTGCTGGGCGACGAGGATCCGGCGAAGGCCAGCGGCGATCGCCGCGTTGTTCGCGTCGTCGGCCCGCTGCAGCTCGACGCTCAGATGACGCCCCGTCCAGATCGCGAGGTAGCCCGGATGCGAGCGGTACATGGCGATCGCGCTGCCGAGCACGGTCTCGACGACGTCATCCCATCGCTGGCTCTCCGCCTGCTCGACCAACGCGCCGATCATCGCCTCGAACTCTGCGATGTACCGGCGCGCGAGGGCGTCGATCACCGCGGCCTTGTCCGGGAAGAACTGGTAGATCGTGCCCACCGGCACGTCGGCCTGGTCGGCGAGGCGGCGCATGGTCAGCGCCGCGTAGCCCTCCCCGCCGAGCACGTCGTCCGCGGCCTCGAGCAGCCGCTGCACCCGCTCGCGGCTGCGGACCTGCTGGGGTACCCGGCGCATCCGTCCTTCGGCTGGCTCGCGCTCGGCGACGCCCGCCCGGCCCGGGTTCTCGGCCGGCGATGGGCGCTCTCGACGACCCGCCGCGCCGGTCTCGGCGGTGGCCTCGGCCATCAGCTCGTCGGAGCCGGCTCGGCGAGCCGCTCGGGGATCGGTTCGCGGATCACCGTCGGCGTGCTGCGGCCCCGCACGGCCACCGTGCCGACGCCGCGCCAGTAGCGGGCTTCGCTGCCCGCCCGGCGGACGGTCGCCTCCGACGCCAGCACCTTGGTCGTACGCCCCTTGGCGACCTCGGTCAGCCGCGAGGCCTCGTTCACCGCGGGCCCGATCACCGTGTACTCGTAGCGGGCCTCGGTGCCCACGTTCCCGGCGACGACCTGCCCGGAGGACACACCGATCCCCGCGGTCAGCCCCGGATGGCGCTCGGCGAGGCCGCCCATCGCCTGGTCGAGGCGCCGGGCGGCGCGCAGTGCCCGGGCAGCGTGGTCGGGCTGGGTGCCCGGGACCCCGAACACGCACAGCGCACCGTCGCCCTCGAACTTGTTGACCCAGCCACCCTGGGTGTCGACCACCCGCACCACCACGTCGAAGAAGTCGTTGAGCGTGGCGACCACCTCGTCCGGGGGCAGCACTTCGGCCATCGCCGTCGAGCCGACCAGGTCGACGAACATGATGCTGGCGTCGCGCTGCTCTCCGCCGAGACCGGTCGCCCGCTCCAACGCCTGCAACGCCACCGCCTGGCCCACGTGGCGACGGAACAGATCCTGGAGCTGCTCACGCTCGCGCAACCCGTCGACCATGTTGTTGAGGCCGGCCTGCAGCTCGCCGATCTCGCCGCCGTCGTCCACGACCAAGCTCGTCTCGAGGTCGCCGACGCGGACCCGCGCCATCGCGTCGCGCACCGAGTCCAGGGGGTCGGCGAGGGACCGAGCCGAGGCCAGCGTGGCGAGGATGCCGGCGCCGAGCCCTCCGAAGGCGAGCACGAGCATCGCCGCTGGCGGCATGCGCTCGCCGGGACCGATCGCGTCGAACGCGAACCCCAGCAACGGCACGCTCGATCCCGCCGCCCAGGCGAACAGCAACCGCATCCGAACGCCGAGCGTCGCCGGCCGGCCTGGCGGCTCGCCTGCCAGGGCGATCGCGAACAACGGGGTGAAGGTGCGTTCGATCAGGAGGAAGCCCAGAGCGCAGGTGACCACGCCGCCGAGGACGATGCCGTCCACGACCTCCAGCACCGACATCGCGCCGGCGCCGCCGACCGTCGGAGCGAAGACCGCGTACAACGCGGCACCGACCAGCCAGAACAGCAGCGGACGCAACGCCGAACGCCACGGCATCCGCAACACGTCCGCGCGTTCGAGGTCGGTCGGCTCGCGTCCCTGGACGACCCAGGCCACCGACCGGAAGAACGCCAGGTAGGCCCAGATGTTGGCGAGGCACGCCGAGACGACGAACGTCCCGGCGAAGCCGGCCGTCGACACGAGCACGTTGACGTCCGGGGCGAGCTCGTGCCCCAACGCCAGCTGCACGTATGCCAGCACGACCAGGCCGCCCGCGGCGTTGGCCAACAGCAGGCGGTTACGCACCCTGGCCTGGATGCGACGGACCATGCGCCGCCGCTCGTCGTGCTCGGCCCCGGCCATGGCCCGAAGCCTACGGTCAGCTCCGGGACCTCAGGCCAGGTCGCCAGCGGCCTCGGGATCGACGATCCACAGGATGTCGTCGGCGTGGATGCGGGCGGCCGGCAGGTCCTCGCCGGCGGCGACTCGGGCCAGGGCATCGCGCTTCGCGGCCCCGGCCACCGTGACCAGCACCAGGCGGGCGCGTGCGATGCCCGCGTAGGTGAGCGTCATCCGGGAGTGCGGGTTGTTGCCGATCGGGTCGGTGTTCATCACCACCAGGCGCCCAGGGTCGGCGTCGAGCGCCGGGGACCTCGGGAACAGCGACGCGATGTGCCCATCGGGCCCTAACCCGAGGTGCACGACGTCGATCCGACCGAGCTCGCCCAGCCGCAGCTGGTAGGGATCGGGGCCCTCGGCACAGCGCATCGGGTAGTTCGCGTTCACTGCCCCGAGCCGTTCGAGGAGGGACTCACGGCCGAGCCGGTAGTTCGAGTCCTTGTCGTCGAGCGGGACGCAGCGCTCGTCGCCCCAGTAGATGTCGACCTTCCACCAGTCGATCTGGTTGCCGGCGTCGTCGGCCAGCCGTTCGTAGCAGCGGCGGGCGGTCTCGCCGCCGGACAGCGCGATCGAGAACCCGTCGTTCGGCCGCCGGTGGAACGCCTCGATGACACGCTCGGCGAACTCGCCGGCCACATCATCGACAACTACGAGCTCACCGTGCATCGTCACCTCCCCCAAGGTCTCCGTCTCCCGCGCTGCTACAGGCTGTCGCGCTTCGCTTCCAGCGCGCCGATCAGTTCGTCGAAGCTCTTTGCGAACGTCGCCACGCCCTGGTCCTCGAGCGTCGCGGTGACATCGTCGAGGTCGACACCCACGCGTTCGACCTCGACGAGGACCCGGCGCGCCGCGTCGACGTCGGCATCCAGCGTTCGTGCGAGCGTGCCATGGTCCTCGAAGGCGTCGAGGGTGGACTCGGGCATCGTGTCGACCGTGTCGGGGCCGATCAGCGCGTCGGCGTAGAGCGTGTCGGGGTAGGCCGGGTTCTTGGTCGACGTGGAGGCCCACAGCGGTCGCTGCACCCGGGCACCCCGGGCGACCAGCGCGTCCCACCGTGGCCCCTGGAAGCGGGACTGGAACAGTGCGTAGGCCGCCTGCGCCTGGGCCACCGCCGCCTTGCCGCGCAGGCCGAGGGCCTCGACACTGCCGATGGCCTCCAAACGGCGGTCGACCTCGGTGTCGACCCGACTCACGAAGAACGACGCCACGCTGGCGATCTGGGACAGGTCGCCAGCGAACTCCTCGAGCCCGGACAGGTAGGCCTCGATCACCTCGTCGTAGCGGTCGAGGCCGAAGATCAGCGTGACGTTGATGCTGCGCCCTTCGCTGATCATCTGGCGGATCGCACCGACGCCCTCGGCCGTGGCCGGGATCTTGACGTACAGGTTGGGCTCGTCGATCCGCCGGTGGAGGTCGCGTGCCGCCGCGATCGTGCCCGCTTCGTCGCGGGCCAGGTCGGGCGCGACCTCGATGGACACGTAGCCGTCGACCCCGTCGCTCGCGTCGTGGACCGGCCGCAGGATTCGCAGCGCGTCCTCGATGTCAGTGATCACCAGGCCCCAGTAGGCGTCCTCGACGGCCGTGCCACCGTCGACCAGCGCGCCGAACTGGGCGTCGTACTCGTCGGACGAAGAGATCGCCTTCTGGAAGATCGTCGGGTTCGACGTGATGCCACGGATGCCCCGCTCGACCCAGCGTGCCAGCTCACCGCCTGTGATCCAGCCACGGCGCAGGTTGTCGAGCCACGGGCTCTGTCCGTAGTCGGTGTAGAGATCGTGCAGCTTGCTCATGAGGTCTTCATTCCTCCTCGGCGAGGTCGCTGATCAGTTGACGAGCGCGTTCGGCCACGTTCTCGGGGGTGTAGCCGAAGTTCGCGAGCGCTGTGCCGCCCGGTGCCGACGCGCCGAAGCGGTCGATGCTGACGCTGTCGTCGACCCAGCGCTCCCAGCCGAAGCTGGCACCGGCCTCGACCGCCAGCGTCGGGACGGCGGGCGGAAGCATGGAGAGCTGGTAGGCCTCGCTCTGCTCGGTGAACAGCTCCCACGATGGCATCGACACGACCCGCGCCTGGGTGCCCTGTTCGGCGAGGAGCGAGGCCGCACCGAGGCAGACAGCGACCTCGCTGCCGGTGCCGACCAGCACGACATCAGGCGTGTCGACGTCGGCCAGGACGTAGGCGCCCCGGTCGACCGCGGCGCCGGCGGTGCCGTCCAGGACCGGGATCTTCTGACGGGTCAGGATCAAGCCGGTCGGGCCCTCGGAGCTCAACGCGATCTCCCAGGCCCGCGCCGTCTCGTTGGCGTCCGCCGGACGGATCAGCCGCAGACCGGGCATGGCCCGCAAGGCGGCCAGCTGCTCGATCGGCTGGTGGGTCGGCCCGTCCTCGCCGAGGCCGACCGAGTCGTGGGTCCACGAGTAGATCACCTTGGCCTGCGACAGGCACGCGAGCCGCACGGCGGGACGCATGTAGTCGGAGAACACGAAGAAGGTTCCACCGAAGGGCAGCACTCCGCCATGGAGGGCCATGCCGTTGAGCATGCCGCCCATCGCGTGCTCACGCACCCCGAAGTAGATCTGGCGGCCGGGCGAGCCCGCCTCGAACACCCCGTCCTGGCCGAAGGTGGTGCCGGTGTTGCCCGTGAGGTCGGCGCCGCCACCGACCAGCCCGGGAACGCGTTCGGCGAGCGCTTCGAGACACGCGCCGGAGGCTTGGCGCGTGGCGACGGACTCGCCCGCCTCCCAGGTCGGCAGCGCATTCGCCCAGCCGGGCAGGCCCGTCTGCGCCAGGCAGGCGTCGAAGGCCGCACGGTCGCCGGTCCAGCCGGCAAGGCGCTTGTCCCAGCGATCGCGGGCGTCGCCCCCGCGGGCCCCCGCGGCGCGGTAGAGGTCGAGGACGTCGTCGGGCACCCAGAACGCCTCGTCCGGCGGTAGGTCGAGGATCTCCTTGGTGCGCGCCACCTCGTCGGCACCGAGCGGGTTGCCGTGGGCGTGCGCCGTGTCGGTGTACTCCGGCGACGGCCAACCGATGTGGCTGCGTAGGATCAGCATCGACGGCTGGTCCTCGACGTCGGCGGCCCGCCGCAGCGCCGCCTCCAGGACGTCGCAGTCGTTCGCGACCTCGCCCACCTCGTCGACGTGCCAGCCGTAGGCCGCGAACCGCTCGGCGACCCGGTCGGAGTAGGCGAGCTCGGTGGCGCCGTCGATCGTGATGTGGTTGTCGTCGTAGACGTAGATCAGCCGGCCGAGCCCCAGGTGCCCTGCGAGCGAGGCAGCCTCGTGGCTGACCCCCTCCATCAGGTCGCCGTCGCTGCAGATCACGTAGGTGTGGTGGTCGACCACCTCGGGACCGAACCGCGACCGCAGCCACGCCTCGGCGGCGCCCATCCCGGCGCCGTTGGCGAACCCCTGGCCGAGTGGACCGGTGGTGACCTCGACCCCCGTGGTGTGCCGGGCCTCGGGATGGCCGGGCGTGAGCGACCCCCACTGCCGAAAAGACTTCAGGTCCTCCAGGGTGAGGCCATAGCCCGTGAGGTAGAGCATGGAGTAGAGCAGGATCGACGCGTGCCCGGCGGAAAGGACGAACCGGTCGCGGTCGGGCCACTGGGGCGCTGCGGGGTCGTACCGCATGATCCGCGTCCACAGGACGTGGGCCAGCGGTGCGAGGGCCATCGCGGTGCCGGGATGACCGCTGTTCGCGGCCTGCGGTGCGTCCATGGCGAGACCGCGGATGACGTTGATGGCGCGCTGCTGGAGGACAGGGTCAGCGGTCATGCGCGGTCCACCCTACTGCCCGGCACCGCGCCCCCCGCGGTCCCTGATACAGGCCTGTGTGCGCTGCGCGAGAGGGCGCTACCCGTGGACCAACAGGACGCTGGCGGTGAAGCCGTGGAGGAAGCTGCGGGGGCCGACCGGGCCGACCTCGCCGGCGCAGAACATGCCGGCCACGGCGCCGTCGGTGGTGATGTCGGCGACGAGTCGGGCGTCGTGGTGAGGCTGGCCGAACAGCTGGCGACCGCGCCCGTTGCAGGTGAACACCAGAGCGCCGTCGGCTCGATGGCCGGCCAGCAGCGCCCGGAGGTCCTCGTCGGCGGTGGCCGCGTCCCGGATGTGGAACTGGACCGTGGTACCGACATCGACCGAGGTTCCCACCAGCAGGGCGCCACTGCTGCGGTCGGCACCGAGCACGTTGCGTACCAGGAAGTCACCCCGCTCGAAGGACTCCTGGTGCTCGTCGGCGACGATGCCCAGATGGACGCCATCGGCGAGCAGTGCACGCTCCTCAGGAGCCGCCTGGCTCGCCACCTGGGACAGCCGCGCGACCGCAGGCTGGCCCGCCAGCTCGAGGACCTGCGAGTTGTCGGCCCGGGTGACGATCATCGGCGACCCGATGGGCCGGCAACCCTGTGAGACCACGACGTCGTAGCCGCCCTTGCCGGCACCCTGGCCGGTGTCCACGCCCTCGTCGCCGAGCCCGTCCTGCAGCAGGACGCCCACCGCTCCATCGGTGAACACCTCACCGTCCAGCACGAGGCGATTGCCGCCCGGGGCGACGCCAGCGGCGGCCAGCCCGCCGACGACCCGCAGTGACTGCGGGGTCGCCGCCAGCACGTCGAGGATGTCGGCCACCGGCAGCGAGAACGGGTCGGCGAGGAGCACCATCGTGCGACCGTCGGCCGGCTCGTCGCCGGCGGCGGGATGGTCCGACCCGGGCCTGGGCGGCCGCGGCAGGCCTTGCACGGCCGCTCCGGTCGCCGTCGCCCGGGCCGTCAGCCGGACGGGCTCGGGCACGACCCCGAGGCGCGCCGCCCACAAGACCAGCGCCGGGCCGTCCTCGACCTCGCGGCCGCCACCGACCACGCCGGCGGCGGTGACGCCGATCAACCGACCAGGCGACAGCGCGGCACGGACGGTCGTGGCGATGTCGGTGACGGCGTCGCGGTGATGGGCGCTGACGAACAGCACCGCGAGGTCGGGATCACCCTCCTGGCCGTCCAGCACCCGGCCGATGGCCTCGGCGGTCGCCTCGACCGGTTCGGGATGCTCGGACACTCCCACAACCACCATCGGCTCCGCCTCCTCGTCGTCCTTGCCTTACTACCCCGACCCTTCGTCGGTTGGACGTGCGACCAGGGTGTACGGGACGACCGTCGCGGGGCCCGTCCCGACTCGGCAGTGCGCCTCGACGGTGGCATAGTCCGGCAGCTCGAGCTCGGCTCGCACCAAGCGGTAGGTGAACTTACCCGGCTCGACCTGGAGAGGTTGCACGTTGCGGGCGATCTGTTCGCCGTCGCGTCGGAAGACCACCTCGAGCACGCCGTTTCCGTCCTCGTCGTCCGGGCACCGGACCAGCACCACGAGATGCGGCGTGACCGTGACCGGAGGCGGCGACGGGGCGGCCGCGGAGAAATGGACTCCGGACAGGTCGATGCGGGTCGGCCCGCCAGGGAAGGCGGTGCTCAGGTCGATCCCCTCGATGAACAGGGCGGCCACGATGTCCATCGCCCCAAGGTAGCCAGCGAGGTCAGGCCGCCTGCGCGGGGGCCCTGTCCGAGCGGTCGGGCGGATGCTCGTGACGCACCGTGGCCCAGCCGAGTCGCCGCAGGCTCCGGATGACCGGCCAGGCAGGATCGATCTCGCGGGAGCGGAACGCGAGCTTGGCGGTGGTCGGCGCGGCATGGTGGTTGTTGTGCAGGCCCTCGCCGCCGGTCAGCCACGCCAGCCACTGCAGGTTGGTGGCCGAGTTGTCGTTGGGCTGACGACCGAACGTGTGGCCCAGCGAGTTCACGGCGGCGTTCAGCGACAGATAACAGACCGTGTGCCACAGCGCGGCGACGATGCCCCAGACCGGGCCGAGCACCACGATGAGCAGGGTGATCCCGATGCCAAGTCCGAGCCACGAACGGTCGAACAGCACCCGGTCCCACCCGTCGCGCGGGATGTCACGGGCGTAGCGGGACACGGTCTCGCCGTCGCGGGCAGCGCGGCGGTAAAGGGCGGCATTGCTCAGCTGCACCCGCAACCAACCCAGCAGCCTTGGCGAATGGGGGTCGCCATCGGTGTCGGTGAACGCGTGGTGCCGGCGATGTACCGCCGCCCACTCGCGGGGTCGCAGCCCCGTGGTCGTCCACACCACGACCCGGGCGGCGAACGTCAGGCTGGGGGAGAGGCGGACCGACCGGTGCGCCAGGGTGCGGTGCAGGTAGATGGTGGTGACATACGAGGCAACCTGGCTGAGTGCGAAGCCCGCGGCTAGGGAGAGGAGAAGCCGCAACAACATCCAAGCAGGCTACCTACCGACCGGTAGGTAGGCAACGCTCGACGACCAGCGGAGGCGGGTCGCGTAACTCCGCGGCACAGTCGGCACAGGCCAGTACCCTGCCTGGCGGTGGCCTACGAGGGTGAAGCTGGCTCGACGCGCGAGGCAATCCTCGTCGAGGCGCGCCGCTGCTTCGCCGACGCCGGCTACGACGGCACGTCGCTCAACGACATCGCCGCCGGCGTGGGGATCCGCCGTGCCAGCCTGCTGCACCACTTCCCGTCCAAAGAGGCGATCTACCAGGCGGTGTTCGAACGGGCGCTGACCGACTGGGCCGACCGGGTCGAGGAGGCCGTCGCCGGCCCCCGGGACGGCGGGGTGACCCATGTCGAGAAGGCGCTGCGGGCGGTCGTCTACTGGTTCGCCGAGAACCCCGACTTCGTCCGGCTCATCCGTCGCGAGTCGTTGGCCGCGGCCAACGACCACCTCGGCTTCGACCTCGGTGAGGCCCTGCGCCCCTGGTTCCAACGGGCGGTCAACCACTTCGAGAACGAGATGGGGGCGGGTCGCTTCCGCAAGCAGGACTCCGAACAGCTGATCATCAGCTTCTACGGAGCGATCCTCAACTACTTCGGCGAGGTCCACTTCCTCCGTGGCCTGCTCGGACACGACCCGTTGGGGGAGTACGAGCTCGAAGCGTGGCTCGAGCACATCCTCGCGCTGGTGCGCGCCGCCCTCGAGCCCTAGCCCATCCCGGCCCTGACGGTGGGCGAAGGTTGCCGAGCGGCCAGTAGCGTGGAACGGACGGATCGACGGAGCGAGACCGCGACCTGAACTCAGGAGTGTGGACGTGGACATCCAGAGCCTGCTCGGCGCCGAGGCGGAGAGCCTCCTCACCCACGAGGCCAAGGGGATCCCCCGCGACGACCTGAGCCTGCCTGGCCCCGACTACGTCGACCGGGTGCTCGCCGCGACCGACCGCTCGCCCCAGGTGCTGCGCAACCTCCAGTCGCTGTTCGACCACGGCCGGCTGGGCGGCACCGGCTACGTGTCGATCCTGCCGGTCGACCAGGGGATCGAGCACTCGGCAGCCGCCAGCTTCGCCCCCAACCCCCAGTACTTCGACCCTGCGAACATCGTCGAGCTCGCCCTCGCCGGCGGCTGCAACGGCGTGGCGAGCACCTTCGGTGTGCTGGGCGCCGTGTCGCGCCGCTACGCGCACCGCATCCCGTTCATCGCGAAGCTCAACCACAACGAGCTGCTCACCTACCCGAACAAGTTCGACCAGGTGATGTTCGGGTCGGTCGAGCAGGCCTTCGACCTGGGCGCGGCGGGCGTTGGTGCCACGATCTACTTCGGCTCCGACGAGGCCACCCGGCAGCTGCAGGAGGTTGCCGAGGCCTTCGCCCAGGCCCACGAGCTCGGCATGTTCACGGTCCTGTGGTGCTACCTCCGCAACAGCGCGTTCAAGAAGGACGGGGTCGACTACCACAACGCCGCCGACCTCACGGCGCAGGCCAACCACCTGGGTGTGACCATCGAGGCCGACATCATCAAGCAGAAGCTGCCGACCAACAACGGTGGTTACACGGCGCTGGGCTTCGGCAAGACCAGTCCGCTGGTCTACGACTCGTTGACCACCGACCATCCGGTCGATCTCTGCCGCTGGCAGGTCGCGAACAACTACATGGGACGCATCGGGCTGATCAACAGCGGCGGCGAGTCCAAGGGAGCGTCCGACCTGGCCGAGGCCGTCCGCACCGCGGTGATCAACAAGCGGGCCGGGGGAATCGGCCTGATCTCGGGCCGGAAGGCATTCCAGCGCCAGATGAGCGAAGGTGCCGAATTGCTCAATGCCATTCAAGACGTCTATCTAGATACGTCGATCACGATCGCATAAGTGGCAAAACGAGCAATCCAATATGCGGTGTGGTGACGAAAGGCAGGTCAGGATGACGCACGTCGCGCGTCACGCAGGGATAAGGTCGATGTGACCACCGAGTGCGCCAAAGGGGGCGCCGTGTCCGACACAGCTAAGCGGGCGAGATCTGTCGAGACCGTCCATCGCGTCGTCATCAGATTCGCGGGTGATTCCGGCGACGGCATGCAGCTGACAGGTGACCGATTCACCACGTCCAGCGCGATCTACGGCAACGACCTCGCGACTCTGCCCGACTTCCCGGCCGAGATCCGGGCGCCGGCCGGCACGTTGGCTGGCGTGTCGGCGTTCCAGGTCCACATCTCCGACCACGACATCACCACGCCGGGCGACGCACCGACGGTGTTGGTCGCCATGAACCCGGCTGCGTTGCGCAGCCAGGTCGGCCGCATCGCCAACGGGGCCACGATCATCGTCAACGTCGACGCCTTCGACGATCGCAGCCTGACCAAGGCCGGCTACGGCAACAGCCCGCTCGAGGACGGCAGCCTCGACGGCTACACGGTCTACGAAGTGCCGATGACCAGCCTGACCCGGGGGGCGGTGCAGCCGCTCGGGGTCAAGCCCCGCGACGCCGACCGGTCCAAGAACTTCTTCGCATTGGGGCTGGTCTCGTGGATGTACACGCGGCCGGTGGGCAAGACCCTCGACTGGATCGAGAAGCGGTTCGCGAAGAACGAGAAGGTCATGGAGGCCAACATCGCGGCCTTCAAGGCCGGGCACGCCTTCGGCGAGACGGCCGAGCTGTTCGACCACGCCTACGAGGTCAAGCCGGCCCACCTGCCGTCGGGCACATACACCAACATCAACGGCAACACCGCGCTGGCCTGGGGCCTGGTCGCCGCGAGCCAGCTGTCGGGCCTGCCGCTGTTCCTCGGGTCCTACCCGATCACGCCGGCCAGCGACATCCTCCACGAGCTCTCCAAGCACAAGAACTTCGGCGTGCGGACCTTCCAGGCCGAGGACGAGATCGCCGGCATCGGCGCCGCGCTGGGGGCGGCCTACGGCGGGCACCTCGGTGTCACCACCACCAGTGGGCCGGGCATGGCCCTCAAGGCCGAGACCCTGGGCCTGGCGGTGAACCTCGAGCTGCCGCTGCTGGTGATCGACATCCAGCGGGGCGGGCCGTCGACCGGCCTGCCGACCAAGACCGAGCAGGCCGATCTGCTGCTGGCGCTGTACGGGCGTCACGGCGAGGCCCCGCTGCCGGTCGTCGCGCCGCGCAGCCCCAGCCAGTGCTTCGAGGTGGCGATCGAGGCGGCACGCATCGCGTTGACGTGGCGCACGCCGGTCATCCTGCTGTCCGACGGTTACCTGGCCAATGGCTCCGAGCCGTGGCGGCTGCCCGACGTCGCCGATCTCGCGCCGATCGAGGTCAGCTTCGCCACCAAGCCCAACCACACCGACGACAAGGGCAACGAGACGTTCTGGCCCTACCTGCGCGACCCCGAGACGCTGGCACGGCCCTGGGCGCTGCCCGGCACGCCCGACCTCATGCATCGCATCGGTGGCCTGGAGAAGGAGGAGGGTTCGGGCAACGTCAGCTACGAGCCCGCCAACCACGAGCTGATGGTTCAGATCCGGGCCGCGAAGGTGGCCGGCATCGCCGACCACATCCCCGACATGGTGGTCACCGGCGACGGCGACGACGCCGAGTTGCTGGTTGTCGGATGGGGCTCCACCTGGGGCGCCATCGACGGCGCTGTCGCCCGCGTGCGCGAGCAGGGCCACAAGGTGGCTGCGACCCACGTGATCCACCTGAACCCGTTCCCGCGGAATCTCGGCGACGTGCTGAAGCGCTATCCGAAGGTCCTGGTCCCTGAGTTGAACCTCGGGCAGCTGTCGCATCAGCTGCGGGCCGAGTTCCTGGTCGATGCGAAGACGGTGAGCAAGGTGCGTGGCCTGCCGTTCACTGCGGGCGAGTTGGAACAGGCCATCCTCGATCACCTCGGAGGCCTGCTGTGAGCGAAACCCTGATCCCGGTCACCACGCGCAAGGATTGGACCAGCGACCAGGAGGTCCGCTGGTGCCCCGGCTGCGGTGACTACTCGATCCTCGCTGCTGTCCAGCTGTTGATGCCCGACCTGGGGATCCGTCGCGAGGACGTCGTGTTCGTGTCCGGCATCGGCTGTGCTGCTCGCTTTCCGTACTACATGAACACCTACGGGATGCACACCATCCACGGCCGGGCGCCCGCGATCGCCACCGGTCTGGCACTCGCCCGGCCGGACCTGCACGTCTGGGTGGTCTCCGGCGACGGCGATGCGCTGTCGATCGGTGGCAACCACCTGATCCACGCGCTGCGCCGCAACGTCAACATCACGATCCTGTTGTTCAACAACCAGATCTACGGGTTGACCAAGGGCCAGTACTCGCCGACCAGCGAGGTCGGCAAGGTCACCAAGTCGACGCCGTTCGGCAGCCTCGACCACCCGTTCAACCCGGTGTCGGTCGCTCTCGGGGCCGAGGCGTCGTTCGTGGCGCGGACCCACGACATGGACCGCAAGCACATGATGGAGGTCTTCCAGCGGGCCTTCGAGCACCGGGGCTCCGGCCTGGTCGAGATCTACCAGAACTGCAACGTGTTCAACGACGGGGCGTTCTCGGCCATCACCAGCAAGGAGCAGCGCGAGGACCAGCTGATCCCGCTCCGCCATGGCGAGCCGATCCGCTTCGGCGAGGACGGCGCCAAGGGCGTGATGCTCGATCCACAGCGGGGCGCGGTGCTCGTCGACGTCGCCGACGTGGGCGAGGATGCGCTGTTGGTCCACGACGAGAAGCGGGGTAACGCCGCGGTCGCGTTCATGCTGTCGCGGCTCGCCCGCGGGCCGCTCGAGCCGACACCTATCGGGGTGTTCCGGGCCGTCCATCGCCAGGAGTACGGCGAGGCCGTCAATCAGCAGATCGCTGACGCGCACCACTCCCGTGGTCCCGGCGATCTCGAGACGCTGCTGCGCTCGGGAGCCACCTGGGACGTCGAGTAGCCGTTCTGGTCGCGCAGGCTGCGTGATCACGCGCCCGGCGCGACCAGAAGGTGGATTGCTGGGTAGCGTCCGGGGCTATGCCCGTCACGCTGCGCATCTTCACCGAGCCCCAACAGGGCGCGACCTACGACGACCAACTCGCGGTGGCTCGCGAGGCCGAGGCCCTTGGGTTCGACGCCTACTTCCGGTCGGACCATTACCTGCACATGGGCGACGTCACCGGTCTGCCCGGGCCGACGGACTCGTGGGTCACGCTGGCCGGGCTCGCCCGGGAGACCGAACGCATCCGGCTCGGGACCCTGGTCACGTCAGCCACCTTTCGCCTTCCTGGGCCGCTGGCGATCTCCGTAGCCGAGGTCGACCAGATGTCGGGTGGCCGCATCGAGCTCGGGTTGGGCGCCGGATGGTTCGACGACGAGCACAAGGCCTACGGCATCCCGTTCCCCGGCACCCGTGAACGGTTCGATCGCCTGGAGGAGCAGCTCGCCATCGTCACCGGACTGTGGGCCACGCCAGAAGGCGAGCGCTACTCCTACGACGGGACCTATTACCAGGTGACCGATTCACCGGCTCGGCCCAAGCCGACCCAGACGCCGCGGCCCCCGGTGATCGTCGGTGGCTGGGGGTCGACCCGCACCCCACAGCTCGCGGCGCGCTACGCCGACGAGTTCAACACCCCGTTCGGCTCGGTCGAGGACTTCGCCAAGCAGATCTCGAAGGTGGCCGCGGCGTGCGAACGGGCCGGTCGTGATCCGGGGTCCATGACCTGGTCCGCTGCGGTCGTGGTGTGCGTCGGCCAGGACGAGGCCACCTACGAGCGCCGGGCCAAGGTGATCGGCCGCGACGCTGGCGAGCTACGCGAGAGTGGGGTGGCGGGAACGGTCCCCGAGGTCGTGGACCGGATCGGTGCCTTCGCCGAGGCCGGCGCCCAGCGGATCTACCTCCAGGTGCTCGACCTCGCCGACCTCGACCACTTGCGCCTGATCGCCAGCGAGGTCGCCCCCGCGGTGTAGTGGGTCCGACTGCTGGGGCTGGCCTCTCGACGGCTGACTGCCACGAGGAGTGACGGCACGGCGAGGCTCGGTGAGATCCAGCCGGGATGTCGCGATTCGCCCGAACCAGACGTCAGAGGTGTGCGTCATAGCTGGTGACGGTTCAGCGCGGACGAAAGGGCGAACGTGAGCCAGATGCATCGCATGTCGCGCTCTCCGTCGTCGTCGGACGTGCTACTCATGGCGGTTCGCGGACCAGCGGACACGTTCTGCACGTTCGACCTGGGGTATGGGGAGGCAGGGCCGGTGGCAGCCATCACGTGCGTCGACAGCACCGGGCCGGCGGCGGTCGGGGCTCCGTGAGCGAGCAGGTCGACGTCGTCGTCGTCGGCGCGGGCCACAACGGCCTGGTCTGCGCGGCCTACCTCGCGCGTGCCGGCCTGCGGGTCGTCGTGCTCGAGGCACGGGCCGAGGTCGGCGGCTGTGCGAGCACGGTGGACGCCATCGGTGCCCGCGTCAACCTGTGCAGCTGTGACCACGTCATGTTCGGCACCACCCCGGTGATGGACGAGCTCGGGCTGGCGGAGCACGGCCTCCGGTACCTGGAACCGGATCCGTGCCTCGTCGCCGTGGGCTGGGACGCGGGAACGCCGGTGGTCCAGTTCGCCGACCCGGCCCGCACGCAAGAGGCCCTCTCGCTGACCCACCCCGCCTCGGCCGATGCCTACGCCCGGTACCTGCGCATCGCCCGACCAGCCGCCGAGCTCGCGCTGGAGTTGGCCAACGTAGTGCCGACCAAGGGAGCGATCGTGCGCAAGCTGCTGCGGCGGCGCGCCAAGGGGGCCAGGACCCTGATGGCATGGAGTCGCCAGTCGGCCGTCTCGGTGCTCCGTTCGCTGTTCCCGGACGAGGACCTGGTGGCTGCGGCCTGCGTCACCGGGCCGGCGATCTGGGGCCTGCCGCCGAGCTCGCGGCGCACCGGGCTGGCGGCGCTGGGCTACGCCATGCGGCACGTGGCCCGGGTGGGACGCCCAGCCGGGGGGAGTGGCATGGTGCCGATGGCCCTGCGGTCGGCGTTCGAAGCTACGGGTGGGTCGATCCGTACCAGTGCCAGGGTCGAGGCGGTGCTGGCCGAAGGGGACCGGGTGCGGAGCGTCCTGCTGGCGGACGGGGAGGAGATCGAGGCGGCGGGCGTGGTGATCGCATGCGACGCACGCCGGGCGATCGTGTCGTGGCTGCGGAGCCCACCGCCGATCGCTCACGACATGGTCGCTCGCTGGCAGGCGACCCGGGTGCGGGACGGTTACGAATCCAAGCTCGATGCGGTGGTCGCCGGGCCACCACCTCGGGTGCGAGTCTCCGACGGGGTGTTAGAGAAGCTCGGCGTCTCCGAGCCGGAGGTGGCGACTGCGGTGGTCCACCCCGGCGTCGACAGCCTGGAGCGGAACCATTGGGAGCTGGGCCCGGGGCGGGTTGCCCGGCGGCCGGCGCTCCTGCTGGGGGTCCCCTCCGCACTCGACCCCAGCCTCCGGGTAGCCACGGATGGGAGCGCTCCACCGGACCATGTCGTCAGCCTGGAGGTGCTGTGGACGCCCTACGCACTCGACGGTGGTTGGGAACAGAGCGCGGAGCCTGAGCGCTGGTTGGGCTTCCTCGACGAGGTGGGGGAACCTGGGACGGTCGAGCGGGTGCGCCGCTGGCGGGTGATGACGCCTCTCGACTACGAGCGTGAGCTCGGCCTCGTGCGAGGCTACGGACCGACCTTCCCCGGTGGTCCGGTCGCCGTGTTGCGGGGTCGGGACCCGGAGCGGTCGCGCTACCGGACGCCGGTCAAGGGGCTGTACCTGACCGGCGCCGACACGTTCCCGGGAGCCGGCATCTGGGGCGCATCCGGCAGGAACGCCGCCGGCGTGGTCCTGGCCTCGCTGGGCGCCAGCTTGGCGCCCGTCGCCTGAGAGCTGGTTCTCGCTACGGGGATCCCGGCGGTCCTCGCCATGTCCCGTACACGGAACGGATCAAGAGGGGGGATGACCGCGGGAGACTAGGCGGAGCGCGCTGCGATCCGGCGGAGCGGGGGAAGCGTGGGCGGCGGCTGCTGGCGGGGCGGCAGGTGGGCGATCAACTCGGTCGTGGCGGCGGCGACGGCGTGCACCGCACGCTCGAACGCATCCTCGGTGCGCGCCGACGTCGACTGGACGCCGCTGACCTTGCGCACGTACTGCCGCGCTGCGGCCTGGATCTCCTCGGCGGTCGCCTGCGGTTCGAGCCCCCGCAACGTGGTGATGTTCCGGCACATGGGGACCAGGATGCCGCGCCTGTCCATTGACCGCACCACCGCTAATCCAGAGACCTCGTTGGCTCCGAACTCGTTGCCAGACACAGATGCTCGGGAAGGACGAGACGATGGCTTTTACACAACGCAATTGCGTTCGCCACCGACTGCGGCTCTTGGCCGCCGCTGTTGCCGTGATCGGGGTGCTGACGTTGGCGCCGTCGGGTGCTGCAAGCGCAGACGACGACAGCGACCAAGAGTCTGTTGGCTATGTGCTCGAGCGGGGCCGCGTCCGAACAGTCGCCTTCCCCGGTGCGACATCGACTGTGACCGCTGGGATCAATGACCGTGGCGAGATCGTCGGCAAGTACAAGGACGCCGACGGCCGCGACCACGGGTTCCTGCGCAACCGGTGGGGCCGCTACGTACGGATCGACGTTCCCGGCGCTGGGGGTACCGAGGCCTACAAGGTCAACGACCGCGGCCAAGTCGTTGGTTCCTACAACCCCCAAGGCCCGCTGGCTGGTGACCCCGGTAGCAAGGGCTTCTTGTTCGACCGGGGACGGTTCACCACCATCGAGATGCCCGGCGCCGTCTACACCCAGGCCCTGGGGATCAACAACGCCGGTGTCGTGGTCGGTGAATACCTCGACAACGAAGGCAACTTCCACGGCTTTCGCTGGCACCGTGGACGGTTCAGGGTCATCGAGGTGCCCGGCGCCACCGCCACTTCGGTCAGCGACATCAACGACCACGGCGACATTGTCGGCGTCCATGGGGACAGCAACAGCATCCGCGGGTTCGTGCTGCGCAGTCGCCCTCACGCCCGCTTCGAGAGCTTCAGCGCCCCCGGCGCCCGCTACACCCTGGCCCTCGGGATCAACAACCGCCGCCAGATCGTGGGCAGCGGGGGCAACGACATCGTCAACGGCAGCGACGCCCGAGGGTTCCTGCTCACCGGTAGTGCCAATGGCACCTTCACTCCCATCGAGATCCGTAGCACAACCCGAACCCTGGGGACCGACGTCAACAACCGTCGTCAGATCGTCGCCGGCATCTTCCCCGCCGTCCCCCAGCAGGCAGACACCGCGCAACCCATGGACACCACCACCGGCATGACACCGACGCCCAACAGCCCGAGCGCCGATCAGCCGACCAGTCCCCAGGCGCCACCCAGACCCGAGACG
>JBOGHK010000018.1:0-60647 GCA_050744325.1 Acidimicrobiales bacterium
CTCGTGGACCGCAGCCGCCACCACCGGGACCACGTCGTCGCTGTCGGCCACGACCAGACCCGCGGCGCGCAGCTGCTCGACCGCGTCGCCCAGCTCGTGCGCGGCGAGCTCGGTGACCGAACCGAGCAGTTCGTCGTCCAGCTCGGCGCCGGCGCTCAGGGCGGCCAGCACGGTGCGCGTGGCTTCGGGCAGCTGGTCGACCTCGGCCCGCACGGCCTCGATCATCGCCGCAGGCAGCGCGGCTGCCGAGGACGCCCCCACGCCCGGAGGCGAGCTGTCCTGCGCCGGTATCACCCCGGCGAGCACCATGTGGTCGACCAGCCCCTGTACGCCTGCGGTCTGCTCGTGGACGGTCTCGACCATTGCGGCGTCGACGGTCGTGCCGAGGACCAGTGCCGCCCGTTCCGCCACGTCGGCCTCGTCGAGTGGGCCGAGCCAGATGAGCGGCTGTTGACGCGACAGCGCTGCGTCAAGAGCGGCGAGCTGCGGGTCGCCGGCACAGGGCCGATGGGCGGCAACGACGGTGACCTGCCGGTCTGCGGCCCGTTCGGCCACCCCGACCAGGACCCGCAGGGAGGGCGGATCCAGCCACTGGGCCTCGTCGACCAGCAGGACCGCGTCGCCCTTCGGCAGCCGTGCGAGCAGGAGGTCGCGCCAGCGCCGCTCGGCAGCGCTGGTGTCCGGCGAGTCCTCACCTTCGACGAGGTCGCTCAGGGCGCCGAACGGGTGCTCTTGTTCCAGTCGCCGCCCGACGACCCGTACCACCGTGTCGACGTGGTCACCGAGGCGGTCGGCGATCGCTGCGAGCACCTCGGTGCTGCCGCTGCCGCCTGGCCCGACCAGACCGATCTGGAATGGTTCCTCGTCGGCGGGGATAGCCGCGGCCGCAAGCCGCGCGATGCGCGCGGGAACTCGTGATTGGGCGCGTGTGACCAGGCGACCGGCCATTGTCGCTCGATGCTACAGGTCGGTCGACAACGGGCAGGATCTGTGCCCGGAACCTCACCTTTCGCGGTCGCGCGGTGACTATGGTCGCTCGCTTGTGTCGGAGAGCGGGCATCCGGGACAGACGTTGCCTCCCTGATCGAAGGAGATCCATGTTGCCTTTCCGCAAGACGACGACAACGACAACGACGTCTTCCGTCCTTGCAGGGGCCCTGATGCTCGTGGCTGCCTGCAGTGGTGACGGCGGATCCGCCGAGGCCTCCGGGACCACCGAGAGCGAGCCCGACGACACCGTCGAGGTGTTCTGCTCCGGCGCCCAGGCGCTCTACGACCAGTTCGTGTCGGCCGGGGCCAGCGACCCCACGAGCCCCGCCATGCAAGACGTCTACGCCGGAGCCAGGAGCCTCGACGCCCCAGACGAGATCGCCGCCGACTGGCAGCTGATCCTGGACTCGCTCGAGCCGTTGATGACCGGCCAGGTCGACATCGACGACCCCGCCGCGATGCGCGAGTTGAACACCCAGGCGACCGCGAACGCGCCGGCCTATGACCGCGTCGGCACGTACGTGGGTGAGAACTGCGAGATCGAGGCCGCGACGACGACCACGACGGCGCCCGAGGCAGCCGGCGAGTCGATGACCTGAAGAGACCTGCGGCGGAACCTCACCGTCGCCTGGGCTCGCGGGTATTGGGCGGTGGGTGCGCAACATCGACGTGCTCACCGCCCGGGCGGACAATGGCCCCGGCCGGCTGCTCGCTCACTCGAAGATGCGGATGCGTCCCTCGGATGCATCGAGGACCGCCCGAGCGGCCCGGTGCAGTTGCGCATGCAGCATGCGGAACCGCTCGACTTCGGGGTCGGCCGCAGCGGGATCGTCGGGCGGGGCGTCCTCGTCCTCGATCAGGGCCCCGTCCTCCAGCGCGGCCAGCTCGGCATCCCAGTCGGTGGCCTCGGCGCGGACCCGCAGCCGCGAGTACGGCGCCTGGATCAATGCGCGCTCGAGATCCTGCACGATGGTGACCACGACGTCGGTGGTGGTGCGGACCCCGGGTGTCGACAGGAGGTGCAGGGCCTGCAGCTTGCGCATCGCCAGCGCCGCCACCATCACCGGGTCGCCCAGCTCGCTCACCGCGGTGTCGATGCCCGAGAGGTTGAGCGACACCGAGTCGGGGACGTCGAACCAGTCGCGTAGCCGGGCGAACAGCTCGGCGGTGACATCGTGCAGCGCCAGCAGGGCGTCGGGCTTCGGGAGGACCTTCGGGTCGTCGCTCATGGTCGATCTCGACGGGACATGGCGCCTACGTCGCCTCGGGACGGTAGACGGTGAGACGCACCGTGGTCCCATCGGGACCCGGCACGAAGACGATCTCGTCGGTCAGCGTCTTCATCAGCGGGATGCCGAGACCACTCTCGTAGCGCAGCCGCGTGGGGTCGGTCGCGGAGGGGAGGCTGGTGATGCCGTGGGGGTCGAAGCCGCCACCTCGGTCGGCGACCTCGACGGTCACCGTCGTGTCGTCGAGTTCGCAGCGCAGCACGACCGGTGCATCTGACCACGCCGACTGGTTGGCCTCGATCGCATTGGAGCAGGCCTCGGTGACCGCGAGCTTCAGGTCGTCGAGCCGGGCACCACCGAGGCCGGGAGCCAGTGAGCCCACCGCGGCGTCGACCACCAGTCGCACGAGTGACAAGTAGGCCGGCCGAGCTGGTATCTCCAGCGCGACGACCGCCACGGCCTCACTCCTGGATAGCGGCGTCGAGGGATGGGAAGAGTGGGAACGCCTTGTCCAGCGCAGTGATCTCGAACAGCCGACGGATGCGACTCTGGGTGCAGACCAGCCGGAGGTCGCCGCCGTTGGTGCGGGCCCGCTTGAGCGCGCTGATGATCGCGCCGAGGCCCGTCGAGTCGAGGAAATCGAGCCCTTCGAGGTCGAGCACCAAGAGATGCGCGCCCCCGGAGACCAGCTCGATGACCTGCTCGCGCAGCTCAGGTGCGCTGGCGACGTCGAGCTCACCGAAGACGCTGACGACGGTCCAGCCGTCGAGGGATGACACTTCCGTGCGGAGCTGCATTGCGCCGCTGACCCTATCGCCTCCGGATCTGGGTGGTGATCATGCCCAATGGCCAGGCCGTCCACCCGTGGCCGATCGTGGCTACATACTTGAAATTCCAGCTGCGTAGTCTTGGGTGCACCTATGGCGGCGACGGTCGACATCGCATCCCTCCCGGATCTTTGGGACGCAGTCGAGACGACCGATGCGCTGGCGCCGGTCTTCGCTCGGCGCCTGCCCGCCCGGCCGGCCACGTTCGGGACGTTGGCCCGTTCGCTCCCGCCTCCGGTGGCGCAGCGTCTGGAGGGCCTCGCGCTGTGGTCCCATCAGGCCCAGGCGATCGACATGGCGCGGGCCGGTCGATCGGTGGTGGTGGCGACGGGCACAGCATCGGGCAAGTCACTCTGCTACCAGGTCCCGCTGGCCGAGGCGGCGGCCAACCCGGTCCGCTCGGGCACGTCGCTGCTGATCTTCCCGACCAAGGCCCTGGCCCATGACCAGCTGCGGGCGCTGACCGGGTGGGGCTTCCCGGGGGTGGTCGCCGGTGCCTACGACGGTGACGCAGGCACCGAGGAGCGCGCGTTGATCCGCCGTCGGGCGACCACCGTGCTGACCAACCCCGAGATGCTCCACAGCGGGTTGCTGCCGAACCACAACCGTTGGGCGACCTTCCTGTCCCGCCTGCGCTACGTCGTGCTCGACGAGCTGCACGTGTTCCGGGGAATCTTCGGCAGCCACGTGGCCCACGTGGTCCGCCGGTTGCGTCGCCTGGCCCACCGCTACGGCGCCGATCCCGTGTTCGTCTGCTGCTCGGCGACGATCGGCGACCCGGGGCGCCTGGCCTCGGCGTTGTGCGGGCTCCCGGTGGCCGAGGTCCTCGACGACGGGTCACCCCGGGGCGAGAAGCTCGTGGCGGTCTGGAACCCCCGGCGTAGCAGCCACGACACCACGGCATCGGTGATGTCCGAGCTGGTCGAGTCCGGTCACCGCACCCTGGCGTTCTGCCGCAGCCGCCGGATGACCGAGCTGGTCGCAGCCGACGTCCGCCGCCGCCTCCCGGCCGGCCTGGTCGACCGGGTCAAGCCCTACCGCGGGGGCTTCCTTGCCGCGCAGCGCCGCGAGGTCGAGGAGGAGTTGTTCGCCGGCCAGCTCGACGGAGTGGTCGCGACCAACGCCCTCGAGCTGGGCGTCGATCTCGTGGGTCTCGACGCCGTGGTCCTCGACGGGTTCCCCGGCACGGTGGCCTCGTTCTGGCAGCAGGCGGGGCGCTCGGGGCGAGCCGGGCAGCCGTCGGCCGCGATGCTGATCAGCGGCGACGACCAGCTCGACCAGTGGTTCGCCGCGCATCCGCTCGAGCTGCTCAGCCGGCCCCCGGAGCCAGCCGTGATCAACCCGGCCAACCCGTCGGTCGCCGACCGCCACCTGACATGCGCCGCGCACGAGCAGCCTCTGTCCCATGCCGACCATCGCTACTGGGGCGCCTTGCTCGACGAGGTGGTGTGCCGGTTGGCGCTCGCCGACCAGGTGGTCGTCCAGGGCCGGTCCCGGCGGTGGGGCCCGCTGGCCCTCTACTGCGGTGGCGGATGGCCGTCGCACGGCGTCAGCTTGCGGGTCGGGTCGGGCACCGAGGTACGGATCCGCACGCTCGACGGCGAGGCGGTCGGCACTGTAGAGCGTGCCCGAGCGTGCGAACAGGTCCACCCCGGCGCGGTCTACCTCCACGCCGGCCGCACCTGGCGCGTCGTCGAGCTCGACCTCGACGCGCGGGTTGCCTGGGTCGAGCCCGACGACGGCTCGACCTACACCGTGGCGCGCACCGGCCTCGACATACGGGTGCTGAGCTGCCACCAGCGGCGTCGCATCGGGCCGGCGGCAGCGGGCATCGAGGTCGGTCTCGGCAGCGTCGAGGTCCATCAGCAGGTCACCGGCTATCAGCGTAAGGAGGTCCTGACCCGCCGGGTCGTCGCGAGCGAGAGCCTCGACCTACCGCCTTCGACGCTCCGGACGCGTGCGTTCTGGTATGTCGTGGACGATCCGTTGCTGGCCCGGGCGGACGTCGCCAGTTCCGCATTGGGCGGTGCCCTCCACGCGGCGGAGCACGCCGCGATCGGCGTGCTGCCGTTGTTTGCCATCTGTGACCGCTGGGACGTCGGTGGTGTGTCGACGCCCCTCCAGCCCGACATCGGGCACGCGGCGATCGTGATCTACGACGGCTACGAGGGTGGGGCAGGGGTCGCCGAGTTGGGGTTCACGGCGGCGGATCGCCACCTCGCCACCACGCTCGATGTGATCGAGGCCTGTGACTGCTCGCACGGCTGCCCGTCCTGCGTCCAGTCGCCCAAGTGCGGCAACGGTAACGAGCCGCTGGACAAGGGGGCGGCCACCGGCCTGTTGCGCACCGTCTTCGGTCGCTGAGCTACGACCCGTAGCGGTTGGCGGACTATGAGAATGTTGGGTCATGAGCGGCCTGGGCGGCTATCAGATGAGGCGTCAGATTGGGTCCGGGTCGTCGGGAACGGTCTGGGAGGCTCTGCGTCCGGGTCCGATCCCTCAGGTCGTCGCCGTCAAGCGCCTCCGGGGTGAGGGCAGCCCCGACGAGCTCGCGCAGCTGCGCCGCGAGGCGATGGTGCTCACCGAGCTGGACCATCCCCACATCGTCCGGGTGCTCGAGGTGATCGACGACGGGGACGGCGTGGCCATCGCGATGCAGTTCGCGCCCGGTGGTTCGTTCGAGGCGATGCTGGCCGAGCGGGGGCGGCTGACGCCGGGAGAGGTGGTGGCGGTGGCCGTGCCGATCGCCGAGGCGCTGAGCTCCGCCCATCGACGAGGCATCCTCCATGTCGACGTCAAACCGGCGAACATCCTGTTCACCTCGGACGGCGAGCCGCTGCTCGGCGACTTCGGGGTGGCTCGCACGCTCGGTCGCCTCACCGCAGTCCTGGGGAGCCAGGGCCCGCTCGCCGGCACGGCGCACTACCTGGCGCCGGAGCTGCTCGACGGGTCGACGCCCGACCCTCGCAGCGACGTCTACTCGCTCGCGGTCGTCTGCTACGAGGCACTGACGGGCAAGCGGCCGTTCGACGCGGCGCTGCCGTTGGCGGTGCTACGAGCGGCCGACTCGGGGGGCCACGACTCGCTCACCGCCCGATCCGACGTCCCGGCGCCGCTGGCACGGGTCATCGAGCAGGCGATGGCCCGTGACCCCGACCTCCGCGTCGCGTCGGCTGGGCGCCTGGCCTGGGAGCTGCGGGCGGCGCTGCCCCAAGCCCAGATCCGCCTACCGGGGACGGCGGCCATTCCGACGGACGAGCACGGCCCGGGAGACGGTACGACCCCGACACCGACACCGACACCGACCCCTCCTCAGGCCGGTGCGATCACCGAGCCGCTGCACACGCCAGCGGAGATCCCGACGCCGGCGGGCTCCCCGACCGTCGGCCGCGGCGACGACGCGGCCCGCGACACGCGCACGTTCGGTCCGCGCCCTCCGGTCCCCGAGCCGCCGGCTGTCGGTCGGTCGCGGGTCACGACGATCGTCGTCGTGGCGGCCCTTGTGGTAGTCGTCGCCGGGGCCCTGGGCTACCTGGTCCTCGGGTCGTCGAGCCCGGGCGACGACTGCCCGACGGCCGAGCGACCGACCGTGGACCCAGGCTCGCAGGTCGTCGCGGGCGACCCAGAGGGTGACGGCTGCGTCACCTATGGGGTTTACGAGCTGGATCCACGCCCCGACGATCGCGAGGACATGTTCCTGACCATCGAGGTGGGGGGCCAGCAGCGGAGCCTCCGTCTGGGCGCGCTGGGGGATCGGCTGTTCCTCGGCGACTGGGATTGCGACGGTACGGACACGCCTGGCCTCTACCGGTGGGGCAGGGGAGAGGTCGTGTACTTCGACGTCTGGCCGGATAGTGACCGCCCCCCTTATCGGGCGGCGGAGACCGAGAGCGTCCCGCGGCAGGGACGCGCCTCGGTCGTTCTGCCCGAGGAGAACGACCGAGGTGGCGATGGCGATTGCGAGCAGATCGAGGTGCGCGCGCCGGCCGCGGAGTCGTGACAGGGCCTCTGCCAGGGCACATAGACGTGACTACGGACCGAAGCCACAAGCTCACGAACCTGCACTAGCGTCCGGCCGGCACGAGCGGACGAACAGGGGAGCGGACACTCATGTCCAGACGTCTTCGGCGTATCGGCGCGGTTGGCGCCATCGCAGTCGGCATAGCTGCGGTGGTGATGTTCACCAACGGCCTTGCCGGTGCACAGGCTGCATTGCCCATATCCGTGTCACCCGGCAATGGTCCACCAGGGACGGTGATCACCGTCTCGGGCGATGAATGCACGCCTGGTGAACCCGGAGGAGAGGCCTCGGTCGCTCTCCAGTTGCTGGACGGTGCAGACCAGCTGGCTGAGGGAGCTGCCACACCGGACGAGACCGGTTCGTGGTCCGGGACCCTCACCGTGCCCCCCGACGACGCGCTCGCCGGGGCGACGCTGACGATCGCCGCTCAGTGCCTCGGCGGGACCGCGATGTACACCAGTGGCTCGTTCAGCGTCGACGCGACGCCGCCGACGACGGACCCCCCGTCGACCACCACGACGACCACGATCCCGTCGACACCGGGGCCCGGCCGTAGCGGGCCGCCGTCGGCCGGGGCACCTTCAGCGCCGCCTGCCCAGGCCGGGTTGTCGGTGGACTTGATGCCTCCCGCCACGCCCGTCGCGGCACAACCGACGCACACCGGCTGACCGTTCGGCCGCCTCTCAGCGTTCGACGCGCATGGTCGCCGAGGCGTCGAGCACGACGTCGCCGAGGGCTTGGCCGAGCAGCGGCAGCCGTATTGATGCCCGGTAGCTGACGTGCACCCGCACTCTGCTGCCGGGGGCACCACGCCCCTCGCCCGTGACCACCAAGCGGTCACGGTCGAGGGGCCCGGCCGCGCGTGCTGCCTGCTCGGCGGCACCGCGGTCGTCGTCGACCGCCGCTGCGCGGGCCCCTTCCCGGGCGGCGTGGGTGACCAGGATCTGGTCGCGCACCAGCAGCCCGGCCTGGATCACACCCATCAACAGGAGCACGATCAACGGCAGTGCCAACGCCAGTTCGACGGTGGCCTGACCCCGGTCCCGGTGACGCGATCGATCAGTCAATGCCGTCGGTCAGGTGCTCGATCACGTCCTCGAACAGGCTGGTGATGCTGCCCGAGTCGCGGGCCCAGAGGATCGCCACCAGCGCCAGCGTGCCGGCGGCCAGGATCACCAGGCCGTACTCGGCGGTGGTCTGCCCGGCGTCGGAACGAGGATCGTCCCACCGGTGTCGGGCACGGCGCCCCGCGCGGATCAAACGGTTTCGTGCAGTCACAACGACCTCCGTGGGTCAGCAGTCGAGGAAGGGTTCAGAGCCGGAGCGTCGAGAAGGAGCCCACCAGGATCGGCAGGATCGTCAGCAGGACGAAGGCCGGAAGAGTGGTGAGGATCAGGGGGAAGAGCAGCATCACCGGTAGACGTCGCGCGGCCTCCTCGGCCCGTCGGCGTCGCCGCAGGCGACACTCGACCGCAACCCGCTCGAGGCTGGGACCGAGCGGGGTGCCGTAGCGGTCGTGGTCGGCAAGCGCGTCGATCAGGCTGCGCGCCGACGATCCGCAGGCCTCGCCCAGAGCAGCGAGGGCCTGGGCGGTGGTGGCGCCACGGTCGAGCAGCCGCACCGACCGAGCGACCGCAGGGCCGACGACTCCGCCGGGGCGGTCGCTGATCGTACCCAGTGCAGCACTCACCGGTAGCCCCGCCAAGGTGGTCAGCCGGAGCAGGTCGACCAGGTCGGGTAGCTGGTCGATGACTGCGCCCACATGGCGGCGTCTGCGTCGAAGCTCGTCGAGCCGGGGTAGCACGACCATCACCGCGAGCGGGACCGGGGCCAGCGCTGGCGCGATCAACGCCAGGACCAGCCCGAGCGCCACCGCGTGCCATCCGCGCAGCGATCGACGTCGCGTGCCCCACGACACCGGTGACGAGCCAGCGGTGGGCTGGGGCGCGATCTCGGGCGGCAGACGCTTGGTCTGCGGAGGGCCGCCGAGCATGCAGGCAACCGCAGCCGCGCCGAGGCTGCCCGCGCACCAGGCCAGCACGCTGGTCATCCGGCGACCTCGGTCGTTCGCACCAGGCGGGTCATCCAGACGGCCCCGATCGCATCGAGTCCGAGGCCGACGACCAGGCAGGCCCAACCGCCGGGCGTGCGCAGCAGGAAGCGCCCGGCGGCCGGGTCGGTGGCCCCGAGCAGGAGGGCGAAGCCCGCCGGGGCGATGGACAGGACGACCGCGCTGGTCCGCGCCTGGGTGGCGAGCGCTCGTCGTTCACCGGCGAGCTCGTCGCGCTCGCGCAGCGTCGCGGCCACCCCATCGATCGCCCGAGCCGGCGCGGCGCCCACCGCGGCAGCGAGTGCCAGGGCAGTGGCCGCGAGCCGGGTGCTGGGATCGTCGTGGTCAGTCACCCAGCGATCGAGGACGTCGGCCACGGCTTCACCGTGGTCGGCCTCGGCGGCCAGACCTGCCAGCTCCGAGCCCAGGGGCGCGGAGGTGGCGGCTCCCGCAGCACCCAGCGCCTGCGGTAGCGAAGCCCCGGCGCGCACCGCGGTGGCGATTCGCTCGAGCGCCTCGGGAAGTTGCCCGTTACGCAGGCGCCGGATGCGGTCACCGGCCCGCCGCCGCCACCCCAGCCAACCTGCTGCCGCCGCGACGACGGCCGCCACGACGACTGCCGGATCGGCCAACAACAGGACCACCCCGGCGGCCGTGGCTGCCAGGCCCAGGGGCCCGGGCTGCACGTACCAGCGCTGGTCGGAACCGAACCGGCCCAGCACCTGGCCGAGTGCAGCAGACCGCGCCCTGGCCTGGGCTCGGGCACGAGATCCGGCGGTCATAGCTATGGAAGCAGACTGCCGGGCCGCCGAGCGGCGCGGGTTGGCGAGTCGACCAGGGCGTCACCCTCCACGAGGTCGCGGACGCGGCGGGCGTCATCGGTGGTGGTGCACACTTCGGCGACAGCGGTCACCCGGCGGCGGCCGTCGGCGAGCCGCGCCACCTGCACTACCAGGTCGACGGCGCCGACGATCTGCTCGCGGACCGCTGCCAGCGGCAGGTCGACGCCGCTCATCAACGTCATGCTCTCGAGCCGTCGCAACCCGTCGGCGGGGCTGTTCGCGTGGCACGTCGAGAGCGAGCCGTCGTGGCCGGTGTTCATAGCCTGTAGGAGGTCGACGGCCTCGACACCTCGAACCTCGCCGACCACGATGCGATCCGGTCGCATGCGCAGCGCCGCTCGGACCAGGTCGCGGATGCCCACCGCTGCCAGGCCGTCAGGCGTCGCCGGCCTGCTCTCGAGACGGACGACGTGGGCCCCCGGCAGCTGGAGCTCGGCGGCGTCCTCGACGGTCACGACCCGCTCGCCTGACTCGAGGTGTTGGCAGAGAGCGTTCAACAGGGTCGTCTTGCCGGCGCCCGTGCCGCCGCAGACCATCAGGTTCATCCCAGCGTGAACAGCCCACCTCAGGAGGTCGGCCACGGGCGGCGAGCAGAACCGGGCCAGCGGCAGGGTCGTCGCGGCGAACCGGCGAATGGTCACGTACGGACCGTCGACAGCGACCGGTGGCAGCACGACATGGACGCGCGACCCGTCCTCGAGCCGGGCGTCGACGATCGGCGTCATGCGGTCGGCCCGGAGTCCCAGCCGGGCCACGACGCGCTCGATCAGCAGGTCGATCGCGGCGCGGTCGACGACGGCGGCGGTGCGGCGGAGACGACCGGTGCGCTCGACCCACACCGCCCCCGGCCCGTTGACCAGGACGTCGCTGACCGCTGGGTCGGCGAGCAGCGGTTCGAGCTCGCCGAGGCCGCCGATCCTTGCCCGTAGCCGGGTGATGGCTCGGGCGACCTCGTCGGCACCCAGGAGCGGATCCTCCGAGCGGATGAGGTCGCCGAGGCTCGGGTCGTCGAGCGGGCAGTCGGTGCCCGTCCCCAGCAGCCGTCGATGGACCCGCTCGTCGACCGACCCGGAGAGCTCAGACGACATCACGCAGCCCTCTCTCGAGCAGGCGCGGCAGTCGCGTCGAGGCCAGGAGCCCTGCGTCGACGGCCCGGAATATCGCCGGGTCGGCTTCGACCTCGGCGACGACCGGCGCCCCGACCACGCGCTCGACGTCGTGCCGGTCGAGGCTGCGCCCCGGTTCCCGCACCACGACCACGGCCGTCGGCCGGTGAGCCGAGCGCGACGCGCGGCGTAGCGACAGGTAGCAGGCGCGGGTGACGAGTAGCGACTGGGTGGCAGCATCGACGACGACCGCAGTCGCGCCGTCGGGACGTGAACCACAGTCGGCGACCACCGGTCGGCGGCCACGGTCGAGCACCGTGGCGAGCACGCTGGCGCGACCGGTCTCGAGCGGCCCGGTGCCTCGGGTGAGCAACGCCAGGCCAGGACCGGCGTCGACCTCGAGCCGGGTCAGCGCATCGGCGGGGACGCCCTCGCCGGCGGCCAGCCACCCTGCGAGCCCGGGCGACTCGGGCTCGGCGATGCCCAGGGTCGCTGGCACGTCGCCGTCGAGGTCGGCCAGCACGGCGCCTACGGGATCGCGAGCGGCCAGCAACATCGCCAACGACGTGACGACAACGGTGGTGCCCGAGCCGCCCTTCACGGACCAACAGGCGATGAGCACGACGGACCTCCACGACGAACACCAGGCGAATGGGCGAGCCGGTGCCGTAGGGGAACCGTGCGATAGGTGGAGGCGCAGGTCGTGCGCTACATCCGAACAGCAGTGACCATACCCACAGGGGCTGAGACAGGGCAAGAGGCCATGTCAAGCTCGAGATGTGCCCTGCAGCGAGGTGATACCGGACAGGCGCTTGTGCGGACCTGCACTAGCTTCCCGGCCATGGCCACCGAGGCAGCCTTCTTCGACCTCGACAAGACCGTGATCGCGAAGGCGTCGATGGTCGCGTTCAGCGGTCCGCTGCATCGCGCCGGCCTGGTCTCCCGGCGGATGCTGGTCCGCGCGGCGTGGGGGCACCTGATCTACGCCCAGTTCGGAGCGTCACCGGCCAAGATGGAGAAGATGCGGGCGTCGGTCCTCCGCCTGACGCGGGGCTGGGAGCAGGCCGAGATCAGCGCGATCGTTCGCGACACGCTCGTCGAGGTGATCGAGCCGATCGTCTACGACGAGGCTCTCGACCTGATCCGGTCCCACCAGGCGGCAGGTCGCAAGGTGTTCATCGTGTCCACTTCCCCCGAGGAGATCGTCGCACCGCTCGCGCAGTACCTGGCGGTCGACGAGGCGATCGCCACCCGAGCCGAACTGGACGAGGACGCGCGCTACACCGGTGAGGTCGAGCTCTACTGCTACGGCCCGAACAAAGCGGTGGCGATGAAGGCGGCGGCCGAGCGCGACGGCATCGATCTGGCCGCGTCGTACGCGTACAGCGACTCGGCGACCGACCTGCCGATGCTCGAGGCAGTGGGCCATCCGTCGGTGGTCAACCCCGACCGTGAGCTGGCACGCGCCGCGGCAGCGAACGGATGGGACGTGCTGCGGTTCTCGAACCGGGTCCCGCTCCGCGAGCGGGTGCCGATGCCGGCGCCGCACCACGCCGCGCTGGGTGGGGGAGCGATGCTGCTGGTCGTCGGCGGGGCGCTGGCTGCTCGTTGGTGGTGGGGTCGACGGTCGCCTGGAGCGCGAACAACCCCCGCATCGGCCGGAGCTCTCTCCGGCGTCGCGGGGGTTGCAGCAGAAACGTTTCGGACCCGGCTCAGACGGAACGGACCTTCTTTGCCGCCACGGTGGCCAGCCCGACGAGAACGATGAGGATCAGCAGCTTCTTCATCCGTCCGAGGGTAGCGGGGCGGTCAAGGCACCGTCGCCCTGCGTGGCGAACTGCGGCGGCCGGCTAGACGGCCAGGAGGTCGCGGGCGCCGGTGTCGGAGGACGGGTGCCGCAGCTTCGACATGGCACGCGCCTCGATCTGACGGATGCGCTCGCGGGTCAGGTTGAAGTGCTCGCCGACCTCTTCCAGCGTTCGCGGCTCGCCTCGGTCGAGCCCGAACCGCAGCTTGAGGATCTCGCGCTCACGCTCGTCGAGTGGCGCCAGCAGGCGGTTGATCTCCTCGGGGAGCAGCGCAGTGGCCGCGACCTCGAAGGGGGACTCGGCCGAGCGGTCCTCGACGACGTCGCCCAGCTCGGCGTCGCCGTCCTCGCGCAGTGGCTCGGACAGCGAGAGGGGCTCGGCCGCGAAGCGCAAGGCCTCGGTGACCTTGTCTTCGGTCATCTCGACCTCGGCGGCGAGCTCGGTGAGGGTGGCGGGCCGCCCGAGCTTCAGCTCGAGGCGCGCGCGAGCCTTCTGCAACCGGGCGAGCGTGTCGCCGGCGTGGACGGGTAGCCGGATGGTGCGCCCGGTGTTGGCGATGCCTCGGGTGATCGCCTGGCGGATCCACCACGTGGCATAGGTCGAGAACTTGAAGCCCTTGCGCCAGTCGAACTTCTCGACGGCGTGCATCAGGCCCAGGTTGCCTTCCTGGATCAGGTCGAGGAGGGGCAGACCGGATGCCTGGTACTTCTTGGCGATCGAGACCACAAGCCGAAGGTTGGACTGGACGAAGGTGCGCTCCGCGTCCTCGCCGTCGCGTGCCGCTCGCCGCAGCTCGCGCTTGCGACCTGGCGGCAGCTTGCCTCCGCCGGCCTCGAGGTCGGCGCGCGCCGAGTTGCCAACTTCGATGGCTTGAGCCAGCCGCACCTCGTCGTCCTTGGTGAGCAACGGGTACTGGCCGATGTCAGTGAGGTACAGCCGAACGAGGTCTTCCTCGTCGCGCTCGACGCGCTCCTTGGGCAACGGTGCCGTCCTTCTCGAGTGCGATCGTCGATAGCGGTGAGCCGCCGGAACGAATCCCTCCCTACCGAGCGGTAGTAGCGGCTCGACCACGCCGGGAGACATAGCGACCCCCGGGGTCTCGTACAGGATATCGGTCAGGTCAAGCCCAACCCACGTTCTTGTCGTCCCGATCTTTTCGATGAGATCGGCTGAGAGGGTTGTCAGCGGTCAACCCTACGGGGGAGTAAGGTGCGTTTCCGGGAGGGCTACGACCTGCGGACTCAGCACGGCCGGCGATTCGGGGGTTCGGGACTCGATGTGATGGCGGACGAACTCGATCTCACCATCGTGATCATGCGCTTCGAAGCGGCCGATCGGGCCGCCCTGGAGGCTGTGCTCGCCACCTATGTGGTGTCCAGCCGAGGTCACGCCGGGTGTCGCAACATCGATCTCTCCGGTTCGGAGACCCATCCCGGGCGCTACGTGATCGTGGAGAAATGGGACTCACCCGAGGCTCAACGGGCACACTTCGATACGGACGACATGGTCAAGATGGCCGAGGCTTGCAAGGAGCTGCTGTCAGGGCCGCCAGACATCGATCTTCTGGCCCCGGTCAGCGCACACGATCTGTGGTGACGTAGGGGAGGGCAGGGGCGTGCAACTCACCCAGGAACCGGCCTTGGCAACTGCGCCTGCCTCGGCATCCGCCCGCCGTCAGCCTCAAGGCTTGGACTCCCTGGTCGTCGCCGCTCGAGCCGGGTCGGTGGGCGCCTTCGAGCGGATCTACCGCTCGCTGGCATCGCAGGTCGTGTCGTACCTGCGGTGGCACCGGGTGAGCGATCCCGACGGTCTGACCAACGATGTGTTCGCCCAGGTCCATCGCAAGCTCGGGTCGTTCGAGGGCGACGAGCAGGGGTTCCGCTCCTGGGTGTTCACGATCGCCCACCACCGCATGATCGACGACCGTCGACGCGCCCATCGGCAGCCGGTCGTCGACGCCGAGGCGAAGGTCGACGAGCACCGGTCGGCGGGCGACGTCGAGGACGACGCGTTCGCGATGTTGGGCTCGGACCGGGTCCGCGAGCTCCTCGGGGTCCTGTCGGTCGACCAGCGGGCGGTGGTGTTGCTCCGGGTCGTGGCCGATCTCTCCGTCGAGGAGGTCGCGCACATCCTCGACAAGCGCGAGGGTGCCGTGAAGGCGCTCCAGCATCGGGCGATGAACGCGCTGCGCCGCTACCTCGACCGCGACCCCACCCTGGTCTGAGCCGAATACAGCCGGATCCAGCGCGAAGTCGACTACCCATATCCCAACGGCGCGCCGCGACGTTCTAGGAGATGGATGTCGCACCTCCCGTTCAGCGATCGCGAGATAGAACGGGTGCTCGCAGGCCAGCAGCCTTACGGTCGCCCAGAGCTCGCCGAAGTCGCGTACTTCGTCGCGCGTCTGCGCGCGCTCATGGACTTCGAGCCAGCTCCGGAGATGAACCCGGAGCTGCGCGCGCAGGTCGAGGCCGCGGAGGCGCGGCAGGCTGCGAAGGGCGGTGGGCGTCGCCAACGCGCCGCACCGCGCCCTCGGGTGGTGGCGCCGGCCGCTGTCTCCACCGGCGATATCGGCGTCGTCGAGCTGGATGCGCGACGTCCGAGACCGAGGAAGGGGCGCGGGCGCTGGCGCCTCGTGGGTGCTGCAGCTGCGGCCGTGCTGGCCGGCGGCATCCTCACCGCCAGCCTGCAGACGGGGAGCGAGCCCGAGGTCGAGACCGAGACGATCGAGCCCGGCCAGAGCGTGACCGCGACGTCCGTGGAGGTGGTCGCACCCGATGTGACCGAGCCTCCGGCTGCATCGTCGGGCGAGCCATCGGAGCGACCGACCGGCGTGTCCACGCCGCCACCGGATACCCAGGTCGACACGAGCGAGGTTCCGCCTCCGCAGAACCCGGCCGAGCAGCCGCCCGAGGAGCCAGAGCCCACGCCGTCATGGGCCGAGGACTACTGGCCGTCCGAGTGCGACTGGCGCGACTGGGAGTGTGCGTGCGAGCAGTACAGCGACGACCATGGGGACGGCGACTGCTGGGACGAGCACCGCCGGGATGACGACCGATAGGCGGACAGTTAGGTCGCCGCGGTGGTGGCCTGCGCGGACAGATCCTCGATGGCCGGCCAGGTGAGGTTCTCGGCGTCCCACAGCCGGGCGAAGATCGCATCGACTTCGTCGGAGAACCCGTGCCGCACCCGGAACTGGTACAGCCGCCGCGGGCGCTGGGCGGTGTAGCCCATCCGGCTGAGTCGTCCCATCGCGTAGACGTCCCAGGCGGTCGACAGCGCGAGCGTCAGCGTGTCGTCGGGCGGCGGGTCGCCGAACGCGGCGTCCCGACGGTCGCGCAGCCGGAACAGCAGACGGCCGAGGACCTCGGCGCTGCGCTCCGGGTCGAACTGGCGCGGGCGGTGCAGGTGCTCGAACGCGCCGCTCTCGATGATGAGCACGACCGGGTCGGTCGAGTCCAGGTAGGCGCGCCCGAGTGGCGTGGTCTCGTCGACCTGGATCTGCAGCGCCAGATCGGTGGGTAGCCCCACCCGCGCGCGCAGGTCGGCAGCGACCTCGGCGATGGCCGCCGGGTCGTAGTCGACCAGCGTGAAGCGCTCAGGGACGACGGTGATCGCGACGACGGACGCGTCGGCCACCGCCATCACAGGGATGCAGCCTGCGCGGCCTCGCGCTCCTGCCGGCTGCGGTCCTCGACCTCGGCGCGGGCTTCGCGCGCGACGTCGGCGAGCTCGTCGATCTCCTCGGTGTCGAAGCCCGCAAGCTCGCGGAACCGGCGGGCCAGCCGGACCGGGCTGTCGTCCTCCTCGCCGCGGAAGCCGCCGAGACTGAACAGCCGGTCGACGACCCGCTGGAACTCGAGGGCACGCTCACGCCGCTCGGGGTCCTTCTCGGTGAGGCGGCGTAGCCAGTCGGAGCCCATCTTCACGTGGGTCACCTCGTCGGCGAGCATCCAGTCCTCGCAGAACTCGAGGACCGGGTCGTCGGAGACCTGGCCGAACTCGCGCATGGTGTTGAACACATCGATGGCCAGCCCCTCCAGGGCCCGGTTGACACCCGTGAGCCGCAACACCGGGTCGCCGTTGCAGGCGGCCTCGTACAGGAAGGTGCTCTCGGAGAACTCGCCCAGCGATGTGCCCATGTGCTCGGACAGCTTGCAGGAGATCTCGGTGTGGCGGGCCTCGTCCCAGCACTGTCGAGCCATGTCCAGCTTGAGCTGGAACGGCACGTCGGGCGGCCCGTCCTCCTTCGCGGTGCTGTCGCCCTGGGTGTCGAAGTCCCAGCAGGTACGGCCGGCGCCTTCGAGCGCCTGCACCTCGCCCATGAAGATGCCGTGCATCAGCAGCCGGGCAGCGTCGGGTGCGTCGGGACGGTCAGGGGTCAGACGCCCGGCGTTGCGGCGGCTGCCAGGGCCTTCGCGGGGGACCTGCCGCCCGTCCTGGAGCCGGGCGGTCATCGGCACGCGCACGAAGCGGTCGTCGCGGGCCAGGTCTTCGACTGGGAAACTCGTTCTCATGCTGGTACCTCCTGCGGAGCTGCCGCGGCAACGGCCTGCCCGTCGGAATGGGTCGTGCCGAGCGTCGCTGCTCCGGCGATGCCCCCGGCCGCGACGATCAGCTTCTCCAGCCGGGCCTGGTGGGCCGCCGCCCGGTCGACGTCGTCGGGGGTCTCGATCAGCGACTGGAGCAGCATCTCGCCGTCGCGCCAGTCGTCGTGCTCGTCCTGGAGGATGAACTTCAGGGACCGGATCGTGGGGGCGTCGGTGATGGTCGAGGTGTTGTTGAGATGGAAGGTGTAGGCCGCGATCTTGTGCGGGATCAGCACGCGGTAGACGCCCACCAGCTTCTCGATGGTCAACTCGGGCGCTTCGGGCTCGGTGAGGGCGGCGACGAACGCCACCATGTCGTCGTTGGGCGGGGCGGTGAGCCGGTCGGGGTTCATCTCCCGCAGCTCCGGCAGGCGCTTGTGCCACAGCTCGGCGTGCCAGGCGTGGTGGTAGCAGTGGGTGCCCAGGCGCATCTTGACGTCGAGCTCGGGAACCGTGGCCACCCAGCCGCCGAGGACCTCGAAGAGGCGCATCTCGATCCACTTGTAGTTGCCGACGCGGCGCGCCGATTCCTCGACGTCGAAGGACCCTGGGAGCTCACGTCGGTCCCAGGGGGCGAACGGTGCCCTCGGCCTCTTCGGATCGGACATGCATGCTCTCCCGTTGCGTTGGTCAGCTTGGGGGGGTTGGGGGGAATTTCACCGATCACGCTCGTTCTGAGCCTGACCGATCTTGACCAGCCGGTCAACCCTTGGCGGCGCCCCACTGGAGCTTCGGAACGACCTCGGACGTTATGACCGCCACCAGGATCAATACCCCGCCTGCAATGCCTGCTGCGGTCAGCGGGTCACCCGTGACGGCACCCAGGACGGCAGCGAAGACCGGCTCGAGGAGCAGGATCAGCGCCGCTCGTGACGGGCTGACCGCCCGTTGTGCCCACACCATGGCCAGGAACGCGAGCGCCGTGGCGAACAGGCCGGTGAAGACGGCGGCACCGAAGGCGCCTGCTCCGAGCGCGGGCAGCGATCCCGGGTCGGCGGCCATGCTCGCGACCAGGCACGCGACACCGACCGTGGCCATCTGGACGAACGTGAAGCGGACGGCATCGTGCTTGTCGGCCGTGTCGCCCAGGATCAGGATGTGGGCTCCGAACGCCAGCGCGCAGCCCAGCGTGAGGATCTCGCCCCGTCCGATCCCGGTGTCGCTGGCGCCGGTCAGCAGCACGAGGCCGGCGACCGCCAGGACGATCCCCGCCAGGGTCGCCGGGTGGGGGCGGCGACGCAGGATCACGACGCTCAGGATCGGCACGAACACCACCAGCATGTAGGTGATGAACGCCGAGGTGGACGGCGTCGTGTACTGGACGCCGACGGTCTGCAGCACATAGCCGACGCCGAGCACCAGGCCGGCGACCACGCCGTGGCGGCCCAGGCCGGCCGAGGCGGGCCGTCCACGGGCTGCGACGGCGAGCACGGCCGCCGCGATGAGGAACCTGACGGCGAGGAAGTCGATCGGGTCGGCATCCTCCACTGCCTCCTGGACCACCACGAAGGTCGTGCCGAAGAAGAAGGCGGCGACCACGAGGGCCAGGTCGGCACGCCAGTGGACCGCGTCGGGCGGCGGCTCGGAGGGCACGGTGACCGGGAGGGCGGCATCGGACATGAGCCGTCCATCCTCTGTCGTTGCCGCTCGCCCACGCCACACTGGGGGAGTGCCCGACCTCTCCCACGTGCGCAAGGACTACGCCAACGAGCGGATCGTGGTGCACTGGGACAGCAGTCGGTGCATCCATTCGGCCAACTGCCTGGGTGCCCTGCCCGAGGTGTTCGACACCCGACGGAGGCCGTGGGTGCAGGTCGATCGGGCCAGTGCCGACGACGTCGCTGCCGCTGTCGACCGATGCCCCAGCCGGGCGCTGACCTACAGCCGGCTCGACGGTGGCGCCGAAGGGCCGAACGCCGTTCCCGTGGGCGAGGTGGTGCCACCGGGCCCAGAGGACGGTGTCCCCGTGGTCGTCTCGCTGAGGCCGAACGGCCCGCTCGCGGTCGAGGGCCCCGTTCGCATCGAGCTGTCTCGTGGCGAGGTGCTGGAGATCACGGACCGGGCCTTCCTGTGTCGCTGTGGCGGCTCGGCGAACAAGCCGTTCTGCGACGGTACCCACAAGCGCACCGGCTTCACCGCTGAGGGCTGGTGAGCGCTGCTCGGCGCACGCTGAGCGGGGGTCACCCCGGCTGGCGGCCGCGCTTGCGGCGCACGGCCTCCTTGGCGGCGCGGCCGAACTGGCGCTCGTATGCCCGGCGGGCGCGCTCGTCGGCGCGACGCGCTGCCGACTCGGCCTCGCGCGACAGCGCGACCCATGCGTCGAGCCGCTCGCGGGGCAGCCCGCCGTCATCGACCGCCGCCGTGACGGCGCAGCCGGGCTCGCCGGCGTGCTTGCAGTCGTTGAACCGGCACCCCGCCGCGAGCGCCTCGACGTCGTCGAAGGCCGCATCGACCGCCTCCGTGTCGGCCCAGAGCCCGACGGCTCGCAGCCCGGGCGTGTCGACCAGCACGCCACCCGAGGGCAGGAGGTGCATCTGGCGGGTGGTCGTAGTGTGGCGGCCCTTCGCGTCGCCGGATCGCACCGCGGCCGTCGCCGCGACCGACTGACCTGTCAGTGCGTTGGCGAGGCTGGACTTGCCGGCGCCGGACTCGCCGATGAGCACGATGGTGCGGTCGACCGCGAGCTCGCACAGCCGGTCGAGCCCTTCGCCGGTGATGGCTGAGGTCACGATGACGTCCGTGCCCGGTGCCGCCGCGGCGGCGCTGTCGGCCTCGGCCGCGGCGTCGGCTGGGTCGCGGACGTCGGCCTTGGCCAGCACGACGACCGGGACGGCACCAGCGTCCCAGGCCAGCGTCACTGCCCGGTGGATCCGGCCTGGCTTCACCGGCCGGTCGAGGCCGCACACGGCAAGGACCATGTCGACGTTGGCCACGAGCGGCTGTTCGGCGTCGCGTCCAGCCTCGCGGCGACGGAGCAGGGACGAACGGGCCAGCGTGCGGGCGACCGCACCGGAGCTGACCACGACCCAGTCGCCGACCACCGGTCGCGGGTCGACCGTGCCGCGGACCGGAACCTGGGCAGGCCCGTCCGGCGTGATCAGGGACACCGCCACACCGTCGTGGCGAACGACCCGTCCAGGGAACGCCGCGTGGTCGCCGATGCTGCCGTCGTCGAGCTCGGTGACGAACAGCGCCGCCCAGCGGTCGTTCCAGCCGTAAGGCACCAGCGAGGCGAACAAGCTCATAGCCGGACCGAGGACGCCCCTGGCCGGATCACCCCCGGTACGCGTTGGTGATCGGGAGGCGGCGGTCCTTGCCGAAGGCCTTCGGCGTGACCCGGACCCCGGGCGGCGACTGGCGGCGCTTGTACTCCGCGGTGTCGACCAGGCGGGTGATCCGCTCGACCAGGTTCGGATCGAACCCCTGCTCGACCAGCTCGCCTCGGGTGCGGTCGTCCTCGACGTATGCCTCGAGGATCGGGTCGAGCACCTCGTAGGGCGGCAGCGACTCGTCGTCGCGCTGGTCGGGCCGAAGCTCGGCCGACGGCGGCTTGGTGAGCACCCGCTCGGGCACCAGCGCTCGGCCGGCGCGGGCGTTGCGGTCGCGTGCCAGCTCGTACACCAGCAGCTTGGGGACGTCCTTGATCACGGCGAAGCCGCCGGCGGTGTCGCCGTAGAGCGTCGAGTAGCCGACGGCCATCTCGCTCTTGTTCCCGGTGGTCAGCACCATCCAGCCACGGAACTTGTTGGACAGCGCCATCAGCACCAGGCCGCGGATGCGGGATTGGAGGTTCTCCTCGGTGATGTCGGCCGGCAGACCATCGAAGCTCGGGGCCAGCATCTCGAGCAGCGCTGCATGGGCCGGCTCGATCGGGATCACCCGGTGCTCGATGCCGAGCTCGGCGCACAGCTTCTCGGCGTCGGTCACCGAGTGGTCCGACGAGTAGCGCGACGGCATCAGCACGCCGTGGACGTGCTCGGGGCCGAGGGCGTCCACCGCGACGACGGCGACCACCGACGAGTCGATCCCGCCCGAGAGCGCGACGACGGCGTCGGTGAAACCGTTCTTGTGCACGTAGTCGCCTGTACCGACGACCAGCGCCTCGTACACCTCGCGCACCGGGGGGAGGCTCTGGGTGACCCCAGGAGCCCGTCGGTCCTCGGCGGACGTGGGCCGGGGCGCCACGCCGACGTCGACGACCGGGAGCGGATCGTCGCGGTCACGGCCCCGTGGGTCGAGCAGCCGCTTGCGGAACACCGGCTGCACGTCGACGTCGCACACCCAGGTCGTCTCGGTGAACTGGGGGGCGCGCGTCACCAGGTCGCCATCGGGGCCGAACACCATCGATGCCCCGTCGAAGACCAGCTCGTCCTGGCCTCCGACCTGGTTGACGTAGGCCAACGTGCAGGAGGCGTCGGCGGCCCGGGTGGCCAGCATCCGTTCGCGTTCGGCGAGGCGGCCGGCGTAGTAGGGCGAAGCGTTGATGTTGACCACTAGCTCGGCGCCACCTGCCGCCTGGGCGGCGATCGGCCCGGTGGGGCTGAAGGCGTCCTCGCAGATCGACACGCCCACGCGCACGCCGCCTATGAGCACAAGGTTCGGCGGCTGGGTGCCCGGTGCGAAGTAGCGCTGTTCGTCGAAGACGGCGTAGTTGGGCAGCAGACGCTTGTGGTAAACGGCCTGGACCTGGCCGGACGCGCAGACCGCCGCCGCGTTGTGCAGGTCGCGGCCCGCGTCGACGAAGCCCACGATCGCCGCACACGCTGTCGTCGCGCTCGCGACCTGGCTGAGCGCGGCGCTGTTATCGGCGACGAACCCCGGCTTCAGCAGCAGGTCCTCGGGCGGGTAGCCGCAGAGGGCGAGCTCGGGAAAGACCGCCAGGCCGCAGCCCTGGGCCTCGGCCTCGCGCAACGCCCCCACCACTCGGGCCACGTTGCCGTCGAGGTCGCCGACATGCGTGTTGATCTGCGCCAATGCGACGCGGAGGCGCGGCATACCGTCAGCGTACGACCTTCTCTTCTCGTCCCTTGCCGCGAGCCGTCCGCGGCAGACTTGGGCGGTGGAGTCGTTGCCAGCGTCGCTCGGAGCGGCCGCCGGCCGCAGCGCCGATCCGCCGGCAGTGCGGGTGGCGCTGGAGGGGATGGACGGCGCGGTCGTCGAGAGGCTGGCTGGCGACCCGCGCCTGGCTGATGCCGTCGTGGCGGTGACCGCCGCCAGCCACAGCCTGTCCCGGCTCCTGCAGGCGGATCCCACCGCGCTGGACGTGTTGAGCCGGCTGGATGCACCGCCGCCGATGCCCGAGTCCCTGGGCGTCGACCAGCTGGCGCGCTGGAAGCGTCTCGAGTACCTGCGCATCGCGGCCCGCGACGTCCACGGGCTCGACCCCGTCGAGGTTGTCACCTCCACGCTCGCCGACCTGGCCGACGTCGTGCTGCGGTGGGCGGTCGAGCTGGCCGGTGCTGCGGAGGTCGCCGTCATCGGCATGGGCAAGCTCGGCGGGCGCGAGCTGAACTACGCCAGCGACATCGACATCCTGTTCGTCGGTGGCGACGTCCGCGAGGCACGCGCGGTCATGGACATCGCCCGCCGGTGCTTCCGTGTCGACGCCAACCTCCGGCCGGAGGGTCGCGACGGCCCGCTGACCCGCAGTGCGGCGAGCTACGCCGCGTACTGGGAGCGCTGGGCTGCACCGTGGGAGCGGCAGGCCCTGCTCAAGGCGCGTCCGGTTGCCGGTGACCACGAGCTGGGGAAGTCGTGGGAGGCTGCGGCGGCGGCCGCCGTCTGGGACCGGCCGTTCACCAGCGACGACCTACGCTCGCTGCGGGCGCTGAAGGCTCGCTCCGAAGCGACCGTGGTCGGGCAGGGGGTGGCTGAACGCGAGGTGAAGCGGTCGCCGGGCGGGATCCGCGACATCGAGTTCTCGGTGCAGCTGTTGCAGCTGGTGCACGGGCGCGCCGACCCCGTCCTGCGGTCCCCGACCACGTTGGTCGCTCTAGGGGAGCTGGCAGCCGGGGGCTACATCGCCGACGGGGACGCCGACGGCTTGACCTCGGCCTACCAGTTCCTGCGGCGGGTGGAGCATGCGCTCCAGATCGAAGACGAACAACAGACCCACACGCTGCCCGCAGCCCGTGACCGGCGCCGCAGGATCGCCCGGGTCCTGGGCTACCGCGGCACGCCGTCGGCCGGCCCGACCGAGGCGTTCGACCGCGAGTTGGGCCGCCAGCGCAACCTGGTGCGGTCGATCCACGAGCGGCTCTACTTCCGGCCGCTGCTCGACGCGCTGGTCGAGCCCGAAGGACGGGCCGGTGTCGAGGCGGTCCTGTCGCCCGACAGCGCGTCGACCGCTCTGGCCACATTCGGCTTCGCCGACGTGGAACGCACCCGCCAGGCGGTCCGCGAGCTGACCCGGGGCCTCACCCGCTCGTCCCGGATGATGCAGCAGGTACTGCCGTTGCTGCTCGACTGGTTGTCGGCCACCCCCGACCCCGACGCCGGGCTCCTCGGACTGCGCAAGCTGGCGTCGGGCGAACAGCGGGCCACCGAGCTGGCCAGCGCCTTCCGTGAGACGCCGGAGATCGCCCGGCACCTCAGCCTCCTGCTCGGCACGTCGACCCTGCTGGGCGACGTCCTCGCCGCCAACCCCGACCTCATCGTGCGGCTGGCAGACCCGGTGCTGCTCCGCACCCAGACCCAGGTCGACCTGCTGGGGTCGATCCAGCGGTCACTGAGCTGGCGCGACGACCTCGACGAGCGACAGCGTGCGCTGCTGCGCTGGCACCGGCGGCATCTGCTCGGCGTCGCAGGGCGTGACGTGTTCGGGCAGGCCGATGTCGCGGCGGTCGGGAACGACCTCACCGCACTGGCCGAGGCCGCGGTCCACGCCGCGTTGGACGCCCTGGCGCCGCAGGTGCCGTTCACTGTCGTTGCGCTGGGCCGGTTCGCCGGGCAAGACCTCGCGTACGGCAGCGATCTCGACCTGGTGTTCGTCTACGACGGATCGGTGGCGGTCGACCAGGAGGAGGCGCTCCGGGTCGCGGGAGGGCTGGTCCGGTTCCTGGCTGGGGCGACTCCGGCGCAGTGCGTCCTTCCGGTCGACACCGGGCTCCGACCCGAGGGACGACACGGGCCGCTCGCCCGCAGCCTGTCCGGCTTCGCGACCTACTTCGACCGCTGGGCGCAGACTTGGGAGCGCCAGGCGATCGCCCGGGCCCGGCCGGTCGCCGGCGACACGCGTCTGAGCGACGAGTTCATGGACCTGGTCGACCTCACGGTGTGGGGCCGGCCGTTCACCGCCGATGACGAGCGAGAGGTCCGGCGGATGAAGGCCCGGATCGAACGCGAGCGCATCCCACCCGCGGAGGATCCGCACTTCCACCTGAAGCTCGGACGCGGATCGTTGTCGGACGTCGAGTGGACGGTGCAGCTGTTGCAGCTGCGCCGTGGGATCCGTGCACCGGGTGCGATGGAGGCGCTCGACGGCCTGGTCGCGGCGGGCGCGGTGAACGCCGGCGAGTCCGACGTCCTACGGGCGGCCTATCGGTACTGCGGGTGGGTCCGGAACCGGTGGTGGCTGGTCGGTTCGGCGCCCCAGCATCCCGACTCGCTGCCCCAGCGGTCCGACGACGCTGCCCGCCTGGCCCGCTCGCTGGGCACCACGGTCGGCGAGATGCGCGACGACTATCGGCGCGTCACCCGCCGTGCCCGGCGCGTTGTCGAGCGCTTGTTCTATGGCCATGATTAGATGACGTCGTCGTCAGTCTTGCTCGGACAAGGGGGAGTCATGCCGGTGAAGCCCGAGGTCCAGGCCGTGCTCGATTTCGTCGAGACCGACGCGGTCCCGCTGGCCGAGCAGACGCCGGAGGAGCTGCGCACGGCGTACCAGGCCCTCTCGCAGCTCCGGGCCGAGATCGAGCCGGTCGAGGCGGTGGTCGACCGCACCGTGGCTGGGCCGGCAGGCGACATACCCGTTCGCGTCTACCAGCCGGCCGGTCGGCTCGAGACGGTGGCGCCGGTGCTGGTCTGGTTCCACGGTGGCGGCTGGGTCATCGGCAACCTCGAGACGGCCGACAACACCGCCCGGGCGTTGAGCAACGCCGCCGGCGTCGTGGTGGTCTCGGTCGACTATCGGCTGGCGCCGGAGCACAAGTTCCCCGCCGGGCTGGACGACTCGATCGCGGCGGTCCACTGGGTCGTCGAGCACGCCGAGGAACTGGGCGTGGACACCACTCGACTCGCCGTCGGGGGCGATTCCGCCGGGGGCAACCTGGCGGCGGTGGTGTGTCAGCAGCTGCGCGACAGCGACCCGCCGATCCGGTTCCAGCTGTTGGTGTACCCGGTGACCGATGCGTTGATGTCGCAGCCCTCGATGGACGAGAACGCCGAGGGCTACTTCCTCACCAAAGAGGCCATGGCCTGGTTCATCGACCACTACACCGCGACCACCGACGAGCGCCGCGACCCGCGGGTCTCACCGTTGCTGGCCGACGACGACCTGCTCGCGGGGCTTCCTGCCGGCCTGGTGATCACGGCTGAGTACGACCCGCTACGTGACGAGGGCGAGGCCTACGGCGAACGGCTGCGCGGGGCGGGCTGCGACGTGGCCGTCCGCCGCTACGACGGCGTCATCCACGGTTTCTTCGCCATGAACGAGTTCATCCCCGACGGTGGGGTCGCGGTGCAACACGCGGCCGAGGCCCTGCGGCGGGCACTGGCCCGCGAGTCTCAACCCAGCTCGTAGTCCTGTCGAGCGCGACATCGCGGTAGGGAACACCTCGCCCGGGGGTAGGCACCTGGCGTCTTGACGGCGAAAGGAATGCCGAGATGTTGTTGGCAGTCAGCGAGCTCGACCCGACCCTTCGCGTGATCATCTTGGGTGCCGCGATCATCTTCTTCGGCCTCGCGGCCTTCGGTTACAGCTGGGGCAAGTTGTCGTTGGTCGCCGCAGGCCTCGGCCTGTTCGCGTTCCCGTTCTTCTGGGACGCGTTGGTCGCGGCCTGACGGCCTGAGGTGCGTCGACGCTCCGTAGGACTGCACGCCAGTCACTGCGGAGGTCGTCGGCGCACCTACTCCTCATGGCTCCGCTTCGCCTAGAGTGCATCAAGCACGTGGTAATGCGACTGCATCAGTCCGCCGGCGAGGCCGGCTCAGACCGAAGGGGAACGCCGTGGCCTGGGACTTCTCGACCGAGCCAGAATTCCAGGAGCAACTCGACTGGGTCGAGGAGTTCTGCCGTAACGAGATCGAACCGTTCGACCTGGTCTTCCCGGCGGCACTGCGCTTCGGCAGCCCGAAGGTCAAGGAGCAGGCTCGCGCCCTCCAGCAGCAGGTCAAGGACCGGGGCCTGTGGGCTCTGTTCCTCGACGAGGAGCTGGGTGGTCCGGGGTTCGGGCAGCTGAAGCTCGCGCTGCTCAACGAGACCCTCGGTCGCTACCCGGCAGCCCCCACGTTCTTCGGCACCGCCGCCCCGGACACCGGGAACATGGAGTTGCTCGCTGCCTACGGCACCGACGAGCAGAAGGAGCGGTGGCTCTATCCGCTGATGAACCAGGAGATCTGGTCGGCCTACTCGATGACCGAGCCCCAGGGCGGGTCCGATCCCAGCCTGTTCAACACCCACGCCTTCCGGGACGGCAGCGAGTGGGTGATCAATGGCGAGAAGTGGTTCACCAGCGCCGGTCGCTACGCCGACATCCTGTTCGTGATGACGACGAGCGGCATGTTCGTCGTCCCCAAGGACGCGCCGGGCGTCGAGTTCGTGGAGGACTCGCCTCGGACGCACAGCCACATCCGCTACAACGACGTCCGGGTACCGCTCGACCATCTGCTCGGCCCGGAGGACGGTGCGAGGGTCCTCGCTCAGCGCCGACTCGGCGGAGGGCGCATCCACCACGCCATGCGCTCGATCGCGCAGTGCAAGCTGGCCTTCGACATGATGTGCGAGCGGGCGCTCAGCCGTGAGTCGCACGGCAAGGTGATCGCCGAGCACCAGATGGTGCAGCAGGCGGTCGCGGACTCCTATGCCGAGATCAACATGCTGCGGCTGCTGGTGCTGTGGACCGCCTGGACCATCGACAACTCCTCCACCCAGGCCGCTCGCACGCAGATCGCCGCGTGCAAGTACACGTGCGCGAAGACGCTGCGCGAGGTCTCGTACCGGGCCATCCACGTGTTCGGGTCGCTCGGCGTGACCGACCTGACGCCGTTGCAGGCGATGTGGGCCAGTTCGCCGCAGATGGCGGTGATGGACGGCGTCGACGAGGTGCACAAGGTGACCGTGGCCCGCAACGTGCTGAAGGGGTACCGGCCGCACGACGGTCTGTGGCCGACCGAGTACCTGCCCCACAAGCGAGCCGCGGCCCGCAAGAAGTTCGAGCCACTCCTCGCCCAGGATGCCGAGTTGGCGACATACGCCGACAACATGGCGAAGTACATCTCCCGGCGCGGCTAACCGACCGGACGTCTCAGGACGTCCGAGGACGTCCTCAGCTGCCCTTCTAACGATCTGAACACAGGGTTACCGTCGCCTCGCGCTGGCAAGTTCACTTGTTCGGTGGCGATCCGAGCATTGCTCCGGAAGAGCGGGAGACGTAGGCGATGAGCGATCCCTTGGAGTTCGCACGGCGAGAGTTGGAGATGGTCGATGCGGAGTCGGCGATCACCGCGGATCTTCGCGGGCGGATTGCCGAGGTCGGTCACGAGGTCGAGACCCTCATCGTGCAGGCGATGGGCTTCCGCCGCCGGGTGGAGGATCTGTGGACCAACCAGGTGAGCCCCTTGTCCAAAGAGCACCACCAGCGTCTGAAGGTGCTGTTCCCCGAGGGCATCCCCGACGACTGCTGGACCGAGTTCGAGAGGATGTCGGGTTTCGACGGCGCCGTGGACGATCCGTTCCACCTGCTCCTCCAGATCGTCCACAACATGGTGCCCGACTATCCCTACGAGACCCGCGACCTGTCCTACGGCTGACTAGCGACCCGCTAGCGGCCACGGGCTACTGTCCCGCGGGCGCCGGCCACCTTCATCCAGGGAGAAGCATCGTGAGGAAGATCACCGCAGGTATGTTCATCGCTCTCGACGGCGTCGTCGACGAGCCGCAAGATTGGCACTTCCCGTACTTCAACGAGGAGATGGGTGCTGCGGTGGACGCACAGCTCGGCGCTGCCGACACCCTCCTCCTCGGACGCAAGACCTACGACAGCTTCGCTGGGGCCTGGCCAGACCGCGAGGCCGCCGGTGGCGAGGACGCCGACTTCGCCAAGAAGCTGGGCGACACCCGCAAGATCGTCGTGTCGAACCAGAAGCTCGAGCTCACCTGGCGGAACTCCGAGCAGCTCGAGGGCGACCTCGTCGAAGCCGTCACCGCTCTGAAGAACGAGCCCGGTGGGAACATCGGCATGAGCGGCTCGGTTTCGGTCCTGCGCCAAATCCTCGCCGCCCGTCTCGTGGACGAGCTGCACCTTCTGGTGCATCCGATCGCCGTCTGCAAGGGCCTGCGGCTGTTCGACGAGAGCGACACCCCGATCCCGCTGACGCTGCTCTCGTCCGAGACCTTCAAGACCGGCGTCTTGAACCTCGTCTACGGCCCAGCCGAGTCGCCCGGTGAGGCCACCTACGAAGACGCCGTCAAGGCCGGCCTGGCCCAGCGCGACGAGTAGACCCTCTGGGCGGGGCGCCGATCGGATCCGACCCGATCGGCGTCCCCGGCAGATCGATCTGCGGCGAGGTGGGAGCGGGCTTCCTCGTCGCCGACGACCTGGTCGTCACCTGTGCCAGACGAGCGACGCCCTGGCCGATGCCGAGGGCAGCGCGCGCATCCTGTCCGCGGTGCAGCGCGATCCGCCGCCGGCTAGCGCTGCTGCCGTGCTGACCAGCCTGGCTCGAGTCCGCATGATGGCGGGGGAGGACAGCGACGCCGAGCAGGCTGCGCGGCAGGCCCTGGAGCTCCTCGCCGGCACGCCGTTCGCCCGCGAGCCGGCAGCTGCCAACTGCCGGACGGTGGTCGGCATGGTGCTCGCCGGTCGCCACGACTTCGGCGAGGCGACGGAGCACCTCGACGAGGCGCTGCGCATCACCGAGGCGTGGTTCGGCGCCGACCACCCCCAGACCCGTGAAGCGCACCTCGCGCTGGCCGGCGTGCAGCGAGCCCAGTGGAAGCTCAAGGAGGAGGCTGAGTGGTCGGTGCGGCGCGGGATCGACATCCTCGAGGTCGCCCTACCGAGGGACCATCCCATGCTCGTCCAGGCCCGACGGATGGCCGGGCCGGCGACCCGAGCCAAGCGCCTCCTCAATCGCTGGAGCAGCCCAGCCTGATCCGCGTGGTCCGTCCCCGTGGCATCGCCGCCCGCGGGCGCGGCCGTCAGGCCTGACCCACACGTACATTCTTTGACCGCAAACGGTTGTCCACCAACCGCCAGCGGTCAAAGAATGCCGTGCGTCAGAGGTCAGATGTCGTAGTACAGCTGGAACTTCAGGCCGAGCGCCGGTGGCCTGCGTCGGTCTACCGCTGTGCTGTCTGAGCTGGGCCTTCGAGCTGTCGTGCTCTGCCACCGACTGACGGCACCTGTCGTGCCCGCGTGTCACGAGCGTGTCACGGCCGAGTTCACTAGCTGAGGACCTGGAGGGTTACGGAGGTCCGAGCGGAGGACTTACGATTGGTCACTGGATGGGCGACTTTCGGTCGATGAAGTGGCGGGAGCTACAGCGGGTTCTGGAGCGTGCGCCGTTGAACTATCGGGTCGAGCGGCAGCGCGGTTCTCACCGGATCATGGTCGCCGAGGGCCGCCCGAAGCTGGTCATTGCAGGTCACGAGTCCGGGAGCGTCCCGGCAGGCTTGGTGAGGAAGATCCTGGTCAAGGACGTGGGGATGTCCGAAGACGAGGCGAAAGGTCTACTCTAGGTTGTGTTAGGGCTGAGTCGTAGGTGTCGGCGAGGTGTGCACGATGAAGATCACGTTGGTGGTGCATCTGGAGCCAGACCCTGCCGTGCCTGGGGCACTGTGGTGGGCGGATAGTCCGGATGTGGATGGGTTCAGCGCGTTTGCGTCGAGCCTGAGCGAGTTGCGTGAGCAGGCGCTGGAAGCGTTGCGTGACGTCTTGGGTGAGACCTCGGTCGAGCTGGTGGAGCGGCTTGAGGGCGCGAACCTGGACGCGGAGCGTAAGGACGCTCGTGTGGCCACGACTGAGATCGCCGCGTAGGTGCCGTGGCGTCCATTCAGGCTGGCATCCTGTGTGACTTCGCGCAGGTAAGGGAGGGGCTGCTGTTCGTTGCTTCCGGGTGCTTGACCCGGATGTACCGGGAGAGCCTTCCTGGACCGCTGAATGTCATGCTGGCACTGGTCGTGGAGATTCCGCACGATGAAGTTGACGCTGTCCATGAGCTGAACATCGCAGTGAAGCAGAGCAGCACGGCCTCCGAGCTAGGTCGAGTCGTGACGGCTCTGCAGGCGGGTTCAAGCGTGCGGGAGCCGGGTGAGAGTCTGTGGGTGCCTGTCGTGGCGGACTTGAGGTCAGGTGTGGTGCCGGAGTACGGCGCTTACGACGTGACGATGAGTGTCGATGGGACGCCGGGTCCGTATCTGACGTTCTACGTGGTCGACAAGCTCTGAACGTCAGCTCGCTGAGCCGATAGGTCTGGCTCCCCGTGACGTGCCGGCCAGCCGAGGACGGCCGGCACGGCCGCCCGCAAGGCTGGGCGGCGGCGCCGGCGAAGCCGGCGCCCTTGATCTGGTAGAGGCGAACTCGATCTGGTAGAGGCGAACTCGGCAGTGCAACGGCGGGGTGGCAGATCGAACAGTCGTTCGCTAGCCTAGCTCCGGGTGAGCACGGTGGAGTGGGAGCAGAGAAGTCCGATGTTCTGGGAGTGCGACACGCACGTCCTCTCGCGGGTCAACGTCGCCAGCTCGATGCATGCCGGCAAATGGGGCGTGTTTCGCAAAGACGGAACGATGGTCGGCGGTTGGTGTGACTCGGTAGACGAGGCGAAGGAGATAGCCGAGTCTCCACGACAGCCGGGGAGTGTGACGGGTTCCGGTGCCAGGCGTGTCACGGCACCCGCCGCTGCTATGAAAGTCCTGGTCAGGGGCTAGATGTCGTAGTACAGCTGGAACTCCCAGGGGTGCGGGCGCAGGCGGATCGCGTCGATCTCGTTGGCCCGCTTGTACTCGATCCAGGTCTCGACGAGGTCGTCGGTGAACACGCCGCCGGCCCGCAGGAAGGCGCCGTCGTCCTCGAGCGCCTGCAACGACTCGTCCAGCGAGCCGGGCACGGTCGGGACTGCGGCCAAGGCCTCCGGGGGGAGGTCGTAGAGGTCCTTGTCGACCGGGTCCGGGGGCTCGATGCGGTTCTGCACGCCGTCCAGTCCGGCCATCAGCATCGCCGAGAACGCCAGGTACGGATTGCAGGACGGGTCCGGGCAGCGGAACTCCAGCCGCTTGGCCTTGGGGCTCTGGCTGTACAAGGGGATGCGGACCGCGGCCGACCGGTTGCGCTGGCTGTACACCAGGTTGACCGGTGCCTCGAAGCCGGGGACCAACCGCTTGTAGCTGTTCGTGGTCGGTGCGGCGAACGCCAGGATCGCACCCGCGTGCCGCAGCAGGCCGCCGATGTACCAGCGGGCCATGTCGGACAGGCCGGCGTAGCCCTTCTCGTCGTAGAACAGCGGCTCGCCGCCCTTCCACAGCGACTGGTGCGTGTGCATGCCCGACCCGTTGTCCTGGAAGATTGGCTTCGGCATGAAGGTCACGGTCTTGCCGTGCTGCCAGGCCACGTTCTTGCACACGTACTTGTAGAGCATCAGCTTGTCGGCCATGCGCAGCATCGTGTCGAAGCGCATGTCGATCTCGGCCTGCCCGGCGGTGCCCACCTCGTGGTGGTGGATCTCGATCTGGACCCCCAGCCGCTCGAGCTGCAGGATCATCTCGGAGCGCAGATCCTGGTAGTGGTCCATCGGAGGAACCGGGAAGTAGCCCTCCTTGTAGCGGGGCTTGTACCCGAGGTTGGGGTTCTCCTCCTTGCTGGTGTTCCACGCGGCCTCGATCGAGTCCACGGAGTAGAACGCCGAGTGCTCGTCCTGCCCGAACCGCACGTCGTCGAAGATGAAGAACTCGGCCTCGGGCCCGACATACATCGTGTCGGCGAGTCCCGTCGAGACCAGATATTCCTCGGCCTTGCGCGCCACATATCGCGGGTCGCGGCTGTAGGACTCGCCCGTCACCGGGTCGACGACGAAGCAGTTGACGTTCAGCGTCTTGTGTTGCCGGAAGGGATCGATGACCGCCGTGTTGGGGTCGGGCACGAGGATCATGTCCGACTCCTGGATCTCCTGGAACCCGCGGATCGACGACCCGTCGAACCCCGACCCTTCCTCGAAGACGTCGGCGGTCAGCTCGCCGGCGGGCATCGAGAAGTGCTGCATCAAGCCGGGAAGGTCACAGAAGCGGAGGTCGACGACCTCCACCCCCTCGTCCCGTATGAGCTGTAGGACTTCGTCGGGCGTGCGTTCTTCCACGATGCCTCCTTGGAAGGAAAACGAGTCCGCGCCCCGAGAGCGGTTCTCGGGGCGCGGACGCTAGTCGATGTCCTCCTGAGCGAGTGCGACGTGTGACACGGGATCCGTCACACGAGCGCGGCGCAGCAGGTCTCGATGATCAGCTGGGTCACCCTGTAGGGATCGCAGTTGGCGTTCGGCCGGCGGTCCTCGATGTAGCCCCGACCATCTACCTCGACCTGCCAGGGGATGCGCACTGACGCACCACGGTTGGAGACGCCGTAGCTGAACTCGTTCCAGGGCGCCGTCTCGTGCATGCCGGTCAGGCGGTGCTCGATCTCTGCGCCGTAGTGCTTGACGTGGAGGTCGGCCCGGGTGCCCAGAGCCTCGCAGGCGGCGATCACGGCGTCGTAGTCCTCGCGCATCCTGTTGGTCGAGAAGTTGGTGTGCGCACCAGCTCCGTTCCAGTCGCCTTTGACCGGCTTGGGATCGAGCGTGGCGGAGACGTCGAAGTCCTCGCCGGTGCGGTACAGCAGCCACCGGGCCACCCACAGCTCGTCCGCCACCTGCGGTGCCCCGACCGGCCCGACCTGGAACTCCCATTGACCGGTCATGACCTCGGCGTTGATGCCCGAGATGTTCAGGCCGGCCTTGAGGCAGTTCTCGAGGTGCGCCTCGGCGACGTCGCGGCCGAACACCTCGTCGGCGCCGACCCCGCAGTAGTAGCCGCCCTGGGGTGCCGGGAACCCGCCGAGCGGGAACCCGTAGGGTCGCCCGTCCTTGAAGAACGTGTACTCCTGCTCGATGCCGAAGATCGGTTCCTGTTCCTTGAACTTGGCGGCCACCTCGACGCATGCCGCACGGGTGTTGCTGGGGTGCGGGGTCATGTCGGTGTCGAGCACCTCGGCCAAGACCAGGACGTTGTTGCCGCCCCGGATGGGGTCGGGGCACGAGAACACGGGCTGCAGCACGCAGTCGGACTGGCTGCCCGGCGCCTGGTTGGTGCTCGAGCCGTCGAAGCCCCAGATCGGCAGCTCCGCGCCATCGGCAAGGATCTTGGTCTTCGAGCGCAACTTGGCGGTGGGCTCGGTGCCGTCGATCCAGATGTACTCGGCCTTGTAGGGCATCGGGTGTGGTCCTCCGGAGGTCACGGTTCGGGGAGAGCGCGGACGAGGCAAACCCGGCCTGAGCGGCTTCGCGCTCGGCATCGCGAGCGGTTGTTCGCCCCAGCCGGTAGAGCCGCAGGAACCCTGTCACCAGGCAGTTTCTGACCTGTTGCCCAGATGTGAACGCTGTGTGAACGCGATCGGCCCAACTTGCGGCGCGGCCGCGACCACCCCAGGATGCCGGACATGGAGAGCACCGAGCGTCAACGCGAATACGTCCTGCGGACGGTCGAGGAGCGGGGCGTCCGCATGGTGCGACTCTGGTTCACCGACGTCCTCGGCCAGCTCAAGTCCTTCGCCATCTCGCCGGCAGAGCTGGAGAACGCGTTCGAGGACGGCATGCGGTTCGACGGTTCGTCGATCGACGGATTCAGCCGGGTGCAGGAGTCCGACGTGCTGGCCAAGCCCGACCCGAACAGCTTCGAGCTCCTGCCGTGGGCCGACCACCTGGGCACCTCGGCTCGGATGTTCTGCGACATCGTCAACCTCGACGGATCGCCGTTCTCCGGCGATCCGCGCACGGTGCTGCGGCGCAACCTCGACCGGGCCCGCGAGCGGGGGTTCAGCTTCTACGCCGCGCCGGAGATGGAGTTCTTCTACTTCGCCGACGGTGACCCGAGCGCCGAGCCGCGCCCGCTCGACCGGGCGTCCTACTTCGACCTGACCACCGCCGATGTGGCCACCGACCTGCGGCAACGCACGATCCATACGTTGGAGGCGATGGGCATCCCCGTGGAGTACAGCCACCACGAGGACGCCCCCAGCCAGCACGAGATCGACCTCCGCTACACCGACGCCCTGACCATGGCCGACAACGTGATGACCTTCCGCTTGGTGGTGAAAGAGGTCGCGCTGGAAGCCGGGGTCCACGCCACGTTCATGCCCAAACCGCTGACCGGGGTGCAGGGGTCGGGGATGCACACGCACTTCTCGCTGTTCGAGGGCGACACCAACGCCTTCTACGACCCTGGCGACGAGTTCAACCTGTCCAAGGTCGCCCGGCAGTTCATCGCCGGCCTGCTGCGCCATGCGCCGGAGATCACCGCGGTCACCAATCAATGGGTCAACTCGTACAAGCGGCTGGTGATCGGCTACGAAGCCCCCGTCTACATGTCGTGGGCGAGCAACAACCGCTCGGTGATCGTCAACATCCCACCCATCAAGCGGGGCCAGGCGGAGAGCGCCCGCATCGAGTTCCGGGCGCCGGACCCTGCGTGCAATCCATACCTCGCGTTCTCGGTGATCTTGGCGGCAGGATTGCGGGGTATCGAGGAGGGCTACGACCTACCGCCTGAGACGTCCGTCAACCTGTACCAGCTCACACCGGAGGAGAGGATGGCCGAGGGCATTGCGATGATCCCGCAGTCTTTGGCGGACGCCTTGAACGTGATGGAGCGCTCCGAGCTGGTGGCCACGGCATTGGGCGAACACGTCTTCGAGTGGTTCGTCCGGAACAAGCGGGTCGAGTGGATGGACTACAAGACCCAAGTCGGCCAATGGGAGCTCGACCGCTACTTCACCCGGTTGTGACCATGACGGCGGCTGAACCCCCGCGTGGACGCACGCCAGGACGCGCTCTACTCAACATGGAACCGCTCCTTGTCTTTCCGGACCCGGCACCACCCGAGTTGGCCCAGGCGCTCGACCTGGCCGGCTACCCATGGAAGGCCGTCGGCGACGAGCGGGCCGTGGCGCGGGCCGAGCCGGACGACGGGTGGGCCGGGGCGCTGGTCGTCGCAGCCATCGACGCCGACGGCGCGTTCGCGCTGTGCCGAGGGCTCCGCAAACGTGACGTGCCGCTCGAACCGCTACTCCTGCTGGTCTCCGGTTCCCAGCTGTCGGACCTGGAGCTGCGCGACGAGCTGTTCGACGACTTCTGCCTCTACCCGTTCCAGCCGCTCGAGCTGGAGGCCCGCATCAAGCACCTGTTCTGGCGGGCGGGGCGGGGCACGCAGCCCGAGCTGGTGGAGTACGGCGCGCTGGTGCTCAACCTCGAGACCTATCAGGCGCAGATCGACGGGCACCCCCTCGACCTGACCTACATGGAGTACGAGTTGCTCAAGTTCCTGGCCGCGCATCCCGGCCGGGTCTTCACCCGCGAGACGCTGCTCAGCCGGGTCTGGGGCTACGAGTACTACGGCGGGGCGAGAACGGTCGACGTCCACATCCGGCGGTTGCGCGCCAAGCTCGGCGAGGAGCACGCCAACCTCATCCAGACCGTGCGCTCTGTCGGCTACCGCTTCGGTCAGTCCCGCTGGGGGACCTGACCCTACTTGTTGAGCTCGATCAGCTCGCTGCCTTCGTTGCGAGCGTCGGCATCGGACGTGAGCGCCGAGCCGAGCACGGCGGCGACCACCGCGCCGGCCATGCAGGCCCCGACGACGATCGCGAGCAGGGCGACGACGATGAGGATGGCGCCAACCATGGGATCGAACCTAGCGCCTAGCCTTCGCCGACCCAGGCCCAGGCCTCGATCTCGACCAGCGCGCCCAAGGGGAGTTCGGCGATGCCGACGGCCGACCGTGCCGGCCGATGATCGCCGAAGCAGTCGATGTAGACCTCGTTCATGACGTTGTAGTCGCTCATGTGCCGCAGGAAGACCGTGGTCTTGACCACCTGGTCGAGGCGGGCATCCTGGGTGGCGAGCTGGGCTTCGAGGTTGGCGATGGCCTGGCGCAGCTCGCCGGCGGTTCCTCCACCGACGAGATGTCCTCCCTGCCCCATCCCGACCTGCCCGGAGACCACCAGCCAATCACCGGCTCGGACGATCGGGGTGTACGCGCCGACGGGCCTGGGAGGTGTGGTCATGGCGGCGGACAATAGTGGTTGACCGATCGGCGACGCCGGGGCCGCGCGAAGAGTGGCAGGGGGTTGGGTCGGACGGGCGTGGCCGTCCCGCGGCTATGCCCGGAGCCGCAGCCCGGTCGGCCAGTCGGCTGGCTGGCCCTGGGCGATCCAGACCGCTGCGGCGACCGCGGCGAACACGGCATCCGACCCGTTCACCGGCGGACCGCCGTCGTCGACGACCTCCACATCGATCCGGGGCGTGTCCACCGCCCGCAGGACACCGAAGCTGCGGATGGTGAGGTCGTGGACCACCCCGTCCGCGTCGACGGCGAGACCCTCGCTGCACACCCAGCCGAGCGCCATGTGCGCCGCCCCGATCGCGTAGGACCGGAGGACCACGTGGTCGAGGGGCGCGCCGCAGCTCACGGTGATCCGCACCACCGGCTCAGGGCCGAGCTCCGCCGCGGCACGCACGACAGCACCCTCCGGCGAGACGGTCTCGATCGGCCCCGCTGGCTCGTGTCGTGGCGCGCGGGCCGCCGCGAGGAGGATCGACGCCTCTGCCCAGCCAGCGGCGCGCAGGTCGACCGAGGTCGGGGGTCCAGGCACGTCGACCTCGTCCACCACGAGGTCAGGCGCGACGCCATGGATGGCCGCGGCGATTCCCGGCGTGCGGACCACCCGCAGCACGCCGGTTCCGTCGACGCGGACGCCACCGGCGACCGGTGGGCGTTTCGGCCCCATGCGAACGGCATCCTCGCGGGACAGCACGACCCGCACGGCTCGACCGTACCGATCGGCGATGTCGCGCGCGACACCCGCGACGAGCGAGGCGGTCTTGCCGCCGAACGCGCCCCCGTTGGCCAGCGGCGCGACCGGCTCGCCACCAGGGGCGCACCACGACGCGTCCAGCTCGAGGTAGGCCGGCTCGACCCACGTCGTCCGGAGTGCGGCATCCCAGTCGCCGTCCGGGAGGTCGAGGGGTGGGATGGGCTCGCCGGTCGTCCGCCGGCCCTGGACCTTGCCCGATGCCGCACGCGCCGTGGCCAGTGTCTCGGCCACCGCCCAGCCTCCGGCACCGTCGGGTACCGCCACCAGGGCGTCCGGGGGAGCGGTGTCGTCGGCGAAGCCGCCTTGACCCAGGGCGACGTCGGGTGCGACACGCTGTCGGGTCCGGCCCTCGATCGACGCACGTCGCGCCGCGGCATCGAGGTCGCGATCGGCGGAGCGGTCGCGGGATCTCGGTCCTTCCAGGTCCTGCGATCCGGCTTCCAGGTTCTGATCGGGCGGCGGTCGTCGGGCGTCGGCATCCGAGGCGACGGACGGCGGAGGCGAGCTGGAGCCCGGCACAGCCACCGGCACCGGTAACGGCTCGTGGTCGCGCCACGCGTCGAGGATCGTCCGCCAGCCCGTGCAGCGGCAGAGGTGGGCCAGTAGGGCCTGCTCGACCGCCCGGGTGTCGTCCGGCGCCGTGCCCTTGGCCCGCAGCGCCTGGAGCCGCAGCACGATGCCGGGCGTGCAGAAGCCGCACTGGCTTGCCCCGGTCGCGCAGAAGGCCTCGGCCCATGCCGCTCGTTCGCCTTCGGCCAACCCGTCCAACGTCGTGATCGCTCGACCGCGGACCCGGCGCGCCGGCGTCACGCACGCCACCCGCGGCTGCCCGTCGACCAGCACGGTGCAGCAGCCGCACTGGCCCTGGGGGCTGCATCCGTCCTTGAGGCTGCGCAGCCCGAGCTGCTCGCGCAGCACGTCCAGCAGGCTGGAGCCGTCGTCGGCCACCTCGACCTGGCGACCGTCGACCTCGAGCCCCAGGGCTGACGGGTCAGGCATCGCCAACAGCGAAGAAGAGGCCACCCCTCGTGCCGACGAACAGCCGCCCATGCCAGAGGGCAGGGGTCGACTCGATGCAGCCTCCGAGCTCGACGGACCACAGCGGCTGCGGCTCGACGGCGGTGTCGCTCACGTCGTAGCCGTGGAGGACACCGTCGCAGTCGCCCTGGACCCACACACCGTCGACCACCACCGGTGACTGCCAGGTCGGCCCCGGCAGGTCGACGGTCCAGCGCACCGCCCCCGACCCGCGGTCGAGGCCGTAGATCGTGCCGCTGTCGGCCGGGGCGATGATCAGATCCTCGTACAGCGCTGGTGTCGCCCAGAATCCGTCGCCGTCGTGCAACGACCAGACCAGCGGATCGTCGGGCTGGCGCGGATCGAGCTTCAACAGCTGACCGACCTCGGCGGCGCGCGCGGTACGGCGGTCGTTCTCGACGGCGACGTACAGGAATCCCTCGTCGTCGATCACCACCGACGCGTCCGTGTCGTCGCCGGTCCAGTAGCGGAACACCCGGGTGGGCGTGGTGCCCTGGTCGAGCCCCGAGACGTCCCACCCCTGCACCAACCCGCCCGAGTTCGCGAAGTACACGACCCCGTCGCGGTACGCGACCGAGTTCTCGATCGAGACGTCGTTGGCTCGCGATTCGAGGCTGGCGGTCAGCTCCTCGTCCCAACCCGGGGTGTTGAACACGAGTTGCGGGCCAACCTGGACACTGCCGTCCGCGGCATAGCTGCGGTTGAGCTTGACCACGTGGAACTGCGAGTTCTCGCCGCCCTCGTAGAGGTAGTCACCGATGACGAGCGGAGATCCGTCCCAGTCGTCGTTCCACTGCGTGGGCGACACGGCGTTCGCGTCGAGGGTCCAGAGCTCGCGGGGTTCCGTCCCGTCGATCGCGATGACGTGCAGTTCGTTGTCTCGGCTACCCGTGTAGACGAGCGGGAAGCCGTCGGGGTCGACGGTCACCGACCCCTTGATGATGTCGCCGGTGGGGAAGGGGGGCAGGATGTCGGCGCCGGTCTCGTAGTCGACGAAGTGCACGTTCCGGTCGTAGGCACCGAACACCACCCACGTGCGGCCGTCGCGTTCGAACACCGAAGGCTGACCGGTCCACCCTGTGCCGCACCACACGCTGGTCTCGCTGCCGACCGACGACTCGGAGCACATGCCAGCGCCGTCTCCTGGATAGCTCCACAGCACATCGGGCTGCTGCGGCACCGGCCCCTCGCCGTAGTAGCTGCGCGTCGGGCTTCCCCGGAACGTCAGCAACCCCGGCGTCTCGAACCCCGATGCCGCGGCCGTGTCCTCTGGTGCCGTGTCCTCCGGCGCAGCCTCTGGTTCCGGGTCTCCGGGCTGCTCTGCTGGGTCGTCGGGGGCGGCCGTGTCGCTGGTGCCATCGTCCAGGACGAACTGCGCGACCCCGAAGGATGCGGCTGCGACGATCACTGCAACGACGACCACCACGACAAGGCGTCGTCGGTCGTGGCGTGGTGCCATGTGGCGGGCATCAGGGCCCTGGGGAGGACCCGGCGGCCGTGTGGTCATATAGGGAGGTATCGGGCGGTCGCTCGACTGCCGCGATCGAGGCAGAGACGAGCGAGACATTGACCTCTAGCTCGCTGTTAGCGCCTAGCTGAAGCTCTGGCCGCAGCCACAGGTTCGCTGAGCATTGGGGTTGTCGATGGCGAACCCGGCGCCCTGCAGACCGTCCTTGTAGTCGAGCGTCGCGCCCTCGAGCAGCATCGCGCTCGACGAGTCGATCACGACCTTCACGCCCTGGAAGTCGGCCGAGCGGTCGTCGTCGGCGACGTCGGTGTCGAAGAACATCTCGTAGCTGAAGCCCGAGCAACCCCCGGGGCGCACGGCGACACGGAGGGCAAGGTTGGGCACGCCCTCGGCCTCTATGAGCGAGCGCACCTTCTCGGCAGCGTTGTCGGTGACGGCGATCACGATCGAGTGCCTCCTCGAAGTCCCCGAATACCAGGGCTCACCATATCGCCACGCTACGCGCTAGCAAGAGATAGCGACACTTGACACGGGGTGCGATCGACCAGCGGATGGAAGTCGGTGACCCGCGCGCCGCCCTTGGCTTCCACGAAACCTTGGACCATGCCGCGATGGAGACCGCACACCAGATCGGGCTCGACCTCGGCCAGATCGCGGAACGGGCAATGGGCGAAGGCGACGGTGGCGCGGCTGTCGTCCAGCACCACCGCGGGATCGAAGCCCATGGCGTCGAGCCTGGCAACCAGCCCGTCGAGGCAGTTCGCGCCCCGGCTCGTCGCGGCGTCGACCTTGCCCTGCTCGGCCCCCGCGTCGACCGCGTCCTGCTCGACGAGGCCGCTGGAGCCGGCCAGCCGTAGCAGCATTCGGGCCAGGACCGGGAACGTCGGCGGCTCGAGCCCGAGCGACGGGGCGTCGGCGGCGAGCGAGTAGCGATGCTGTGGCCGGCCGACGGCGCCACGGGTCTCGGTCTCGACGGCGAGTAGCCCGACGTCGCGCATCCGTTCCAGGTGCGGCCTGACGGTGTTGGGATGCAGGTCGAGCGACTCGGCGATCTCGGCGGTCGCCAGCGGGCGAGGCGACCGGGCCAACTCGAGATAGATGGCATAGCGGGTGTTGTCACCCAGAGCCTTCAACACCGCGAGGCGGGCTCGCGGACCAGTGTCCGCCGCGTCGGTCATCTGTCGGATTCTACTGGTGCCTCCTCGTGCAACGGCCGCCACAGCACCCAGTCCCTCCGAGTTTCACCGGCATCGACCAGTAGAATCGCTGCGTGGCGAACACGCTCCCGACCCCCGCAGACGTCCTCCAGATGCTGCGCGGCGTGGTCGATCCCGAGTTGGGCAGCGACATCGTCGACCTCGGGATGGTGCGATCCGCCGACGTCGACGACGCCGGCCATGTGGTCGTCACGATCGCGTTGACCACCGCCGGTTGTCCCCTTCGGGCCCAGATCCAGCGCGACATCAAGACCCGGGTGTCCTCGCTCCAAGGGGTCACCGGAGTCGACCTGGCCTGGGCCGAGATGACCGCGGACGAGCGCTCGACCGCCATGGCCAAGGCCCGCTGGAACGTCACCCAGCGGCCCGAGGACACGTCGGTGCCGGTCACCACCAAGGTGATCCTGGTGGCGTCGGGCAAGGGTGGGGTCGGCAAGTCGTCGGTGACCGTCAACCTGGCCGCGGCGCTGGCCGCTCGTGGCTTGACCGTCGGTGTCGTGGACGCCGACATCTGGGGCTTCTCGGTGCCGCGCATGCTCGGCGTCGAGGGCCGTCTGGCCGGCGAGACCCACGGCGACAAGCGCTACATGCTGCCGCGTGAGCGCCGCATCGGTGCCGGGCGGGTGCGGGTGGTGTCGATGGGCTTCCTGGTCGACGGCGAGGAGACGGCGCTGATGTGGCGCGGGCTGATGCTCAACCGCGGTGTCCAGCACTTCCTCCAGGACGTGTGGTGGGGCGACGACCTCGACTACCTGCTGGTGGACATGCCGCCAGGTACCGGCGACGTGCAGATGGGTGTGGCGAAGCTGCTGCCGAGGTCGGAGGTCGTGGTGGTGACGACCCCGGCTATGGCCGCGCAGAAGGTCGCTGAGCGAGGCGTCGGCATGGCTCGCAAGAGCTACCTGAGGGTCGCTGGCGTGATCGAGAACATGAGCGCGTTCCGCTGCGACCACGGCACCGAGTACGCCCTGTTCGGGAAGGGCGGAGGCGAGCAGCTCGCCCACGATGCGGGTGTGCCGCTGCTCGGCACGGTCCCGTTGGAGCACGCCGTCTCGGCCGGGGGCGACGCGGGTCGACCGGCCGTGCTCGACGGTGGCGCTGCGGCGGACGCGTTCCGCGCCATCGCCGACCGCATCGTCGACGAGGCTGTGCCCCCCGCCGACATGGCCGGTTGCAGCGCTCGCATGTTCGAGGCCATGAACACCGCCCTCGACGACGCGAACCTCTGACTGGGGTGTCTGGCAACGCAACGCCGATTACCGGCGAGCGTCACGAGACGCCCCGCTAACGGCTCGGCGACCAGTGCCCGTCGGGGTCACCGCCCTGGACCAGTCCGTCCTCGGCGAGCTTGCGGAGGTGCGCCCACACCGAGCGGGCGGCGACCGGGTGGAGCTCGCGGGGCACGTCGGAGTAGATCCGTGCGACAAGCTCGTCGACTGTCGCGGTCCCGGCAGCCTGGAGCGTTGACAACACCTGCCGCTCGCGCTCCAGGCGGTGGGCGATGTAGCCGTCGATCACGACCGCGGGGTTCTCGATGAGATAGCCGTGGCCCGGGGCGATCGCCCGCAGGCGCGGGCGGATCTGCTTCAGCTTCTCGAGCGATGCCAGGTAGGTGCGCATGTCGCCGTCCGGGGGCGAGATCACGACTGTCGAGCCCTGCATGATGTGGTCGCCGCTGAACAGCGTGCGCTCCTCCGGTAGGAGGAAGCAGAGGTGGTTCGACGCGTGGCCGGGCGTGTGGACGGCGTTGAGGTGGTACTCGGTGGCCTCGATCACGTCGCCGTCGCCCAGCGTGCCGTCGACGGGGACGCCATCGCGGCTGTCGAAGGCGAGGATCTCGGCGCCGGTGCGCTCGCGCAGCCCGACGGCGCCGGGCGAGTGGTCGGGATGCGTGTGGGTCAGCAGGATCCAACGGATGCGGTCGCCGCCACAGCCTGCGATCGCGTCCAGGTGGCTGCCGTGGTCGGGCCCGGGGTCGATGACGGCGATCTCGTCGATGCCTACCAAGTAGGTGTTGGTGCCGGGGCCGGTCATGTACGAGGGGTTGTGGCACACGATGCGGCGCACCATGGGCGAGAGGGCACCTGCCACGCCGTAGACCAGCGGCTTGGGTGCCGCCTGAGCACCGCTTTCGGCCATGTTGGTCATGGTCCCTCCCCGATCTGGCCACGTCGCCCGTCCGGAGGCGTCTCCTCCCAGCTCTCGACGTCCCAGATGTCGCCGTCGGCTTGACCATCGGCGCGGTCGCGGCGACCCACGACGACGACTCGGCCCCGGTTGGCGAGCCGTCGCAGTGCGAGGGTGCGAATCCCGGCCCTGGTGGGCGGGAGCAGCAGAGCGATCCCCATGATGTCGGAGATGAACCCGGGCAGCAGCAGGAGCAAGCCACCCAACAGAACGAGGGCCCCGTCGGCGACTTCGCGCTCGGGGACTCGCCCTTCGGCCTGGGCCTGCCGGATCCGAGCAACCACCCCGAGGCCGGCCCGCTTGGCCAGCCACACACCGACGATGGAGACCAGCGCGAGCAGCGCCAGCGTGTCGAGGACCCCGATCTCGCCGGCGACGCGGACGATCAGGACGAGCTCAGCGACGGGGAGGACGACGAGCAGGAGGAGCAGGAGCAACACCATGGCGGTCAGCAGGTGGAGGCTTCCGCGGCGGAGTGTACGAAGCCCAAATCCACCAACCCAGCCTACCTCTCGTCATCTGCTGGTCATCTGCGCCCGCTCGGCCGCGGAACGCGGCTGCTGGTGTGACCCCCTTCACAACAGGGCTACCGCGCAGTAACATAACGGCGCACACGGGGGTGGGGTCCCTCGTGGCGACGCCGAGCGTCAGACCGAACGGGGGGAGGCACAGCATGGCGCAAGAGCTGGCAGCAACTGCCAGTGCTGGGGGAGTCATGCTGCTGCTGACGATGGTCCTGGCGTTCATGGCGTTGGAAGGAGCTGCCGGCGACCGGAGTCATCAGCCGACCCTGGTCGCCGGCCTGCTCGTCCATCGAGGGCTCGTCGCCATCGCGTCGGGCCGCGCCGAGCGTGACCGCCGTCGCGCTGCGGTGCGGACGCGGCGCGCGGGACGAGCTCTGCCCCTCGGTCACCTACGGCACACGCGCTGAGGCAGGGGCGCGCTGTGCCGGCCGAGTCGAGAGCGTCGAGCCGGGATCAGGTAGGGACCACCGGGTGAGGGCCAGGGCTGGAGCGCCGCCCCGAAGACTGCACGCTCCAGCCGACGTTGACAATGGGTGCCGACCGGCAGTCAGTTGTGCTGTGCCACCATCGCCCGGCGTTCAGCCTCATTGAGGCCGCCCCAGATGCCGTGCGGTTCACGAATCCGCAACGCGTACTGCAGGCATGGTTCACGCACCACACACGTCGCACAGATCGCCTTCGCCTGGTCTTCGCGTTGAAGCTTGTCGCTCTTCCGCTCAAAGTGACTTGGCGGGAAGAAGACAACCGCCTGTGGACCACGACACGCAGCCCTTACCTGCCATGCTTCCTCGACACGCTGTGCACTCACAGGCATCCCCCCTTTCGGCGCCGACCCTACAACCGGGCTCCAGCTGTAACAAGATTAACTTTCGCGAGCGTTGTGCTCGCGCGCCGCAAACTTAGCAGGTGGTGAACATACTGCTCTATCCGTCGTCCTCACCACTCCGCCATCCGGCGCAATGCGCGACGACGAAGTATGTCGGAATGCCTGCGAGTCAGGCCAGGGCGCAGACGTATATCTCATGTGCGTTGTTTGGCCCGCTCGCGGTAGTCCTGCGCGCCGCCGGATTCCGGTTCAACTTCGAGAACCAGCCCGTCGATCGCAACAACCCGGACTTGTTCATCGCGCTCAATCGGCGTGGCCCGATTGGTGCGTGCCCGCCACGGAGCGTCACGGAGGATGACGATGCCGTCCGGTGCGATTGCCGTACGTGCTCGTCCGAATTCACCCACCATCCAGTCGCGCCCGATGGTCGGTGTCGCAAAGCGGCTGCGCACCATCGTGGGCATGCCGCCGAGCATGGCCAACGTCATTCCTACGATCGTGACGATCAGCGTGATCCAGCTGATCGAGACCCCGTCGAAGAGCACGACCGAGCCGACGACGAAGGCGGCCGTGGCGATCCCGCTCCAGACGCGCGGCACGCCCGTCTGGACGTCGACGGCGTAGCCGAACATGGCCAGGAGGACCAGCGCGACGCCCAGAGGCCGGGTCGGAAGGCTGGCGAGCCCGTAGGAGCCCAGCAGCACGGAGCCTGCACCGACCAGCCCTACGATCCCCACACCTGCGGTGAAGAGCTCGAAGACCAGCAGGCCGAGCCCGATGACGAACAGCAGGTAGGCGACGGCCGGGCTGGCCACGGTGTGCATCAGCCGGCCAAGCAGCGGCAGCTTGCTGAACCGGACCTCAGTGGTCAGCTGGCGGTCGCCGTCCTCGGCGGCCTCGGACACGACGCCCGGCAACCGGACCACGAAGTCGCCGATGGTAGGGCTGTCGTCGTCCACCAGGCCGAGCTCCATGGCCCCCTCGGCACCGATGCGGTCGCCGACACCGGTCGTGCCGAGCTCGCCGATGCCGACGCCGCGCGCGTCGAGCAATGCGTCGGTGACCTCGACGTGTGCTCGGGGCGGCGCGACGCCGGTGCGTTCGGCTGCGACGACGAGGTCGACCGCGGCACCGGCGGCCTGGTTGCCGGTCGGGCCGACCCAGACGGCGACCCGCACCGCTGACGACCGGATCGTGGCGACCAGATCGTCGACGCCGCCCTCGTTGCCAGCGGCACCGCTGCTGTTGAGCTGGAACACCACCCAGAGGGTGCACTCAGGGTCGGCCTCGCGGACCTGGGACTCGAGGAAGTCGACCAGCACCGGGTCGAGGCGCCCGTTCACCTGGATGATCGAGACGTGCTCGTCGTCGGAGCAGGCCGCGGCGGCTGGCGCTGCCAAGCCGACGACGGCACCGACGACGGCGATCACGAGGAGTAGCCGCCGCGCCCAGCGCCAACGCGGTGGGTTCCCGGAGGCCGGCATTAGAGTCCGAGCGACCGGCGGGAAGGCCCCGTCGGTCGACGTTCGTAGTGGATCCTGCACAGTTCTTTGCTGCATGTCGGATGGCCATCGTGGCCGGCAAGGGCGGGGTCGGCAAGACGACGGTCAGTGCCGCACTGGCTCGAGCGGCCGCCCTCGCTGGTTTGTCGACCCTCGTGATCGAGGTCGAGGGGAAGTCGGGCCTGCCTGCGATGTTCGGGGCGGACCGGTTGGGCTACGAGGAGGTCGTGCTGTCGTCGGGCGGGTCGCTCGACGGTACCGCCGACGTCAGGGCGCGCACCATCACCCCCGACGAGGCCTTGCTCGAATACCTCCGCGACCACGGCTTGTCACGCATCTCCAAGCGCCTGGTCTCGTCCGGGGCCCTCGACGTGGTGGCGACTGCCGCACCCGGCATCAAGGACATCCTGCTCCTCGGCAAGGTCAAGCAGCTCGAGCGGGGCGGCAGCGCCGACCTGATCGTCCTCGACGCGCCGGCGGCCGGCCATGCGATCACGTTTCTGCAGTCGGCGCGGGGGCTGCTCGATGCCGTGCGCGTCGGCCCGATCCAGGCCCAGGCCCGCGACGTTCTCGAGCTGCTGGAGGACCATCGACGCTGTCAGGTGATCCTGGTGACGGTTCCGGAGGAGACGCCGGTCAACGAGGCCATCGAGACGGCATACTCGCTGGAGGACCGCGTCGGGGTGGGTCTCGGGCCGATCGTCGTCAACGGCGTCTATCCCGACCTCGGCGATCTCGACGTCGACCCCGCGGTTGCAGCGCACGCCGCAGAGGTCACGCTCCGCCCGGGAGAGGCCGCCGTGCTGGCCGACGCGGCGGCGTTCCGTCGCATGCGGACCCAGCTGCAGCACGACCAGGTCGAGCGCCTCCGCGCCGAGCTCCCGTTGCCGCAGCTGCGGGTGCCGTTCCTGTTCACAGCGTCGGTCGGGCCGGTAGAGGTCGACGAGCTGGCGCAGGTGATGCTCTCGGAGATCGCGGCGCTCAGCGGGCTCCCGCTGTGACGACGGCGTCGGCAGCCGATACGGGCGAGGACACTCCAGACCTCGCCGCGCTGACCGCGCGACGGCGGACCATCGTGTGCTGCGGTTCCGGAGGCGTCGGAAAGACCACGACGGCAGCGGTCGTCGCCATGGAGGCCGCCCGGCTGGGGCGCAAGGCCATGGTCGTGACCATCGACCCGGCCAAGCGATTGGCCGATGCCCTGGGCCTGGCCAGGCTGAGCAACCTGCCCAGTCGCATCGACGGCGAGTGGCGCGGCGAGCTGTGGGCGATGATGCTCGACACCAAGTCGACGTTCGATGCCCTGGTCGTCAAGCACGCGGCCTCGACCGAGCAGGCCGAGCGGATCCTCGCCAACCGGTTCTACCTGAACATCTCCGGCGCGCTCTCGGGCACCCAGGAATACATGGCGATGGAGAAGCTCTACGAGCTGCACGAGGAGACCGACTTCGACCTGGTGGTCGTCGACACGCCGCCGACGCGGCACGCGTTGGACTTCCTCGATGCACCGCGTCGGCTCTCGCGGTTCCTCGAGCACCGGTTGTTCCGCGTGCTGATCTCCCCGAGCAGCGGCATCGTCCGTGCGGTCAACGTGGCCGCCCAGACCTTCCTGCGAACGGTGGCGAAGGTGGTCGGGAGCGACGTGATCGACGATGCGGTCGCGTTCTTCCGGGCGTTCGAGGGGATGGAGGAGGGGTTCCGGCAGCGGGCGCTCCGGGTGAACGCCTTGCTGGCTGCACCCGAGACGGCGTTTCTGCTGGTCGCGTCACCACGCCGCGACACTCTGAACGAGGCCCACTTCTTCGCCCGACGCCTCGCCGAGGCGGGGATAAGCGTGGACGGCCTGGTGGTCAACCGGGTGCATCCACTGTTCGGCGCCGGCCTCGCCGAGGCGGCGCGCGAGCGTTCCGAGACTCTGGCAGGCACTGGCCTCGCGACGCTGTACGCGAATCTCGCCGACTTCCAGTCGATCGCCACCCGTGAGCGTGACCACCTGGCCGGCATGGCGGAGGCCGTCGCGCCCGCCCCGGTCGTCTGGGTGCCGTTCCTGGGCCGCGACGTCCACGATCTCGACGGCATGACCGAGATCGCTGGACATCTCTACGGCACCACCCCCCAACCTTGAGGACCGGTCCTCGAACGGACCAACGGGATTGTCGCCAGCTACTCGTCGATCACGGTCGCCGCCTCACGCAGTGCGCTCACTGCAGCATCAACCGTCTCGGTGACAGGCACGATGCGATCGAAGCCTGTCGTGTGCAGCAATCGGGTCAGTGTGGGGCGACTGCACGCCACGGCCACGTCGCCGCCTGCCTCTCGGGCCCGGCGGATGCCGCCGATCAGCGCACCGAGCCCTGCCGAGTCCATGAAGGGCACCGACGACAAGTCGATGAGCAGGTAGCGCTGATCCGCCAGCTTGGCCAGTGAATCGCGGAATTGTCCGACGGTGTAGGCGTCCAGTTCGCCCACGGGGCGACAGACCGTATGGTCTGTTGCGTCCTCCACCTGGATGTCGAGCACAGCTGCCTCCTCCTGAGGTCGCCCGGCGATGCTAGCGGCGTGTGCTCGGCTGCCCGACGGCACGCCCGCGGTGCCGGTGCTGGCACGGAACCGTTCCCTACTCGTAGCCTCGCCAACCGTGTCAGACGTGTTGATCGCGACCGATGCCGACTGGATCCACGACGAAGTCGACGCGGCCCTCGCCGACGAGAGTACACAGGTGCAGCGCGTGCGGACCGGGCGCGAGGTCGCCGAGACGGTCCGGCGGATGAAGCCCGACCTCGTGGTGCTCGACCTCCAGATCGGGAACATGGGTGGCGTCGCGACCTTCCTCCACCTCCAGCAGGAGATCGAGGACCGCCGGCTCCCCGAGGTGCCCGTGCTCCTGCTCCTCGACCGGCCCGCCGACGTGCCGATGGCCCGCCGCACCGGAGTCGACGGTTGGCTGATCAAGCCGCTGGACGCCTTCCGCCTGCGCCGCGCGGCCGGTGCACTCCTCGACGGTGAGACGTTTCACGAGCCTTCGGGCCTGGCCACCGCTTAACGCGAATGAGGTCGAGCCGCCAGCGGCGGGACGGGTAAGGTTGCATCTTCCGGTTCGCCGGGGCGTGGCTCAGCTTGGTAGAGCGCTGCGTTCGGGACGCAGAGGTCGTCGGTTCAAATCCGGCCGCCCCGACCACGCCGTGTCGTCGTGTGTCCATCGCTTCGGTATCGGCGCTCGCCGTACGATCGGCAGATGAGCGACCGGTCGAGCAGGTTGTGGCGCCGGAGGCTGGTCAACCATCTGCGACGACAGGGCCTGGTCCACGAGCCCCGTGTCGAGGACGCGTTCCTCGACGTCCCGCGTGAGGTGTTCGTCCCTGAGACCTTCGCGGGCGAGGGGCTCGTCGCCGTGTACCGCGACGACGCGATCGTCACCCGCCGCGATCCCGAGACCAAGGCGGCGCTGTCGTCGTCGTCGCAGCCGGCGATCATGGCGATCATGCTCGAGATGCTCGACCTGCATCCGGGCCACCGGGTGCTCGAGATCGGCGCCGGTACGGGCTACAACGCCGCGATCGTCGAGCGGCTGGTCGGGCCCAGGGGGCTCGTGGCCAGCATCGACATCGACGTCGACACGGTGGCCCGCGCGGCGGCCGCGCTCCGGTCGATCGGATCGCGGGTCGGCCTGGTGGTCGCCGACGGCGTCCCCGGGCTGCCCGGGCTCCGCGGGTCCGGTAAGCCCGCCGACCGCATGGTCGTGACCGCGAGCACGGCGGTCATCCCGTGCTCCTGGCACCAACAGCTGGTCGACGGTGGACGGCTGGTGGTCCCTGTACGGCTCAGCGACGAGGTCGAGCGGGCGCACGCCGTCACCGCCTTCGAGAAGGTTGCTGCCGGCTTCGACTCCGTGACGGTCACGTCCGGTGGCTTCATGCCGCTGCGCTCCTACGACGGCTCGATGTTCGGCCCAGCCGGTCCGGCGTCGTCGCTGACCGCGACGCCCACGCCCGTGGACGGAGGGGGCGAGAGCCCCTTCGCCCAGGTCACCCGCGAGGAGATGGACTGCCTGGTCATCACCGTGCGCTACGACCAGGAGCCGCCGAAGACCCGCTGGCGGCTCGACCGCGGCGATCACTGGATCGGGGTCGACACCGCCGAGTCGTAGGACGTCGGCGAGTGGTCATGGTCACGGCACCTAGCCTGCGGCGGTGGACCTCGTCGCGTTTCAGCAGCTCATGGCCGACACCTACGGCGTCCGCGACCGGGAACGCGGGGTGCCGGCCACCATCGCCTGGCTGGTCGAGGAGGTTGGGGAGCTAGCGCAGGCGGTCCGCAAGGGCCATCCCGACCAGCAGCTGCACGAGCTGGGCGACGTGCTCGCGTGGCTGGCTTCGCTCGCCGAGCAGCTCGGGCTCAGCCTGGACGAGGCTGCGGCACGCTACGCAACTGGCTGTCCGTCCTGTGGCGCCCGTCCCTGCGTCTGCTGAAGGAGGCCGACCTGACCTACAGGCGAGTGGCGAGCAGCTCGGCGATCTGGACGGCGTTCAGCGCGGCACCCTTGCGCAGGTTGTCGTTGCTGACGAACAACGTCAGACCGTGCTCGACCGTCGGGTCGCGGCGGATGCGTCCGACGTAGCACGGGTCGGTGCCTGCGGCCCGAATCGGTGTGGGGATGTCGACGACGACCACGCCCGGCGCGCTGGCGAGCAGTTCGACCGCTCGCTCCGGCGACAAGTCCTGGTCGAGCTCCGCGTTGATCGACAACGAGTGCCCGGTGAACACCGGAACCCGAACGCAGGTGCCCGACACCGCCAGATCGGGGATGCCGAGGATCTTGCGGCTCTCGTTACGGAGCTTCTGCTCCTCGTCGGTCTCTCCGCTGCCGTCGTCGACCAGTGCTCCGGCGAAGGGCAGCACGTTGAACGCCACCGGAGCGACGAACTTCGTGGGCGGCGGGAACTCGACCGCGCCACCGTCGAACGCGAGACCCCGGGCCTGGTCGCCGACCTTCTGGACCTGTTCGTCCAGCTCGGCCACCCCCTCCAGACCGCTGCCGGACACCGCCTGGTAGGTGCTGATCACCAGGCGTCGCAGGCCGGCCGCTCGGTGGAGCGCGGCGAGGACCGGCATCGCTGCCATCGTCGTGCAGTTGGGGTTGGCGACGATGCCGCGCGGCATGTGGTCGAGGGCCTGGGGGTTGACCTCGGACACCACGAGGGGTACGTCGGGGTCCATCCGCCAGGCGGAGGAGTTGTCGACGACCTTGGCACCGGCCGCAACCACTCGGCCCGCGAGCTCCTTCGCGGCGGTCTTCCCCGCCGAGAACAGGGCGATGTCGAGTCCGCTGTAGTCGGCGCCCGTGGCGTCCTCGACGACGATCTCGTCGTCGGTCCACGGCAGCTTGCGGCCCGCCGAGCGAGCCGACGCGAAGTACCGCATCTCGTCGACGGGGAAGCCCCGTTCGGCGAGGATCTGGCGCATGACCTTGCCGACCTGGCCGGTCGCACCTACCACTCCAACCCGCATGCTGGTCCTTTCCGGAGGTCAATCCTCGAGCCCGAAGACCTTGTGCAGCACACCGACGGCCTGCTCGATCTGGTCGCCGCGCACCACACACGACGTGCGGATCGCCGACGTGGAGATCATCTCGATGTTGATGCCGTAGTTGGCCAAGGTCTCGAACATCGTCGCAGCCACGCCGGGATTCGACTTCATCCCGGCACCGATGATGCTCACCCGGGCGATGTCCGGGTCGGAAGCCACGCCTGTAGCGCCGATCTCGTCGGCGAGCCCGGTGCACAGCTCGGTCGCCTTGCTGAGGGCGCCCTTCGGCACCGTGAAGCTGATGTCGGTGACCCCGTGGTCCGAGACGTTCTGCACGATCATGTCGACGTTCACGTCGCGGTCCGCGAGCTGGCGGAACATCCGGGCCGCGATGCCCGGCCGGTCGGGCACCCCCGACACCGTGACCTTGGCCTCGCTGACGTCGTGGGTGACCGCCGAGACGATGGCCTGTTCCATGGACCGGTCCTCCTCCTTGACCAAGGTGCCCGGCTCCCACGTGAAGGCCGAACGCACGTGCAGGTTGACGACCCAGCGCCGGGCGTACTCCACCGCCCGCATGGCCGGCTTGGGACAGCCGGTGGCCGTCATCTCCAGCAACTCGTCGAAGGACACGGCGGCCATTCGCCGCGCCGCAGGCACGAGTCGGGGATCGGCGGTGAACAGGCCGGAGACGTCGGTGTAGAGCTCGGCAGCCTCGGCATCCAAGGCGTGCGCCAGCGCGACGGCCGTCGTGTCGGACCCGCCCCGGCCCAGAAAGGTCACGTCACGGTCCAGGGACACCCCCTGTGAGCCACCGACCACCGGGACCCGGCCGTTCTCCAAGGCACAGCGCACCCGTTCCGGGCGGAGCTCGAGGATCTTCGCGTTGGTGTGCGCGGTGTCGGTGATGAAGCCGGCCTGGCTGCCGGTGAAGCTGTCGGCCTCCAACCCGAGCGAGTGCAGCGCCATGCACAGCAGCGCTGTCGCCTTCCGCTCGCCCGCCGTGATCAGCATGTCCATCTCGCGGCCCGGATGGACGTCGGAGACATCGTGCGCCAGGCGGATCAGCTCGTCGGTCTCCTTGCCCATCGCGCTGACGACCACCACGACCTGATGGCCATGGCGGACCGTCCGGGCGACGTGATCCGCGACCTCGCGGATGCGGTCGGGATCGGCGACAGAGGTGCCGCCGAACTTCTGGACGAGAAGCGGCGCGGTGGTCACGGCTGCAACGCGGGAAGCGGCGCGGAATCCACGACGGCTGAAGCTACAGCGCCCTGGGCCCGGTCACGGACCGGATTACGTCGAGTCTCGCACCTGCCGTGTCGGCAGGGCCGATCAGTCGAAGGCCGCCGGACTGGCGACCAGAGCACCCCAGGCTTCGAGTTGGGCGATCGCCTGCGCGGAATCGACCTGCAGCAGTGCGCAGATCGCCCGGAGGTCGTCGCGACGGATCGAGAGCACCCGCCCGTTGAAGTCGCCGCGCTCCAACACGATGGAGCGGGCGAAGCGCTGGATGGGTGCGGCCTCGGGCACCTTGCTGAGCGCCTCGAGGTCGAGGACCAGCTTGCGCGGCTGGTCGGGTAGCTGTTCCTGTTGGCCGAGCAGAACCGAGACCGGCACGTCGTAGAACGCAGCCAGCTCGTGCAATCGCGGCAAGCTCAGGGTTCGAAACCCACGTTCGTAAGCCCCGATGGCCGAGGCACTCCACCGCCCAGCGGAGGCTCGCTCGACATCGTCGAGAGACATGCCCTTCGCCTTACGCAAGGCACGAAGGCGCCTGCCTACCTCGAGGGTTACGTTCGTGGGCGGATCATCGTGGTCGTCGTGGTCGTTCATCACTTCTCGTCGTCCTCGAACTGTCCCAATAATCCGCCTCCTCACAATTCTCGCATGTCCCGCCTCGGTGAGTGCAGTCGGACGCATCGAATGTTACGGAGCGTGACCGAGTTTCCCACCATTCGCCGGTCGCCGCTCGTCGGATCAGCCCACCCCGCTGGGATCGCTAGCCTTGCCGCTCCGTGGGGACAGACAAGCGAGAACGACAGAAGTCCGCCCGCCAGCTGAAGATCGAAGCCGAGCAGCAAGCAGCTAGCCGGGACCGGAGGAAGCGCACGGCGATCAGGCTCGCCGTGGCCGCGGTCGTCGTCGTGGCCGGCCTGCTCCTCTACTCGGCGGTCTGGGGCGACGACGACGACGCCGAGACCGCCGCCGACGACAGCGCGACGACCGACGACTCGTCGTCGACCACGGTGCCGGAGACCACGACCACCACCTTCTCCGATCCCGCGCTGGCCGAGGAGGTGCTTACCCGTGAGCCCCCCGATCCTGCGCCACCTCCGACCGACACCGCGGCGGACGCCCTCGACATCTCCACGGCCATCGAGGGGACCGGCGCGGGAGTCGTCGCGGCCGGGGACACCGTCGTCGTCCACTACGTCGGCAAGCTGCCGGACGGCACCGTGTTCGACTCGTCGTGGGAGCGGGGCGAACCGTTCCCTGTGGAGGCCATCGGTCAGGCCCAGGTGATCGCCGGGTGGAACGAGGGGCTGATAGGCGCCACGCTCGGCGAGCGGCGGCGGCTGGTGATCGGGTCCGACAAGGCGTACGGCCCGACGGGGACGCCGGACGGCAGCATCCCGCCGGACACGCCGTTGGCGTTCGAGATCGACGTCGTGGACATCATCCCCGCGGGGTAACGCAGTCGACATGGCGGGCGAACAGTCAAGCTTCCGGCGCACGGTCATGCGGATCGCCGCGGTGGTCCTGCTCCTGATCACCGGGGTCTTGTTGGTCCAACGGCTGTGGGGCGGTGGCGACGACGACGACGACCGGCCACTGGCCGGAGGTGGCGACCAGACGCCCCCCGATCCGGTCACCGAAGAGGTGACGACGACCCTCACCGATCCGGGCGTGCCGATCGAGCCGACGTGCCCCGCGCCCGACGGGTCTTCGCCGCGGCAGGTGAACTTCTCGGTCGACGGCCAGGCAGGGCCACCGACCTGCATCGACCCTGCGGTGACCTACGTCGCCGTCGTCGAGACGAACCGCGGGGACATCGAGATCACCCTCGACGCCGAGGCGGCACCACTGGCGGTGAACAACTTCGTGTTCCTGGCCCGGTGGCACTTCTACGACGGGGTCGGGTTCCACCGGGTCATCCCGGGGTTCGTGGCCCAGGCCGGCGACCCGGTCGGCCCGGAGGTAGGCGTCGGAGGGCCGGGCTACGAGTTCACGGACGAGTTGCCGGCCGGGGAACCGCCCCTCTATCCGCTGATGTCGGTCGCGATGGCCAACGCCGGGCCGAACACCAACGGCAGCCAGTTCTTCATCGTGACCGGCCCTGAAGGCGAGCAGCTGCCTGGGCTCTACACCCGCTTCGGCGGCGTCACCGCGGGGACGCCGGTCGTGGAGGACATCGATGCCACGGGCGCGCCCGATCGCTCTGGCACGCCGACCGAACTGACCGTGATCGAACAGGTCACGATCGAAGAGCGCTGATCAGCCGGCCGGTCGCGCTGTGACCGCGGGCGGCAGGGCATCCAGATCCTGCTCAGAGCCGTCCACCCAGACCGTCGCTGCGCCCGCGCCCGCGATGTGCCACCGCCCGTCCGGGCCGTGGAGCAGGGCAGTGCGTTCGTCGATGCCCACCACCGGCGTCCCGATTGGCGCGATCTGCAACGTGCGGTGGCGCTTGTCCTCGGACCATGCATCGGCGTGAGGGATCAGTGCGAGCCGGCCGACCAGGCCGAGCCCGAGAGTGAACGCCCCACCCCGCGGATCGACCATCGGGTCGCACAGCACCATGGCCCCCGCCGAGGTGCCGGCCAGCGTCGCTCCGTCCTGCCATGCCGCGACCAGCGCATCCCAGAGCGGACTGTGCATCAGCACCGAGCGGAGGTGCAGCGGCGACGGCCCTGCGAGGTAGACGAAGCGGGCCTGGGAGATCGCAGCCACGTGGTCGGGGTCGAGGGCATGGGGTCGGGCCAGCACCATCAGAGGCCGGACCCGGGCGCCGAGCCTGGCGAACCACTGCTCGGCGGCGTCGACCAGACGGTCAGGGTGCTCGTAGGCCGCACCTGTGGGCATGACCACGACCTCGTCGGTGCCGCTGGCCGCGAGCAACTCGCGGTCGAACTCGCAGCCGTCCCGCCATTCGGCGCCGCCGACCAGGGCCAAGGTCCCACTCATCGTCGGCAACCTAGCCGGGGCCGACGCTGGGAACGTGCGCCTGTTGGACCCTTGAGGATTACCGTCAGTAGCCTGCCGTGATGGTCATCGAACGTCTTGGCGTCGTCGGGTCGGGGATCATGGGGGCAGGCATCGCCGAAGTCGCCTCCAAGGCGGGCATCGACGTCGTGGTCCGCTCGCGCAAGCAGGAGACCGCCGACGCGATGGTCGCCGCGCTGGGCGGATCGCTCGGCAAGCAGGTCGAGCGAGGCAAGCTCACCGAGCAGGATGCTGCGGGCATCGAGGCGCGCGTGTCAGCCACCGCCGATCTCGAAGCGCTCAGCGACTGCGACCTGGTGATCGAGTCGGTGGTCGAGGATCTCGCCATCAAGAAGCAGTTGTTCACCGACCTCGACCGGGTGGTGAAGGCCGGCGCCATCCTCGCCAGCAACACGTCGACGCTCCCGGTGGTCGAGATGGCCATCGAGACCGAGCGTCCCGAGCGCGTCTGCGGCATCCACTTCTTCAACCCTGCGCCCACGATGAGCCTGGTCGAGGTGGTTCGGACGTTGGTCAGCGCCGACGAGACGATCGGCGAGGCGCGTTCCTTCGCCGAGCGTTGCGGCAAGGAGGCGGTCGAGGTCACCGACCGGGCGGGCTTCATCGTGAACGCGCTGCTGTTCCCGTACCTCAACAACGCTGTCCGGCTGCTGGAGACCGGCACCGCCACGTGCGAGGACATCGATACCGCGATGAAGGGCGGCTGCAACTTCCCGATGGGGCCGCTCGCTCTCCTCGACCTGGTTGGTGTCGACACCTCGGTGGCGATCCTGGACGCGCTGTACGACGAGTTCCGCGACCCGAACTACTCCCCGGTTCCCCGCCTGCGGCGGATGGTCGCCGCTGGTCACCTCGGCCGGAAGGCGGGCCGCGGGTTCTACCACTACGGCTGACGCTCACCGCTACCTTGCCCGTGTGAGGTTGTTGGACCGCCAACACGACGTCGATCTCGACCACGTCGACCAGTCCCGCCACCGCGACGTCGTCGCCTCCCTTGCCCGCTCGGCTCGTTTGGCGGGCAGCAAGGCGGTCACCAGCGGGCGATGGTTGGCCGAGACCGTGGTCGACCTGGCGCCACGGGTTCCGGTCCGTGACGCCGAGACCCTCTCACGACACCACGGCGGTCTGACCGGCGCAACCCTGGCCAGCTCGATGATCCGGTCGTCGGGTCGGGTCAGTGCGACGATCGGCGCAGCGGCAGGTGGACTGGTCGCCGTCCAGGAGCTGTCGGTCGCGGGAATGGTGGCCGTTCCCTTCGAGCTCGCCGCGGAGACGGTGCTGGTGGTGTTGGTCGAGATGAAGCTGGTCGCCGAGTTGCACCAGGTGGCCGGTCGGCCGGTCCAGGGCAGTTCGAAGCAGCGCACCGCTGCGGTGCTGCGGTCGTGGCTGTCGGGGCGAGGGATCACCGCGATGACAGTGGCGGCGCCGGGCCGCGCCGACCTGTTGGGTCGGGCGACACGGACGCGCCTCACCGAGGCCCTGCGGCGCCGCTTTACCCGCAACCTCGCGACGCTCGCGCCGTTGATGGCCGGAGCCGCGCTCGCGGGATGGCTCAACCGGCGCGCCACGCTGGCGGTGGGCCGCAGCCTGGCATCCGATCTCGGGTTGCGACGGTAGGCGACGGTGAGCCATGCGTGAGCGATCACCCATCGAGCCACCGCCCTCGGCGTGGGACTTCCCATCGGCCGACCAGGCGGACGACAGCGGGGTCGTAGCCGTCGGTGGCGACCTGCAGCCCGGCACGATCCTCGCCGCGTACCGAAGTGGTCTGTTCCCGATGCCTTTGGGGCGCCGCGGCGAGCTCGGCTGGTGGTCGCCCGACCCGAGGGGGATCATCCCGCTCGACCGGTTGCGGGTGAGCCGCTCGCTACGGCGGAGCTGCCGGCGCTACGAGGTGCGGGTCGACTCGGCCTTCGAGGCGGTGGTCGAGGCATGCGCCGATCCCGCCCGCCCGGACGGGTGGATCACACCGGCAGTGCAGGCGGCGTACCTCCAACTGCACGAGCTGGGATGGGCGCACTCCGTCGAGACCTGGGACCCCCACCGGGACGAGCTGGTCGGCGGGCTGTACGGGGTGGCGATCGGCGGGCTGTTCGCCGGGGAGTCGATGTTCTACCGGCGCAACGACACCTCCAAGGTGGCACTGGTCGGGCTGGTCCGGCTGATGGCCACCGACGACGTGCCGGCGGTGACCCGCGCCCGGTTGCTCGACGTGCAATGGGTGACGCCGCATCTCGCGCGCCTGGGTGCGACCGAGATCGCCCGTTCGGCATACGTCGAGCGGGTGCGTCGCGCGGTGCGTCTGCCGATGCCGGCGGCGTTCGGCTCGGCCACGCTGGTTGGCGAAGCGGGGGTGGCGCGGGAACGATGAAGGCCATGACCGGCGTGCACCTGCCAGAGCCCGATCGTCCCTGGATGATGCGGACCTACTCGGGGCACTCCAGCGCCAAGGCCTCCAACACCCTGTACCGCACCAACCTCGCGAAGGGGCAGACCGGGCTGTCGGTCGCGTTCGACCTGCCTACCCAGACCGGCTACGACCCGGACGACCCGTTGGCCAAGGGCGAGGTCGGCAAGGTGGGCGTCCCGGTCGCCCATCTGAGTGACATGGCCGCGCTGCTCGACGGCATCCCCGTCGGCGAGATGAACACGTCGATGACCATCAACGCGACCGCGGCGTGGCTGCTCGGCCTCTATGTGGCCAACGCCGAGCGGCACGGCGTCGGCTCCAAGCAGCTCCGAGGCACCACGCAGAACGACATCGTCAAGGAGTACCGGTCCCGCGGCACGTACATCTTCCCGCCGCTGCCGTCACGGCGGCTGATCGTCGACATGGTGGCGTTCTGCTCCGAGTGGATCCCGCTCTGGAACCCCATGAACGTCTGCTCGTACCACCTCCAGGAAGCGGGGGCGACGCCGACCCAGGAGATCGCCTACAGCCTGGCGACGGCCATCGGCGTGCTCGACGCAGTGCGCGAGTCCGGCCAGGTGCCGGCGGACCGCTTCCCGCGTGTGTTCGGGTCGATCAGCTTCTTCGTCAACGCCGGCATCCGCTTCGTCGAGGAGACCTGCAAGATGCGGGCCTTCGTCGAGCTGTGGGACCGGATCGGACAACAGCGCTACGGCGTCGACGACCCCAAGGCCCGGCGATTCCGCTACGGGGTGCAGGTCAACAGCCTGGGTCTCACCGAGGCGCAGGCCGAGAACAACGTGCAGCGGATCGTGCTCGAGATGCTGGGGGTCACGCTCAGCCGTGACGCCCGGGCCCGGTCGATCCAGCTCCCCGCGTGGAACGAGGCGCTCGGGTTGCCCCGGCCCTGGGACCAGCAGTGGGCACTGCGCATGCAGCAGGTGCTCGCGTACGAGAGCGACCTGCTCGAGTACCCCGACCTGTTCGAGGGGTCCACGGTGGTCGAAGGGCGCACGGCCGAGCTGGTCGATTCCGCGCAGGCCGAGCTGGACGACGTGCTCGCGCTGGGCGGGGCATTCGAGGCCATCGACGAGCTCAAGGGCCGGTTGGTGCGCAGCCACGCCGAGCGGATGCGGCGCATCGAGGACGGCGAGCTGAAGGTCGTCGGGGTCAACAGCTTCCCGGAGACCGAGCCGTCGCCGCTGGCCGAAGGCGACGGTGCGATCCTGCGGGTGGACCCGGCGATCGAGGCGGAGATGGTGGCCGAGGTGGAGGCCTGGCGGTCGACTCGCGACAACGACGCAGTCAAGCGGTCACTGGACGAGCTGCGCCGGGTCGCAGGGTCGGGCGAGAACGTCATGCCGGCCACCATCGACCTCGCCCATGCCGGCGGCACCACCGGCGAGTGGTCGGGTGTGCTGCGCGAGGTCTTCGGCGAGTACCGGGCGCCGACGGGGGTGGCCGCCGCCGTCGGCGCGGCTGGCGGGTCGGAGAGCCTGCGGGCACTGTCGCAGCGAGTGCGCGATCTGGACGGCGGCCCGCCGCGGCTGCTTGTCGCCAAACCCGGTCTCGACGGGCACAGCAACGGTGCCGAGCAGATCGCCGTCGCCGCGCGCGACTCGGGCATGGAGGTCATCTACCAGGGCATCCGGCTCACCCCGGCGCAGATCGCTGCCGTTGCCGTGCAGGAGGATCCCGATGTGATCGGGCTGTCGATCCTGTCCGGCTCGCACCTCGAGCTGGTGCCCGAGGTGGTGCGCCGGGTGCGCGAGGGTGGTGTGACCGCGCCGATCGTCGCGGGCGGCATCGTGCCGGACGAGGACCGCGCGGCGCTCATGGAGGCGGGCGTGGCTGCGGTTTACACGCCCAAGGACTTCGAGCTGGCCCGGATCATGGCCGACATCGTCTCCCTCGCCGTCGGAAGCAGAGCTTCCTCGGCGAATTAGCGGTGCCGCCTTTCGGCGGCGCTCATCTCCTGTCGCTCGAC
>JBOGHK010000019.1:0-28122 GCA_050744325.1 Acidimicrobiales bacterium
GGCGGGTGAGCGGCGGGGATCGAGTCAGCGGTCCAGCGCGTCGCGGAGGTCGAGGAGGCAGCGGCGGATGAGGCGTGACACGTGCATCTGGCTGATGCCGATGCGGTCGGCGATCTCGGTCTGGGTCAGCTCGTCATAGAAGCGCAGGCGCAGGATCTCGGCCTCCCGCGGGGGGAGCGTGTCGAGCAGCTGGCCGACAAGCACCCGCACCTCGGCGGGCCGGCTCGCGGCCTCCTCGCTCGGCAGCCGATCGCCCAGCGTCAGCCCCTCGTCGTCGCCGGGCCGCCTGGCGTCGAGGCTGGTCGCCCGGTAGGCCGCGCCGGCCTCCTGGGCTTCGAGCACCTCGTCGGTGGTGATGCCCAGCTCCTCGGCGAGTTCGGTCACCTTGGGCGAGCGGCCCAGGCGGGTGGTGAGCGCTGCAGTCGTGCGGCGCAGGTCGAGGTGGCGTTCCTGTGCGCTGCGCGGCGGCCGGACGGCCCACGTGCGGTCACGGAAGTAGCGCTTGATCTCGCCGTTGATCGTGCGGCTGGCGAAGGACGAGAACGGGATGCCCCGCTCGGGCTCGTAGCGCTCCACCGCCTTGAGCGTGCCGAGCATCGCGATCTGCACCAGGTCGTCGAGCTCGACCCCGCGGTCGCGGTAGTCGTGCGCGATCGAGGCCGCGAGCCCGCGGTGCGCCTCGACCAGGCGGTTGCGCAAGGCACGCGCCTTGGTGCGCCGGTAGTCGAGGAACAGCTGATCGACGTCGGCGTCGTCCCAGCGTTGGGTGCTGGTCATGCCGACGCGCGGGCCCTCTTGACGAGATGGAAGTGACGGCCGGATTCGTCGTGCTCGTAGTGATGCTGGTCGACCACGACCCGCAGGATCTCGAGGGCCAGGTCGTCGGGGGTGGCACCGTCGGTCTCGGCGGCCTTCCCGGCCGGAGGTGGCCGCTCGCCCGTCACCTCGACCTCGTCGGCGCTGCGGCGGTAGGTCAGCGTGAGGGTCTCCTCGGGGCTCTCGGCGCCCTCGACCAGGAGCGCGACCAGCTCGCTGACCGCGACCCGCAGGTCCTCGGTGTCGTCGAGGGTGAAGCTGGCGTCGGCGGCGACGCTGGCCGCCACCAGGCGCGCCAGCCGCGCCGAGTTGGCCTCGGCAGGGACGATCAACTGGACGGCGTACTGTGCGCCCATCGTGCCTCTCGGTTGTTGGGGGATTCTCCCGATGTGAGCGACGTGGCTCGCGAGCGACTCTAGAACGGTGGCGGTGACTCGACGGGTTTCATCGTCGCTGGTGGTGACCTGACCACCACAGTTCGTCAGGTTTGTTGGACGCGAAGGGGGGTACGGCGATGTCGATGGGACGTGGTGTGACGCTGAGGTATCGGTGTCGAGCCGAGACCGTGCCTATGGCACGGCGCCGGGTCGAAGCCGAGCTGTGCCGCCACCATATCGACCCCGACGTCGTCGAGCGGTTGGTCCTCGCGACGGCCGAGGCCTGCAACAACGCGATCACGCATTCCGCGTGCGCCACCTATGCCGTGACCGTCGAGGTCAGGGCCGGGATATGCATCATCTCGGTCATCGACTCGGGCGCAGGTTTCGACGTCCCCGACACCTTCGAGATGCCCGAGCCGCATGCGGTGTCCCGCCGGGGCCTCGCTCTGATGTGCGCTCTGGTCAAGGATGTCGAGGTCACCAGCACCGCGGCGGGCACCACGGTGGTCCTGTGCGAGCCCCTGGGCATTCAGGTCGCCCAGGTCGTCGCCGCGTCCTGAGCCTCACCCGAAACCTCGGCAGAAACCGACGGATAGCGGTGCTTTCTGCCGAGATTTCGTCAGGCGGTCGTCAGACGGTCGGGAGCCAGTCCGGGCGTTGGGTCTCGTAATCGCCGATGTCGTCCGCGTAGCGCAGGCTCAGGGCGATGTCGTCCAAGCCCTCGAGGAAGCGCTCTCGGGTGGCGTCGTCGAGGGGGAACTCGCACTCGACGATCCCGCCGGCCCCTGAAGCGGTGAGCGTGCGCTGCTCGACGTCGATCGTGACCTCGGTGGTCGGGTCGGTCTCGACCGCCCGCAACAACGCATTGCCCACATCGGGGGGGACCACCACCGGCACCAGGCCGTTCTTGGTGGCATTGTTGCGGAAGATGTCGCCGAAGCGTGGGCTGACGACGGCCTCGAAGCCGTGGTCCAGGATCGCCCACACGGCATGCTCGCGGGAGGACCCGGTGCCGAAGTTCGGACCGCCGACCAGCACCTTGGCACCCGCGTAGCGCTCGTCGTTGAGCACGAAGTCGCGGTCGTCGCGCCAGGTCGAGAACAGGCCTCGGCCGAACCCCGTGCGCTCGACCCGCTTGAGCCAGTGGGCGGGGATGATCTGGTCGGTGTCGACGTCGGAGCGGTCGAGCGGGAGGGCGGTCCCCTGCACCACGCGGACGGGCTTCATCGGTGATCCTCCAGGTCCGCAGGGGTGGCGAAGGTGCCCGTCACCGCGGTGGCGGCAGCGACCGCGGGGGAGACCAGGTGCGTGCGCCCACCGCGGCCCTGGCGCCCCTCGAAGTTGCGGTTGCTGGTCGAGGCGCAGCGCTCGCCGGGCGCCAGCTTGTCGGGGTTCATGGCCAGGCACATCGAGCATCCCGGCTCGCGCCACTCGAACCCGGCGGCCAGGAACACCTGGTCGAGCCCCTCGGCCTCGGCCTGGGTCTTCACCGCATGCGACCCCGGGACGACCAGCGCCCGTAGCCCCTCGGCCACCCGGCGGCCGCCCGCGACCTGGGCCGCTGAGCGCAGGTCCTCGATGCGGCTGTTGGTGCACGACCCGATGAACACCGTGTCGAGCGGGATGTCGCGCAACGGGGTGCCGGCCTTCAGGTCCATGTATTCGAGCGCCCGGTGGGCGGCTTCGCGCTCGGACGGGTCGGCGAAGCCGTCCGGCTCGGGCACCACCTCGTCGATCGGGGCCACCTGGCTGGGGTTCGTGCCCCACGACACGTGCGGCACGATCGTCCCGGCGTCGAGCAGGACCTCCTTGTCGAACGCCGCCCCGTCGTCGGTCCGCAGCGACCGCCAGTCGTCGAGCGCCCGCTCCCACATGGCACCCTTGGGGGCGTGGGGCCGACCTTCGACGTAGGCGAACGTGGTGTCGTCCGGGGCGATCAGCCCGGCCTTGGCGCCGGCCTCGATGGACATGTTGCACACGGTCATGCGGCCCTCCATCGACAGCCCCCGGATCGCCGAACCCCGGTATTCGATGATCGAGCCGATCCCGCCGCCCGTGCCGATGCGCCCGATGATGGCCAGGATGACGTCCTTGGCGGTCGACCCCTCTGGCAGGTCGCCCTCCACGGTGACCGCCAGCGTGCCCGGTACCTGCTGGGGCAGGGTCTGGGTGGCGAGCACGTGCTCGACTTCGCTGGTGCCGATCCCGAATGCCAGCGCACCGAACGCCCCGTGGGTGGAGGTGTGGCTGTCGCCGCAGACGATGGTCATCCCCGGCTGGGTGAGCCCCTGCTCGGGGCCGATGACGTGGACGATGCCCTGCCCGGGGTCGCCCATCGGGTAGCAGGTGATGCCGAGCTCGGCGCAGTTGCGGCTCAGGACCTCCATCTGCCTCGCGGAGATCGGGTCGGCTACGTGCGGCAGGCCGGTAAGAGGTTCCACGTCGGTCGTCGGCACGTTGTGATCCATGGTGGCGACCGTGAGGTCGGGCCGTCGGACCGTGCGCCCCGACAGCCGCAAGCCGTCGAATGCCTGAGGCGACGTCACCTCGTGGACCAGGTGGAGGTCGATGTAGAGGAGGTCGGGCTCCCCCTCGGCCCGGTGCACCAGGTGGCGGTCCCAGATCTTCTGGCTTAGGGTTCTCGGTGGGGACATCGGGTGCGCTCCTTTGCGCAGTGGCCGGACATCGTCCGTGCCGGGGATGTGGCGTCGGGTGCCAACGGGTCAGTCCACGGTCACGACCGTGACCGTGAGGTCGGCGCCGGTCGGTGCGGTGAAGGTGACGTCCTTCCCGGGCGAGGCACCGATCAGCGCTTCGCCGAGCGGTGAGGACGGGCTGATCACATCGAGGTCGTCGTGCCGTTCCTCGATCGAGCCGATCAGATAGCGCTCGACATCGTCGTCGCCCGCATAGCGGATGCCGACGACCGAGCCGTGATTGACCACCTCGCCGTCGGCGGCCTCGACGATCTCGGCGTTCTCGACCATCGCGCTGAGCTGGCGGATGCGGCCCTCCATCTTCCCCTGTTCCTCCTTGGCGGCGTGGTAGTCGCCGTTCTCGGAGAGATCGCCCAGCTCACGGGCGGCTTCGATCTTGCGGGCGATGTCGACGCGGCCCCTGGTCGTGAGGTCGTCGAACTCGGCCCTGAGCCGGTCGAAGGCTGCTTGGGACAGGTGGTGGCTCTTACCCATAGAGAGACAAGGCTACGACCGGGCCGTCGGCTCGTTCCACCGCCTTCCGGCCCGACGGTTGGTCTTCGAGCGCGCCGAGAAGGTGGACGGTGGCAGCGAAGCCGCCGCCACGACGGCGGTGGCGGGGCGGTCGGTAGGGGCTGTAGAAGATACAGCTGATGACGGGACGACTCGAAGGAACCGCTGCACTGGTCACCGGGGCGAGCAGCGGGATCGGCGCCGCGACCGCCCAGGTGCTCGCCGGCCAGGGTGCGGCTGTCGCCGTTGCCGCTCGACGTAAGGACCGGTTGGACGACCTGGTGGCCGCGATCGACGGGAGCGGCGGCCGGGCCGTCGCCGTCGAGACCGACGTCACCGACCGCCAGCAGGCGACTGCCGCGGTGGAGCGCACCGTCGCCGAGCTCGGTCACCTCGACATCGTGATCAACAACGCCGGGATCATGTTGCTCGGCCCCGCGGTCGACGCTCCGATCGAGGAGTGGGACCGGATGGTCGCCCTCAACGTCCAGGGCGCTCTCTATGTGGCGCATGCCGCGATGCCGCACCTGCTGCAGGCAGCCGAGAGCTCGTCCCGGCGGGTGGCCGACCTGGTCAACGTCAGCTCGGTCGCGGGGCGCATGACGAGGGTGGGGTCGGCGGTCTACAACCTCACCAAGCATGGGCTCGGAGCGTTCAGCGACTCGCTGCGCCAGGAGGTCACCAGGCGCCACGTCCGGGTGTCGCTGGTCGAGCCTGGCGCGGTGATCACCGAACTGGCCGACCACGTGCGGCCCGAGGTGCAGGCCGCCATGCGGAAGCGGTTCGCGACCATGGAGCGACTCGAGGCCGAGGACATCGCCGAAGCCATCGAGTACATCGTGTCGCGGCCCCGCCGGATGGCGATCAACGAGGTGCTGATCCGCCCCACCGAACAGGAGCAGTAACGGCCCCGAACCCGGTTGACGGCGGCGGAGGTGACCGGCGACACTTGCCGGCCATGAGTCGCCGCCGGGGCTCGGCCTCCGCCGCAACCATTCAGCGAGTAATCGTCATCGTGTAGCGCGCGTCCTTTCATCCCGAAACGACGTGCGCTGGTCTACCGTCCACCTTGGTGGGCGGTTTCTCATTTCTGGAGCCAATGTGACCAACCACAACAGCCAGAGCTATGCAATCGGCGTAATCGGCGGCGACGGGATCGGCCCCGAGGTCACCGCCGAGGCGCTCAAGGTCGTCCGGGCGACCGGCGTCGCGATCGACACTGTCGACTACGACCTGGGCGGGGCCCGCTACCTGCGTGACGGCACGATCCTGCCCGACAGCGTGCTCGACGAGTGGCGTGGCCACGACGCTCTGCTGCTCGGCGCGGTCGGCACACCGGACGTACCGCCGGGGGTCATCGAGCGGGGCCTGCTGCTGAAGATGCGCTTCGACCTCGACCTCTACATCAACCAGCGGCCGTTCCTCGCTCCGGACGACGGGGTCGACATGGTGGTCATCCGCGAGAACACCGAGGGTCCGTACGTCGGCGAGGGGGGCGTGTTGCGCCGGGGGACGGCCCACGAGGTCGCCACGCAGGGCTCGGTCAACACCCGCATGGGCGTCGAGCGGTGCGTGCGCTACGCGTTCGACCTGGCCGAGACCCGTTCCACGCGCCGGCACCTCACGTTGGTGCACAAGACGAACGTGCTCACGTTCGCCGGCGACCTGTGGCAGCGCACCTTCGACGAGGTCGCCGGCGAGCACCCCGAGGTCGCCTGCGCCTACAACCACGTCGATGCCGCCTGCATCTACTTCGTGCAGGACCCGCAGCGCTACGACGTGATCGTCACCGACAACCTGTTCGGCGACATCCTCACCGACCTCGGCGGCGCCGTCTCGGGCGGCATCGGGTTAGCTGCCTCCTGCAATCTCACCCCGGCCCGCACCGGCCCGTCGATGTTCGAGCCCGTGCACGGCTCGGCGCCGGACATCGCCGGCACCGCCACCGCCAACCCCGTCGCGGCGATCCTGAGCGCCGCGATGATGCTCGACTTCCTGGGCGAGGCCGACGCCGCCGCCCGTATCCGCAAAGCGTGCGCCGACCCAGTCGATACCGATTCAGCCCCGTTCGCCAAGGCTCCGGGGCGGAATCCCTATCGATCGGCGCTGTCGGGATCTACCCCTGAGATCGGCGACGCCGTCGCCGCGCGACTCTGATCACGAAGGGACAGGACCATGCCCATCACATCGACCGAGAAGATCTGGTTCAACGGCGAGCTGATCCCGTGGGACGAGGCACGCATCCACATCCTGACCCACACCTTGCATTACGGGATGGGCGTGTTCGAGGGCATCCGGGCCTACGCCACAGACGACGGTCCCGGCGTGTTTCGGCTGACCGACCACATGCGGCGCTTCGCGCGGTCGGCGCAGATCCTGATGATGCCGATGCCCTACGGCGTCGACGAGATGGTGCAGGCGGTGAAGGACACTGTCCGGTCGACCGGGCTCGACTCCTGCTACATCAGACCCATCGCGTACTACGGCTACGGCGAGATGGGGCTCAACACCCTGCCGTGCTCGGTCGACGTGGCCGTCGCCTGCTGGCCGTGGGGGGCGTACCTGGGCGACGATGCGGCAACCAAAGGCGTGCGCATGAAGATCTCGTCCTGGTTCCGCCACGACCACAACATCATGCCCCCAGCGGCGAAGACGACTGGAAACTACGCGAACAGCTCACTCGCCAAGGTCGAGGCCCTCAACGCCGGGTACGACGAGGCGATCATGCTGAACCGCGCGGGTTTCGTGTCCGAGTGCACGGGTGAGAACATCTTCTGCGCGCGGGACGGCGTGCTGATCACCCCACCACTCGCCGCGGGCGCGCTGGAGGGCATCACCCAGGACGCGGTGATGACCATCGCTGCCGACCTCGGCTTCGAGACCCGGTTCGGCGACCTGGCCCGCAGCGACCTCTACATCGCCGAGGAGATGTTCGTGTGCGGCACCGCCGCCGAGATCTCGGCCGTGCGCTCGGTGGACGACCGGCCCCTCACCTGTCCCGGGCCGATGACCACCGCGATCGCGCAGGAGTTCCACCGCGCCGTCACCGGCCAGGTCGACCGCTACAAGGACTGGGTCGAGCATGTCGACTGACGGGGAGGTAGACGTTCCGGCTGGATCGATCGACATCTTCGACACCACGCTGCGCGACGGTGCTCAGTTCGAGGGGATCTCGCTGACCGTCGACGACAAGCTGCGCGTCGCCGAGCAGCTCGACTGGCTCGGCGTGGCCTGGATCGAGGGCGGCTACCCGCAGGCCAACCCGCGGGACGCCGAGTTCTTCCGCCGCGCGGTGACCGACCTGCGGTTGGAGACCGCGACGCTGGTCGCCTTCGGGTCCACCCGCCGGCCGGCGGGTAAGGTCGACGTCGACCCGACCCTGAAGGCGCTGGTCGAGTCGGGCGTGTCCACGGCGTGCATCGTCGGCAAGAGCTGGGACTTCCACGTCACCGAGGCGCTGCGCACCACGCTCGACGAGGGCGTCGCGATGGTGGGCGACTCGGTGCGGTTCCTTCGGGGCCAGGGGATGCGGGTGTTCTTCGACGCCGAGCACTTCTTCGACGGCTACAAGCACAACCCCGAGTTCACGCTGCGTGTGTTGGATGCCGCGGCAACCGAAGGCGCCGAGGTGCTGGTGCTGTGCGACACCAACGGCGGCTCGCTGCCCCACGAGGTGCAGCGGATCGTGGCCGAGGTGCGCAGCTACTTCGGTCCGGAGCAGCAGCTCGGCATCCACACGCAGAACGACACGGGCTGCGCGGTGGCGAACTCGGTCGCCGCGGTGGTGTCGGGCGCCACGCAGCTGCAGGGGACGGTCAACGGCTATGGCGAGCGCACCGGCAACGCGAACCTCATGACCTGCATCCCCAACCTCACGCTGAAGATGGGCATCCGGTGCCTGCCCGCGGGGCGCCTCGATCGTTTGACCGCCGTCAGCCGTCACGTGGCCGAGTTGGTGAACCTGCCACCGCACAGCGCCGATCCGTACGTGGGCGCGTCGGCGTTCGCCCATAAGGGTGGCCTGCACACCTCGGCCCTCGGCCGGGTCGGCGGGGCCAGCTACGAGCACGTCGACCCGACGGTGGTTGGCAACCACACCCGGGTGCTGGTCTCGGATCTCGGGGGCCGGGCAGGGATGACGCTCAAGGCGCGGGAGTTCGGCGTCGACCTGGACGATCGCTCCGCAGCGGATCTCTCGGAGCGACTCAAGCAGTTGGAGGCCGAGGGGTTCCAGTTCGAGGCCGCGGACGCGTCGCTCGAGCTGCTGATGCGCGAGGCGACGGGCTGGCGCCAGCCGTACTTCCGCCTCGAGGGTTACCGGGTGTCGTCGTACCACCGCAATGCCTTGCGGGGTGGAGCGCCGATCGAGAACGGCGAGTCGATCCTCGACACCGAGGCCACCGTCAAGGTGTGGGCCGGGGATTCCCGGCTCGTCGCCGTCGGCGAGGGCAACGGCCCGGTGCACGCGCTGGACGCCGCGCTGCGGTCGGTGCTCACGGCCCGATATCCCGATCTGGCCCGAATCCACCTGACCGACTACCGGGTCCGCGTCCTCGAGGGCGCGGCGGCCACCGGGGCGGTGGTGCGGGTGTTGATCGACTCGACCGACGGCGATCAGGCGTGGTCGACCGTTGGCGTGAGCGAGAACATCATCGAGGCGTCGTGGGTGGCGTTGGTCGACTCGTTGGTCTACGGGTTGTTGCATTCTTCGGGATAGTTGGTTGGTGGGCTGTCCGGCGCTGGGGCGGGTCCCTACGTCGTCCGGCGCTGGGCGGGTCCTGTCGCCGAAGCTCGTCGGCCTACCGCCGCCTCCGCTGATGCTCCGGCAGCGGCCGACGACTTCGGCGCCACCCACCCGGCGCCTACCTCCCGCGTGGCTGGCTGGCTGGGTCGACCAGCGGTCTCTGGTGGGGAGGGCCCTCGCCATGAGCCGTCGGCGGCGGGCATCGCCAGGTTCAGAGGCAACGTCGTCGAGGCTCTAGGTTTGGGGGGTGGCTGCTCCTGAGTATGTTCCTCGGCCGGCTATCCAGCATGTGCGGAGCTACTCGTCGCCGCCTCGGCGGCCGGAGCCATGGATGGCCGAGCGTCCTGGTGACCTGCGGGGGCCGCAGCCGCGGGGTGAGCGGCTGGGGTCGCCTGGGCCCGACCAGGGGTACGTCTACAAGCTGGTTCGGCGGTTCCAGGGTCGACTGCGCCTAGCTCCCGGCGAGCAGGAGGCCGACGCGATCGCCGGCGCAGTCGCCGTCGCGTTGAAGCGGGCATCGCTGCTGGGTCGGGCGCCGGTGTCCGTTGACCTGCTCGTGGCGTTCACGATCTGGGGGTTCCTCGGCGACGCGTCCGACGAGCTGGTCGAGGCACGTCGTCCCCTCTTCGCCGAGGTGGCCAACCCCCACCACTACCCGACCCAGCGGCGCATCGCCGACCTCGTGCCCGACGACGTCCTGTGTAAATCGCCCCAGCAGATCGTCGAGGCCCACCGGGCCGACTGGCGCAGCCTCCTCTCGCTCTAGGCGATCCGACGCCGGGCGGACCCCCCTTGGCGCGTCCGTAGCGACCTGTGAAGCCCCATGGGCCCCCGACGCGCCGAAGGGCTCAAGGACGTCCTCCGGGACCGTGGCCGTTCGTTGTCACAGACGCTGAATAGCCTGTGGTTCGTGGCTCCCACTCCTCGTTTGCGCTTCGCTCCGTCGCCGACCGGCTACCTACACGTCGGGTCGGCCCGGGCCGTGCTGTTCAACTGGCTGGTTGCACGGCGCACGGGTGGCGAGATGTTGCTGCGGATCGAAGACACCGATGCCGAGCGCAACCGGCCCGAGTTGACCGACAACATCCTCGATGTCCTCGACTGGCTCGGCCTGGGATGGGATGGCGAGCCCGTCTACCAGAGCACCCGGCTCAAGCTCTACTCCGATGCCGGCGAGCAGTTGCTCTCGGCCAACCGGGCCTATTGGTGCGACTGCACACCCGAGCAGATCCAGGCGCGGGCCAAGGAACGTGGTGGCCCTCCCGGCTACGACGGCTTCTGCCGGTCCAGGGGCCTCGAACGAGGGGTCCGCACGGCGTTGCGGTTCCGCACACCCGACGACGGGGTCACGGTCTTCGACGACCTGGTGCGAGGCACGGTCGAGTTCCGCAACGCGACCCTCGAGGACTTCGTGCTGCTGCGGTCGAGCGGCACGCCGACGTTCCTGCTGGCCAACCTGGTCGATGACGCCGACATGGCGATCACCCATGTCGTTCGCGGTGAAGAGCACGTCAACGGCACTCCCAAGTACCTGCTGATCGGTGAGGCGCTCGGGCTCGGCTACCGCCCGGTGTTCGCCCACCTGCCGGTGCTCGTAAACGACAAGCGCCAGAAGCTGTCCAAGCGGCGCGACTCGGTGTCGGTGGCCGACTTCCGTGCCGAGGGCTACCTCCCCGAGGCGATTGTCAACTATCTGGCGCTCCTGGGGTGGGGCCCGCCGGACGGAGTCGAGATCCGGCCCCTTGACCAGATCGTCGACCTGTTCCGCCTCACCGACGTCATCCAGTCACCGGCGTTCTTCGACGTCCGCAAGCTGCAACACTTCAACGCCGAGTACATCCGGGCGCTCGACCCCGACGCGTTCGTCGAGCGGTCCCGGCCGTTCCTGACCCACGGCGACGCGACCGTAGCGGTGCTGGCCCCGATCGCCGAGCCGGTGCGCGACCGGGTGCGGCTGCTGACCGAGGTCGAGCCGATGGTCGATTTCCTGCGCGAGGACGAACTGACCATCGACGACGAAGCCTGGCAGAAGGGCGTCCTGAAGCTGGGTGATCGCGGCATCGCCATGCTCGACGCCACTATCGCCCGGCTCTCCGGGCTGGACGTGTCTGCGTGGAGTCGAGACGACATCGAGCAGGCGCTGAAGGACGCGGCCCTCGACGCTGGTTTCGTCAACGCCGAGGGTCACGCGCAGATGTCGAAGGCCCAGGCTCCCGTGCGGGTCGCCACGACCGGGCGAACAGTTGGGCCGCCTTTGTACGAGTCGCTCCAGGTATTGGGAGGCGGGCGCACCCTTGAGCGGCTGAGATCCATCCGCGCCAGGTTGTGAGCCCCGCCGTCCGTTCCGACCGACCGCCAACCCGCATCGGCCGGACGGTGCGGGGGGTCGGCCGCGCCGGCGTGGGCGCGACGAGGGGAGCGGGTCGTGCTGTCCGTTCGGTGGGGTCGCTGCGCTATCCGGAGGGCCGGCGCCGGCTGGTGCTCCGGATCGTCCTGGTAGCGGTCCTTGCCGGCTTCGTCTATCTGGCCGTCACGTTCGGCCAAGTCTGGTGGGTAAGCCGGCGCGACGGCGCCCGCGAGGCCGACGCCGCCGTCGTGCTTGGGGCGGCGCAGTACGACGGCCGCCCGTCGCCGGTGCTGCAGGACCGGCTCGATCACGCGCTCGGCCTGTACGAGGACGGCCTGGTGAGCGTGGTCGTCGTCACTGGCGGCCAGCAGGAGGGCGATCGGTTCACCGAAGGTCAGGTCGGCTATCTCTACCTCCGCGACCACGGAGTGCCCGACAGTGACATCCTCATCGAAGACCAGGGCACTAACACCTGGGAATCACTCGCCGCCGCGGCTCGCATCCTGCGCAACCGCGACCTGACCCGGGCCGTGCTGGTCACCGACGGCTACCACGCCCTGCGGGTCACCGCGATCGCCGACGAGTTGGGCCTCGACGCATCAGTGTCTCCGAGCCGGCGCGGCGGCTCGGTTCGTGAACTACTCGAGGAGACCGGGGCCGTCGCCGTCGGTCGCATCGTCGGCTTCCGCCGCCTCGTCAACCTCGACGACCGCCTCACCAGCGACACCGAATGACGACCTGACGGTCGCCCTTCCGATACCGGACACACCTGGTCGGGCAGCCACCCCTTCGGTCTCAGCTTCGAGACCAACAGACGTGCGGCAGTCCGCGCCCGGCCGATAGCCTGTCGCTTCCGCCTTCGGGGGTGGTGTAATCGGTAACACAGCTGGTTCTGGTCCAGTCATTGGGGGTTCGAGTCCTCCCCCCCGAGCAACTCGAAAGCCCGGGTGAGCGGCCTGGGTTCTTTCGTGATTCGGGGGAGGACTCGACATGTGCTGGCAGCGCATGGGTTCTGACCTGGGGTTTCACTCCCATCAAGTCTTCGGGAGTCGAAGTCCTCCCCCTCAGATAGCAGGTTCGCGGAAGTCCAGCTCAGCGGCCCAGGGTTGCTGAGCGAAGACGTCGTGGTCACCGGTTGGTCACACGGAGTTGCTTGCTGGCGGCAAGGTTGGTGCGCCGCGGTGCTCGATGGTCTCGATCCGCGGCCGCGAGCGTGGAGTTGGGGCGTACGAGCTGACTGGTTGACCAGACCGCCACGCTCGCGGAGCGGGACGCCACGGCGCGGTCTCCGGCGGGTCGGTACTGTGCGGCGGCGTGACGGTTGCAGCTCGTGAGCGGTTGGCGGAGATTTTGGGCGGAGTCGAACGATGGGGGGCGTTTAGCGTTCGGCGGACGAGGCCGGTCGATGACCTTTCTCTTGAGGTCCGTGATGTCGGGGCGTTGCGGTTCCCGGTGCCGCAGGTTCAGGCCAAGCAGCTCATCGCGGTGGCCCGACCTGCCCGCTACGGGCGTGGTGAGCAGACGCTGTTGGACCGACGGGTGCGTGATACGTGGGAGGTCCCGCTGAGCCGGGTCAAGATCGACAAGCGGCGCTGGCAGGGTGCTCTGCGCGCTGTGTTGGACCAGCTGCGCGTTGACCTCGGCATGGCGGATGGTTGCGAGCTGAAGACCGAGCTGCACTCCATGCTGGTCTACGGACCGGGGCAGTTCTTCGTCCCTCACCAGGACTCCGAGAAGGACGATGCGATGGTGGGGTCGCTCGTTGTGACGTTGCCATCAACGTTCACCGGCGGCGACCTGGTGGTCGAGCATGGCCGGGAGACCAAGACCTATCGGGGCTCGAAGAACGCTCTGTCGCTCGTGGCGTTCTACGCCGATTGCCGTCACCAGATCAGGCCGGTTCGGTCTGGCTACCGGATCGTCCTCACCTACAACCTGCTCCTCCGGAGTGATGCCCCGTCTGAGGCCTCGGCCCCGATGGAAGCCACGACGGTGGGCGCTGCCACGGCCAGCGTCGAGGGGCACTTCGCCACGTCTGCCGCGCCACGCTGGCGCGATGACTCAGCGGCCGGCGAGCCCCCGACGCGGCTGGTCTACCTGCTCGACCACGAGTACACGCGGCGGGGCCTGAGCTGGTCTCGCCTCAAGGGAAGCGACGCGCGCCGCGCCGCGGTCCTCCGGGAAGTCGCCGAGCGTGCCGACTGCGACGTCGTCCTCGCGTTGGCCGACGTCCACGAGACGTGGAGCTGCTACGAACCGGACGACCGCTACTACGGCCACGGGGGATCCGGCTATCGGCGCTGGGGCGACGACGGGTACGGCGAGGATGCCTTCAACGACGCCGATGTGTCCGACGACTCGTCCGATCTCGACGACTACCAGGTCGACGAGCTGGTCGACTCAGAGGTCACCCTCGACTCGTGGACTGGCGCCGCGGGCGAGCCCGCCCAGCCGGTGGCGAGCTTTGTCGGGCACGAAGAGCTGTGCGCCAGCACGCCCTCGTCGGACTTGAGGCCTTACGCCGCCGAATACGAGGGCTACATGGGTAACTACGGCAACACTCTCGACCGGTGGTACCACCGCGGCGCTGTGGTGCTGTGGCCACGGCAGCTTGGTTTCAGGGTGCGGGCCGAGGCATCCCCGGAGTGGGCCATCGAGGAGCTCTCGAAGCTCCTCCGAGCCGGAGAGCTCGACCAAGCCCAGGACAACGTGAGGACGCTGGAGCCCATCTGGGATCGCATCGTGGGAGACGGTGCGACGACGTCAGCCTTCGTCAACAAGACCCTCCTGGTGGCCTGCGGGCTGGACGATCGGACGACGGGCTCCTGGCTGCTGGCTCCACTCGTCCTGCCGCTGCTGGACCCCGACCACGCCTCCGCCCTGGTTGGCCTGGACGATGCCTACGGCGGGGACTGGGTGAGCGAGCTGGTTGATCGCTGGTCCTTCGGCGGTGCCATGCGGGGGTCGCGGCCGGACTGGCTGACCTGGATTGCGTCGCTGAGCCGGCTAAGCGAGGCGCTCGTGGCCGCCGGCCCCGGTGGCCTGCCGGTAGCGCGCCGGTTGGCTCAGCTCTCCTGGACGGCGGTACGGGACACCACCACGCCGCGTCGAGACATGGCCCCGCCGAGTCGGCGCGCCGAGGCCCTCGACGAGTTGGCGAAGCCGATCCTCGGGTTGCTCGAGACCACCGCGGTCCTTGGCGACACCGACCTTCGTGACCAGGTGGTGAGGTTCCTCTGCGACGATCCCGACCGTTCGGACGACCTGCTCCCCGTCATGGTCACAGTCCTACAGGAGGCTTACCTCCTGGAGGCAGAGACCTGCACGACCGCGGGGCTCGACGAGGTGGCCCAGCACTGCCAGGGACGGCTCGAAGCCCGGCTGGCCCGGCCGCGGCGCGCCGCCGATGACTGGTCCATCGAGCTGCCCCCGGGCTGCGCCTGCGATCTGTGTGAGACCTTGGGCATGTTCCTGACCGACCCGGCCCGGCAGGTCAACGAGTGGCCCATCGCCAAGGACAAGCGGCAACACGTGCACACGAGGATCGACGGCGCCGAGCTTCCGGTGCGCCACGAGACCCGCCGTCAAGGAAGGCCCTACACGCTCATACTGTCCAAGGCCAAAGACCTCTTTAGGCGTGAGGAACAGACCCGCCGCCTGGACGAGGCCAATCTGGCCTGGCTCACGACGGATCGCTGAGATCGGCCAGATCGCCTGTGGCTCCGAGACGTGATCCACCCGGAGGGGGATCCTCGACGGGGCCCATCGTGGAGGGCGAGGGGGTGCCCCGCATCAACTGCGTCGCGAGGTCGTCAAGGTGCTGGCTGGAGTGGAGTCGAGCGCGTGGAAGTGACTCCAGGGTATGCCGATGCTTTCGGTTTTTTCGATTACGAGCTAGCATCGAGCCTATGGCGACTGCCCTGAAGGAACGTACTGTGCTGCCTCCGGAGGACCCGGTGCCGTTGGCGAGGCTTGCCCGAGGCTTGGCTGACAGCGCGGTACCCGGCCGGGCTCGTCTGGTGGATGTCGACGGCGTTGCGATTGAGATCCCTGATGAGCTGTACGGCGTCCTCGTCGACGTCGTTGAAGCGCTCTCCCAGGGGCTCGCGATCACGATCGCACCTCACAACACGATGCTGACGACGCAGGAAGCCGCCGACCTCCTGGGGATCTCGCGCCCCACGCTGGTTCGCCTGCTGGAAGATGGCGAGATCCCCTATTCCATGCGCGGGCGCCACCGCAGGGTGCTTCTCAACGATGTGCTTGCCTACCGCGGGCGGGCTCGTGGGGAGAGGCGCCACATCCTTGACGCGATGGCCGCTTCTGGCGAGGAGGTGGGGCTCTACGACGCCACTGCCGAGCCCCGCAGGACACGATGAGCCGCGATGTCGTTTCCTGCGTTCCTCGACACGTGCGTTCTCTACCCCGCCTACCTCTGCGACACCCTCCTGCGTCTCGCGGAGGCCGAGGCGTTCCGGCCTTTGTGGTCGGTTGATGTCCTCGAGGAGTTGCGCCGCAACCTGATCGAGCGAGGGCTCGACGGTGAGAAGGTCGAGTACCGGATCAGTGAGATGCGCCGATCGTTCCCGGACGCCACAGTCACCGGTTACGACTCGCTGGTCGAGTCAATGACCAATGACCCGAAGGACCGCACGACATCAGCGCGCTCCACCCTGACGACTTCCTGCTCAACCAGCTCGACCTCCACCCGGGTGCCACCGTGCTAGCACTTCACGCCCAGACGGCTGCTTACCGCCGCGAGCCGACCAGCATCGTGGGTTTACTGGTGCGCCTCGAGCGCAGCGGTCTTCGAGGCTTCGCAGCCGAGGTACGGCGCCACCTCACGTAGGCCACCGTGATCACATAGTGATCACAAACGCGGCGCAGTCTTGACGGCATCCGATGAAGAGATCTTCGACATGCGGCCGAGGCCGGGTTGACGATCGTGACCGCGGACAGCGACTTCTGGATGCTGCTGGCGTTGCGGCCTGATCGCCTGCTCGAGCAGGCGCCTGCCGTCCTCGTTGTTGGGCCGCGCGCCGCTGGCAAGACCACGACGGCAAGTCGTCAGGCCAGAAGTGTGGTCCGGCTCGACCGGGAGGCGGAGGCGGCAGTGTTCCGGGCTGACCCCGATGCTGCACTGCGCCAGTTCGAAGAGCCGATCTTGCTGGACGAGTGGCAGAACGTGCCCGCGGTATTGGGTGCAGTCAAACGGGCCGTCGACTCCGAACCACGACCTGGACGATTCGTGCTGACCGGTTCGGTGTCCGCAGAACACGATCCCGCATCATGGCCGGGGGTGGGCAGGCTCATCAGAGTCCGCCAGTACGGCTTGACACAACGAGAGCTCCAGGGGGACCTGGCAAGTCGATCGCTCTTGGCTCGCCTCTGGGACGGCGAGCGGCCTGCAACACAGACTCTTGCTCGTGCACCCGATCTCCCCGAGTACATGGCGACGGCTCTTCGAGGTACCTTCCCGGAGCCGGCGCTGCAGCTGGATGAGGCCGGAGCCGAACGCTGGTTCCTCACCTACGCCGAGCAGATCGTCGGCCGGGACGTGGCACTACTGGGGACCGGTTCTGGTGCGAAGGCCCAGCCCAAGCCCGTGACCCGGAATCGTGGTCACAGCCTGGTCACTAGGTCGTATGTGGTGCGGATTCCCGGATCGGCCGATCGACGTGTTGTCGCCACGCGATCTGGATGTCCGGGATCTGGGGGGCATCCAGGTCACGTACCCAGCTCGTCGAGGGCGTCCTGCATGTCTGACACGGCGGTCGCGGCTCGCAACAGGTGATCCTCGGGCGACTCGTCAAAGCCCTTGTGCTGTTGCCGCCACTGGCGGTCCCAGTACTGGTCGAGCACGCCACGAAGGTGCCGGCGCGAGGCCGCCAGTTCGTCGCCCAGTCGCTCTCGGAGCTGCCTCGGCGATGGCTCGACCACGGCGAGGCGGTCGAACCGGCGCGAGCGGAGCGCGTCGATCACCTCCTCGTCGCAGCCGGTCTCGGCTGACCAGAATCGCACCAGCTGGCGCAGCTCGTGGTTCCACACCGGCCGCGCCGCCGGCCGGTAGTTCCACCGCATCGGGCGCTTGCCGAGCCGGAGCTGGTGGCCCACCCACTCGCCGGTGGGGTGCCGCGCGAGCCACGGCAGCTCTTCGACGGGGATGTCGAGCACGAGTACGACAATGCCGACGTCGATCAGGTCCGCGAACCCGAGGAGCTCGCCCGCCACCCAGAGCTCCTCCACTGGCCAGCCGATGTCGGTGCCCCGCAGCCGCAGCCCTTCTGATGCCGCTTCGGCCAACTCGACCAGGTGTCGGATCGCTGTCGGACGCTTCATCGCCTCATCGTTGCCCACCGGTCCATCGCCGTCGGCCCCGAACCACAATGCCGTGGTCAAGGTCAGACGATCGGGCGTCGGGTCGTGGAGGTGCCCGGCGAGCTCAACGGGATCCGCATGGCACGGGGTGGCGCTCACTATCGTCGGCGGGTACGCCCTGTCTTGGTCGGAGGATGCTGGGATGCTGGTTGTGCACGGATTCTGGGCCGCCGACGGGTTGTGCCTATGGGCCGAGGATTCCGAGCGGCGGGTCAAGAGCCCCAGTCAGGCCTTGCGGTCGGCGCGGTCCCATCCGTTCGCCGCTCCGGCTGGGATCTTGGCGGCGGTTCATGGCGGCAAGCCGGGCGAGGCTGTCGTGTTGCTGCCGTCCCTGCGCTCCGCGCCGTTGGACTCGCCCGAGTTGGTGCGGGTCGTGCCGCGCCCGCCAGTCCGCTCGGCACCCGCGTTGTTGCCGTGGACCGTTCCCGTGGTCACCTTCGATGCGGCTGGTGCGCTCACCGTCCTCGCGGAGCGGGTCGAGGACGTCCGCTATGGAGCCTCGCTGGACCATCTGGGTGAGCTGGCCCTGTTCGCCCGCGAGCTCGTCGACCGGGGCCGGGTGCTTCCCGGCTTGGAGCCCACCGGGGGTGGGGCGGCAGCCCGATGGCGTCCGATGGTGAGGGGACAGGATGTGCTCACGACCCGCGGCTTGGTGGCCTCCATGCCACCGGTGTCTCGCTCCGTGCCCGGCCGGGACGACCCGCGTGCTCTGGTTGGCGCGGGTCTCGATGACCTGGTCGACGCGGTCGTGCGGGAACGGCTGGCGACGCGTGGCCACCTCACGCCGCCCCGCAGAGGCCGCCGCCCGCAGCGGCTGCCGGTGGCCGAGGCCTGGCTGGCCGCGCTCACTGGACCGGAGAGCCGTTTGATGCTGACCCGGACGACGTGACCGCGCTGGTCTCGGCCCTTCAGCCCTGGGAGGAGCTCCACGCCGGCAAGGCCGGTGCGGCCCAGGCCACGTTCCGGCTGACCGAGCTGGTCGGTGAACCGGATCGACCAGCCGAGGACCTGGACGATCAGCCCCAGCCGGAGCAGCCCCAGCCGCAGTCGGAGTCACCTACCGCTTGTCGGTGGTGGCTCGAGTTCCTCCTGCAGTCGGTGGAGGATCCGAGCCTGCTGGTGCCGGCGGCGCAGGTCTGGGCCGACGACGGGGGCCTGCGGCCCTGGCTGGCCCCAGGCCACCGACCGGGCCTTCCGGATCGGGCAGACGCGCAACGTGCAGGTGCGCAAGTTCATCTGCACGGGAACCCTCGAGGAGAAGATCGACGAGATGATCGAGGACAAGAAGGCGTTGGCCGACCTGGTGATCCGTGCCGGCGAGGGGTGGCTGACCGAGCTGTCCACCGACGACCTGCGCTCGGTGTTCGCCCTGGCGGACGGAGCGGTCGGTGAGTGACCGCTGGTATCCGCCGCCGTCCTGGCCCCGTCCGGTCGAGGACGGGCTCAAGGCGCGGAGCACTCGGGGGACGATCGCCCAGACCTGGTGGTCGCAGCGGTTCGTCGAGGTCCTGGAGGACATCGGGTTGGGCAGCCGTCTCCAGCGAGGCCGCAGCTACGCCCGCAAGGGCCAGGTGATCTCCCTCGACGTGGACGCCGGGCGGGCCATCGCGCAGGTGCAGGGCAGTCGGGCCCGGCCCTACCGCGTGCGCATCAGTCTCACCGCCTTCGGCAAGGCGGAATGGGCGCAGGTGGAGCGCGGCCTCGGCGAGGACGCCTGGTACTCGGCCCGGCTGCTGGCCGGCGAGATGCCAGAGGACATCGGCCGGAATCGACCGGCGTACTGTTGCCCGTTACGAGAGCTGGCTCACAGGCCTCCATGTTCTCGATGTGGTGCCGGCGTGCTCAAGACGTTCGTGGCGGCGCAGCTGCGTCCAGAGTCGGCGGCGACCTCACCGCTCGCGCGGATGTGCCACCCCGACAGGAGCAAGGCCGACGTGAGGTAGACATCGTGATCGAAGCCGGTGGTTCGGTGCTCGCCTTCGAGATCAAGGCGACCGCCAGTCCCACCCTCGAAGCCGCACGTCACCTGAACTGGCTCAGCGAGCAACTCGGGGACCGCTTCATCGGCGGCGTGGTGCTCCACACCGGACCGGGCTGCTATCCGCTTGCAGACCGCGTCAGCGCTCTCCCGATCGCCGCGCGCTGTGGTTGCCGGTGGTCAGAGAATGATCACGAACACGGCGAAGAAGGGGAGTACTGGTCACGGCGTGGTCACAGGGTGATCACAATCTCGATCGCCGGATGGTTGTGCGACGCCGATCGTGGGAGTCGGCTCGTTTGTCTGGCTGCGGTGCCAGGCCGGCATGTCTCGTCCCGTAGTTTGGTCGTCGTGTCGGAGCGGTGGGTGCTGTCGAGGGCGGGAATCGTCAACGTCTACCAGTACGGCGACGAGACGCTGCACTTCCACGGTGGGCGACTGCTGCTGCGTGGAGTGAACGGCTCGGGCAAGTCCACGGCCATGAACATGCTGTTGCCGTTCCTGCTCGACACCGACACGCGGCGGATCGACGCCGCTGGCGAGCAGTCCGGCGTGCTCCGGTCCTGGATGCTGGCCGACCGCGACGAGCAGCAGCCGGTGGGCTACCTGTGGCTCGAGCTCCGCCGAGGCGACCAGCACATGACGATCGGCTGCGGGATCCGGGCGAACCGCTCCACCGACCGGGTCACCACCTGGTGGTTCCTGACTTCGCGGCGCCCCGGCATCGACCTGGCTTTGACCGAGAACCGCGTACCGCTCAGCATCGACGCGCTTCGGGCCACGCTGGGCAGCCACGCGGTCTTCCCCCACGACCAGCGAGCCGCCTACCGCGCCGCGGTGCGCGACACGTTCTACGACGGGGCCGACATCGACCAGCACATCCGCCTCCTCCACATCCTCCGCAGTCCCCGCGTCGGCGACCGGATCGATCTCGACCTGACGCAGTACCTCGACGACGCCTTGCCGCAGCTCTCCGAGGCGGCGGTGGACGACGCGGCGCAGCCCCTGGAGGACCTGGAAGAGCATCGCCGCAACGTGGAGGAGCTGACGCGCACCTGCGAGGCCCTCGACGGCCTGGAAGCCGTCTATCGCGAGTACAGCCGGGCCGAGCTCCACCGCCGGGCCCGCCAGGTGCAGGAGCTGGCCGATGCCTACGCCGCCCGCCGTCGGGCGGAACGCACTGTCGAGAAGGAGCACGCCGCGGCGGTCACGGTCCGGGACGAGGCCGACGGCGCCGTCCGCGGCCTGGAGGGTGAGATCACCCGCCTGGGCCAGGAGATCGAGGGCCTGAAGGATTCCGACGCCTACAAGCAAGGCGTCGAGCTGAACGACCTGCGCCGGCACGTCGGCTCGCTGCGAGCACAGGTCGAGCTGGCCGAGCGGGAGATCGGCCGCAACCGCGAGCGGATCGGCGAGGCCCGGGCGGCGGTGCAGCGGGCGCGGGGCCAAGCCGAAGACGACCTCGCATCGCTGCAACAGGGGTTGACTGACCTGGCAGCGCTCGCCGTCGGCATCGGCCTGCCCCGCCGCCCCCCGCCGCCACCGCGGGTCGAGACGGCCCCGAGCGCCGCCGTGGAGATGAACGTGCCCGTGGCGGCCGTCGATGTCGAGCCGGCGCGTGCGGGCATCGGCCAGCTGCTCGCCGACCTGACCCAGCGGCTCGCGGACGTGCGGACGGTCCGCGCCGCGCTGAATGCCGTCGACCGTGCGGAGCTGGCCCTCCAGTCGGCCGAACGCTCCGAGAAGTCGGCCGAGGCGGACGAGCAGGAGGCGCTCGCCGCCGCCACCGCCCGCCGGCAACAGCTCACGGCCGCGGTCGACACCTGGCGCGGCGAGCTGGCGACCTGGACGGCGCGCCTCGAGGCCCATCGACAGCACGTGGGCCTCGCCCCGGTCGAGGCCCACGCTCTCCAGCGTCCCGACCTCGCCGAGGCACGCGACGAGGTGGTCGAACAGCTGCGCCAGGTCGTCGACGAGGCCGCCGAGCACCACCGGACGATCGCGGCCACGCTCACCGCCCGCCGGACCGGCGAGGAGGCGAAGGTGGACGAGCTCGCCGAACGACTGGACGAGCTTTTGATGATGGAGCTGCCCGACCCGCCCGCCGCCCCTTGGCAGCGATCCGGCCGTTCCCCGTGCCTCGCCGAGCTGCTGGACTTCGAGCCCTCTCTCGACCCTGGCACCCGGGCCAGCTTGGAAGCGGGGCTGGAGGCGGCGGGCCTCCTCGGCGCCGAGGTCGCGTCCGACGGCGATCTCGTCCTGGCCGACGGAGAGCTGGTCGCTGTCGGGGGACACCGGGTGCCCCAGCCGTTGCGCCGCTACCTCCATCCCACAGGAGCCCACCCGCAGGTGGCCGCGGTGCTGGACGCGATCTCGACCGATCCCGAGGACTTGGCCGCCGACCACGACGTCCCGGTGGTGACCCTCGACGGCAGGTTCCGGACCGGTACCCTGCGCGGTCACCACGCGAAGGCCGAAGCCGAGCATGTCGGGCTGGGCGCCCGTCGAGCCGCGCTCGAGCGCCAGCGTGCCGCCGCAGTGGCGGAGCTGGAGGAGGCCCAGCGCGCGCTCGCGACCACCGATGCGGAGCTGGCCGGGCGCGAGGCCCGCCTCCAGGAGGTGACGGCGCTGCGGGGGCAGCTTCCCCGTGGGCACGCGGTCGCCGACGCGGTCGCCGACATCGAGCTTGCCGAACGGACGCTGGCCCACGCTCGGACCCTCCTGCAGCAGCGCCGTACCGAGCGGGTCGAGGCCGACGCCCGCCACGGCGGGAGCGTCGAGACGGCGGGGCGCACGGCTGCCGACTACGCACTTCCCGCTGACCGCGCCGGGCTCGACCGGGTCGCGGAGGACGTGGGCCAGGCCCAACTGGTCTGCCGCGACGTCGAGGCCAAGCTCGCGGCGATCGTGCGGTCGGTGGCTCAGTGGTCTGGCGAGGGAGCGGCCTGCGACCGCGCCGCCGAGGATGTCGAGACCAGCGAGGACCGGCTGTCGGGCCTGCGCGCCGAGCACGACCCGGCCGCGGCGCGGCTCGCGGCGCTGGAGGACGCGGTCGGCGCGCCGTACCAGGAGGTCCAGGCGGCCATCGCTGCTTGTGAGTTCGACCGGGAGGCCGCGGCGCAGCGCCTGACCGGGGCCCGGGGAGCGCAGATCGACGCCCACGGCGAGGTGACCGCGCTCGGGGAGAAGGCGGCGTCGGCGGCGGAGTCCCGGCGAGCGGCCGAAGCCGCCTGCGTCGGCGCCCTGCCGCAGCTGCAGCGTGCGCTGGTCGTTCCCGGCCTGCTCGTCTCGGCGCTCGCGGCCCCGCCAGTGACCGACGGTGAAGGCGAGGCTGACGCGGTCCTGCCGGTGGTGCCCGAGACCGCGGCCGGGGCCCGCGACCTGGCCGCGGCGGTCGTCGCCGTCGTCCCCCCGCCCGAGGACCAGGCGGTGAGCGCCGAGAGCGTCCGGCTATCGCTGCGCCGCCGCCGGGACACGCTGGGGGCCGGCTGGGATGCCGAGGACCGCCAGCCGGACGAGTCCCTCCCGTTGCACGTCGAGGTGACCGGGCCGCTGGGACGGATGCCGCTCCACGAGTCGGCGGAGCAGGCCGACACCCAGCGACGCAGCATGGCCGGCCTGCTGTCGGCAAAGCAGGACCAGGCGCTGCGCAACCTGCTCCAGGGCCTGATCGCGCGCGAGGTCGCGACCAAGCTCCACGCCGCCCGCGAGCTCGTCCAGCTGATGAACGGACGGTTGCGGACCGTGATGACCTCCCAGGGGATCGGCGTCTCGCTGCGCTGGCAGCGCCGCGACGACCTCGACCCGGAGACCGTGGGCATGATCGGCCTACTGGCCAAGGCCCCCGACCTGCGGACCCACGACGAGGAGCAGCGCCTGACCGCTGCGGTGGCGCGGCGCCTGGCGATGGCGCGGGCCGAAGATCCCGAGGTCGGCTACCGGGAGCTGATCGCCGGTGTCCTCGACTACCGCCACTGGCACCGCATGGTGGTGCTGCTGCACCGTCCGGGTCGGAACGAGGAGCGCCTCAGCCGTCGCACCGCGCTGTCTGAGGGCGAGAAGAAGATGGTGTCCTACCTGCCGCTGTTCGCCGCCGTCGCGGCGTCGTGCGACGCCCTGGCGGAGCACGAGCCGGCGGCCCCCCGGTTCGTTGTCCTGGACGACGCCTTTGCCAAGGTGTCCGAGGACAACCACGCCAAGCTCTTCGGCCTCCTGGTGGACATGGACCTCGACTTCGTGGCCACCAGCGAACGCCTCTGGGGAACCCACGACACCGTCCCCGAGCTGGCCATCACCGAGGTGCTCCGCGACGCCTCGATGGGCGTGATCGTGCTCGAGCATTCCCGCTGGGACGGCCGGGAGCGGACGCTGACGTCGTGACCGCCCTCGATCCCGCCCCGGATGCGCCGCTGGACGACGAGGATGCGGCCGGCCCGGACGCGGCCCGCAGGCTGTTCCGGTACATCACTGTCGAGGAATGGCGGGACCACCGCGCGGTGATGGGCGTCTTCGCCGGCACCTTCTTCTCCGAGTTCACGCCCGATGACGTCGTGGCCCGGCTTGACGCCGCGGGCTACGTCATCGACCCGGCTGTCGTCGCCGACCGCCTCGAGCGGCTCCGGCGCTGGGGCAACCTCACGGTGTCGTCCGCCGTCGGCAACCCCACCAGCCTGGTGGACTACTACCGGCGCCGGAACCGCTATCTGATCACCCGGGCCGGCCAAGAGGTGCACGAGGTCGTCGAAGGGGTGCTGAGCCGCGTCGACGAGGTGCGCGATGTTTCGACGGGCCGGCTCCGGGCGCTCCTCGCCGGCCTCCGGGCGCTGTGCGACACCGACGTCGCCCACGAGGACCCGGTGCGCCTCGCCGACCTCGTCCGGGCGATCTTCGACCCGCACGAGGCGTTCACCAGCGAGATCACCCAGTTCTTCGCGGCCATCAACCACTGGCAGAGCCGTTACGACCTGACGCCGGACGAGTTCAGCTTCTTCGCCGAGGTCCTGGTCGGCTATGTCGCCGAGCGGTTGGACGAGATCGAGCGGACCTCGCTGCCGATCGGCCGGCTGTTGGAGGACCTGTCCCCGCAGGTGCCGGCGATCGTTGCCCGGGCCGGGGGCGGGCTGGCGTCCCGTGTCGACCAGGCGGGTCTGGCCGCCGCGGTCAACGTCAGCCGGGCGCCCGGCTCGTCGATCGACGACTGGGAGCACCTGGCCGGCTGGTTCGTACGGAGCGCCGGCGGTTCGCGCATCGAACGGCTGACCGCGGACGCCGTCTCGGCCATCCGGACCCTCACCATGAACCTGACGCGGCTCTCGCGGGTGGGCATCGGGGCGTCGTCGCGCCGTTCCGACCTCCTCCGGCTGGCCCGGATGTTCCTCGGGGCCGGTGGGGCCGGGGCGCCGAAACTGGCGGCGGCGGCCTTCGGGCTCAACCCGACCAACCACTGGGGGGTGCTGTCGACCGACGCCGGCGATCCGGTGGGACCCGGGACGCCGTGGGCCGAGGCGCCGCGCGCCGAGGTGCCAGTGTCCCTGCGCGAGCGCGGGGACACCACCAACCGGGGCTCGGCTACCCCGATGCGGGACCGCTCCCGGGAGCAGGCCATTGTCCGTCAGCGCCGCGAGCTCGCCCGGACCGCGGCCCGTCGCGTCGACGCGGAGCTGCTGGCCGCCGATGCGGTCGACGGCCGCGAGCTGTCGAGCGCGGCGCTGTCCCGGTTGCAGGACCTCGTGGCCCGCACGCTCCACGCCATGCCCCTGACGGCCACCCGCCATTCCCGTGCGGACGGAGAGATCGTCTGCACCGTCGAGCGGGCTCCCGGCCACAAGTCCGCGGTTTCCTCGCCGCAGGGGACCTGGACGCTCTACGACCTGCGCATCCAGGTGAGGGCCGGCGATGTCGGGTGACCCGCAGGCCGCCGTGGAGCGCCGGGTGGCGGCCCGGCACCTGGTGCAGCGACCGCTGGCCTGCCTCGAGCACGACCCGGACACGTTCCGCCTGATCCGCAGGCACGAAGCCGAGCTCGACCGGTGGTTCGCGCAGCGGCTCGGCTACCGGCTGCACGTCGACTCGGACACGGCTCGGCTCTTCAAGACCACCGCGCTGTGCGACAACCGCCCATTGCGGACCGCCGCGGGTCGGCCGTTCCACCAGCTCGAGTACGTGCTCCTGGCGCTGGTTCTGGCCGCAACCGCCGCCGGGCCGGCCGTCATCAGCCTCCGTGACCTCGTCGACAAGGTGCGCTCGGCCGCGGCCGAGGCGGACATCCCGCTCACTGGTGAGTCGACCGAGCGCCGGGCGTTGGTGGCGGTACTGCGGTGGATGATCGACCAAGGTCTCGCCGACGAGTTGCACGCCCACGTCGACGCCTACGCGGAGGACAGCGACGCCGACGCAGTCCTGAAGGTCCGGCCCGACCGGATCGTGCTCCTGCCCCTCCCGGCGCTGGTCGGCGCCGAGGATGCGGCGGCGCTCCTGGATCGCTCCGACCGCCGGGGCGTGGCCAGCCGGCAGTGGATGCGCTGCCGCCTGGTCGAGGACCCGGTCCTCTACCGGGACGACCTGACCGCCGAGGAGTGGGGCGAGCTCCGCCGCCGGCTGGGTGAGGAGGAGCGCATCCTCGACGAGATGTTCGACCTGGTGCTCGAAGCCCGTGCCGAGGGCGTGGCCGCGATCGACCCGACGGGAAGTCTGGCCGGCGTCCGGTTCCCCCGGGGCGGGACCGAGGGCCATGCGGCTCTCCTGTTGCTCGACGCGCTACCCGGCCCGCCGGTGCCAGGCGAGCCGGCACCTGCCGTGGCCTGGGCCGATGTCGTCGCGGCGGTGCGCCGCCTTGCCGACGAGCACGCACGCCGCTGGTCCAAGGATCTGGTGGCCGCGCCGGAGAAGCTTGCCCGCCGCGTCGTCGACCTGCTCACCGAGGTGCGCCTCGCCGAGCGGGTCGCCCCGGAAGGCGACGACGGCGACGCTGAGCCCGGCCTGCGTCTCCTCCCGGCGTCGGCACGCTTCAGGGCCGTCGCCAAAGCGCAGGAGTCTCTCTGGTGACCGACCACGAGGTGCTCGCTGGCCGGTCGTCGCTGCTCGACGCGGCGATGACGCCCGTCTGGACCGCGGCCCGTCGGCGGCTGGAGCGCACCGGCCCCGACGGTCGGGGCCGGATCCGCCTGCCGGAGCTGGCGCCAGGTGCCCGCCTCACCCTGCGGAGCCTGCTCGGCCGCCCCGTGGGTGCGACGCTGGACCTCGGCGGGCTGGAGGCCGCGCTCCGCGGCCTCGGGGTCGGGGACGACCTGCCCGCCTCGCTGGAGGCGCTCGGCCACCCGGTGTCCCACGAACCCGAACGGCGTCGGGCCTCGTCCGCGACGGCGCGTGCGGCACGCGCCCTCGCGCGGGAGGAAGCCGCGGCGTGGGCCGAGGAGTGGGCACCCGAATGGATCGACGACGTCATCCGCTCGGGCGCGCTGCGGGCGATGGAACCCGACCAAGCCCGGGGGCTCGTGGCGGACGTCCGCCAGATCCTCGACCACGTGGACGGCTTCCTCGACGGCGTCGTCGGCGGCGAGATCGGCCGCGTCGACCTCGCCGCCCGGCTGTTCGGCTCGTCCCACGCGCTGGACGCCGGCACCCGGCTGGAGGCGGCTGCGACCCGTGCCCTGCGCCGACGCTTCGGCGAGATGCCCGCCCGGGACCTGTGGGCCCGCGCCGGTGCACACCTCGACCTCACCTCGGCGCCCGCCCTCACCTGGGGTCTACCCCTGCCGGGCGGCAGTGCGCTCGGGTCGATTGTCGTCGCGTCGACCGCCGCGGGCCTGCCCTACCACGTGACCCAGCTCGCCCTCCACCAGCATCCGGTCGAGCTGGCGGCCGACAGCGACATCCTCGTGGTCGAGAACCCCCGCTTGGTCGAGGCGGCCGCGCAGCGCCAGATCGCCCGGCCGGTCGTGGCCACTAACGGCAACCCTTCCGGCGCGGTCCTGCTCCTGCTGACCCGCCTCCTCGAGGCCGGGGCGCGGCTTCGGTACCACGGGGACTTCGACACCGCGGGCCTCGCCATCTGCGGTCGCCTCCAGCGCCTGGGCCTCGTTCCCTGGCGGATGGACACCACTGACTACCTCGCCGCTGTCGACACCGCTCGGGCCGACGGCATCGCCCTCCCCGAGGACCGGCGCGCCGTCCCGGAAACACCCTGGGACCCTCACCTCCAGAAGGCGTTCGCCGCACAGCATCTTGTCGTCCACGAGGAGCGCCTCCTGGACTCACTGCTTGCCTAGGAG
>JBOGHK010000020.1:0-9447 GCA_050744325.1 Acidimicrobiales bacterium
GGCAGGGGCCCGGCGGGCGAAGGCGGCCCCTGGGGCACGCCTGACGCGCCGCCGTGGGGCCCGCCCGACGAGGGCATGGGATGGGAGGCCCCGCCAGCCGAGCCGGTCTGGGACCCGCCCGGGGCCGAGCCGGCGTGGAATGGCTCAGGTGCGGCGACGACCTGGGACGATCCACCGCCGGCTCCGGAGTCCTCCCCAGCCGCGCCAGACTGGGCAGCGACGGCGGCCAGCACGTGGGATCCACCGACGGCCGAGCCGATGCCGGATCCCTGGGCGGACCCTCAGGAGCCGAGCGCTGCGCCCGATCGCTTCCTGGCTCCACCGGCACCCACGGTCCCCACCGGGTGGGTCGACGACGCCACCGTGCCCCTCGGCGACGAGACGATCCCGCTCGGCTACACCGGCGAGCTGTTCCTGCCGCGTGACCTGCGTCAGCCGTCCCCACCGGCTCCTCCTGGGACACCGCGCAACGGGTCGACCAACGGTGGGCCGCATCACCTCCCGTACGATCCGTCTGCGACCACGCCGGGTCGCGAGACCCGTGCGGAACAGCCGGACCAGTCCGTCGGTGGAGGCAACAGTGATCCGTGGGTGGACGAGGCGTGGACTGACGAGCCCCCGTCCTCGCCACCTCCCCCGCAGCCGATGCCGTCGCCCGCGCCGTTCGATCGGCAGCCGGCCTCGACGCCGTCCGGGCCGGTCGCGGCGTCCGGCGGCGTCGACCCCGAGACCCGCCTCTGGAACGCCCGGTCCTTCCGCGAGCGGCTGACCACCGCACGCGACGAGTCACGCCAGAGCGGCTCGCCGTTCTCGGTGGTGATGATCCAGGTCGCCGACCAGCCGTTCCAGACGCTGCCGTATCGCCGTCAGGTCGCCGTGCTGCGCGAGCTGGGGCACCAGTTCATCCAGGCCCGGATGATCGACCACCTGGTCCACCTGCCCGACGGAGCACAGCACTGGTTCGCGGTCGTGCTGCCCGACGCCGACCGGGGCCAGGCGCACCAGCTGGAACGTCGGCTGCGGTCGGCCATCGCCTCCTATCTGCGAAGCCGGGGCCTCCAGCTTGGCGAGGTGCAGTCGGCGTCGTTGACGTCGCCCGACGACGACCAGGCCATGGGCTCGATCTGGGCGTCGCTGCTCGGCCCGACCAGTGTGAGCTGACGCCTTCGGCGCCCGCCACGCCGGCCATCCGGACGCCGTCGGCCGCGCTACCCTCGGAGGAATCACAGCCGTGTGATTCGTATCCACAGGTTCCTGTGGATACGGGTGCGGCAGTGCATCGGCACGAGCGAGGAGGGTCGACGACGGCAATGGGTCGAGGCAGCTTCACCCACCTCCACGTGCACACCGAGTACTCGATGCTCGACGGTGCCGCCCGGATCGGCGAGGTCGTCGGGGCTGCTGTCGCCGACGGGCAGCCGGCCATCGGCATCACCGACCACGGCAACATGTACGGCATCCTCGACTTCTACAAGGCATGCCGCACGCAGGGGATAAAGCCGGTCCTGGGCACCGAGGCCTACATGGCTCACGAGTCCCGGCACGAGCGGCCAGCCCGTCGAGGTCGGGTCGTCGACGACTCCGGTGGCGACGCTGACGGCGGCCAGAAGCTCTACTACCACCTGACCTTGTTGGCCGAGGCCAACGACGGCTACCGCAACCTCATCCAGCTCGCGAGCCGTGCCTTCCTGGAGGGCTACTACTACAAGCCCCGGGTCGACTGGGAGACGCTGTCCGAGCACTCGTCGGGGCTCATCGCCACGACCGGTTGCCTCGGCGGGCACGTCCTCCAGGCGTTGGTGCGGGGCGACGTCGAGGACGCGGTGGCCAAGGCGGGGCGCCTGCAGGACATCTTCGGCCGCGACAACCTCTTCGTCGAGCTGCAAGATCACGGCCTCCCCGAGCAGCACAAGACCAACCCCCAACTTCTCGAGGTCGCCAAGCGGATCAAGGCGCCCTTGCTGGCGACCAACGACAGCCACTACGTCCACCGTCACGACGCCGTGGCGCAGGATGCGCTGCTCTGCGTACAGACCGGCTCGCTGATGAGCGATCCGAACCGGTTGAAGTTCCACGGCGACGAGCACTACCTCAAGACTGCGGTCGAGATGCGGTCGCTGTTCTCCGAGGTGCCCGAGGCGTGCGACAACACGCTCTGGGTCGCCGAGCGGGCGAACGTCGAGATCGACTTCGGCAACCCGCAGCTGCCGAGCTTCCCGCTGCCCGAGGGGTTCGCCAGCGACAGCGAGTACCTGCGCCACCTGACCTTCGAGGGCGCCAAGGCGCGCTGGGGCGACCAGCTGCCCGACGCGGTGGTCGAGCGGCTGGCCTACGAGCTCAAGGTCATCGACGACATGGGCTTCAGCTCCTACTTCCTCATCGTGTGGGACCTGATCGACCACGCCCGCCGCCTGGGCATCCGTGTCGGGCCGGGCCGCGGCAGCGCTGCCGGTTGCGCGGTCGCCTACAGCCTGCGGATCACCGACCTCGACCCGATCCGTTACGACCTGCTGTTCGAACGGTTCCTCAACCCGTCGCGGATCTCGATGCCCGACATCGACATGGACTTCGACTCCCGTTACCGCGACGAGATGATCCGCTACGCAGCCGAGCGCTATGGGCGTGATCACGTGGCGCAGATCGTGACGTTCTCCACAATCAAGGCCCGGGCCGCGGTGCGCGACGCGGCGCGGGTGCTTGGCCACCCCTACGGCCTGGGCGACAAGGTGGCCAAGGCCATGCCGCCGCTAATCATGGGTCGCGACACGCCGCTCTACGCCTGCCTCGACGAGCATCCGAAGTACGAGGACGGTTACAAGATGGCGTCCGAGCTCCGCCAGATGTACGAGGAGGATGCCGACGCTCGCCAGGTGATCGAGGTCGCGAGGGGGTTGGAGGGCCTCCGCCGTCAGGATGGGATCCACGCGGCCGCGGTGGTGATCACCAAGGAGCCCCTCACCGAGTACCTGCCCATCCAGCGCAAGCCCGAGAACGGCCAGGATCCCGAGGACGCCCCGGTCGTCACCCAGTACGAGATGCACGGCGTCGAGGAGCTCGGCCTCCTCAAGATGGATTTCCTCGGGCTGCGCAACCTCGACGTCATCACCGACACGCTCGACGTCATCAAGCGCACCCGGGGCGTCGACATCGACATCGACGACGTACCCCTCGACGACGAGCCGACCTTCAAGCTGCTCCAGCGGGCCGAGTCGGTGGGCGTGTTCCAACTCGAGGGTGGCCCGATGCGGGCCCTGATGCGTTCGCTAGCCCCGACCTGCTTCGAAGACGTCGCCGCCCTAGTCGCCCTGTACCGGCCGGGCCCGATGGCGGCCAACATGCACAACGACTACGCGGACCGCAAGAACGGCCGCAAGCCGATCGCCTACCTCCACGACGACGCCGAGGACATCCTCGCATCGACCTACGGGCTGTGTATTTATCAAGAGCAGATGATGCGATTGGCACAGAGGTTCGCGGGCCATTCTCTGGCGGACGCCGACAACCTCCGGAAGGCCGCCGGGAAAAAGGTCCGTGAGATCATGGCCAAGGAACGGGCCAAGTTCGTGGACGGCTGCGACCGCACCGGATACGGCACCGAGCTGGGAAACCAGTGGTTCGACATCATCGAGCCCTTTGCGGACTATGCGTTCAACAAATCCCACTCGTTCGGCTACGGGTTCGTCGCCTATCAGACGGCGTATCTGAAGGCCAATTACCCCGCCGAGTACCTGTCGGCACTGCTGACGAGCGTCAAGGCCAGTCTCGAGAAAGCGGCGGTGTATCTGGCCGAATGCCGCTCGATGGGTATCGAGGTCGAGGTCGCCGACGTCAACCGCTCGGCATCCGACTTCACCCCCGAGGTCCAGGCCGATGCCGACGGTGCCGAGGAGCGGCACATCGTCTTCGGGCTGTCGGCGGTCCGCAACGTCGGCGAAGGCCTGGTCGCTCACATTGTGGCCGAACGCGACGCCAACGGCCCCTACAGCGACTTCTACGACTTCTGCCAGCGGGTCGACGCCTCGGTCCTCAACAAGCGCACGGTCGAGTCGCTGATCAAGGCAGGCGCCTTCGACAGTGTCGGCCATCCGCGCAGGGGCCTGCTCACGGTGTTCGAACAGATCGTCGACCACACCCTGGCGCGGCGCCGCGAGCGCGACCTGGGCATCATGAGCCTGTTCGGCGAGGTCAGCGACACGGGTGCGGGCTCGGACTTCGAACGCACGCCGATCCCCGGTCTCGAGTTCGACAAGCGCGACCGGCTGAAGTTCGAGAAGGAGATGCTCGGCCTCTACGTCAGCGATCATCCGCTACTCGGCGCCGAGGCGGCGTTGGCACGTCGGGCCGACACCTCGATCGGTTCGCTTGCCGACCAGGAGGACGGCGCCAGCGTTTGCGTCGGCGGGGTGATCACCGCGCTGCAGCGGAAGTGGACGCGCAAGGGCGATCTCATGGCGGTGTTCACCCTGGAGGACCTCGCCGACGCCGTCGAGGTCATGGTGTTCCCCAAGACCATGACCGAGCACGGTCACAAACTGGCCGACGACGCCGTTGCCGTCGTGCGGAGCCGGGTCGACAAGCGCGACGACATGCCCAAGCTGATCGCCCACGCCGTCGACCTGGTCGAGGTGTCCGAGTCCGACGGTGGCGAGCCATTACGGCTGCGGGTGCCCATGCGGCTGGTCTCGCCGGCGACGGTCGACCGCCTGAAGTCCGTCCTGTCCGACCATCCGGGCCAATCCCCGGTGATCTTGCATCTCGGCGAACGTCAGGTCCTGCGTCTGCCGGACCAGTGGCGTGTGGACGCCAGCAACGGGCTTTTGGGCGCTATCAGCACGGTTCTCGGGCCTGCTGCTGTCGTCAGCGACATGTAAGAACGATGAGAGAAAGGCTGGCCGTGAGAGCACTGCGCGCGCGTGTTCGCTCACGCGAGTTGCACGAGCCGTGCGATTTGACTGGACTAGTGGGTCGTTGCTGTCGCTTACGGGGGCTACGCAGAGCATGTCGATCGCGGTAGACACCAAAGATTGCACCGCGCTGAGCGATGCCGAGCTTGCCGAGATGGCCGACCTATGCGCTGAGGGGCCGTTGCCCCACGAGGTCGGCACCCTATCCAAGCAAGCCGAGGCATGGGTCCTGGTGACCCAGGCGCGTGAGAACGGGAGGCTGAAGGGTTTTGCCTTCTGCACGCTCGAACGCATCGGTGGCACGCCCTGCGTGCTCATCGGGTTGGGGTCGATCCGGCGAGCATCCAAGCGCGACAGCGTCCTGCGAGGCATCCTCCTCGACCAGATGCGTCGAGCCGTGCTGGCGTTCCCCGACGAGGACGTGCTGATCGGGGCCCGTCTCGGCGAACCCGGTGGCTTCGAGGCCTTCAAGACGCTCAACGACATCGTCCCTCGCTCCGGCCACAAGGCCACCGGCGAGGAGCGTGCGTGGGGATCGCGGCTTGCCCGGCGCTACGGCATCGAGAACGGGGCCTACGCCCAGCGCGAGTTCATCGCCCGGGGCGACGGCAGCGGTCCGGCCGAGGTCTTCGACCACACGACACTGCACCCCGGGGCGATCGACGACGAGGTAGTGGCCCGCTTCGACGAGGTCCGGCCCGAGAAGGGCGACAGCCTCATCGGATTCGGCTGGGCCATGGAGGAAGACCTCCACAAGCTGGCCTGAGGCCGAGGTCGAGTCAGACGAGCGCCCAGGGCCGCCGCAGCGGTCGACGACGATGGAGCTGAGCGACGCGGTCCGTCGTCGCCGGATGGTGCGAGCGTTCGAAGCGCGAGCCGTGCCCGTCGACGTCGTCGACCACCTGATCGACCAGGCCAGACGGGCGCCGTCCGCGGGGAACACGCAGCCGTGGGCCTTCATGGTCCTCGAAGGCGAGCAGACGGCACGGATGTGGGACGTCAGCCTGCCCGACGACCGGCGAGGCAAGTTCCGGTGGCAAGGCCTGCTGGACGCGCCGGTGGTGATCCTGCCTCTGGTCTCGCCCGATGCCTATGTTGCCCGTTACGCGGAGCCCGACAAGGTGGGCAGCGAGCTCGGCCGGGCCGCGGACGCCTGGCCGGTCCCGTACTGGTGGGTGGACGGCGGCATGGCGGTGCAGACGTTGCTGGTCGGGGCGGTCGATGTCGGGCTCGGCGCCCTGTTCTTCGGGCTGTTCGACCACGAGCGCCAGGTCCTCGACGCGCTGGGAGTCCCCTCGGGGTGGCGGGCGCTCGGCGCGGTGGCGTTGGGGTGGCCGGCCCCGGACGAGCCGGGCGAATCCGCCGCCCGTCCGCGGCCATCGCTCGCCGAGATCGTCCACCGCGGGCGCTGGTGAGTGCCCACGACCGCGAGGCAATGACGAACGTCGGTGCGACCGCGAGGCAACGACGAACGGATTCCGTTCGCTATGACCTCACCCTCGGTGCAGCGTTCGCTAGGACCTCAGGTCAGGAGAGCTGGGCGGCCAGCGTGTCCGGGGTGGTGGCGGGGAGCTGGCACGCGTAGTCGCGGCAGACGTATGCCTGTCCGTCGTCACGGCCCTCCCACAGCGGCGAGTCGTAGGGCTCGCCCCAGGCCAGCACGGCGTTGGGGGTGAACCGGCGTTGGACCAGGTCCACCAGGTCGGGCCGGTCGCCTGCGACGACCACCTCGTCGATGCCTCGACTCGCCAGGTCGAGGGCGTAGAGCAGGTGGCCGAAGGCGCTCGGATGCTCGGCGGCGAGCGGCCCGATCAGCCGCAGGATGTCGTCGGCTCGCGCCCGGTAGCGGTCGTCCCCGGTGAGGGCGGCCAGGCGCACCAGGCCCACCGTGGCGAGGCTGTTCGCGCCGGGGGTGGCGTTGTCCATCAGATCCTTGGTACGGGCCACCAGGCGCTCGGCGTCGGCCCCGGTGGTGAACACGCCACCGCGCTCGCCGTCCCAGAACAGCTCGATCAGCCCGTCGGCCACCGTGCGGGCCTCGTTGATCCAGCGCGCCGACCCGGTCGCCTCGGCGAGCCGCACGAACGCGTCGAGCAGGGCGCCGTAGTCCGCCGCGTATGCCAGGTGGCGCCCACCGGTCTCGGCCTGCCAGGACCGCAACCAGCGACCGTCGGGCCGACGGAGGGAGGCCAGGAGGAACTCGCCGTTGGCCACCGCGGCGTCGAGCCAGTCGCGGCGGCCGGTGACCGCCGCCGCCTCGGCCAACGCCGACAGCATCAGCCCGTTCCACTCGGTCAGCACCTTGTCGTCGAGACCGGGTCGCACCCGCTGCTGCCTAACGTCGAACAGTGCCCGCCGGGCGTCCTCGACGGGCTGGGGCCGGATCAGGTCGCCGCGGGCGTGGATCCGGTTGAGGATCGATCGACCCGACTGCTCGAAGTTCCCCTCCGGCCGCACGCCGTAGTAGTCGATCACCAGGTCGTCGACGGACTCGTCCGTGAGCACCTGACGGATCTCCTCGGTCGACCAGACGTAGAACTTGCCCTCCACGCCCTCGCTGTCGGCATCCTCGGCGGAGAACAGCCCGCCGGAGGGGTGGCGCAGGTCGCGCAGCACGTAGCCGATTGTCTCGTCGACGACCTGGAGGTACCGGTCGAGGCCCGTGGCCTGCCATCCGTGCAGGTAGAGGCGGGTGAGCAAGGCCTGGTCGTAGAGCATCTTCTCGAAGTGCGGCACGAGCCACACGGCGTCGACCGAGTAGCGGGCGAAACCGCCGCCGAGGTGGTCGTAGATGCCGCCCGAGGCCATCGCGTCGAGCGATGTCTCGACCTGGCGGCGTAGCGGCTCGGCCTCGGCCGGCGACGTGGTCCGCGCCAGCGCCCGGATCCCCAGCTCGTGCGTCATGGTCTGCGGGAACTTCGGCGCCTGGCCGAAACCGCCCCAGCGGTCGTCGTGTTGGGCGGTGAGCTTGGCCAGCGCGGTGTCGAGGACCTCCGCACCGGGGATGCCGTCACCCGGCTCGAGGCGCGACGCACGCCCGAGGGCGGCCGTCAGCTGGCTGGCCTGGGTGGACAGATCGTCGCGGCGGGAACGCCACAGCTCGCCCACCCGTTCGCACAGTTGGGGGAACGAGACCATGCCGCCCCGCGGGGTCTTCGGGAAGTAGGTGCCGGCGAAGAACGGTTTGCCGTCCGGGGTGAGGAACACGGTCATCGGCCAGCCGCCGTGGCCCGACAACGCCTGGACGGCCTCCATGTACAGCGCGTCGACGTCGGGCCGCTCCTCGCGGTCGACCTTGATGCTGACGAACAGGTCGTTCATCAACGTCGCGATGTCCGGGTCCTCGAACGACTCGTGGGCCATCACATGGCACCAGTGGCACGACGAGTACCCGATCGACAGCAGAACCGGCTTGTCGCCATGACGGGCCGCGGCGAAGGCGTCGTCGCCCCACGGATACCAGTCGACGGGGTTGTCGGCGTGCTGTCGAAGGTACGGGCTCGACTCGCCGGCCAGTCTGTTGGGCACCTCTCCACCCTATGAGGCGTCCCATCCGGGGCGTCGGTAGCCTCCGGCCCGACCCCGACCCCGACCACACGTCACGTCCGCCTTCGGCGGACTCGATTAGCTTCCAAGTCATGGAGATCAGCCTGAAGGGGAAGGTTGCCCTCGTCACCGGCGCGTCACGAGGGATCGGGCAGGCCATCGCCCGGAGCTACGCCGCTGCGGGGGCGTCGGTCATGCTGTCGTCCCGCAAGCAGGACGCGCTCGACGCCGTCGTCGCCGAGATCGCCGCCGACAGTGGGGGAGATGCCGCGGCGTTCGCAGCCCATGCAGGCGATCCCGAGCAGGTCGCGGCCTGTGTGGCTGCCACCGTCGAGCGCTGGGGTCGCGTCGACGTCCTGGTCAACAACGCGGCCACAAACCCCTACATGGGTCCGGCGGTCGACATCGACCTGCCCCGCTTCGACAAGACCTGGGAGGTCAACTACCGGGGCCCGGTGGTCTGGGTGCAGGAGGCGTGGCGGGCATCGATGCGCGACCACGGCGGGGTCGTGGTCAACATGGCGTCGGTCGGTGGCATGACCGTGTCCGGCATGATCGGGCACTACGACATCACCAAGGCGGCGCTGATCCACCTCACCAAGACCCTGGCCCGCGAGCTGGCGCCGGGGGTGCGGGTAAACGCGATCGCCCCAGGGCTGGTGAAGACCGACTTCGCCCGCGCCCTGTGGGAGCCGAACGAGCAGGCCGCAGCGGCGATGATGCCGCTGAAGCGGCTCGGCGAGCCCGACGACGTCGCCAACGCAGCGCTGTTCCTGGCCAGCGACATGGCCAGCTGGATCACCGGTCACACGTTGGTGGTCGACGGCGGCGTGCTGCTCGGCGGAAGGGGCTAGTGCCCGGGGCTGCACGAGACTCGCCGTGGGCGCGAGCCGGTAGTGGTGCGGTAGAACATCCCCCGATCGATGGGGGGATCACGATGCGAGTGCGCAACACGTTGACGGTGCTGGTCGTGGCCGGCGTCGTCGTCGCCGGATCC
>JBOGHK010000021.1:0-7788 GCA_050744325.1 Acidimicrobiales bacterium
TCGTTGAGCAGTGTGGTCATCAGCCGAGCGCCGGTCGCCCCGAGCGGGTGACCGAGGGCGATGGCCCCACCGTTGACGTTGACCTTGGCCGGATCCGTGCCGGTGTCGTGCAGCCACGCCAGCACCACCGAGGCGAACGCCTCGTTGATCTCCACGAGGTCGATGTCATCGATGGACATCCCGGCCCTGGCCAGCGCGTACGCCGTGGCGGTGATCGGGGCCGTCAGCATCCACACCGGGTCGTCGGCCCGTACCGACAGGTGGTGGATACGAGCCCGCGGCGTCAGGCCATGGTCCCGGAGGCCCTGCTCGTTCACGATCAACAGGGCCGCAGCGGCGTCGGAGATCTGCGACGAGCACGCCGCCGTGACCCGGCCGCCCTCGCGCAGCGGCGGGAGCGACCGGATCTTGTCCCACTCCGGATCCCGCGGCCCCTCGTCCGCGGTGCAGCCGCCCAGGGGCACGATCTCGGCGTCGAACCGCCCCTCCGCTCGGGCCCGCAGCGCCCGCTCGTGCGACGCGACCGAGAACGCCTCCATGTCGTCGCGGGACAGGCCCCACTTCTCGGCGATCATCTCCGCCGAGCGGAACTGGCTGACCTCCTGGGTGCCATAGCGGGCCACCCAGCCCGTCGAGCCCGTGAACGGGTCGTCGAACCCGTACTGCTGGCCGGCCAGCATCGCCGACGAGATCGGGATCTGCGACATCTGCTGCACGCCGCCGGCGACCACGACATCCATGGTCCCCGACAGCACCGCCTGGGCCGCGAAGTGGACTGCCTGCTGCGACGACCCGCACTGGCGGTCGACGGTGGTGCCCGGCACGTGGTCGGGTAGCCCGGCGGCGAGCCAGCAGCTGCGGGCGATGTCGCCGGCCTGGCCGCCGAGGGTATCGACGCAGCCGAACACCACGTCCGCCACCGCAGCCGGGTCGATGCCGGTCCGCCCGACCAGCGCGGTCAGAGCATGTGCGCCGAGATCGGCCGGGTGGACCTGGGACAGCCCGCCACCCCGCCTGCCCACCGGCGACCGCACCGCTTCGACGATGTAGGCCTCGGCCATCTGTCGCTCCTTCCATCCCTCCCGACGAACCTGCGGTACTAGATCCCGAGCGCCGTCCCGACGCGATCGCGGTGCCAGGCGGCATCGCCCCACGACTTGGCCAGCGCCCACGTGCGCTTCAGGTACAGGTGCAGGTCGCCTTCGACGGTGTAGCCGATCGCCCCGTGGCACTGGAGGGCCTGGCGGCCGACGAACCATGCGGCCTCGGCGGCCATCGCCTTGGCCATCGACACGTCCCGCGCTCGGGTGGGGGCGTCGACGGCCAGCGAGTGCGCGGCCCGGTGCACAGCCGGCCGGGCGAACGCCAACTCCTTGAGAGCGTCGGCGAGGTGGTGCTTGACCGCCTGGAAGGCGCCGACCCGCTGGCCGAACTGCTCGCGCTGGTCGACATAGGTGACGGTGATGTCGAGCATCCGTTGGCCGAGCCCGACCAGCTGGGCTGCGGTGGCCCAGGCGCCGCGGTCGAACGCCCGGTCGATCTCGTCAGGATCGTCGGTGACCAGCGTGGCATCGCTTGGCGACCACCCGACCCGGGCCGCGCGGCGTGCGCCGTCGAGGGTGTCGACCGGCGTGAGGCGGACCGCCCCCGGTTCTGCCAGGTACAGCGCTGTCCACGCGCCCGTCCTGTGGCCTGATCCGTCGCGTGATCGCGCGACGGATCTGGACACAGAAGCGTCGGTTGCGACCAGCAACAGGGCGTCGGCGTCGGCGGCGCACACCACGTTCGGGCCGCCGAGGTCCGAGGCAACCAGCGCCCCGGCGGACGCCCGGGCTGCGGCGGCGGGCAACCGTGCCGCGACCGCTGCGGTCTCGGCGACGGGATGCGGCAGGGCGGCCCGGCCAGCCTCCTCCAGGATCAGGACCAACGAGCGCTCGTCGAGCCCCAGCCCGGCATCGGCCTCGGGCACCAGCACCCCGAGCACGCCCATCGCGGCGAGGTGGTCCCACACGGTGCGGTCGAGCCGTCCGGGCGGCGCCTGCCACGCCGCGCGCACCGCCTCTGGCGGGCAGTCCTTGTCCAGCAGGTCGCGCACGGCGTCCCGGAACGCCAGTTGCTCGGAGTCGAAGCCGAAGTACACGCGCCTAGCCCACCTTGTCCATCACCGACGTGGCAGCCCGAGGACACGCTCGGCCGCGATGTTGCGTTGGATCTCGTTGGTTCCCGCGTAGATCGGCCCCGACAGGGCGAACTGCCAGCCCTTCGACCACGCCCCCTCGAGCTCCGCGTCCGGCCCGAGCAGGTCGAGGGCGATCTGGTGCAGGTCGCAATCCAGCTCGGACCACCAGATCTTGTTGACGGAGCTCTCGGCGCCCATCGTCGCGCCTCCCACCAGCCGGGTGACCGTATCCAGCGTGAACAGGCTGTAGGCCTCGGCGCGCATCCACCCGTCGACCACCCGGTCCCGCAGGCTGCTGCTGTTGCTGCGACTGGTCCGGGCGTTGACCTGCTCCGCGTGGTCGGCCCGACCAGCGCCTGCGGCCGACACGGCCGTCGATGCCCTCGCGTCGGCGCCGGCTCGGGATTCGCGCTGCCAGTACAGCTCGATCAGCCGCTCGGCGGTGGCCAGGAAGCGACCCGGAGAACGCAACGTCAGCCCCCGCTCCGACCCGGTCGTGGCCATGGCCACCGACCAGCCCTGTCCCACCTCGCCGAGCACAACCCCGCCGGGGACCGCGTCGTCGGCCAGAAAAGCGTCCTCGAAGAACACCTCGGCGAAGCCCTCGTCACCGTCGAGCCGGCCGAACCCCCGGACGGTCACGCCCGGACCGGTCAGCGGCACCAGCAGGTACGACAGACCGCGGTGGCGCTCCGCCTCGGGATCGGTGCGGAACAGCCCGAAGAGGTGGGTGCAGAACGCGCCCCGGGTGGTCCAGGTCTTCTGGCCGTTGAGCACCCAGCCGCCGTCGGTCCGGACGGCCAGGGCCCGGATGCCGGCCAGGTCGCTGCCAGCGTTGGGCTCCGACCAGCCCTGGCACCACAGGTCCTCGGCGGCAGCCATCCGGGGGAGGACGTGGTCCTGCTGTGGCTGGGACCCGAACTCGAACACGGTCGGCGCGAGCAGGAAGATCCCGTTCTGGGTGACCCGGGGAGGGCAGCCGGCCCGGTAGTACTCCTCCTCCAAGATCAGCCACTCCCACAGTGATGCACCGCGCCCGCCGTAGCGCTCGGGCCACGACACCGCCGCCCAGCCGCCGGCATGAAGGTCGCGCTCCCAGTCGAGGTGCTGGGCGAAGCCGACGCGGGTGTCGCCGGAACGGACCGCGTCGGCGCCCCCGTGCCGGTCGTGCCACGCCGCGAGGTGCTCGACGAGCCAGGACCGGGCCTCGGCCCGGAATGCGTTCTCACGCTCGGTCCACCTGAGGTCCATCAGGATCGCTCCTCACTCGCCGAGCGAGGTGCCGTTGCCTGAGCTCGGGCGGCCGCCGTTCGAGCGGGTTCCGCGGCAGCGGTCCCGGCTGGCGTCGATCGATCCGGCTCCGGTGGTGGTGGGCCGCCGGCCGGCCGGTCGGCAGCGAGCCGTTCCAGCGTCGATGTCGCCTCGGTGACGATCCGGTCGACCAGCTCGGCCACCGTGGGCAACTCGTCCACCACCCCGGTCACCTGACCGGTCGGGAGGACGCCGACGTCCGGCTCTCCGTCCACCAACGCCGCCTTGATCAGCATCGGGGCGTTGGCCGCCATCGCCAGCTGCGACCACGACAGGTCCTGGTTGCGGCGCATGGCCATGCCCTCGCGCACCAGGTCTCGCAGCGGCGTCCCGGTGACCTTGCGGAACCGCAAGGCGGCGAGCAGTGCCCGGGGCAGGCGGGTGACCACCGTGGACCGCTCCAGACGGTCGACCACGTCGGTGCGGATCACCCGCTGCGGCGCACCGTCGAGCGCGGTGGTGACCACCGTGTCGGTCACGGCGGCGACGAGATAGCGGCGTTTGATGTCCTCCGGCACGCGGGATTCGGCCGTGAGCAGGAAGCGGGTGCCCATCGCTATGCCCGCAGCCCCCCAGGCCAGCGCAGCGACGAGGCCGCGGCCGTCGTGGAACCCGCCCGCACCCAGGACGGGGACGGTGCCGCCGACGGCGTCGACCACCTGGGGCAGCAGGAGGGACGTCGGCACGGTGCCGGTGTGGCCACCGCCCTCGCCGCCCTGCGCGATCAGAGCGTCGACGCCCCAGCCCACCATCTTGTCGGCGTGGCGGCGGGCACCGACGGTGGGCATGACCAGGATGTCGGCGTCGTGGAGGCGGGTGATCGCCCCGGGTGTCGGTGCGCCAGCGAAGCTGACCAGGGCCACGCCCTCGCGCGCGCACAGCTCGACCCGGTCGGCGAGGTCGGGTTGGTCGGCCCGCAGGTTGACGCCGAACGGGTTGGCGGTCCGGTCCTTGACCGTGTGGATGGCTTCGACCATCTGGTCACTGGTCATCGTGACCGCCGCCAGGACCCCGAGGCCGCCCGCGGCGGAGGTGGCTGCGGTCAGCGATGCGCCCGAGACCCAGCCCATGCCGGTCTGGACGATCGGGTAGCGGCAGCCGACGAGCTCGCAGAACGGGGTGCGCAATGCCGCGGCAGCATCTGACACCCCGTCAGATTACGTGCCCCAGCCCCGCAAACCGCAATGCCTGGTCGCGTTCCGTGTACACAGAACGAATGGAGGCACAGGAACGGCGGCTGGTTTTCGGGGAGGACGCCGAGCGCTACGACCGGGCTCGCCCGAGCTACCCAGGAGCGCTGATCGACGACCTCGTGGGCTGGGTGGGCACTGACGCTCGGGCGGTCGACGTCGGCTGCGGGACCGGCAAGGCCACCCGGCTGCTAGCCGAACGGGGGATGACCGGCGTCGGCGTGGAGGCCCATCCGGCCATGGCGGCCACGGCGCGGCGCAACCTGGCGCCCATGAGTGGCTGGCGGGTCGACGGGTCCGACTTCGAGGCCTGGTCGCCCCGGGCGAGCGACGTGCCGGTCGATCTGGTCACCTCGGCGCAGGCGTGGCATTGGGTGGAGCCGTCGGTGGGTCTCCGCAAGGCCCACGACCTGCTGCGCCCGGGTGGCTGGATGGCCATGTGGTGGAATCTGGCGGACGACGATCCAGGCGCGATGCGCCAGGAGATCGAGGGCACCTATGCGGCGCTCGTCCCGGGGGAACCGTTCTGCCCGTCGCTGGAACGGTCCGAGGGCTCGCCGTTCGATCCTCCACCGGAGCGCCCGGGTTTCGACGCGGACCAGGATCATCCGCGGTTCGGCCCTGCGATTCACCGGCTCTACCACTGGCGGCGGACCTACACCACCGCCCAGTTGCTCGACCTGCTGGGCACGCACTCCAACCACCGCGTCATGGAGCCCGATCGACGCCAGAGGCTGCTCGACGCCGTGGCCGACATCGTCGAACGCCACGGCGGCACCTACGACTACCCCTACGTGTGCCGACTCTGGGCCGCCCGGCGCCAACCGTGACGCCGCCTTGGCCGTAGGCGGGAGTCAGCCGTCCGGCACCTCGCGGTTCCGTTGACCGCCCGGGTCGATCACGTCCCGGATCAGCTCCAGCTCGTCGGCGGTGGGCAGACGGCTCGACGGCACGTCGTCCGGGACGACCAGTTCGAACCCTGTGGCCCCGACCACCTGGTCCACCGTCACGCCCGGATGCAGCGACCGCAGCCGCATCCGGTGGTCGGGGGTCTCGAAGTCGAACACCCCCAGGTTGCTGACCACCCGACGCACCTCGAAGTACCGGGCAGCCTGGTCGGGACCGAGTCCGAGGGCGGCTGCGCGGTCCCACCCGATCCCGCAGACGGTGTCGACCTGTTCGACGAACACCCGCGGATTGTGGTGGGGCACCCAGTAGCTGGTCGTGTCGTTGATGGTGTTGCCCGGCGCGCCCCGATAGCCGAGGAGTTGCACCTTCGGCCGCGAGTAGTCGCCGATCGCCGCGAGGTTCTGGTTGCCGTAGCGGTCGATCTGGCTGGCGCCCATCATGATGTGCCGCCGCCCCGACCACACCCAGTCGAACATCGACCGGTAGGGGTTCCAGTACTCGATCACCTTGCCGTCGGTGCTGGTCAGCCCACCGGGGGTCTCCGGCCCGGGGAACAGCTCGTCGCCGGCCACCAGCAAGGCCTCGCCGTCGGTGCAGCACAGGTCCGGCTCGAACGTCGCCCGGGCCAGGCGGCCGCCGATCATCGGGACCGTGCCGATCGGGTTGGCCAGGATCTCGCCGTCGCCCCGGAAGCACTCGGCCACGGCGACGATGCAGACCTCGGCCCGGGTCACGTCAACCTCGGCGTTCGGGCTCATCCGGCGGCGACCTCCTCGCGCTTGCGCTGGTAGTCGGCCTCCGGCAGGTCGATCCACGCAGCCCGGAACGACTCCCAGGCCTCACTGCTGCCCGCCGATGCTGCGTACTGCTGCTGGAAGGCCTCGTCGCGGCCGTAGTCCGGCTGGCACGACGTGAAGTGCGCGCCGCCCGGGGCGAGGACCACGCCGTCGACCATCATCCGACTGATCCGCAGCTGGTGGACGCAGCCCTCGCCGGCCAGGTCGGCGGTGGGCACGACCCGCTCGGTGGAGACGAACCGCCGGCCCGTTGGAGCGGCCTGCAGCATCAGGTCGTCCCAGTACAGGTCCGGCCCGAGGTACATCGCGTTGCCGCGCTCGTCGGCCCGGTTCAGGTGGCAGAGCGCGGCGTCGAGCCGGAAGGCCGGCATGGCGACCAACTCCTCGCCGTCGCCGTCGCCGTCGCCGTCGCCGCCACCTGCCCTGTCGCCGTCGCCGTGCGGGAACGGCGAGCGGACCGTGCGCAGCCGCGGGTTGTCGCGTCGCAGGTCCGACCCCAGGCCGACGCGGCTCGGAAGGAACGGGACCCGCCAGGCCGCAGCCTGCAGACCCAGGTGGAACAGCCCTTCGTCGAGCGGCTCGTCCTCGATCGAGCCGCCCTCCCGGGCGCGGCGGAAGTGCGGCTCCAGCGGGATGGAGTCCAGCGACACGAACGCGTACACCGCCCGTCGCACCTTGCCCGCTGCACAGAGCAGGCCGAGGTCCGGGCCGCCGTGGGTGACGATCGTGAGGTCGGTCAGGTCGCTGCGCAGGATCGCCCGCACCAGCGACATCGGCTTGCGCCGGCTGCCCCAGCCCCCGATCGCGATGGTCATCCCGGAGGCCAGCTCGGCGACGACCTCGTCCTCGGTCGTGAGCTTGCTCCCTCCGGTTCTGTGACCTGGAACGTCGCGCGATCCCGCGAGGTCGTGGGTCACAGAGCGGCCCTTGGGTGCCGGATTCATCGCGTGGTGTCCGTGTCCCGCTCGTCGCCCCCGGCCAGGAAGCGGTCACGGTGCTCGTCGGCGACGCCGGACAAGTTCAGCTCGAAGGTGAAGCCCTGCTCGAAGCGGTAGCTGCGCTTGACGTCCCACAGGTCGATGCCGTTGAGGGACTCCTTGGCCGCCCGCATCACCGTCGGCGACTTGCCGGCGATCGACGCCGCGACCCGCATCGCCGCGTCGCGCAGTTCGGCCGGTGGCACGACCTCGAGCACGCTGCCGAACCGGTGCAGCTCCTGCGCCGTGGCCGTGGCCGCCGTGTAGACCATCGCCCGCATCCTGTGCTGGGGCACGAGGCGGGCCAGGTGGGTGGCGGCGCCGAGGGCGCCGCGGTCGACCTCGGGCAGGCCGAAGGTGGCGTCGTCGCTGGCGATCACGATGTCGGCGTTGCCGACCAGGCCGATGCCTCCACCCAGGCAGTA
>JBOGHK010000022.1:0-6160 GCA_050744325.1 Acidimicrobiales bacterium
AGGCCGTTGTGCTTGTCGCCGCGGACCATGCGCACGTCGGCGACGTGGTCCGCGACCTCGATCCGCACCCGCTCTGCGTCCATCGCCGGCGACTCTACGCGGTTACGGGGTCACGAACTCGACCTCCGAGATCGAGAGCAGGACGAAGCCGTGCCCGCACTCACAGCCAAGCCGGTCGAGCTCGTCGAGCTCGTCGATGACGACCTCGAACTCCTCGAGGCAGTCGCGCCCGGAGCAGAACATGTGCGCGAGCCACATTGCGCGAGGCTTGCGAGCCGGGCGGACGGAAACGGGCCTCGCGCCGATAGCATCGCCCGCCCGGTGGCGAAGATCGCAGTCCGCAACCCGATCGTCGAGCTCGACGGCGACGAGATGACCCGGATCATCTGGTCGTTCATCAAGGAGCAGCTGATCCTGCCCTACCTCCACCTCGAGCTCGAGTACTTCGACCTGTCGATCCAAAGCCGCGACGCCAGCGACGATCAGATCACCGTCGACGCCGCGAACGCGATCAAGGAGCACGGCGTCGGCGTCAAGTGCGCGACGATCACGCCCGACGAGGCGCGGGTCGAGGAGTTCGGGCTCACGCGGATGTACCGGTCGCCGAACGGGACGATCCGCAACATCCTCGGCGGCGTCATCTTCCGCGAGCCGATCGTGATCTCGAACATCCCGCGGCTGGTCCCCGGCTGGACGAAGCCGATCATCATCGGTCGCCACGCCTTCGGCGATCAGTACCGGGCGACCGACACCCTGATCCCGGGCGAGGGCAAGCTGATGCTCAGCTTCACCCCCAGCGACGGCTCCGAGCCGTCCTTCGGGGTGAAGGTCATCGTGAGGGTGCCCTCGCCCTCGAAGCGGAAGTCGGTGGCACGGTACTGGTCGCCGAAGGCGTGGCGGCCGACGATGATCGGCTTGTTCCAGCCGGGCACGAGGCGGGGGATGTTCGAGATGATGATCGGCTCGCGGAAGATCACGCCGCCGAGGATGTTGCGGATCGTGCCGTTCGGCGAGCGCCACATCTTCTTCAGGCCGAACTCCTCGACCCGCGCCTCGTCCGGGGTGATGGTCGCGCACTTCACACCCACGCCGTACCTCTTGATGGCGTTGGCCGCGTCGACCGTCACCTGGTCGTCGGTGGCGTCCCGGTGCTCGACGCCGAGGTCGTAGTAGGCGAGGTCGACGTCGAGGTAGGGCAGGATCAGCTTGTCCTTGATGAACTGCCAGATGATGCGGGTCATCTCGTCGCCGTCGAGTTCGACGACGGAGTTGGCGACCTTGATCTTGGACATTCGACGGGACCTCGCGGTGTGGAGTGCGAACTTGTATTCGACTTGTACACCTTAGCCGTGCGTCCCGGCCTGAGCCATCCGTCCGGACCCAACCGTTCGGCCGAGTTCGTAGGGTTGCCGGAGGCGGCCACCCTCCACTCGACGGTTAGGATCTGACGTACCGTCAGATACCGGCCGGTCCCGGGGGTTGCCATGCTCGATCTCGTCATCCGAGGAGCCACCATCGTCGACGGGACGGGGTCGCCCGGCCGGCAGGGCGACATCGGCGTGGCGGACGGCAGGATCGTGGCCGTCGGCGATGTCGGCGGCGTCGACGACGCAGCGCACCAGACCCTCGACGCCGACGGGCTGGTCGCGGCTCCTGGGTTCGTCGACCCCCACACCCACTACGACGCCCAGCTGTTCTGGGACCCCACGGCATCGCCGTCCAACGTCCACGGCGTCACGTCGATCGTCGCCGGCAACTGCGGGTTCACGCTGGCGCCCCTGCGCGCCGCCGACGCGGACTACCTACGGCGGATGATGGCCAGGGTCGAGGGGATGCCGCTCGCCGCCCTAGAGCAGGGCGTCGACTGGAGCTGGGAGTCCTTCGCCACCTACCTCGACCGGCTCGACGGGACCATCGGAGTCAACGCCGGGTTCATGGTCGGGCACTGCGCTCTGCGGCGCTACGTCATGGGGCCGGACGCCGTCGGCCACGAGGCATCCCCCGGGCAGGTCGAGGCCATGGTGCGGCTGCTGCACGAGGCCATCGATGCCGGGGGGCTGGGGCTCTCGACCACCCTGTCGTCCACCCACAGCGACGGCGACGGGCAGCCGGTGGCGTCGCGCCACGCGTCGTCCGAGGAGCTGCTCGCATTGTGCCGGGCGGTCGGCGAGCACGAGGGCACGTTCCTCGAGGGCGCCTTCGAGGGCGGGCTGGACAAGTTCAGCGACGACGAGATCGAGCTGGTCGCCGCGATGAGCGCGGCGTCCGGAGGCCGGTCGATCAACTGGAACGTGCTCACCGTCGATTCCGCCGTCCCCGACCGGGTGCCCCGCCAGCTGTCGGCCGCCGACGTCGCCGCCGCGCGCGGCGGGCGGGTGGTCGCGCTGACCATGCCCGTGCTGGTGCCGATGAACATGAGCTTCGGCACGTTCTGTGCGCTGCATCTGATCCCCGGCTGGGGTGACGTGTTGCGACTGGCCGTGGCCGACAAGCGGGCCAAGCTGGCAGATCCCGAGGTGCGGGCGCGCCTGGCCGTGCAGGCTCAGAGCGAGGAAGCCGGAGTGTTCCGGCGGTTGACCGACTGGGCCCACTACGTCATCGGCGACACCTACTCGGCGACCAACGACGGGCTGGCGGGCAGGGTCGTCGAGGACATCGCCCGCGAGCGGGCGTTGGATCCGTTCGACGCCCTGGTGGAGATCGTCTCGGCCGACGACTTCCGCACTGTCCTGTGGCCGATGCCGACCGACAACGACGACGAGTCGTGGCGGATGCGCCAGGCCGTGTGGTCCGACCGGCGGGTGCTGCTGGGGGGATCGGACGCGGGTGCCCACCTCGATCGGATGTGCGGCGCCACCTACACGACCCGGTTGCTGGCCGACTGTCTGCGCGGGCGGCGGCTGGCGTCGGTGGAGCGGGCGGTGCAGATGCTGACCGAGGCGCCGGCGCAGCTTTTCGGCCTGCGTCAGCGGGGGCGGGTGGCCGAGGGCTACCACGCCGACCTGGTGGTGTTCGACCCCGAGATCGTGGGATCCGGGCCCGCCCGGCTGGTCGACGACCTGCCCGGCGGCGCGGCGCGCCTGGTGGCCGAGGCCGAGGGGATCGCCCGGGTGTACGTCGGCGGTGTCGCCACGGTGGCGGACAACCAGCCGACGGGGGCAACCCCCGGCCGCGTCCTCCGCTCAGGCCGGGATACAGGGACCGTGTGAGCGCCTCAGGGGATTGACCAGAGGGTCAAGATTCTGTCTATGGTCGTCGTGTGCTCAGCGTTGCTGAATGCCGCCGCGGTCATCTGACGACTGCGACGACGCTTTGAAGGTGCCGTCGGCGGCGGCGAAGCCGCTTCGCCGAGGGCAGTGAACGGAGGCATCGTGCAGGTCTACGACAAGCTGTACATCGACGGGGCGTGGGTACCGCCGGCCGGCACCGGGGCGATCGAGGTCATCAATGCCTCCACCGAAGAGGTGATGGCGTCGATCCCCAACGGGAACGCCGACGACGTGAACGCCGCGGTCGCCGCCGCCAGGGCCGCCTTCGAGACGTGGTCGCGGACCTCGGTCGAGGAGCGGGCCAAGTACCTGAGCCGCATCGTCGACGGTCTGACCGCCCGCTTGGACGAGATCGCCACCGTGGTGAGCCAGGAAGTCGGCATGCCGAAGTCGCTCAGCGGCCTGGTGCAGGTGGGTCTGCCGTTGACCGACTTCGGGAACGCGGCGCAGGCGATCCAGGAGGCCGTCCTCGAGCAGGAGCTCGGCAACAGCCTCGTGGTCAAGGAGCCGGTGGGCGTCGTGGGCGCCATCACGCCCTGGAACTACCCGCTGCACCAGATCGCTGCCAAGATCGCCCCTGCTCTCGCGGCCGGCTGCACGGTCGTGGCGAAGCCGTCCGAGGTGGCGCCATGCAGCGCGTTCATCCTGGCCGAGATCATCGCCGAGGTCGGGCTCCCTGCCGGAGTGTTCAACCTGGTCAGCGGCACCGGTCCGGTGGTCGGCGAAGCGATCGTCTCGCATCCGGACGTCGACATGGTCAGCTTCACCGGCTCGACCCGGGCCGGCAAGCGGGTCGCCGAGCTGGGCGCCGCCTCGGTCAAGCGGGTCACCCTCGAGCTGGGCGGCAAGAGCGCCAACGTCATCCTCGACGACGCCGACCTCGAGAAGGCCATCACCGACGGCGTCGGCAAGTGCTATCTCAACTCCGGCCAGACCTGTAGCGCACTGACGCGGATGTTGGTGCCCCGGGACAAGCTCGCCGAAGCCGAGGAGATCGCCACGCGGGTGGCTGAGACCTTCACCCCCGGCGACCCGTTCGATGCGGCGACGCGGCTTGGCCCGCTCGTGTCCAAGACGCAGCACGACCGGGTGCGTGGTTACATCCAGAAGGGCGTCGACGAGGGTGCGACCCTGCTCACCGGTGGGGCCGAGGCCCCGGAGGGCCTCGAGACCGGGTACTTCGTGCGGCCGACCGTGTTCTCGCAGGTCGACAACTCGATGACCATCGCCCAGGAGGAGATCTTCGGCCCGGTGCTGTCGATCATCCCCTACGACGACGAGGACGACGCGGTCCGCATCGCCAACGACACGGTCTACGGCCTGGCCGGCGGCGTGTGGTCGGGCGATCCCGAGCGGGCCAAGCGCGTGGCTCGTCGCATCCGCACCGGCCAGGTCGAGATCAACGGTGGCGCCTTCAACGTGGCCGCGCCGTTCGGCGGCTACAAGCACTCGGGCTACGGCCGCGAGCTGGGCACCCACGGTCTGGACGAGTTCTTCGAGGTGAAGTCCCTCCAGCTCTAGCGCGTCCGGTCGGCGCCGAGCGGGGTCACCGGCCCCGCTCGACGCAGGCTGCGTCGTCGAACTCGTCGGGTGCGACGCTGCGGGAGCTGAAGAAGACCTCTTCGGGGTCCAGGTCGACCTGGCGGAACTGCGTGTGCGCGCCCTCGCTGATCTCGGTGGTCGTCGGCGACTCGGCCGGGATCGACGGAAGGAGCTGCATGTCGTAGGTCGCGTCGGGGTTCAGCGGACCGACGAAGGCGACGCTGTCGGTGAACCCCTCGGGGGCGACGCTGACCACGAACGTCTCCAGCTCGACGGGCTCGGCCGCCTCCGCGCGCCACACGACCGCCTGGTCGGGCCCGACCAGCTGGAGGACCTGGGCGCCACCGTCGAGGCAGATCGGCACCCGGGCCGTGATCAGTCCTTGGGCGTCGATGCTCATGCCCAGATCCTGCGGTCCCGGGTCACGGCCGTAGTCGAAGGTGTTCCTGGCGAACGGGACGAGCACCAGCACCACGGCCAGGATCGCCACCACCGGCGCGGCGATCAGACCACACACGGCCGCGACGATGCCCGAGCTGTTCCGCAGCCACCGCCACCCGTCGTCCTGCCGCACGGGGCGAGCGTAAGCCGTGGCCAGCGTCGGTGCAGCCTGCAGCCCGAGGTGATCCGCGGTGTTGCCTCGGGTCAGGAGCTGGGGGTCGCGCTGAAGTCGAGGCTCGACACGAAGTCGTCGCGCACGTCGCCCGACAGGCTGCGATCGAGGGTGATGATCCACAGCTCGCCATCGGCCAGGACCCCGAGCGCCGTTGCCGGTGTGCCGTCCGGGTTGTCGCAGCGGGCGGCGGCATCGGCACCGCGGACGTCGATCGCCGATGCCTCCACGGAGCAGACCGCCGGCTCGGCGTCCTGCAGCGCGTCGACGGCATCGCTGTGGCCCGACGGGACGTGGGTCAACCGGGCGACGTCGGTCTCGCCCTCGCTCCAGGTCACCGTCGGCGGGTTGTCGTCGTTCCCTGACCAGCTGCGGGGCACCCGGTAGGCCACGCCGGCATCGTCCGCGATCTGTCGGGTCCCGCCGTTCTGGCCCAGGTCGATCACGGCGATCGTGGCGGCCGTGGCCCCGACCAGCAGGACCAGGCCACCGACCAGCAAGAGCCGACGGGCGCCCCGACGGCTGGTCCGGACCACGGTGGGGTCGCGAGGCGGAGCGGGCAGCCCACCGGGATGGAACCCGGGCAACGGCCCTTGCGGTCGGGCATGGCCCCCTGGAGGCGGTGCCGGCCGGTGTTGCGGCACCGTGCCCACGGGTGCAGCCGGCTGGGTGGGCACCCCCGGCCCCGACCCCGGCGGGGGCCCGGGCGGTGCCGCGGGCGCGCCCGGACCGGCAT
>JBOGHK010000023.1:0-20393 GCA_050744325.1 Acidimicrobiales bacterium
ACCGCATGTCGTCGCATCAGCGCCGCGGCGCGGTCGAGGGACTCGTCGGCGGCTACCCAAGCTAGGTCCGAGCTGCAGCAGTCGCCGGCGGGGATGGTGGCGGGATGTCGTCCGGCCGCGATGGCAACGACGACGATGTCACTGTCGGTCAGTCGTCCACGGAGAGCGCCGTTCTCGGTGACCAGGACGTCGGTGGCATCGCTGGCCCGCATCAGATGGGCGGCGGTTTCGATCGACGTCTCGGCATCGATCGTCAGCGGATCCGGCATCATCACGTCCCGAACGGTCTTGGTCATGCGCTGTAGGCTCCCCGGACTCTCGGCAGCGAGCGGTGACTTCCCCTCCGAAACCGCCCCAAACAGGCCAATGCGGTCTTTCTCGGGGTCGTAACCTCCGCCACCCTCGGAGACGACGGGCTCACGTTACGTCGCCAGGTCGGTGGCCAGGCTATCGGAGTGAATGGAATCACAGCAAGATCGCTAATATCAGCGGGCTGTGTACGGAGGTGGCCCAGGGATCTTCCTGGCCCGGTTGGCGGGGCGCAGCTTGCGCCCTTGGCGGAACGCTCGCTCCGCCACGTTGTAGGCGGTGTACGCCGCGATGTTGATCAGAGCCGGAACCGCGACCAGCCACAGGGTGTATCCGCCGAAGACTCCGGCGCGGAGCTGGCGACGACTCCACAGCAGCGAGGCGGGCAGTGGGCAGAGCACGGCTGCTGCGACGACACCCGGGTTCATGGTGGTGAGACCCCAGACCAGAGCGACGATCCCCGACGCCGCGGCGGCCATCCAGAGGCCGACCGCCACCCTTGCGGCTCCGGAGTTGCGCCAGCGGGTCGCCAGAGTCACCGCGGCCCACATGATGCGGGCGCGCAGGTAGGGGACCTCCAACTCGTCGAGGGCCGTCCGGAACACGTCGTCGGCATCCGAGCGGGGCACCACCGGCTCGAGCCGGGCGCCGTTGCGCACCAGGTGATCGTGGAGGAGCGCGGCGAGCGTGTGGTTGCCGTAGCGGCTGGCGAACCATCCCAGGAACGGAGGGATCGACGCGAGGTCGGTATCCGGCAGGTCGGTGGGCGTCACCGTCCACTGCCCGGCCATCCCGTCGTAGCGAAATCCCTCGTAGAGCTGGAAGTGGGTGGCGTCGGTCTGCAACAGGACGATGCGAGCCATGTCGTCGTCGTCGAGCCGCCGGAACGGCGGTGATGTGGTGAACGGCGTGACCTGGGCCGCGGTCTCAAGCGCCGCGACCATCACCGTGGGGACCTGTCCTGTGCCGTCGACAGGTTCAGCTGGGACCGCCGTGCTGTCGTCCATGCTGAGAGTCTCGCCCGCGACATGCACCGCCGTCCCCGTTCGTGGCGGCCTTTGTGGTTACGGTTCCGTGCCGATGATCGTCAGCCACCTTCGGCCTCCCAGCGGAACCCGACGACCAGCGGTGGGTGGTCACTGAGATCGACCCCCTCGTCGTCGGTGAACCGCTCCCGCGGGAAGTCGTGGGAGGTGGCGGTCAGGCTGATCCCGTTGCCGCTGCGGAAGGCGATCTTGTCGATGGCCTCGGGCTCGGCACAGTCCAGTGCTGCGCAGGCGTCGGTCAGCCGGCTCTGTTCGAGGAACGCTTCCCATGCCACGGTGTCGGCGTCCCCTCGTCCGTCCGGGTGGTCGGAGTCGGTGTGGAGATTGGTGTCGCCGCCGACGATCACCGCGTGACCCTCGCTGTCGTCGGCGATGTACTCGGCCAGCTGCACGAAGTCGGCCTCCTGGAGGCGCTGGTCCTCGTCGGTCGCTCCCGCCTCGGCGTGCAGCGTGTAGACGTCGACGGTCAGCGGCCCGTCGTCCCCGTCGTTCAGCGTCACTCGCACCATCGCGAACCCCTTGGCCGCCAGGCAGTCGCCCGCGCCCTGGTCGCTGACGTCGAACCCACCGAAGCAGCCGGCCCACGGCACGCGGGCCTCGTCGGCGAACGGGAAGCGCGACAGCACCCCCAGACCGTCGCCGACCTGCAACTCGGTGCGCACGGTCAGGTCGATCCCCGTGGCTTCGGGGCCGGGATACTGGGCGGTGGCGTACTCGTGGGAGGTCTCGGCACGGAGTCGTTCGTGGTAGTGGACGAAGTCGAAGCCGTCGAGCAGCGGTCGCCAGTAGTCGAAGTCCTCCTGGGTCAGCACCATGTCGTAGGCGTTCAGCAACGGGCTGATCAGGGGCAGGTGCTCTTCGGGGTTGACGTCGGACAGCTCCTGGGGCAGGCCCGCGACGTTGTAGCTGAGCACGGTGAGCTCGCCGGAGGGAGGAGGGTCGTCGCCGCCGGAACAGCTCGTTGCCGACACGGCCAGCCCGATCGCACCGATGACGGCAGCCGTGCCGCGGCCCGTCCATGCCCCCCGCATGGCCGGCGAGCATAGAGGCTCGGTCTTGCTACCTTTCTGACGAACCGTCAGGTTTGGTCCGCACGGGTTGGAGGGGGAGACATGGCCGGAGGACGTCGACGGGTGGCGACGGTCGTGGCGACTGGCCTGATGCTGGTTGCGGCATGCGGCAGAGGCGGGGATGACGACGCCGGCGACGGTGCCGCTGACGAGGCGGTGCCGCCGAACGACTCGGATGACACGGCCGTGGGGGCCCGTACGAGCTCGGACGGCTGCGATTCCGACTCGGCGGCGCCCGCCGCCGACGAGCGGGTCACGCTGCAGTCCGGCGGCGAGGAGCGTTGGTACCTCCGCCACCTGCCGCCGAGCTACGACGGCGCCGAGGCTGTGCCTCTGGTGGTCGACTTCCACGGCTACAGCGAAGGCGCAGAGGTGCACGTCATGAACTCGGAGCTGTCCGCCTTCGGCGACGAGCACGGGTTCGTGACGCTCACCCCACAGGGCCGTGGCGAGGTGCCTCGCTGGGAGCCCACACCCGACGGTGTGGACGTCGCCTTCGTCGGCGACCTCTTGGACGAGGCCGCGGCGACGCTCTGCGTCGACCCGACCCGCTTCTACGCGACCGGGCTGTCCAACGGGGCCATGATGACCTCGGTCGTGGCCTGCGTCTTCGCCGACCGCATCGCCGCCGCGGCCCCGGTCGCCGGCGTCGCCGACGTCGGCACCTGCGAACCCACCAGGCCGGTGCCGGTCGTCAGCTTCCATGGCACCGACGATCCGTTCATCGACTACGAGGGCGGGTTCGGCCCGGCGGTCGCCAACCTCCCGGCGCCCGATGGCAGGGGCACCCTCGGCGACCTCGACGAGCAGGAGGCCGACGATCTGGACGACACGGGTGGCGTCGACGGCCAGTCCGTGCCCGAGGTGATGGCCGGCTGGGCCGGGCGCAACGGTTGCCACGACGACGCACCGGCCGAGACCGAGGTTGCCGACGACGTGACCATCCTCAGCTACGGGTGCCCGGAGGGGGCGGAGGTCGAGCTGTACCGGATCGAGGGCGGAGGGCACACCTGGCCGGGATCACCATTGCTCGACGGGGTCGAGCTCGTCGGCCCGACCACCTTCTCGATCTCGGCCAACGAGGTGATGTGGGAGTTCTTCGAGGATCACCCGTTGGCCTGACTGCCGTGCGAGACACCGGCGTCAGGGAACGCTGGTGGTGGTCGCCTCGGTGGTCGTCGGGGCTTCCGTCGTGGTCGTCGTCGATTCGGTGGTCGTGGTCGATCCGGTCGTGGTCGGGGCGGTCGTCGGCGGCGGGACGGTCCGTGCCGGCGCGGTCGTCGGCGTGTGGACGTCCTCGGCGAGCGTGGTCGTCGCGGACGTGACGCCGGGATCGCCCGACGACAGCGGCGGCCGTTCCACGCTGGTGACTCCCGGCAGGACGTCGGTGGGCACCCCGGCGGGATCGCCCGGAGGCTGGCCTTGGTCGCCCGCCTGTCCGAGGGCCACCACGCTGCCGAACGCGATGACCAGGGCAGCTGCCCCGCCCGCCACCAGGCCGAGCGCACGATGGCGCCGTCGCTCGGCGAGGGCAAGCTCGGCGGCGGCGCGGGAACGCTGTGACGGCGAAGGCGCCGCGGGGGCGCTTTGCACCCCGGGCGGGCTGGACGGGGCGAGGACCGGCACCCGACTGGTGCCGCCGACCGGGGTGATGGGCGCGGTCCAGAAGGTTGCCGGCGGGGTGGTCTCGTCGACCGACTCCACCTCGCTCGTGTTCGCAGCCCCGGGGGAGGCCTGGTCGGCGGCGATGATCGCAGCGCCGAGCGCCACGCTGTGCTTGGGGTGTGCGTCGACCGCGACCGGCCGGCCGAGCGTCGACCCCACCAGCTGAGCGACGAGGGGGATGCGCGACGACCCGCCCACGAGGACGACGGCGCTCACCTGGTCGACGGCGACGCACGCCGAACGAAGCGCCCGTCGCAGCGCGGTGATCGAATCGCCCAGCGCCGGGCGGATCATGTCCTCGAACTCGGTGCGGGTCAGCCGCACTTCGTCGTGGAGCGTGGGCAGGAGAACCGGGATGGTGACGTCGGTGTCGGAGGTGAGCGCCTCCTTGGCGTCCACACACTCCTGGCGCAACCGGGTGACCGCGGCACGCGCTGCGGGATCTTCGGGGTCGAGGCAGTCGTAGGCCGGCCCGACCGCGGCGACGACGTGGTTGAACACGGCTTCGTCGAAGTCGATCCCGCCGAGCCGCTCGACGCCGTCGGGGTGACCGAGGATCTGCCAGCCTGCGACCGTGCGTCGCAGGACCGCGGCGTCGAACGTGCCACCGCCCAGGTCGTAGGCCGCGACCACCCTGCCCGGGTCGACCCGCTCCTGGGAGGCGTAGTGGATGGCGGCCGCCTCGGGCTCGGTGACCAACCTGACGTGGCCGAGGCCGGCGAGCTGTATCGCCCGCTGCAGGAGGTCCTTCTTGTAGCCGGTCCAGTTCGCGGGATGGGTGACCGCGACGCCCTCGGGCGGGCCGTCCTGGTCGTCCTCGACCCGTTGGGCCACCGCCCGCAACAGCCGGGCGGTCAGAGCGTCGGCCGAATAGGGGGTGCCGGCGACGATGATCGGCGTGGGGTCGCCGATGCGGCGCTTGAACTCGCGGGCGATGCGCTCGGGCTCGGTGACCGCGCGGCGTGCCGCGGCCTCGCCCGTGAGGACGTGGCCGTCCTCCCGGACCAGGACCACCGAGGGGATGACCGGCGCGCGACTGCCGAGGCTCGCCATCTCGACGCGTCCCTTGCGCCAGAGCGCGGCTGCCGTATACGTGGTGCCGAGGTCGATGCCGAGGAAATAGGACACATTTCGCCTCTCTACGCCGCCGTGCGGACGCAGAGTGTAGTGATGCCGCACGCGGGGGAGGGTGAGTGGGTGGCGGATCTTCCACACGGAGATCGCGTGCGGCAAGGTGGTCGGAGAGAAAGGGGGCGCGATGAGAGCAGAGGTTGGCGACACGATGGTGGTCACGTCGCACCATGTGGGCGTGCCCGAGCGCACCGGCGAGATCGTCGAGGTCCGTGGGGCGGACGGTGGCCCGCCGTTCGTCGTGCGATGGAACGACACCGGCGAACAGGGGCTGGTCTTCCCCGGCAGCGACGCCCGGGTCCAGCAGCCCTAGGAACTCGCAACACTCATAGACCGAGGTCATCCAGCTCGCGTGGTCACTCCGAACACGAGGCATGCGAAGCGATATCGACCGTTACAAGCGGCAGGTGGCGCGGCTGGACCTCTCGGGCATCGACTTCGCGGCCTTCCGCGAGGACCCGCTCTCGCCGGCGGCCCTGCGGTGCCTGCGGTACATGCACGACGTCGAGCACCACACGGTCTGCTACCTCCGTGACCTCCTGGTCACCCCGGCCCACCGCGACACTCGGATCACCACCTTCCTCACCCTGTGGAACTACGAGGAGATGTGGCACGGCGAGGCCATCGGCCAGGTGTTGGCGGCCCACGACGAAGCCGAAGGCCACCGCCGCATCGGCCCGATGCGCCAGCGTCTCGGTTGGCGTGACCGACTGTCGCCGATCCTGCACAGCCTCGGGTCGAGCATCGCCGGTGAGACCTTCCCGGCCATCCACATGACCTGGGGCGCCGTCAACGAGTGGACCACCCACGCGGGCTACGCCCGGCTCTCCAACCGCGCCGGTCATCCCGTCCTGACCGACCTGTTGGCGCGGATCATGCGCCAGGAGGGTCGGCACATCGCCTTCTACGCGGCAGAGGCTGAGCGTCGGCTCACCAGCGGCGGCCGCAGGACCCAGTGGTTGGTCCGGCGGGCGCTGCGTCACCTGTGGTGGCCGGTCGGCTCGGGTGTCATGCCTCGCTCCGAGGTGGCATTCCTCGTCGGCGAGCTGTTCGGCGACGACGAAGGGGTCACCATGGCTCGTCGCATCGACCAGCGCATCGACCGCCTGCCCGGTCTGGCGGGGCTCCACCTCGTGGAAGGCGCCGTCGAGCGCTGTGCCGCGGACCGGTCTGGCTCCGACGATCGTGCGGCGATCCGCTCCGACGTGGTCGACCTCCAGGCCCGGCGGCCCACCGAGCCGGACCAGGCGACGGCGGCGTGACCGGTCCGGGGACCGAGGGGTGGATCCGGTGAGCGTCATCGAAGCTCCACTACGGTGTGGCCGCGGGAGGCGTGCCATGGGGGATGACGTGGTGGGGCGCAACGATGCGGAGCTGGTGACGGCAGTCGCCGAAGGTGACCAGGGCGCGCTGCAGGAGATCTATCGGCGCCACGGGCCCGCCGTGTGGGGTCTCGCGAGGCGGGTGACCAACGACCCCCACCAGGCCGATGAGGTCTCCCAGATCGTGTTCCTGAACCTGTGGCAGTCGGCCCACCGCTTCGATCCGGCCCGCGGCGCCCTGCGGTCGTGGCTGCTGGCCCAGGCTCACGGTCGGGCCGTCGACCTGGTGCGCTCCGAGACCGCACGCCGCCGGCGGCAGAGTCGCGATGCCGAGTTGTCGGCGGTGCCGCCGTCGGCCGAAGTGGAGGCCGCGGTCCACGCCGCGGCGCTGGCGGACGACGTGCGACGCGCGGTTGAAGCGTTGCCGTCCGGCGAGCGAGAGGCGATCATGCTGGCGTACTTCGGCGGCCGGACCTACCGCGAGACGGCCAGCCTCCTTGGACAGCCGGAGGGGACGGTGAAGAGCCGCATCCGGTCTGGCCTCATCACCTTGCGACGTACGCTGGAAGCGAAGGGGGTGGCCCCATGACTGTCCATAGCAACACCCACCCGCTCGACGACCTCGCCGTGTACGCCCTCGACGCGCTCGAGCCCGGGGAGCGTGCAGCGGTCGACGCCCACCTCGCGGGCTGCGTGGCCTGCCGAGTCGAGCTCGACCGGCACCTTGCCACCCTGTCGAGGATGACGCCGCCCGAGCCGCCGCCAGCCCACCTCTGGGACCGCATCGCCAGCCAGTTGCCGGCGCCGATCTCCGAGATCCCCGCCACCCCGTCCCCGCCCGCCGTTCAGCCCGACTTCGACCAAGCGCCGGCCGAGGTGTTGCCCTTCGCCCACCGACCCCGCCATGCCGGGCCGCCGCGCCGGTCCGGTGCACCGAGGGCCCCGTGGTTGGCCGCGGTTGCCGCGGCCGCGGCGGTCGTCGTCGGGGTCGCCGTAGTCTCCCTCCGGGGAAGCGGTGGCACCGACGACGTCGGCGACCTCGCCGAAGCGGCCGCCGGCGCCGATGACTCGACGATCGTGCGACTCACCAGTGCCGAGGGCGAGCCGCAGGCCAGGGTGGTGGTGACCGCCGAAGGCGACGGCTATGTCCTGCTGGATGAGCTGCCCACGCTTCAAGCAGGCCGCCGCTACCAGCTGTGGAAGATGAACGACACCGTCGCTCCGGTCTCGCTGGGGGTCATCGGCGACGGTTCGGCGGACGTAGCAGCCGTCGCTCTGCCCAGCGACAGCACCAGCTTCGCCATCACCGAGGAGCCCGAGGAGGGAGTGGCGGCCCCCACCGGGCCTGTCGTGGCCGACGGCGAGGCGTAGCGGGGCCGGCTGCAGTGCCCGGTCCACGGACCGCCCGAACACGATGGCGAAGCGCAGGAGCTGGGGTTACTAGACACCCAACAAGGATCGTCTTAGGCTGACCGCAGGGCGCACGACCGGGGGGATGGGCGATCGACGCGGACGGGCTGGTGGAGGCCATCGCCGGTGGGGTCGCCGGTGGGCTGAGCTTCGACGAGAAGGCGGCGCTCACGGGCGGCGCCGACCTCTGGCACACCGTGCCAGTCGAACGCCTCGGGGTCCCCGCGCTCCGGCTGTCCGACGGACCGTCAGGGGTCCGTGGCCCCAGGTTCACCGGCGACACCTCGGTCTGCGTGCCCTGTAGCACTGCGCTCGCAGCGACCTGGGACCGCGCCCTGGTCGAACGGGTCGGCGGGCTGCTGGGCGACCAGGCCAGGGCCAAGGATGTCCACGTGCTGCTGGCACCCACGATCAACCTCCACCGACACCCGCTGGGTGGACGGCACTTCGAATCGTTCTCCGAAGACCCCTACCTGACCGCGCAGGTGGCCGTCGCTTACATCCGCGGCGTGCAGTCCCGTCGGGTCGCGTGCACGGCGAAGCACTTTGTCGCCAACGACCAGGAGCACGAACGCATGGAGGTCAGCATCGAGGTCGACGAGCGCACCCTCCACGAGATGTACCTCCCGCCGTTCGAGGCGGCGGTGCGCGACGCTGGGGTCTGGGCGGTGATGGCGGCCTACAACCGGCTGCACGGCGTGCACTGCAGCGAGCACGCCGGGCTGCTGGACGTGATCCTGCGCCAGGACTGGGGCTTCGACGGCCTGGTCATGTCCGACTGGTACGGCACCCACAGCACGGCGGCGGTGGGCGCAGGGCTGGACCTGGAGATGCCCGGCCCGCCCCGCTACCTCGGTCACTACCTGGCCGCCGCCGTCCACCAGGGCGATCTTCCCGAGGCGGCGCTCGACCGGGCCGTGTCGCGGCTGTTCGGGTTGTTGGAGCGGGTGACCGGTGCGCCGGACGAGCCACAGCCGCCGCAGCTGGTCGAAGATCCGGCCGAGCTAGGAAGGATCGCCGCCCGCGACGCGATCGTGTTGCTCTGCAACGACGACGTCCTCCCCCTCGACCCGGCCCGCCACCGCACCCTCGCCGTGCTCGGCCCCAAGGCCGACCGGCCGGATATCCAGGGCGGTGGCAGCGCCCACGTCCACCCGCTCTACGAGGTCACGCCGCTCGACGCCATCGTCGAACGGGCCGGCGACACGGCCACCGTCCGGCACGAGGCGGGCGTGGCCCAACGTCCCGCGGTGCCACTCGGCCGCCGGGAGCTGCGCGTGCCGGGCAGCGACGAGCCTGGCCTGCGGATCGAGTACTTCGAGGGTGCCGGCTTCGAGGGCGAGCCGTTGCGGACCGGGGTGGTCGCCGACAGCGAGCTGTTCTGGCTCGGCCCACCGCTGCCCGGCATGGTGCTGGACGAGATCTCGATCCGGGCAATGGCGGACTTCACGCCCGACAGGACCGGCGCGTGGCGTCTGCACGTCACCAACGCTGGCGCCGCGCTGGTGCGGGTCGACGGCGCGGTGGTGCTCGACAACCTCGGGCCCCAACGGGGGAGCAGCTTCTTCGGTCGGGGCAGCACACCGGTGGAGGGCGAAGTGGTGCTGGAGGCCGGCACCACCTATCCGCTGGCCATCGAACTGCACATCCGCAGGCCGCCGGGCGTCGATACCCGCTGGATCAGCGGCGTCCACCTGCACGCCCAGCCACCCGAGGACGCCGACGCTGTGGCCCGGGCGGTCGCGGCCGCCGCGGACGCCGATGTCGCCGTGGTGGTGGTCGGGGCCGACAAGCCCGACACCGAGGGCGCCGACCGGGAGGGGATCGACCTACCCGCGGCGCAGACCGAGCTGATCCGGGCCGTCGCCGCAGCCAACCCCGCGACGGTGGTGGTGCTCAACACCGGCTCGCCGGTCACGATGGACTGGGTGGACGAAGTCGGCGCGGTCGCCCAGCTGTGGTATCCGGGCCAGGAGGCCGGTGCCGCGCTGGCCGACGTGCTGTTCGGCGACACCGACGCGGCCGGTCGCCTGCCGACCAGCTTCCCCCGCCGGATCGAGGACACGCCGGCGCATCCCCACTATCCCGGCGAGCACGGCCGGGCGCCGTACGGCGAAGGGCTGTTCGTCGGCTACCGACACTACGACGCGCACCAGGTCGAACCGCTGTTCTGCTTCGGGCACGGCCTGTCCTACACCCGGTTCGACTACGGCGAGCTCGCGGTCGAGGTGGACGAGCAGCAGCGGTCGGCCGTCGTCACCCTCGAGATCGCCAACGTCGGCGACCGGCAGGGCCGCGAGGTGGTCCAGCTCTACGTCCATGACGTGGCGGCTTCGGTGGCACGTCCCGAGCGTGAGCTCAAGCAGTTCGCCAAGGTCGACCTCGCACCGGGCGAGACCCAGGCCGTGCGGCTCGAGCTGCCTGCCAAGGCCTTCGCCTTCTGGGACGTCCACCACCACGACTGGATGGTCGAGCCGGGCGAGTTCGAGATCGCCGTCGGCGCCTCGTCCCGGGACATCCGCCGCACGATCCGCATCACGCTGTAGCGGGATCACCGTCGCCGCCTTGGTCGTCGGTGGCGTTCGTCCATCCGACGCGCCCGGCGCCTCGGGTTGCCTACGGCGACGAACTCGCAATCCGTCCGGTAGTCGCTGGCGGCTGGCGCCACCGACCTGGCAAGGTGACCGGATGGGGCGGACGGGGTTCACCGCGCGGCGCGCGCCGCGTGCCGCAACAACCGTCGTCGCGCTGGCGTCCTTGCTGGGAGGCATGGCGTGTAGCGGCGGCGACGACGACGATGACGCCGCCCCCGATGATCGGGAGGTGACCGACGAAGGCGAGGAGGTCTCGTCCGATGGGATGCCGCGCCTCCACGCCGAACGCGGGTCGCAGCCCGGGATCTTCGACGAAGACGGTCGCCAGGTGATTCTCCGCGCCGTCAACCTGAACTCGCTCGCCGAGTACGCGCAGAACCATCCCGACTACGAGCCGACACGGCCACTGACCGGAGACGACTGGGACCAGATCGCCGCCGAGGGGTTCAACGCCGTCCGGCTCCTGGTGTCGTGGTCGCGGCTCGAGCCTGAGCGCGGCCAGATCGACGCCGACTACGTCGAACAGATCCGCCAGGCCGTGGGCGACGCCGCCAACCGTGGTCTGTACACGGTGATCGACATGCACCAGGACGCCTGGGGGCCGTTCGTCGCGACCCCGCCGGGGTCGGTGTGCGCGCCGGGACTGGAGCCGTCCAACGGCTGGGACGGGGCGCCCGAGTGGGCGACACCGAGCCCCACCGAGCTCGACTCGTGCCGGCCCGTCGACGGCGAGGACAAACCGGGTAGCGAGCTCGTGACCGAGGCTTGGCACCGTTTCTACACCGACGCCGACGGGGTGCAGGGTCGCCTGGTCGCGGTGTGGCAGCACCTGGCGGAGTCCCTGGCCGACGAGCCGTCGGTCGCGGGCTACGACCTGCTCAACGAGCCCGGCCACGGCCGAGGCGACACCGCGCCGGCCGCGTTGCTCGCGGAGCTGGCACCGCTCGGAGACTTCTACGCCCGGGCGATCGACGCCATCCGGGACGGCGAGTCCGAGGCCGGGATCGAGCCGCGGCCGATCTTCTTCGAGCCCACGGTGCTGGGCAGCCCGCCGCCGGCGGACTTCTCCGACGATCCGGGTCTGGTCTACGCACCTCACGTCTACGGCGGCTCGATCGTCACCTTCATCACCGTCGACCAGCACTGGGATATCGTCGCCGGCCAGGCGGCAACCTTCGAGACCAGCCTCTGGATCGGCGAGTACGGCTGGTTCGACGACCCCGTCGCCCACCCCGAGCTGGTCGAGCGGTTGGAACGCTTCGCCGTCAGGGAGGACGGCGGCGTCGCCGCCGACGCTCCTAGCAGCGGTGCAGCCCCACCTGGGCGGGCGCCCTATGTGCCGGCGGGCAGCGCCTGGTGGGAATGGACCAACGCGTGTGGCGACCCGCACCGGATCACCGACCGCGGCCTCACACCACAGGGCGACGTGTGGCAGTACCGGTTGGTGACCTGCCCGGACGGGGAGGACCACGGGGTCGTCCCGCAGTGGCGGGACGTCGTGACCCGGGCTTACCCGCGCTACGCACCCGGCTGGCTCGTCCGTCTGGAGTCACCCAGCACCGGTGCAGGTGGTGGCATGGTGCTGGCTGCCTCCGAGGCCGAGCCGGGTGCTGTCGTGGAGCTTTGGGTGCCGGGCGAGCTGGAACCCGAGGTGGACGGCACCGGCATCGTGGGGGTCGCCACCCGGCGGAGCGGCCTGGGATGGAACGTCACCGCCGAGGTGTGCGCCGAGGAGTACACGGTCACCGTCGGCGACAACGCCATCCCGCGCCTGGCGAGCTGCGACGAGGCCGGGGACGACGCCGCCGACTGAGCCGGGCCGACCGCCTACCTCACCCCGGGCATGGGTTCGCGTGGGTTTGGGGAATGATGGTGCCATGCTCAACTTGTCCGTCCTCCTCGACGACTCGGCCCGCGAGGTTCCCGAGCGGCCTGCGGTCGTCCGAGGCGATGCCGTGCTCACCTACGGGGCGGTCAACGCGGCGGCGGGCCAATTGGCCGGGGCGTTGGTGGCGGCCGGGGTCGAGTCGGGCCAGCGCGTCGCCCTGAGCTGCCCGAACCTCGAGTGGTTTCCGCTGGCCTACTACGGGATCCTCAAGGCGGGCGCCGTGGTGGTGCCGCTCAACGTGCTGCTCAAGCCGCGGGAGGTCGCCTACCACCTGCGCGACTCGGAGGCGGTCGCCTACCTGTGCTTCGCCGGGACCAGCGACCTGCCGTTGGGAGCCATGGGCTACGAGGGGTTCAGCCAGGTCGAGTCGTGCCACACGTTCGTGCTGTTGCCCGCCGACCTCATGGCGCCGTCGCCGATCGAGGGTGTGCCGACCGCGCTGGAGTTCATGTCCGGGCAGCCCGCCGAGTTCGAGACCGTGGCCACCGGCGCCGAGGACACCGCGGTGATCCTCTACACGTCCGGGACGACCGGCCAGCCCAAGGGCGCCGAGCTGTCCCATGCGAACATGCTGCTCAACGCCCGCATGTGCGACCTCATGTTCCCGGCCTCGGGGCCGGACACCCACCTGGTCACCCTGCCGTTGTTCCATTCCTTCGGTCAGACCGTGCAGATGAACGGAGGGTTCTACGTCGGCAGCACGCTGGTGCTGCTGCCCCGCTTCACCCCCGATGCCGCACTCCAATTGATGGGCATCCACGAGGTGACGTTCTTCGCCGGGGTGCCCACGATGTACTGGGCGATGCTGGGCGCCGAGGTGCCGGGCCTGGACGTAGAGAAGATCGCTTCTCAGCTACGGGTGACGATCTCGGGTGGGTCCGCGATGCCGGTCGAGGTCATGCGGGCCTTCGAGGATCGCTTCGGCGTGAAGATCCTCGAGGGGTACGGCCTGTCCGAGACCAGCCCGATCGCGACGTTCAACCGGCTCGACCGGCCGTCCAAAGCGGGCTCGGTCGGGCTTCCCGTGTGGGGGGTCTCGGTGCGGGTGGTCGACGGCGACGACCAGGACGTCCCGACTGGCGAGCAGGGCGAGGTGGTGATCCGGGGCCACAACGTGATGAAGGGCTACCTCGGCCGGCCCGACGCCACCGCCGAAGCCATGCGGGGCGGTTGGTTCCACACCGGCGACGTTGGCCGCCTCGACGAGGAGGGCTACCTGTTCATCACCGACCGGTTGAAGGACCTGATCGTCCGCGGTGGGTTCAACGTGTACCCGCGGGAGGTCGAGGAGGTCCTGATGACCCACGACGCGGTCAGCCTGGTCGCCGTCGTGGGCGTGCCCGACGACCGGTTGGGCGAGGAGGTCAAGGCGTTCGTGGTCCGCGAGGCGGATGCCGAGGTCACCGAGGCCGAGCTCGTCGCGTGGGCCAAGCAGCAGATGGCCGACTACAAGTACCCGCGGGTCGTCGTGTTCGTCGACGAGTTGCCGATGAACGCCACCGGCAAGATCCTCAAACGCGAGCTCCGTTCTTAGTGTGATCGCCGCCTGGTGAACCGGCCTCCGAGGGGGGCAGGTGGCCTCCATCCTCGGGGGCCGGTTCGTCCAGGGTCGCGGGCCAGAGACGACGCACGGTTTCGTCACGGACCCGTCCCCGGAGGTGCATGCCGCGCCACGCGCCCCGGTACCCCGGGAGGATCCCGGCGGCGACGAGGATGTGGCCCAGGACGAGTGGCGCGAGCACGTAGCTGGCGTAGCGGTGGGTGCGCGTGACCAACGCGAACGTGGATCCTCCCTTGAGCTGGGTCAACACGATCCCCGACACGATCACCGTGCCGAGGCTGCCGGCCATCGCGACGTTCAGGATGCGCTGACCAGGGTCGAAGTGGCCCCGATGGGGCGCGAAGCGCCCCGTCAGGGCCCCGACGGGCCAACGGAGGAACCAGCGGCTGTCCCCGCGGTTGGCCCGGAAGGTCTCGCGCACGAAGGTGACCGTGCCGCGGATGCCGAGGACGATGCCGACGGCGAGCAGGCCACCGAGCGCCCAGCCGGCACTCTTGTGCGCCTCGATGTCGGACAGGTCGAGCCACTGGGCGACGATGCTGGCGTTGCCCTCCTCGCCCCGCCACAGCCACCAGCCGGTGAACAGCAGGAACAGGGTGAGGACGTAGGTCCCGGTGTGGAGCCACCGAGTCAACCGGTTGTAGCGCTGGACCATGCCGCGGTCCCTCCTGTGCGACGTCGCGCTGCGTTGCTCAGTAGTCGTACGGGCCCTGGGTGGTGTCGCTACCGCCGCCGGACGCTCCACCCGTGACGTTGAGGGTGATCTCGTCGGTCACATCGGTCTCGCTGTGGTCGGCGTTGGCGAGGACCAGCTGCACGGTGTGCTCGCCGTCGTCGAGCTCCTGCTCAGGAGTGTGCTGGCCTTCCTCGTACACGATGTCGTAGTTCTCGGTGTCGCCGTCGTAGTGCACGTGGAAGTGGTTGAGGCCGGTGTCGGTCTCGCCGATCTCGACGTTGCTGTCGAGCTCGATCTCGACGGCGCCTTCCACCTCGTCGCCGTCGGCGGGGCTCACGATCTCGACGGTCATGTCGCCGTCACCACCGCCGCCCGACTCGCCTCCGGACTCACCGGTGCCTTCGCCGCCGGTGGACGTCTCGTCGTCGTCCCCACAGGCGGCGGCAGCGAGGACGAGCACGACGGACAGGATGACCGCCGGGAGTGGCCGGCGGATGATGTGTCTCACGGTCATGCTTGGTCTACCGTCACGGCCCGTCAGACGGATCTTCGCGTGGTTGGGTAAATCCGACGGGGAGATTGGACGGTAGGTAGGGGTATGTGGGACGCGTCGGACGAAGCCCTGTTTGCCGGCTTCGCGACCGGCGACGTCGAGTCGGCCACCGTGTTCGTCCGTCGTTTCCAGGCCCGGGTGTTCGGGCTGGCACTGGGGATCACACGCGATCCGGCGGAGGCCGATGAGGTGGCCCAGGACGCCTTCGTACGCGCCTGGCGCTACGCAGCCAGCTTCGATGCCCGGCGGGGGAGCGTGGCGGGCTGGTTGCTCGGCATCACCCGCAACGTCGCTCTCGACCACGTCCGCCTCGCCGCCAACCGTCGGGATCGACTCGACCCCGACACCACCGGTGAGCTGGCTCTACAGCTCGCGCTGGAAACCGCGGCGGGCGAGGAGGTCACCGAGGCCGCCGAGAGGCACGATGCGCTCGCCCGGGTGGCGCGGTCGTTGCGTTCGCTACCTGTGGAGCAGTCCGCGGCTCTGGTCGCCGTCACGTTGCGCGGGCTCACCACCCGCGAGTACGCCGAGGCTGCTGGAGTGCCACTGGGCACCGCGAAGACCCGTATCCGGCTGGGGTTGCGCAAGTTGCGCCAACGCCTGGAGGTCCCTGTCGATGAGCGCTGAGGGCTGCGGTCGGTTGGACGAGATCGTCGCCGAGCTCGCGCTCGGGCTGCTCGACGGTGCCGAGCGCGCGACCGCTCTGGCCCACATCGAACGGTGCGGCGACTGCCAGGCCGAGGTGGCGGCGCTGACCGCTGTGGGTGAGCAACTGCTGTTGCTGGCCCCCGAGGTGCCGCCGCCTGCGGGGTTCGAGTCGCGGGTCTTGACCCGCATCGCACCTGCCCCTGAAGGTCTCAGCCCTCTCGGACCTTCGGGGGCAGGTCAGCGTCGGTGGTTGCGGTCGCGGACGATGCTGTTGGCAGCCGCAGCGGTGATGATCGTGGTCACCGCGGTCGGGGCCTGGCTCGGGCCCCTCAGCGGGTCGGACGGTGGCGGCGACGAGGCGGCGGCCGCCACCGCCGACATGCTCAGCCCCCGCGGTGAGGTCGTGGGCGAGGCGACGCTGCGGGACGGTTCACCGCAGGTGATGGAGATCGATCTCCGCGACTGGCTCGACGCCATGGAGGAGCACGGCGGACGGCTCGACGACCCGTGGTGGCTGGCGGTCGAGGGCGAGGACGGCACCAGGCACATGTACCCCGTGACCCTGAGCCGAGCGTCAGCCAGCGAGGTGTCGCTCCGTTCGGGCACCGACGAGGTCGCCGCGGTCGCGTTGGTGGACGACGACGGCCAGACCTGGTGCTCGGGCCGCTTCCCGACCTGAGGAAGCGTCCCGAGCACGATCGGTCAGGCTGAGGTTTCAGCCGGTGAGACGGGGCTGACCGGGCACGGGCACGGCTGGCGGTGCCTGTGCTGCGGAGAGCACGATGTCGGTCGTCTCGTAGAGGAAGAACTGGAAGCCGCCGACGCTGCACTCTCCGCTGACGCCGTAGGTGCCCGGCGATGCCGACGCGGGGATCGTGAGCTCGGTCGTCCAGGATCCGTCGTCCTCAGGGATCGCGGTGTTGCGGACGAGGAACTCGCCGGCGTCGCCGGTTCCCTCGGGCGCACGCTCGAAGATGCCGACGTCGACGGTCGCCTCGTCGCCCTGGCACAGGGTCCCCGACAGCGTGACCACGACGTCCTGGCCGGCTCGCGCTGCGAGGGGTGACACCGTCATCGTCGCCTCGTCGCCGGCCACGACCGTGAAGGTTTGGTCGTCGTACTGGTCGCCGTCGGCCTGGTCGGGGTCGGTCTTGCAGGTGGCCGTCACTGCGTAGTCGGTCGCCGGCTTGTTCGGCGGCACCGTGAACGAGGCCGTCCAGTCGCCGTTGTCGTCAGGGGTCGCGGTGAACTGGGTGATCACGCCGATCTCCGGTGACCCGACGACCGTGCCGGCGACCGACGGTGCCGGGCCCTCGGTGCAGTCGGCACCCGAGACGCTGACCACGGTGAACGGGCCGCCTTCGCTGGGCGACACGATGAACGGATCGCCGGGAGCGACCGCCGAGGCCGCGGCAACGCCCGCCGAGCCGGTCAGACCGATCGCCGCGACGAGAGCCGCCCGGACCAGATGCCCCGTGAACCCGGATCGAGACTCCGCCGTTGGGTGAGGGACCTTCCACATTTTCGCATGCCTCCTGAAGATGGTGGACTTCCCGCGACCGGACGTCCCACCTGGCCCAGCGGTTGACACCGCCCCAGAAAGTCCTCGCAGGCGGGGCCGTCCTACGCGATATCGGCGTCGTCCAGCGGCTCGGGGATCGGCTCGGGAGGCCGGGCGGCGCCGGGGTTCACCCGGTCGCGCACCTTGCGCAGGATGGCTGCCAGCTGCGTGCGTTCGTCGTCGGTGAGCAGCTTGACGAACGCATCGTCGAGGTGGCGGAGATGAGGCTCCACCGCTGCCGTCACCCGCCGCAGGCCCTTGGGCGTGAGCGCGGCGTACGCACCCCGACGATCCGACGGACAGGCCACCCGTTGGACGAGGCCGGCTTCGGTGAGCCGGTCGATCGCCCGGGTCAGGCCGCTGGGGGTCAAGCCAGTCTGGTCGGCGAGGTCGCTCATCCGCAGCCGCTGGTCCGGTGACCGGGCCAGCCGCAGGAGCATCACGAACCTTTGCAGGGGCAGCCCACACTCCTGGGCCAGCCGCCGGTCGAGCTCGCTGCGCATGCCGGTGTAGCTCTCGGCGAAGAGACCGGCCAACGTCATGCGGTCGTCGTCCAGAAGGGGATCCGGTAGCTGCCCAGGCCCGCGGCTCATCCGCCCATGCTACGGGTCGGGAAGTAGTTGTCCACGCAACTATGCCGCGCTACGGTCGGTGCCATGAGCGATACCCCATCGACACCGACCCGCACGATCGATGGTCAGGTCCTGCCCGAGACCGGCACCTTCAAGGCCGATCCTACCCACTCCATCCTCGGGTTCTCGGTCCGCCACATGATGATCGCCAAGGTCCGCGGGCGCTTCACGACCTTCGACGCGACCCTGGTCGTCGCCGACGACCCGTTGCAGAGCACCCTGACGGTCGAGGTCGACCTCGCGAGCGTCGACACCCGCGACGACCAGCGCGACGGCCATCTCCGGTCGCCGGACTTCTTCGACGTCGAGACGTACCCGAAGATGACCTACCGGAGCACGGGCGTCACCCAGCTGGGCGACGCGACGGTCAAGATCGACGGCGAGCTGGATCTCCACGGCATCACCCGGCTGCTCTCCCTCGAAGCGGTGTACGAGGGCGTCGGCACCGACCCCTGGGGTGGCCAGCGGGTCGGCTTCTCGGCGATTGGCGAGCTGGACCGCGAGGACTTCGACCTCACCTGGAACCAGCCCCTGGCAACCGGTGGCGTGCTGGTCGGCAAGCAGGTCCGGCTGGAGATCGAGACCGAGTTCGTCCGGCAATAGCCGCCACAACGGTCAGTAGTGCCACGGGAAGGCCGCCCAGTCCGGCTCGCGCTTGGCAAGGAACGCGTCGCGGCCCTCGGCGGCCTCGTCGGTCATGTACACCAGACGGGTCGCCTCACCGGCGAACACCTGCTGCCCCACCAGGCCATCGTCGACCAGGTTCAGCGCGAACTTCGCCATGCGCTGGGCGGTCGGGCTCTTGCGCATCACCTTGCGGGCCCACGCCAGGCCGACGGTCTCCAGGTCGTCGTGGGGCGCGACCGCGTTGACCATGCCCATGCGGTGGGCATCGGTGGCCGAGTACTCGTCGCCGAGGAAGAAGATCTCCCGGGCGAACTTCTGGCCGATCTGGCGGGCGAGGTACGCCGAGCCGAAGCCGCCGTCGAAGCTGGCGACCGCGGTGTCAGTCTGCTTGAAGCGTCCGTGCTCGCGGCTCGCGACCGTGAGGTCGCAGACCACGTGCAGGCTGTGGCCGCCGCCCGCTGCCCACCCGGGGACCAGGCAGATCACCACCTTCGGCATCGTGCGGATCAGCCGATGGACCTCGAGGATGTGGAGGCGCCCGGTGCGGGCCGGGTCGATGCTCTCGGAGGTCTCGCCCTCGGCGTAGCGATAGCCGTCCCGGCCGCGGATCCGCTGGTCGCCACCCGAGCAGAAGGCCCAGCCGCCGTCCTTGGGCGACGGGCCGTTGCCGGTGAGCAGCACACAGCCCACGTCGGAGGTCCTGCGGGCGTGGTCGAGCGCCCGATACAGCTCGTCGACCGTGTGGGGGCGGAAGGCGTTGCGGACCTCGGGCCGGTCGAATGCGATCCGTACGGCCCCGATGTCCACCGCACGGTGGTAGGTGATGTCGGTGAAGTCGAACCCGTCGACCCGAGCCCAGGCTTTGTCGTCGAACAGCGCGGAGACCATGGACCCAAGGTCTAGCGCCGCCCGGAGGGGCCGAGGCCTGATCAAACATTCTGGTGCACGAGAAATCTCGGCAAGGAGGGCAAGGTGCCAATCCGGTTCTTCAGGCAAACAATCGCGATTCTCGCGTCTACGAGCGATACCAACGGCGTCGTCGGTGCTGTCGAAGTGGCAGGTCCGGGAGGGGCCGTGCCCCCTCTGCATGTGCATCACCGCGAGGACGAAGCGTTCTATGTCCTTGAGGGTGAGTACAGCGTCTTCATCGGGGACGAGGTGATCACGGCGTCTCCAGGCAGCTGGGTCTGGGGACCGCGAGATGTGCCGCACGGCTATCAGGTCCATTCCGAGCGCGGCCGGCATCTCAGCCTCATGATGCCAGGAGGCTTCGAGGCGTTCTTCGAGGAGGTCGCGGCGATCGCGACACCGGACGCTGATCCCCGAAACGAGATGAGCAGGCTCACGGCAGTCGCCGCCCGGTACGGCGTCGAGCTCCTCGGACCCCCTCCAGCGCCGACCTGATCGTCGCCGCCGAGCCCATGTTGATCATCGGCACCATCCCCCGTCACGAACCCGTCGAGCGACATCGAGATGTCAGCGATCACCGTCGGCATCAGAGCGTTCCTCTCGCTTCCAGCTGGGTCCTGGCGACATCATGCGGTGGGGTCGAGCGGTGGGTGCTCGAGGACGCGGGGCCGGTACTCGACCAGCTGGATGCGGCCGTCGAAGGTGCGGTTGTCGATCATCTCGAGGGCGACGTCCGGGTAGCCGTCGTAGATGCGTTCTGCTCCCGTGGCGCCGGTGATCACCGGGAACAT
>JBOGHK010000024.1:0-25839 GCA_050744325.1 Acidimicrobiales bacterium
CCGCGTGATCACGCGGTCCGCGCGACCAGAACGGTTCCTACGGGCGGACGATGGCCGAGAGGAGGGCCTGGAGCTTGGCGCGGGTCTCCGCGAGCTCGGTGACGGGGTCGCTGTCGGCGACGATGCCATTGCCGCCGAACAAGCGGGCCGACGATCCGCCGATCTCCGCACAGCGGACCGTCACCGCCCAGGTGCCGTTGCCGGCGGCGTCGGCCCAGCCCACCGTCCCTGCGTAACGTCCCCGGTCGAATCCCTCGTTGTCGACGATCCACCGCACGGCCTGGTCGCGGGGCCAGCCGGCGACCGCCGGTGTCGGATGGAGGGCCGCGACCAGCTCGAGCACCGAGGGAGCCGGGCGGGACAGCCGACCCTCGACCAGTGTGGCCAGGTGCTGCACGTTGGCTACGGCCACGACCGACGGCTCGGCCTCGTAGTCGAGGAACGAGCACCAGTCGAGCAACGTGTCATGGACCATGTCGATCGTGATCTGGTGCTCTTCCCGGTCCTTGGCCGACGCCAGCAACGACGCTGCGAGCCGCTGGTCGGTGGTCGGGTCGCCGCCCCGCGGGGCGGTGCCGGCCATCGGATGCGACCGGACCATGTCGCCCGACCGGGCCACCAGTAGCTCGGGGCTCGCGGCGACCAACCCGTCGACCGACGCGAGGTGGCATCCCGGGTACATCGCCCGTAGGCGTCCGAGCACCGCGGCCCGGTCGATCGGGACGTCGGTCGCGACCAGCACCTCGCGTGCGAGCACCACCTTGACGAACTCGTCGGTCTCCGTACGCATCGGGATGCCCGGCGGCACGGTGACCAGCGTCTTGGTGGCCCGGGCAACCAGCTCGCACCACTGCTCGGGCGCCATCGTCGACTCGACCGTGTAGCGGCGGACCTCGGCGCGACCCGGGCCGTCACCGCCGGCCGCATCCGCCGCGAGCACCGTGTGGTCCGGGTGGGGCCCGGCCGCCGGACCGATGGTCGTGAGCCAGCGGGTGCCGTCCTCGGCCCGTCCGACCACCAGCTCGGGGACGACCAGGGAGCTCGGGGTCCCGGGCACGAAGGCCAGGGCGCCGAAGGCCACCGGCCCGCACCCGGGCAGGCCGACCGCGTCGTCGGTCTCGATCGCCGCGAGGACCGCCGCGGCCGCGAGAGCCGCGGCGGCAGGCTCGCCCCCGGGCCACGGGATCCGCGCCGCCTCGCCCCGTCCGGCGAGACCGGCTCGACCCCGCTCGAACAGCACACCGTCCGCCCCGGCGACGGACACCAGGTCGACGTCGTGGTCAAGGTGCCGCGTGCGTGCCACCAGGGTCATGGCTGGCTCCGGCTCCGGGTGGCGGTGAGCAGCTGGGCGATGCCACCGGAAAGCGCCTGTCGTTCGACTGCCGTGAATCCCGCCTCGGCGATCATCGCCTTCAGCCGTTCGGTCGGCGGCAGGTAAGCGACGCTCCGGGGCAGGTACCGGTATGCCGCAGGATCGGAGAGCAGGCCGCCGATCAACGGCACCACCTTGCCGAAGTAGGCCCTGTGGCCCCAGCGCAGCACGGGGTTGGCCGGCGTGGCGACCTCCAGCAGGGCGATGCGGCCGCCGGGGCGCACCACTCGGGCGAGCTCGTCGAGGAATGGCGCGAGGGCCACGAGGTTCCGCAGGGCGAAGCCGCAGGTGATCCCGTCGGCGGCGCCGTCACGAACCGGGAGCAGCAGCGCATCGGCCTGGATCAGCGGCGCCGACGTGCGCGCCGCGGCGAGCATGCCGAACGACAGGTCGACACCGGCCGGTCGTAGCTCGGCGTCCTGCAGCTCGCGACACAGGTCGCCGGTGCCGCACGCGAGGTCGAGGACGCACGCGTCGCCGGGCAGGCCGAGCGCCGCGACCGTCCGACGCCGCCATCCTACGTCCATCCGGAACGTCATCACCCGGTTGACGAGGTCGTACCGGGGAGCGATGGCGTCGAACATCGCTCGCACGGCACGTACCTTCTCGGCGCCCTCCGGGAGCGTGGTCTGCGCCATGCGCTTGGATGCTAGGACCCGGGTCCCCGCGACACCGATCCGTGGCAACGAGTCGCCGCCGCCTACTCTCGTGGTGTGCAACGAGCGCACTTCCGGATACTCGGCGTCCCCGTTCGCATCGAGCCGTTCTTCGTGATCGTCGCCGTCGCGCTCGGGTTCCGACTCGAGCCGGTGTGGGTGGTCTTCGCCTGGGTTCTCATCGTGTTCGTGTCGGTCCTGGTCCACGAGCTGGGCCACGCCTTCGCCTTCCGTCTGTTCGGACAGCGCTCCGCCATCGTGCTGCACGGCTGGGGTGGGTTCACCGTCCCGACGGGGGGCGGTCGCCGGGTCATGAGCAAGTCCCGCTCGATCCTGGTCAGCGTCTCGGGCTCGCTGGCGCAGATCTTCCTGCTCGGCATCCCGGCGCGCATCGCCTACGAGAGCGACTGGGGTTTCGACCAGCTGGTCGGGTGGGCCCAGGGTGGGGTCGGCGACTGGGAGCTCAACTGGTATCCCGTGCTCTTCTACCTCGCGCGGGCCAGCATCTTCTGGGGCGTCCTCAACCTGCTGCCGATCCGGCCGCTGGACGGTGGCCACGTGGCCGAGGAGCTGGTGGGCTTCGAGAACGCATGCAAGCTGTCGATCGCCTTCGCCGCGCTCGCAGGCATCTACATGATCGCCGTGTGGGATCAGGGCGGTCTGTTCGGTGGCATCTGGATGGGGTTGTTCGCGTTCATGAACTACCGCGACCTCCAGGCCGGGAGGAACGAGAACTTCGACGTCGAAGCACCGGACGGAGGCGGTGGGGGAGGCGCCGCGACCAAGCGTGGCAACCGTCGGCGCCGCAGCGGCCATCTCCGCGCCGTCCCGTCGCCGACCGATCTGGCAGCCGAGCTTGCGTCACCCCGCGACCCCGCGGAGGTCGAGGCCCGGGCCTGGAACGCGCTGCGTGCTGGCGACGCCGACCGGGCGGCGGCCGTGCTCCGCCAGGCGGCTCCCGGGTCACCCAGCGGTTTCGTCCAGGCCAGCGTGGCCATGGCCCAGGGCCACTCGGCGTTGGCTGTCGACCTGTTCGAGGTCGCCTACGTGGCCGAGCCGGCGGGGCCGCCGAACCTGGTGCCCGCCACCCTGCTCGCCGAGCACGGGGCCGCGGTCCCGCTCGCGCGGTCGCTGGTCGCAGCGGGGCCGAAGGGCGTCGAGGCCGCGGGCGGTCTGCAGACCCACCTGCACTACGCCGAGCGCTTCCGCGACGCCGCCGAGGTGGGTGAGCAGGTGTTCGCCGCCGGCCCGTCCAGCCCTCCGCAGACCGCGTTCGAGATCGCATGCTCGTGGGCGCGGGCCGACCGCGCTGACGAGGCACTCCGTTGGATCGAGGCCGCGGTGGACGCCGGCTTCAAGGCGCCGGGCCTCCTGGACAGTGAGCCGGACCTGGCCCCCGTCCGAGCGCTCCCCGGCTGGACCGCCGTCCGCTCTCGACTTTCGGCATAGCCCGCCGCGAACCAGCACCCACACGAGCGAGGCCGGCGGCGAAGCTCAGTCGTAGTACCTGTAGACGTTCTCGGCGACGCAGGCGGGCTTGTCGGCGCCTTCGCACTCGTAGGTGACGCGCATCGTGATCTGGACCCCACCGGTCACGTCGGCGACCTCGACCAGCTCGGCACCGACCCGCAGCTTCGACCCGACCGGCACCGGTGACGGGAACCGGATCTTGTTGGCGCCGTAGTTGACCGCCAGCTGGACCCCTTCGACCCGCACCACCTGGGGCAGGAGCAGGGGCCCGAGCGCCAGGGTCAGGTAACCGTGGGCGATGGGGCCACCGAACGGGCTCTCGCGCTTGGCTCGTTCGACGTCGACGTGGATCCACTGGTGGTCCCCGGTGGCCTCGGCGAACTGGTTGACGCGTTCCTGGCCGATCTCGAGGTAGTCGCTGTACCCCAGGTGCTGGCCCTCGAGTTCCCGCAGTCCGCCGATTCCCTGCACGATGGTTGCCATGCAGGCGATGATGGCCCAGCCGCTGGAACGAGTTCTAGTCGAGGAGCGCGCGATCGGTCACCGGCCGTGATGGACGACACGGTTTGCGCGGTGGTGCTGGCGGCCGGTGAAGGCCGTCGTCTCCGCCCGCTGACGCTGGTCAGACCGAAGCCGCTGTGCCCGGTCGACAACGTGCCACTGATCGACCACGCCCTGGCCCGAGTGGCAGCGGTGACCGGCGAGGTCGCGGTGAACATCCACTTCGGTCGGGAGCCACTCGAGGCCCATCTCGCCGGTCGGCGTGTGCACACGTCGGTCGAAGAGGACGAACCGTTGGGGACCGCTGGTGCACTCGGTCAGCTGCGGCCGTGGATCGATGGCCGGGCGGTCGCGGTGGTCAACGCCGACACCTGGTGTCCCGGGTCGTCGCTGGCCGCGGCCTACGAGACCTGGGACCACCAGCGGGCTCGGCTGCTGGTCGTCGGGGAGGACCGCCTACGCCCGACCAGCCGGGTGGCCGGCGCCCTGCTGCCGTGGTCGGAGGTGGCGGCGCTGGAAGCGGTGCCCTCCGGGTTGTACGAGGCATCATGGGGCCGACTGGTCGAGGAGGGCCGTCTCGACGTGCAGCGTTGGGACGGACCCTGCGTCGACTGTGGCACCCCGGCGAGCTATCTCGCCGCCAACCTCGCCGCCAGCGGCGGTGCGTCGGTCGTCGCCAAGGACGCGGTCGTCGCCGGGGTGGTCGAACGATCGGTGGTCTGGTCCGGGGCCGAGGTCTGCGCCGGTGAGCATCTGGTCGATGCCATCCGGGCCGACCAGCGGATCACGGTCCTGGTGCGCTGAGCTGGGCCCCGGACCGCAGCTCGACCCGATCGACCCCTTCGGCCCGCGCTGCGAGCTGGCCGCAGGCCGCGTCGATTTCGGGGCCCCGGTTCTGACGGATCGTGGCGTTGACCCCGGCGTCGACCAGCCACCGCCGGAACCGGCGGACACCGTCGAGGGGCGTGCCCCGGGTCGGCCATCCCGGCGTGGGGTTCAGCGGGATCAGGTTCACGTGGGCCGCGAGCGGGAGGGACGCGGCGAGCGCGGTCAGCTCGGTCGCATCCGAGCGGTGGTCGTTGGTGCCGTCGATCATCGCCCACTCGAAGCTCAGCCGACGGCCCCGGGCCGCGAGGTAGTCGGTGCATGCCGCCATCAGCGTCGCCAGCGGGTACCGCCGGTTGATCGGGACCAGCTCGTCGCGCAGCGTGTCGTTCGCGGCATGGAGCGACACCGCCAGGTTGACCGGCAGGTCGGCGTCTGTCGCGAGCCGCCGGATGCCGGGCACGATGCCCACCGTCGACAGGGTCAGGTGGCGGGACGAGATGCCGAGGGCGCCGTGGATCCGCTCCACGGCCGGCCACACCTGGTCGAAGTTGGCCAGCGGCTCGCCCATGCCCATGAACACCACGTTGCCGAGGCGCCGTCCGTCGTCGCGGGCCTGGCGCGCGGCTCGGACCACCTGCTCGACGATCTCGCCGGTCGACAGGTGGCGTGTGAACCCCGCCTGGCCGGTCGCGCAGAACCCGCAGGCCATCGCGCAACCCGCCTGGGTCGACACGCAGACGGTGGACCGGTCGCGGTAGTGCATGAGCACGGTCTCGACCCGGACGCCGTCGGGCAGGCGGAACAGCCACTTGACCGTGTCGCCGTCGACGCTGGTCGACGCCGTCACCTGGGCCAGGCTGGCCGGTGCTGCGTCGGTCAGTCGTGCCCGGAGGGGTTTGGGCAGCGTTGTCACCTCGGGGGGCACGGCCAGCTGGCGGTACAGGCCGTCCCACACCTGGTCGACGCGGTAGCGCGGCTCACCGTCGAGCACGGCCGCCAGGGCGGCGCGGTCGAGGTCGTAGAGCCGGGGCATCCGAACAGGCTAGTGGGGTGTCTCGTGAGGCTCTGCGGCCGGGGGCCAGCCAGGGGGTCTCTCGGGTGGGTGCGACCCGCCCAGGTCACCGACACCATCCGGACGTCCCGTCGGAGACCGCTGATCGGTGGGTAGTGTCCGCCGCGGTGAGCCGTCGACGTCAGTCCCGCCGGTCCGTGCACTCCGAGCACCACCGCAACGTCCAGGGTGGCGCCGTGCGGGCTGCGGTGTTCGGCATCAGCGACGGCCTCGTCTCGAACATGGGCCTGATCTTCGGCCTGGCCGGCGCCAACCCGGATCCTGGCGTCGTGCGCATCGGTGGTCTCGCAAGCCTCGTCGCCGGGGCGATCTCGATGGGGGCCGGTGAGTACAACTCCATGCGGGTCCAGGCCGACCTGCTGCAGCGCGAGCTGGACATCGAGGCGCGGGAGCTGCGGCGCCGTCCGGGGCTCGAGACCATCGAGCTGGCCGACATGTACGAGGAGCGCGGGCTCCCGCCCGAGGGCGCCAAAGCGCTCGCCGAAGCGGTGATGCAGGATCCCGACGTCGCCCTCGAAGCCCACGCCCGCGAGGAGCTCGGCATCGACCCGAACGAGTTGGGCCGACCGTTGAGCGCCGCGGCGTCGTCGTTCAGCGCCTTCTCGGTCGGCGCGCTCGTCCCGTTGGTCCCGTGGTTCTTCGGCGGAGGCAACGCGGCCATCGTCGTGTCGCTGGCCTTGGGCGTGGTCGTGGCGGTCGTCGTCGGGGCGGTGATCGGCCGCCAGACCGGGCGGCCGTTGCCGGCTGCGGTCGGCCGTCAGGTGCTGTTCACCGTCGTCCCTGCCGCGATCACCTACGCCATCGGCAAGGTGCTCGACGTCGGGGTGTCATAGCGCGGGGCTGCACTAGCCCCTAAGGAGGGCTAGCCGGTCGGGGCGAGCGACCGGTAGACCCGGTCGACGTGGTCGACCGTGAAGCCCAGATCCTCGTAGAGCCGCACCGCGGGCGTGTTGGTCGCCTCGACGTACAGCATCCCGACCGTGAGGCCTTCCGCAGCCAGATGGTCGAGCCCGGCGAGGGTCAGAGCCCGGCCCAGCCCGTGGCCGCTCCAGTTCGGGTCGACGGCGATGACGTAGATCTCGCCCAGGGCCGGTTCGACGTCGCGGTGCACCTTGGTCCAGCAGAAGCCGACCAGCCGACCCGCGCTCTCGTGGAGGAGGAACCCGGCGGGATCGAACCAGGCCTCGCGCTCGCGTGCCTGGAGGTCGGCGAGCGCCCAGCCGCTCTGCTCCGGGTGCCATCCGAACGCCCGGTTGTTCACGGTCAGCCAGGCCTGCTCGTCACGGCCGACCTCGAACGGCCGGGTGGGGAGGTCGCGCTCGGCAGCGTCCTCGACCGGTAGCGGCCGCCGCATCTGCCACAGCTCACGGGCCGGGTGGAGGCCGAGCACGCCAGCCAGGCGATCGTCGTCGTCGGTGGCCTGGTAGATCCAGAGGCGGACGTCGGTGCCGTTCTCCAGCGCCAGGGCGCCGAGCGCGGCTCTGAGCAGCCGCAGCGCGAGATCGCTGCGCTCGCCGGGCGGTCCGGCGGCGACGAGGCGCTCGACGTCCCAACCCCCGCGACCGCGGACTGCCTGGGCGTAGGCCCCGAGGTGTCGGTGTTCGGCGTCCCACGCGAGGGCCGCAACCAGCCCAGGCGCCCGGCCGCTGGTCGCGAGCTCGAGGCGGTGTCGGTCGACCCCGGCATGGCCCTCGCTGGCGGCGGTTCGGGCCGCGAGGGCCTCCACCGCCTCGACGGCGTCAGGCGCCAGCGAATGCACCACCTCGAACACCACGAACTGAGGCTACGTCGGCCGGTACATTCGCCCGATGACCGTTAGGAGGCCTCGCTCACCCAAAGGCCGGGCCCGCATCGTCGCCGATCGTCTCGCCGAGGAGTACCCGGGGTCCGCGACCGAGCTCTGCGCGCTCGACCACAGCGATCCCTTCGAGTTGCTGACAGCGACGATCCTGTCGGCGCAGACCACCGACGAGAATGTGAACAAGGTGACGCCGACGGTGTTCGCCCGCTATCCCTCACCCGAGGACCTTGCCCAGGCCGACCCGGGCGAGCTGGAGGCGTTGATCCACTCGACCGGCTTCTTCCGCAGCAAGGCCCGCAGCCTGATCGGCATGGCCACCGGCCTCGTCGAACGGTTCCACAGCCAGGTCCCGGGGCGGCTGTCCGACCTGGTCACGCTGCCTGGGGTCGGTCGCAAGACCGGCAACGTGGTCCGCAGCGTGGCCATGGGCCTGCCCGGGCTGCCCGTCGATACCCACGTGCTCCGGCTGTCGGGGCGGCTCGGGTTGACCACCGAGACCGATCCGGTCAAGGTCGAGCACGTCCTCAACCCGATGGTCCGGGCCGACGAGCGTGGTGCGCTCAGTTTGCGGCTGATCCTTCACGGCAGGGCCGTGTGCAAGGCGCGGCGGCCGCGCTGCGATGCGTGCGTATTGGCGGACATCTGCCCCTCGGCCTTCAAGATTTGATGGCCGCGATAACGCTGGTCGAACGTTCGTTGCAGAAAAAACCGTTCAAATCCGGCCCAGCCGCGCGACCTCCCGCGGCCATGGAGCGATAACTTCAATGACGACCAGGTTCCCGCCACCTGGTTCACGCGATGTCGAGATCCGCCGCTCGACATCGCCCGCGACGGCGCCCCGAGTGGGCGCCGTCGCCGCGTTTTCACCCGAGCTGTGCTCGAGCCCTGTCGAGACGCGGTCACGAGCCACGCATGAGGCGCATGACCTTGGCCAGCTGTCGTTGGGCGGTGTTGAGGGCGCGCTCGACCTCGTCGAGGCCTTGGGACACGTCCTCGCGCGGCGAACTGCGATAGTGGCCGGCGATCTCGACGACCCGGCGGTTCACGTCCTCGATGGTGCTGGCAAGAGCCGACAGCTGGGCACGGTCGCTTTCCACCCGTCCGGTTCTAGCCGGTCTGCCGGGTGCCGCAGCACAACCCATGCCGGGACGGGTTGGTTCCACCGGTAGCGTGAACCGCCGTGCTACGGCGACTCGACCTTCGGGGAAGCGGCACCGACGACCTGCGTCGCCGGCTGCCTCGGCCAGCCACCCAGACCGATCCCCCGGTCGACGAGGTCCGTGCTCTTCTGGCCGAGGTGCGGCGAGACGGCGACGCCTGCCTGCGCCGGACCACCGAGCGCTTCGACCGGGCCCACATCGAGAACGTCCACGTGCCATCGCAGGACGTCTCCGCGGCGCTGGAGTCCGTGCCGGCCAGCCTCCGGGCCGCGCTGGAGACCGCCAAGGCGAACATCGCGGCCTACCACCAGGCACAGCACCCGGCATCGGGGCTGGTGCACCACAACGGGTCGATCGAGGTCCGCGAGCTGGTCCGGCCAGTGGACCGAGCGGCGTGCTACGTGCCCAGCGCGCAGGCGCCGCTGGTCTCCACCGTGCTGATGACGGCGGTCCCGGCCAAGGTCGCCGGTGTCCCCGAGGTGGTGCTGGCCACATCGCCTCGACCCGACGGCACCGTCGCCCCGGGCATCCTCGCTGCCGCGGCACTAGCAGGCGTCGACGAGGTCGTCCGGGTCGGGGGACCGGCGGTGATCGGCGCACTGGCCTACGGCACCGGGTCGATCCGGCCGGTGGACGTCATCGTCGGCCCCGGCAGCGCCCGCGTGGCCCAGGCCAAGCGCGAGGTGGCGAGCCAGGGACTGGTCGGCGTGCCGTCGGCCTTCGCCGGGCCGTCCGAGGTCGTGGTGATCGCGGATCGATCGACCCCGGTGGACCACGCCGCGATCGACGTCCTGGTGCAGGCCGAGCACGGCCCGGACGGCCTCGCCTGGCTGGTCACCTGGGACGCGGAGGTCGCCGACGCCGTTGCCGCCGCTGTCGCCGACCTGGTGCCGCTGTCGCCCCGACGGGCCCAGCTGGAGGCCACCTTGGCCGAGGGCGGCTACGCCGTGCTCTGCGACGATCCCGACCAGGCGCTTGCCGTCGCCAACGCGATCGCACCCGAGCACCTCGAGCTGCTGGTCGCCGACGCCGACGAGCTGCTGCCGCTGGTTCGCCACGCGGGCGCCGTGTTCTGCGGCCCTCTGGCCCCGGCGTCGATCGGTGACTACATCGCCGGCCCCAACCATGTGCTGCCGACCTACGGCACGGCCCGGTTCGCCGGCGCCCTGCGGGTCGACGACTTCTGCAAGCACATCCACGTGGTCGCGGTAGGGGCGGCCGGCCTGGCCGAGGTCGGCGAGCACGTGATGACCTTGGCCGACTACGAAGGCCTGGCCGCTCACGCTGCCTCGATCCGTCTGCGCCAGGGGGCGATGTGACCCCGATCAGCTCCAGCGTCCCGTCGTCGGACACCGGTCGCAGCTGGCCGCCGGTCGAGGCGCGGGACGACGTCGCGTTGATGGCCGGGTACCACTCGCCGCAGGTCGAGGTCGCGGTGCGGCTGAACACCAACGAGGCCCCTGAACCGCCACCGGCCGGCTTCACCGAGCGGGTGGCTGCTGCCGTCAGCGACGTTCGCTGGCATCGCTATCCCGACCGGGGATACGCAGCGTTGCGGGAAGGGCTCGCGGTGCTCCACGGCGTCGAGCCGGGGCAGGTCTTCGTCGCGAACGGGTCCAACGAGGTGCTCCAGACGCTGTGCCTGGCCTACGGCGGAGCAGGTCGCACGGCTGTGGTGTTCGAGCCCACCTACGCACTGCACAGCCACATCGCCCGGATCGCCGGCACCGCCGTCGTCGTCGGCCAGCGGGCGTCGGACCTCTCGCTCGACGTCGCCGAGGTCCGCCGGGTGCTGGGGGCGTCCGAGCCCGCGATCACGTTCCTGTGCTCACCCAACAACCCGACGGGCATGATCGAGACCCAGGACGTGGTCCACGAGGTCCTCGACCTCGCGCCCGGCCTGGTGGTGGTCGACGAGGCCTACGGCCAGTTCGCACCGTGGAGCGCGCTGGACCTGGTGGACGACGTGCGGCCGCTGGTGGTGACCCGCACCTACTCGAAGACCTGGGCCATGGCCGCTGCCCGGCTCGGTTACCTGGTCGGCCCCCGCTGGCTGGTCGCCGAGCTCGACAAGGTGGTGCTGCCGTACCACCTCGACGCGCTCAAGCAGGTGGCGGGCACCCTGGCACTCGACTTCGTCGACGAGATGAAGGCGCGGGTGGCCGGGATCGTCGAGGAGCGCGGCCGCCTGACGGCCGCACTGCACGACCTGCCCGTCGAGGTCTGGCCGTCCGGCGCCAACTTCGTCCTGTTCCGTCCCCAGCACAAGGACGGCTCCAAGGTGTGGCAGGAACTGGTCGAGCACTCGGTGCTGGTGCGCGACTGCTCGTCGTGGCCCGGGCTGGAGGGCTGCCTGCGGGTCACCGTCGGCACGCCGGGCGAGGACGACGCCTTCCTCGCCGCCCTCACGGAGGTTCTGGCATGACCCGAACGACACGCGGCGCAGCCCGCGACCGCACGACCAAGGAGACCTCGGTGTCGGTCACCGTCGACCTCGACGGTCCCCAGGGAGTGGTGAAGGCCAGCACCGGCCTCCCGTTCTTCGACCACATGCTCGACCAGCTCGGCCGGCACGGCGGGTTCGACCTGGTGGTCGAAGCCTCCGGCGACCTGCACGTCGACAGCCACCACACGGTCGAGGACGTCGGCATCCTCCTCGGCGAGGCGTTCCGCGAGGCTGTCGGCGACAAGTCGGGCATCCGGCGCTTCGCGAGCGGTCTGTTCCCGCTCGACGAGGCACTGGTCGAGGTCGCGCTCGACCTCTCCGGGCGACCCTACGTGGTGTACGACGTGCCGTTCGGCGACGTGCTGGCGCTGGGCGACCCGCCGTTCAACCCCGAGATGGCCGAGCACTTCTGGCGGTCGTTCGCCACCAGCGCCGCCGTCACCCTGCACGTCCAACGCCGGGCAGGCCGCAACACCCATCACGTGATCGAGGCCACATTCAAGGGCGTGGCCCGCTGCCTCCGGGACGCGCTCCGCATCGAGGGCACAGCCGTCCCGTCAACTAAGGGCAGCCTCTAGCGCCAGCGGGACGCTACGTGCGCAGGTCGACGCAGCGGACGCCGGGCAGCGTGACGCCAAGCTGCCGCCACGATGCCCCGGAGTCCTCGGACATGTAGAGCCCACCGCTCGGCGTGCCGACCGTGACCAGCTCGCCTGCGGCAGCAAGCTCGAAGGTGTCGACGTTGTAGGGGAAGAACTTGGGCAGCTCGCCGTTGGTGCCTCCGCCGCACGGGACGAACGGCTTGGCGGGCTGGTCGAGGGGCCGCCGGTAGATCGCCCCCCGTTGCGCGCCGGGGCCGTCCGACGCGGTCACCAGCAGCCAGCCTTCCGCGATCGTGACCGCGCGGCAGTACGGAGCGTGGAGACCAGCGGTGCTCCACGCCCAGGTCGCTCCGCCGTCCAGGCTCTCGCCCACACCGATCCCGGCCGCGACCGCGACCACGGTGTCGGCTGCGACCACCTGGTGGACGTCGGTCTCGGCGCGCACGACCTCGAACCAACCGCTGCCCTCCGACCGCCACACCCCGCCGACATGGACGTTGACCAGGATGCCCTTCGGCCCAAGTGCGAGCGACCTCGTGTCCGGCGGGCCGCCCCACGGCGTCGACCAGTCCTTGCGCTCGGGAATGTCGTCGAACGAATCGACGGGGCGCACGCCTTTGGCGTCGATCTCGAACAGGCGAGCCCGACTGGTGCCGATCACGCACGCTCCTCCTGGCGCGCTGAGCAGACACTGAGGCACCAGGCCGTCGGGCAGTCGGAGCACCCGGTCGTCGGAGAGGGACCGGACGGCGCCGTCGGCGATGGCCCAGTCTCCCGAGACGGCAGCGACCTCGGTGCCCACCAAGGCGTGCCGCTTGATGTCACCGTCGAGCCCGATCTCGTAGAGCCCGTCGGCAGTTCCCGTGAGGATCATGGGACCATTGTTGTGCTCCAGCCGCCGCGCGTGCCGCACCCTGCGTTCATCGAGCGCCCGACGGTCACGTCCAGTGGGCGGGAATCACACGAGACGCTGCTCAGCGCCTCCCCGTAGGATCGACGCCCTATGGCGCTCATCGCCGTCCTCGACTACGGCATCGGCAACCTGCGCTCAGCGGAGAAAGCCCTGGTCCACGTGGGTGCAGACGCGAGGCTGACCAGCGACCCCGGGCTCATCCGCGACGCTGCGGGGGTCGTGTTGCCGGGTGTGGGTGCGTTCGGTCGATGCATGGAGGCGCTCGAGGAGAGCGCGCTCGACGAGCTGGCGGTCGAGGCCGCGTTCTCGGGTCGGCCGTTCCTCGGCATCTGCATCGGCATGCAGATGCTGTACCACGGGTCCGAGGAGAGCCCGGATGTGCCGGGCCTCGGGGTGCTGCCCGGTCTTGTCCGGCGCCTGCCCGACGGCGTGAAGCGGCCGCAGATGCAGTGGAACGTCCTCGAGCCGCGGCGTGCGACACCTCTGTTGGCCGGAATCGCCGCGCCGACCTGGGTCTACTTCGTCCACTCCTACGCGCCCGACGACGGCGAGCACACCGTGGCCACCTGCGACTACGGCGGCCCCGTGGTGGCGGCCGTCGAGCGCGGCGACGTCTGGGCCACGCAGTTCCATCCGGAGAAGTCGGGATCGGCCGGGCTGCGGATCCTGGCCAACTTCGTGCGCCACGCCGTGCAGGCCGAGGCGGCCTAGTACAAAATGCTGCTGTTCCCCGCGATCGACCTGCTCGGCGGGCGGTGCGTCCGGCTTCGGCGGGGTGACTACGCCGAGGGGACGGTGTACGCCAACGACCCGGTCGCGGTGGCGCGAGCATTCGCCGACGACAAGGCCCCGTGGATCCACGTGGTCGACCTCGACGCGGCCCGCACCGGGGTCCCGGAGAACCGGTCGTCGATCGCGGCGTTGGTCGATGCCGTCGACGTCCCGGTCCAGGTCGGGGGTGGCGTGCGTGACGACGCTGCGGCCGACGCACTGCTCGGCCTGGGGGTCGAGCGGGTGGTGGTCGGCACCGCCGCGCTCGAGGATCCCGGCTGGGTGCGCCGTCTGGCCGCCCGCTGTCCGGGACAGGTGGCGGTGGGCCTCGACGCCCGAGACCGCGAGCTGGCCGTGCGCGGCTGGGTCGAGGGCTCCGGCCGTGACCTCGTCGAGGTGACCCGGCGGTTCGACGACGCGGGGGTGGCGGCCCTGGTGGTGACCGAGATCGGCCGCGACGGCATGCTCACGGGCCCGGCGCTCGACCAGCTCTCGGTCGTGCTGGCGGCGACGTCGCTGGACGTGGTGGCCTCGGGTGGGGTCGGTTCGCTCGACGACCTGCGGGCGCTGGCCTGGCTGACGGTCGACGACCGGCGGCTGGCCGGCGCGATCGTGGGGCGGGCGTTGTACGAGGGGGCGTTCACCGTGGCCGAGGCCACCGAGGTGGTGGGTTAGTGCGCAACGTCCGAGTCATCCCGTGTCTCGACGTGGACGCGGGCCGGGTGGTGAAGGGCGTGAACTTCGTCGGTCTGCGCGACGCCGGCGATCCGGTCGAGCTCGCCGCCCGCTACGACGCCGAGGGTGCCGACGAGCTGGTCTTCCTCGACATCACCGCGTCCTCCGATGGGCGCGACACGATCGTCGACGTCGCTCGCCGCACTGCCGAGCAGGTGTTCATCCCGTTCACGGTGGGCGGCGGCATCCGCTCGGTCGACGATGCCCGGGCTCTGCTCCGGGTCGGTGCCGACAAGGTGTCGGTCAACAGCGCGGCAGTCGAACGGCCCGAGCTCATCGGCGAGCTGGCGACCGAGTTCGGCGCCCAGTGCGTGGTGCTCGCGATCGACGCCCGGCGCACGGACGACGGCAACAGCTTCGAGGTCCTGACCCATGGGGGTCGCCAACCGACCGACCGGCGCGCGGTGTGCTGGGCGGAGGAAGGCGTCGAGCGGGGAGCGGGCGAGATCCTGCTCACCTCGATGGACCGCGACGGCACCCGCGACGGCTTCGACCTGGCCCTCACGCGGGCGGTCTGCGGGGCGGTGGACGTCCCGGTGATCGCGAGCGGCGGGGTCGGGACCCTCGACCACCTCGTCAGCGGAGTGCTCGAGGGGGGCGCCGACGCCGTGCTGGCTGCATCGATCTTCCACTTCGGCGAGCGCACCGTCCGTGAGGCCAAGGCGCACCTCACGGCAGCCGGGGTCACGGTCCGTCCCTTGTAGTGCCACGACCTCACGGTTCGGTTTCCTGATCCCCGCCACCGCGCAGATGTCCAAGCGTCTCGCGTGGGCCGAGGTCGTCGCCGTCGGCCCGAACGTGCGGGCGATGGAGCTCGGCGACCACGTGTTGTTCAACCCCGAGGACCGCTACGAGGTCGAGGTGCGCGGCGACGAGTTCATCATCCTGCGCGAGCGCGACGTGCACGCCGTCGCGTCGAGCCGCCTGGGCGAGTCCGCCAGCACCGGCCTCTATTTGTAACTGCCACCAGCGGCCCCGGCCGTAGCATGGCCCGATGCCGCCGACGCCCATCGTTGCCAGCGACGACCAGCTGGCCCAGGTCAGATACAACGCCGGCGGGTTGGCGCCCGCGATCGTGCAGGACCATGCGACGGGCCAGGTGCTGATGCTGGCTTGGGTCAACGACAAGACGCTGCGGCTGACGCTCGAAGAGGGGCGCACCGTCTTCTGGAGCCGCAGCCGCCACGAGGTGTGGCGCAAGGGCGAGACCTCGGGTGACGTCCAGTGGCTGCATGCCGCCTACTACGACTGCGACGGCGACACGCTGCTGTTCGTCGTGGACCAGCAGGGGGCCGGTGCGTGCCACACCGGTGCGCCGTCGTGCTTCTTCCGGGCCTTCGGCCCGGATGCCGCAGACTGAGGGGTGAACGCTGTGGTGCAACCGTCGCGCGCGGACTTCCGGGCCCTCGCCACCGACTACACGGTCATCCCGCTATGGCGTGAGCTGCTCGCCGACCTGACGACTCCCGTCGCGGCGTTCGCCCGCCTGGTCGGCGACGATCCCGGGTTCCTGCTCGAATCGGTCGAGCACGGCGAGGCGCGGTGGAGTCGGTGGTCGTTCTGCGGCCGCAACCCTGTCGCCACGCTGACCGCGACCGATCGCCGGGTCGACGTGACCGGTGAGGTCCCCGCGGCCGTCCCCCGCGACCAGGGGATCCTCGCTGCCGTCGAGGCCTTGCTAGCGACCTGGCGCGCCCCGGCACTGCCCGAGCTACCGACGCTGCACGGCGGGATCCTCGGCTACCTGGGCTACGACGTGGTGCGCGAGGTCGAGCACCTGCCCGACGTGCCCAAGGACGACCTCGGCCACCCCGACGCGGTGCTGTCGGTGATCGGGCAACTGGCGGCCTACGACCACTGGCGCCAGAGGGTGATGCTGATCGACAACGTGATCGTGCCTGACGGCGCCTCCGACCAGGTGCTCGACCGGCTCTACGACGAGGCCACCCGGCGTCTCGACCAGCTCGCGCTCGATGGTGCCCGTCCGCTGGACGAGCCGCTGGTCGAGCCGCCGGACCCCGAGGACCCGCTGCCGGAGGTCCGTTCGACGATGGGTGCCGACCTGTACTGCCGCGCGGTCGAGGTGGCCCGCGAGCACATCCTGGCCGGCGACATCTTCCAGGTGGTGCTGGCCCAGCGCTTCGACTTCGACCTCGAGGCCGAGCCGTTCGACGTCTACCGGGTGCTGCGCCAGGTCAACCCCAGCCCGTACATGTACTTCATGCGCCAGCCGGGCCTCACCCTCGTGGGTTCGTCGCCCGAGCCGATGGTGCGGGTGGTGGACGGACGCGTGATCTCGCGACCGATCGCGGGGACCCGGCGCCGCGGCGCGACGGACGGAGAGGACGCCCGGTTGGCCGGCGAGTTGCGCGAGCATCCCAAGGAGATCGCCGAGCACGTGATGCTGGTCGACCTGGCCCGCAACGACGTCGGCCGGGTCGTGCGGTTCGGCACCGAGCAGGTCGACGAGTACCTCACGCTCGAGCGCTACAGCCACGTGATGCACCTGACCTCGCAGGTCTCGGGCGAGCTGGCCGACGGTCACAACAGCATCGACGTCCTACGGGCCACGCTGCCGGCCGGCACGGTGTCCGGGGCGCCGAAGGTGCGAGCGATGGAGATCATCGACGACCTCGAGCCGACCAAGCGCGGTCCGTACGCCGGCGTGGTCGGCTACCTCGACTTCTCGGGCAACGTCGACACGGCGATCACGATCCGCACGCTGGTGGTCGACGACGAGGGGCGGGCATCGGTCCAGGCCGGGGCAGGCATCGTGGCCGACTCGGTGCCCGAGCACGAGGACCTCGAGTGCCACAACAAGGCTCGGGCGCTCCTTGCCGCCGTCCCTGCTGCCTGCCGCATGACCGCGGCCCGTCGCGTGCTTCGTCCGGGAAGCGGTGTCGCCGGCTGCGAGGGCGAGGCGGCAGACTGAGAAGGTGACCTTCAGCGACGCCCGCTTCGACCTGCGCGAGACGTTGGGAGCCGCGGTCGTCGCCCGTGACGTGGTCGAGGTGGGGGGACCGGACGCCACGAGCTACCTCCAGGGGCAACTGAGCCAGAACGTCGAGGGCCTCGACGTCGGCGCGACGGCGTGGTCGTTCGTCCTCCAACCGGCCGGCAAGGTCGATGCGTGGTGCCGCATCACGCGCCGCGAAGACGACCGCTACCTCATCGACCTGGACGCCGGCGCGGGCGACCGGCTCGTTGCCCGACTGCGCCGTTTCCTGTTGCGCACCAAGGCCGAGGTCGAACCGCAGGCCGGTTGGGGCTGCATCGCGTTGCGCGGTCCGGGTGCGGGAACTGCCGCCGAGGAGATCGCGGCCGACGCCGAACTGCTGGTCCCTGCCGGTTGGCCCGGAGTCGAGGGAGCCGACCTGCTGGGACCACACGTCGAGCCGCCGTCCGGGACCGGGCTCGTCGCAGCCACCATGACCGACTACCACGCTCTGCGGATCCGGTCGGGGGTACCCGCGATGGGCGCCGAGCTCACCGAGCGGACCATCCCCGCCGAGGTGGGCCAGTGGCTCGTCGACCGGTCCGTCGACTTCACCAAGGGCTGCTTCACGGGCCAGGAGCTCGTGGCCCGGATCGACAGCCGCGGCGGGAACGTGCCGCGGCACCTGCGGGGGCTGCTGGTCGCCGATCCGGCGGTACCGCCGGCCGGGGCGACGGTCCACGTCGACGGTGCCGACGTCGGAACAACCACGTCGTCGGCGTCCGCTGCCGGGGTCGGGTTCCCGGTGGCCCTGGCCTACGTCACCCGGGCGGTCGAGCCGCCGGCGGATGCCGTGGTCAGCTGGCCTGACGGCGACCTGCCCGCGACGATCCACACCCTGCCGCTGGGGTAGCGCCGTGCCGACGGACGTTCGTGCCCGCCACGCCCGCCAGGGCCGCCGCCCACGGGGCTAGCGGAGGCCAGGACCAGCCATGCCGCCGCTAACCCACTACGAGGTGCTCGGGGTGTCGAGGCGCGCCTCGGCGGCGGAGATCCGCACGGCGTACCGGGCCGCGGCTCGCACCCGGCACCCGGACGCCGGCGGCAGCCTTGCCGCGATGCGGACGCTCAACCAGGCGTGGCACGTGCTGGGCGATCCGACGCGACGGGCGGCCTATGACCGCTCGCTCGCTCCCGCGGGAGACCCGCGGCCGGCCGGGCCCGCCGTGTCCGGCGATCCGCCCGAGCGCTCGGCCGAATGGGCCGAGGTGTACGACGACCTGCTCGACGACACCCCCATCGGGCCCATCCGGCCCGTGGAGGGCTGGTGGGCACTGGCCCCGCCGGCCACGTTGGTGTTCGGGGTCGGACTGGCCCTCGGGGCCTTCGTGCTCGGCTCGCCGGCCCTGCTGGTGTTCTCGGCGGTCGCCGTCTTCGTCGCGATCGGGCTGTTCGTGCTGGCGCCGCTGCGGGCCATGACCCGACCCTCGTCCAAGGACCGGCACGGCTCGTGACCATCGGCCGGGCCGCGTCCCGTCCGGCCGGTAGGGTTCCGGCGCCATGAGCCCTTCGGCCACCTACCTGGACCGCATCCTGGTCGCTCATCGCGCCGAGGCCGCCGGCGACCCCCGCCCGCTGGGCCTGCTCCTCGCCGAGGCCAAGCTGCAACCGGCCGCCCGGCGGTTCACCGCGGCGCTGGCCGCGTGCGAGGGGCTCGCCGTGATCGCCGAGGTCAAGCGCCGCTCGCCGTCCAAAGGCGACCTGCATCCCGACCTCGATCCGGCCACCCTGGCCCGGGCCTACGCGCAGGGCGGTGCGGCGTGCCTGTCGGTGCTCACCGACCGGGCCTTCTTCGCGGGCTCGCGGGAGGACCTGCAAGCGGCCCGAGCGGCAACCGGGCTACCGGTGCTGCGCAAGGACTTCACGGTCGCACCGGCCGACGTGTGCGACGCCCGGATCATGGGTGCCGACGCCGTGCTGCTGATCGTCGCGGCACTCGACGACGCCGAGCTCCGCGACCTCCACGCACTGGCCGCTGAGGTCGGCCTCGATGCGCTGGTCGAGGTCCACGACGAGGCCGAGCTGGAGCGGGCCCTGGGCGTCGGGGCGACGTTGGTCGGCGTGAACCAACGCGACCTCGTGACCTTCGAGGTCGACCACGACCGGGCGGTGCGGGTGGCCAAGGCCATGTCGCCAGAGGTCGTCCGGGTCGCCGAGTCGGGCATCAGCGGCGCCGCCGACGCCGCAGCGCTGCGTGACGCCGGCTTCGACGCGGTGCTGGTCGGCGAGTCGCTGGTCACCGCGCCCGACCCGGCCGCGGCCGTCGCCGCCCTGCGCGTCGGCTAACCGTTCCAGGCGGTGGCGGGGTGGGCGGTAACCTGCCGACGGTGTTCGTGAAGATCTGCGGGATCACCAGCGAGGAGGATGCATTGCTGGCCGTAGCCATGGGCGCCGACGCCGTGGGCTTCGTCTTCGCTCCGTCGCCCCGTCAGATCGCACCGCAGAAGGCCGCCGACATCGTCAAGCGCCTGCCGGTCGACATCACGACGGTCGGCATCTTCCGCGACGAGGCCACCCAGCGGGTGGTCGACATCATCCACCAGACCGGGTTGCGGGCTGCCCAACTCCACGGCATCGAGACACCCGACGAGTCGCGCTGGGTCCGCAAGCGGGTGCCGACCCTCATCAAGGCCTTCCCCGCGGGTGACCCCCGCTTGAGCCACGCCGACGATTGGGGTGCCGACGTGATCATGATCGACTCCGCCGTGCCCGGTTCCGGCGAGGTGTTCGACTGGCGCCTCGCCGAGGGTGCGCCGTCCAATCGGCGGGTCATCGTCGCCGGCGGCCTGACCCCGGGCAACGTCGCCGAGGCCATACGGCGGATACAGCCGTGGGGCGTCGACGTGTCGACGGGAGTCGAGGGTGCCCCGGGCCGCAAGGATGCCCGCAAGCTCAAGGCGTTCGTCGACGCCGCCCGGCGGGCCGAGCCCGCCGAGTACCGCAGCGTCGCGGCCACCCGGCCGTTCGACTGGGCCGACGACCTGTCCTGATGGCCGCCGACGAGGGCATGGGGAGCACCGAGGGGGTGGACAGGGCGGCGAGCTTGCTGGTCGACCCTGGGCCGCGGGGGCGCTTCGGCGAGTTCGGGGGCATGTTCGTCCCCGAGACCCTGGTCCCTGCCTGTCAGGAGCTGGAGGCCGCGTTCCGCGCGGCGTGGGTCGATCCCGGCTTCCGCGACGAGCTCGGTCGCTTGCTGCGCGACTACGCGGGCCGGCCGTCGCTGCTGACCGACTGCGCCAACCTGGCGGCCGAGCTCGGGGTGGGGCGGCTGCTGCTCAAGCGCGAGGACCTCAACCACACCGGATCGCACAAGATCAACAACGTGCTCGGCCAGGCCCTGCTGGCCAAGCGGATGGGCAAGACGCGGCTGGTGGCCGAGACCGGCGCCGGCCAGCACGGGGTCGCCACCGCCACCGCCGCAGCCCTTCTGGGCCTGGAGTGCACGGTCTACATGGGCGAGGTCGACATGGACCGCCAGGCCCTCAACGTGTTCCGCATGCGGCTGCTGGGCAGCGAGGTGCTGCCGGCCTCGTCGGGCAGCCGCACGCTGAAGGACGCCATCAACGAGGCGCTGCGCGACTGGGTGGCCACGGTCGAGACCACGCACTACTGCCTCGGCTCGGTGATGGGGCCCCATCCGTTCCCGTGGATGATCCGCGAGCTCCACCGGGTGATCGGCGACGAAGCGCGCGAGCAGTGTCGCCAGCTCACCGGCGGCGACCCGGACGTCGTCGTCGCGTGCGTCGGCGGGGGATCCAACGCCATGGGCATCTTCTCCGGGTTCGTCGACCTGCCCACCGTCGAGCTGGTCGGTGCCGAGCCCGCAGGCGGTGCTGCCATCGGACACGGCATCCCTGGCGTCGTGCACGGGTCGCGCTCGTTCCTGCTGCAAGACGAGGTCGGTCAGGTGACCGAGGCCCAGTCGGTGTCCGCAGGCCTCGACTACCCGGGGATCGGGCCGGAGCACTCGTATCTCGCCTCGATCGGGCGTGCCCGCTACACCCCGGTCACCGACGCCGAGGTGCTCGACGCCTTCGCGCTGCTCGCCCGCACCGAGGGGATCATCCCCGCCCTTGAGTCGGCGCACGCCATGGCCCTGCTGAGCCGTGACCGCGTCGCGCTAGCCGGTAAGGTGGTGCTGGTCAACATGTCCGGCCGTGGCGACAAGGACGTCGAGCAGGTCGCTCGGCTGATGGGCGACACGGCGGACGCCAGGTCGGTGGGCGCAGGCAACGGCCAGGGAGGCCCACGCCGATGACCGCCCACGACGCCGTCGACACGGGCAGGCTCGAGACGCAGCTCCGGGCGGCGCGCGACCGAGGTCGGAAGCTGCTGGTGCCCTACGTGACCGGCGGGCTCCCCGGGTGGCAGCGCGTGGTCGAGGCCGTCGCCGACGCTGGCGCGGACGCGATCGAGGTGGGGATCCCGTTCTCCGACCCGGTCATGGACGGACCCACCATCCAGGAGGCCTCCGAGCGGGCGCTGGGCGCGGGCGCGACGCCCATGGGCATCGTGAGCGCGTGCGCGGGCCTCGATGTCGGGGCCGTGCCTCTGGTGGTGATGACCTACTACAACACCGTGCACCACCACGGCCACGAGCGCTTCGCAGCGTCGTTGGCCGAGTCGGCGATCGCCGGCGCGATCGTGCCCGACCTGCCGTTGGAGGAGGTCGATCAGTGGGCGGCCGCTGCCGACGCCGCCGCCGTGGCGACGGTGCTCCTGGCGGCGCCGACGGGGTCGGACGAGCGGCTGGCCAGGATCTGCCGACGCTCACGGGGCTGGGTGTACGGCATCGGTCTGCTCGGCGTCACCGGCGAGCGGTCCGAGCTACGGCGCAGCGCACTCGAGATCGCGGTACGGCTCAAGAAGCTCACCGACAAGCCGGTCCTCGTCGGCGTCGGCGTCTCGACCGCGGCGCAAGCCGGCGAGCTCGCCGAGGTCGCCGACGGAGTGATCGTCGGTTCGGCGTTGGTGCGGCGGCTACTGGATGACGCCGACGCAGGATCCGAGGCTGCCGCGGCATTCGTGGCCGAGCTCCGCCAGGGTCTTGACCGCTGATTGACCTGGGTCGGCTACGGGCTGTAGAAATCCCCGATCGGGGGCTGGGCCTTGGGGTTGGAGGGGTCGGAGTGCCGAAGGTCGGGGGAGAGCACAAGTCCAAGGAGCGTGAGCGCCTGGTCCAAGCGGCCTGGCAGGTGTTCCGTCGCGAGGGCAACGACACCACGACCGAGGCCGTCCTCAGCGAGGCCGGGATGTCCGAGCCCGAGCTGCGGCGCCACTTCCCGTCGACCGAGACCCTGGTCAACACGGCCATCCTCGACCGGATCAACGAGACGGTGGCCGTCGTGGCTGCCGACGGCGAACCGGGCGAGACCGACCGCAGCCTGCTGGTCCGGTTCATCGTCGAGGTGTTGCGTCGCCCGGCGCGGACACCCGAGTTGGTCGCCTACCGGGGTCGCGTGCTCGACGACGAGCGGACGAGGGCGACCCTCGCCGAGGTCAACCGCATGCTGGTCGAGCGGTTCGCTCCGCTGGTCAGCGCGGCTCAGGCGTCCGGAGAGCTCGAAGCCGGGTGGGACCCCGAGGCGATCGTCGAGCTCGTCGACATCCTCGTCGAGGGCATCAACCGGCGGCACTTCTCCGACACCTTCGCGACCAGCCTCCAACGCGTCGGCGACAGTGCGATCTCGCTGCTGTTGGGCGGGCTCCTCGTGCCCGAACAGCAACGTCGTGGGTGATCGGCGGGACCGCCCTGCGGGGGGTCAGTCCTCGTCGGGGTCGCGATCGAGGTGCTGGTGGAGGAAGGCCACGGTGCGGTCCCACGCCAGCTTCGCCGACGCCTCGTGGTAGGCGGGACGGTCCGACTCGAAGAACCAGTGCTCGGTATCCGGATACCGGTGGAAGGTGACGTCCTTGTCGAGTAGACGCAGCTCGGCTTCGAGCAGCGTCAGTTCGTCCTCGGCGACCAACTCGTCGGTCTCGGCGAAGTGGCCGAGGAAGGACGAGGTGGCCGGCGCCATGTCGATGTTCTGGGAGCCGTAGAACACGACCGTGGCGCCGACAAGGTCGGGGACCCGGCTGGCCAGCCACAGTGCCCAGGACGCACCCATCGAGAACCCGACGACCCCGACGGGCGCTTCGGGGGTCGCGGGCAGTGACCGCAGCGTGAACAGGCTGGAGCGGACCAGCTGCACTGCTGCGTCCATGTCGGTGTCGGCCAGCAGAGCGCGGGCGCTCTCGGGATCGTCGGTGGTCCGGCCGCCGTACAGGTCGGGGGCCAACGCGACGAAGCCTTCGTCGGCCAGCCGGTCGCAGACCTGCTTGAAGAACGGTGTCAGGCCCCACCACGCATGAAGGACCAGCACGCCCGGCCCGCTGGCGTAGCCCTCGGGGAGGACGAGATATCCAGACCCGGCCCGGCGTGACGGCATCGCCCGACTCTAGATGGACCGGCGGTCGGTCCCTACGGGGCGGCGGTCGGCGTGTCGGCGGCCTCCGCGAGCACGATTAGCCTGGGAAGCCGTGCCCGCTGGTGACCGTGCGACCACTGTCTACGACGCGCTCGGCGGTCTGCCGTTCTTCGAGGAGCTAATCGAGCGGTTCTACCGGCGGGTGGCCACCGACCTCCTGCTCCGGCCGCTCTATCCCGACGATCTCGCTGGGTCGAAGCGGCACCTGGCACTGTTCCTCGCCCAGTACTGGGGCGGTCCGACCACCTATTCCGATGAGCGGGGGCATCCCCGGCTGCGCATGCGTCACGCCCCTTTCGTGATCGGCGAGCCCGAGCGCGATGCGTGGATGCGCCACATGGCCGAGGCGCTCGACTCGCTGGTCGACGAACGCGGCATCCACCCTGTGGTCGAGGCCCACCTGCTCGAGTACTTCACCAACACCGCCGACGCGATGGTCAACGCCCGTTAGCGGTGGGGGGTCTGGCGGCCCACTGGTGGTGAGGGAAATGTGGTGGGGCGTGCGCGCTGTCGACGTTGGGTGCTCTTGGTGCTGTGAGCTCGTCCGTTAGCGTGCTGTGGAGGCTCGGAGCAACGTTGATTGTTGCTGCGAGCACGGACTTCAGACTTCGTTTGGCGGGTCCTCCCAGCGTGGCGCGGCGGAGAGTCGCGACGAGCGGGAGGTTCGATGTGAGCAACGTTGATGACGAGTTGGAGGTGATCGTCGAGCGGTCGGCCGGCCTCGATGTCCACAAGGACATGGTGGCGGCCTGTGTGCGGGTGCCTGATGGCCGGGGCGGGGTGGTGAAGCATGTCGCGGAGTTCGCGACGTTCACCGAGGATCTGCTGGGGTTGGGGGACTTGTTGGTTGGTCACGGGGTGACCCGGGTCGGGATGGAGGCCACCGGGGTCTTTTGGAAGCCGGTGTTCTACATCCTGGAAGACGCGGTGGACTGCTGGTTGCTGAACGCCCGGCACATGCACAACGTGCCGGGCCGCAAGACCGACATGGCCGACGCTGATTGGATCTGCCGGCTGGTGCGTTTCGGGCTGGTCCGCAAGAGTTTTGTGCCGCCTCCGGCGATCCGGGAGCTACGCAACCTGTGCCGCTATCGGCGGGCCCGGATGGAGGAACGCACCCGGGAGACCCAACGGTTGGACAAGGTCCTGCAGGACGCCGGGGTGAAGCTGTCCAGCGTGGCCTCGGACATCCTCGGGAAGTCCGGCCGGGACATGCTCGACGCCCTGGTCGGAGGGTCCCGGGATCCCGAGGTTCTTGCCGAGTTGGCCCGCGGGAAGCTCCGTACGAAGATCCCCCAGTTGCGCGCCGCCCTGACGGGCCGCTTCGGCGTCAACCATGCCCTGGTCGTGGGTGAGATCCTGGCGCATCTGGACTACATCGACGAGTCGATCGGGCGATTGCAGGCCGGTATCGACGAGGTGGTCGCCCCTTTCGCTGAGGCCCGGGACCGGCTGGCCACGATCCCGGGGGTCAACACGATCGTCGCGGAGGCGATCATCGCGGAGATCGGTGTGGACATGTCGGTGTTCCCCACCGCCCCACATCTGGCGTCATGGGCGGGCATGTGCCCCGGCCAGCACGAGTCCGCCGGCAAGCAAAAGCACGGCACCGCCCGGCGCGGGGACAGCTGGCTGCAACGCAACCTCGCCATCGCCGCCATGGCCGCGTCCAAGACCAACGACACCTACCTCGCCGCCCAATACCGCCGCCTGGTCGGCCGCCGGGGCGTGCGCCGCGCCCGCAAGGCCGTCGGGCACAGCATCCTCATCGGCGCCTGGCACAGCCTCCACGACGGCGTCGGCTGGGACGACCTGAGCGAGGACTACTTCGAGCGCCGCAACGATCCCGAACGCCAACCTCGCCGCAAGCTCGACGACCTGCGATCGCTCGGCTGGCACCTCACCACCAACCCCGACGGCACCACCACCCTGACCCCACCAGCTGCCGCGGCCTGACCACCACACCCACCAACCAACATCGCGGCTCCGCCCCGATCCGCTGACACGCGACCAGACATCCGACAACAACGGGTCACCTCACTTCAGG
>JBOGHK010000025.1:0-54898 GCA_050744325.1 Acidimicrobiales bacterium
GGGTCGGGCGACATCTGCGACATGAAACCGAATGCGGCCAGGGCCAGGCCCTCGACCATGATCTGCAAGCCCAGGTAGGTCATGTCCCAGCGGCTGTCGTTGATGATGTCGTCCAACAGCATCTTCAGGTGGGCGTTGATCGGGTAGTGGCCCTCGTGCTTCTCGTCGAGGTACTTCGCGAACACCTCGACGTGGCGGGCCTCATCCATGACCTGGGTGGCTGCGTAGTACTTAGCATCGATCCACGGCACGGTCTCGACGATCTTGGCCGTGCACAGCAGAGCGCCCTGCTCACCATGCATGAACTGGCTCAGCGTCCAGTTGTCGGACTCGATCGAGAAGCGGTTCCAGTCGTCGTCGCTGAACTTCTCGAACGGGGTGCCGCTCACGTCCTGGCGGAGCTCCTGGAACTGGAGCCGCTGCAGCTCGGCGTTCTTCTCGAGGTCGACCTCGGTGTCCCAGGGTAGGTCGGTCTCGCCGTTCCACTGGGCGTGCTTGGCCTTCTCGTAGAGTTTGTTGAGCGCTGGCCGGGCGCCCTTGTGGTAGTCCCAGGTGAAGATGGCGTCGGCGTTGTCGGCGACGGTGTGGACCGCCTCGTCCACGTCGGTGTTGGTCACGGCGAGGATCGCTTCGAGGTCGTTGATCTCGTCTCGACCGATCAGTTCGCGATTGCTGGAGTACTGATCGAACGCCATGCGGGTCCCCCTTAGGATCGGCACCCTATGATAACGATCATTATCGCCTCGCAAGCGCGTCGATCGAAAGCCTTGTCGCCCGAAACGTTCTGTGACCTTCGTCACTATTGGTGTAGGTTGTGACGTGGCCGAGGCGCAGAGGCAGACCACCAGGCTGACCCCCAAGGAGCGTCGGGTGCTCCTCATCGACGCGGCCGAGCAGACCTTCGCCGAACGGGGCTACACCCAGGCGGGCCTGGCCGAGGTCGCCACCCTGGCCGGCGTCTCGAAGACCCTCCTCTACCACTACTTCTCCGACGGCCGGCCCGAGCTCTACCGCGAGGTGATGGACCGGCTGGTCGGCCAGGTCGTCGACGTGGTCCGGGGCGCGACCGGGACGCCGACACCGGCCGAGGCTCGGCTGTCGGGCTTCGTCAGCGCGCTGTTCGGGTACTTCGGTCAGCACCCCGACGGCTACCGGCTGCTGATCCTCGAGCCGTGGGGGTCGGGCGACGCCGGCGTCGTCGGCCATGCGGTGGCGGTTCGGGCGCAGATGGCCGGCGAGCTGAACCAGCTGCTCGCCCCGGCGGGCGAGCCTCTGGCCCGCACGATGGCCGGGGCAGCCGCCACCATGGGGGCGTTGCTCCACGTCTGCGAGCTGTGGATGGCCGGCCAGATCACCCAGGACCAGGCCACCAGCACCGCCGAGCAGTACATCCGGGCCGGCCTGGCAGCGCTCGACCTGCTCTGAGTGCGGTAGTTAGTGGTCGTCCGAGCCGACGATGGCCCGCAGGTGCCGCTGGGCACGATGGCCCGCTCGGGGGGCCGGCCCGCCCTCGCTGCCGGTCCCTTCGCCGGGCCAGCTCTGCGGCGGGCCGTCGACATGCCCATCGCCGTTGCCCCATCCACCGAGCTCGCTGCGCACCGACGTGCCCTCCCCCAGCGTGGAGCGCACGGTCATGTGTCCGCCCCCCAGCTGGGTGAACAGCTCCATCGCCGCGAGACCCGAGCCGCGGGCCACGTCACCCGCCACGAAACCGACTCCGTCGTCCTCCACCTCGACCACGACGGACCCGTGCCCGCCGGTGACGGTCACGACGATCGTCGCGGCGCGCGCGTGCTGGATCGCGTTGAGCAGCGCCTCCTGCGCGATTCGGAACAGGACGGTCATCGTGCTCCAGTCCAGGCGCAACTCCGGGTCGACCTCGACCCGAATCGCCGGCCGCCGATCGTCCGAGCCGAGGTCCGACGCGTACGCGAGCAGCGCCGCAGCCAAGGTGTCGTTCCCCGGCGACTCCAAGCACGTCGGGGACTCGCTGGCGAATGCCGGTGAGCGTATGGCCAGCATGAGCTGGCGCAGGTGCTCGGCGCGGGCCGTCAGGTCGTCCTGGAGCCTGGCAACGGTCTCGGTGACGGTGCGCGCCGTGTCTCCGGGCAGCGCGACCCACGCCAGCTGCATCAACGTGCCGAGGGTAGCCAGCGAGCCGACGGCCTGGCTGTGCAGCTCGGTCGCCGTGCGGTGCCGGTCGTCCTCCAGCCCCCGCAGCATCCGTGTCAGCAGCCGGCGCCGCTCCTCCGCCATGTGGGCGATGCCCGCGTAGAGCCGTCGGGTCTCGCGGCTCATCGCTGTGTACCGCACCGCGTTGAGGACGACCACGGCGAGCACGACCACGACGAAGAGCCAGACACCCCAAGCGCGGTCCTCGCGGGTGAGGAACGCGTAGACGCCGGTCACCGGTAGCAGCGCGGCGCTGAGGTACGGCATGGGGTTCACCTGGCGAACCTGACGGTGCTCGGGCAGCAGGGCGAGCCGCCCCGTCGGACGCCGATGCGACCAGAGGGGCGTCGCCATCACCAGCGCCATGTTGACCACGTGCACCGCGACGAAGGCCCGCAGCGGCAACGTCAGCCCGCCGAGCACCCGCGCCAGCTGCATGGTGAGGTTCACGCCGGTCGCAGCCCCGAGAGCGACGCCGACGCCGTAGGCCGCCCGTTCACCGGCGGGGATGCGGGACAGGTTCACCACGCTCAGATAGACGGACACGGGCGCAGTCACGGCGGCCACGGCGAACGGCACCGCGAACGCCAGCTTGTCGGTCTCGGCGAGCGGCTCGGCCACCAGCAGCACGCCAGGAGTCCCCAGGACCAGCAGAGCGCTCAGCGCATCCACCAGGTCGACCGAGACGCTGCGGCGCCCGGCGTGGTGTCGCACCATCAGCAGCGTCGCCGACACCCACAGGGGCACCGCCGCCACCAGGAGCGTCATGTCGAGCAGGAGGAACACCTGGTCGTGGGTCGCGACCGACAGGACGGCGGCGACCGCTGCGAGGCTGCCGAGGAGCGAGGCGCCCGCCCAGCGCTGCCAGAACGACCGGTACTCGCGCGGGCCGACCTGAAGCACCTGCCAGACCGCGGCGATGCCGACGACCAGGAACAGAAGTGCCGTCAGCGCGTGGGCCAGAACGTAGCGGTCGGTCCGCTCGGGCCCGGCGACAGCGGGACCCGCCATCCAGACCATCGCCGCTCCGGCGACGACGGCGCCGACCGAGGCCGCCCAGCGCGTACCGGACCCGAAGGCCGGAGGATTCGTGGTTCGGAGCACTGGCGACACCCCCCTGACGCCAAGACCACGGATGGTAGGGCGCCGGACGCGCAAGTGCCCATCGCCGCACGGGCTTCACGCGCCGAAGGGCGGTCGCGACCAGCTGCGACCGCCCTCCCACGCCATCAGCGCCTGGCCTGCCCTCCCCGACGGTCGGGCGCCGGTGGATGCCCTACGAGTGGGGGCAGGTGTCCCGGTACTCCGAGATCGTGCCTCCCTGCAGGAACGACTGATGAGGTGCGCCGCACAGGAACTGCTCGTAGCGCGTGTCGTTGTCGATGAAGCGCTTGAGCCACGCGATGCTGTAGCGGGCGATGGTCGTGTTGGACGAGTTCGGCGCGAAGTGGCTGGCGTTGTTCAGCTCCAGGTACGCCTTGTCGAGATTCCCCGGCAGGCTGTTGTAGAACGGCTCGGAGTGCGAGGTCACCGACGCGACCGAGTCGTTCTCGGCACCGACGATCAACGTCGGCACGTCGACGCCTTGCCACGTCTTGTCGGTGTGCCAGCCGGTGAGCGGGATGGCCGCCTGGAGCGACGAACGCTCGTCCGCGGCCTCCAGGGTGCCGCCTCCGCCCATCGAGTGACCCATCACCCCTAACCGGTTGCGGTCGATCCGGGTGCGCACCGAGCTGGTGTTCACCAGGTAGTCGAGCGCCGCCAACAGCTGGTCGCCGCGGCTCGCCGGCTGGTCGAATCTCGAGTTCGTGTTGATCGTGAAGATCACGAACCCTTGTGATGCCAGCCTGGGCCCGTACCAGGCCATGCTGGACTGCGTCGCGGTGAAGCCGGGGGCGATGGCGACGGCGCCGAACGTCCCCTGGCTGGTATCGGTCGGGAAGTAGATGGTGCCGGCGCCGAAGCCCGGCGTGGAGAAGTCCGAGACGCTCACCTGAGATGTGGCGAACGGGCCTCGGGCCGCGTTGATGCTGGTGTTGGTTGGCGCCGGGCCTCGCTCGAACGGGTTGGCGGCCTGGGCGTGTGCAGGCGGGCTGGTGGTCACCGGCCCGGTGAGCACGGCGGCAGCCAGTGCCGTCGTTGCGAGGATGCGGCGGAGCAGTGATCTGGACGTGCGCAAGTAGATCCCCCCTTAGGTACTTGTGACGTCCGACACGTTAGACTGACGCGTCAGTAAATAACAATCCGACGGCCGGATCCGACCTTCGCGCCGCCTCGGAACCGCCCTCGACGGAGTCAGTCGAGCCGCAGCGCAGCGTCGAGGAGGGCTTCCTGCTCCTGCAGGTGGATGGTCAGCGAGCCGGTCGCTGGGCTGCCGGACTCGTGGCGGCTCACCCGAAGCACCCGGTGGGTGTCCGAGAATGGCTCGGCCAACCGGTCCTGGGCGAAGGCCCAGGCACCCATGTTCGCGGGCTCCTCCTGGAGCCAGTACAGCTCCTTGGCCTGGGGGTAACAGGCGACCACCCCGGCCAGCTGCTCGTGTGGCCACGGGTAGAGCTGCTCGACGCGCACGATCGCCACGCCGTCCGCCGACCGCTTGGCACGTTCGGCGATGGCCTCCTGGCCGATCTTGCCGGAGCAGAGCACGATGCGTCGCACGTCGGCGGGGCTGGCGACACCCGGGTCGTCGAGCACCTCACGGAAGCTGCCCTCGGTGAGCGCCTCGATCGGCGAGCGGGTCGGCCGGGCCCGGAGCAGCGACTTGGGGGTGAAGACGATGAGCGGCTTGCGGATCGCCCGGTGCATCTGTCGCCGCAGCAGGTGGAAGTACTGGCCGGCGGTGGTGGCGTTGGCGAGCTGGATGTCGTCCTCGGCGCACAGGGTGAGGAACCGCTCGATGCGCGCCGAGCTGTGCTCCGGCCCCTGGCCCTCGTAGCCGTGCGGAAGCAACAGCACCAGCCCCGACGTCTGGCCCCACTTGTCCTCCGCGGCGACCAGGTACTGGTCGATGATCGTGCTGGCGCCGTTGACGAAGTCGCCGAACTGGGCCTCCCAGCAGACCAGCGCGTCCTTGTTCGCCACCGAGTAGCCGTACTCGAAGCCCAGCGCCGCGTACTCGGAGAGCAGTGAGTCGTAGATCCAGAACTTGGCCTGGTCGGGCCCCAGGTGCGCCAGCGGCGCCCACTCGGAGCCGTTCTCGTAGTCGACCAGCACCGCGTGGCGCTGGCTGAAGGTCCCCCGACGGGAGTCCTGGCCGGCGAGGCGGATGTCGACGCCGTCCAGGAGCAACGACCCGAACGCGAGGGCCTCGGCAGTGGCCCAGTCGACCTCGCCGTCGTCGCGCACCATGTGGTCGCGGGTCTCGAACTGGCGCTGCAGCTTCGGGTGGATGTGGAACTCGGCGGGCCAGGCGGCGAACGTGTCGTAGATCCGGTCGAGCACCGCACGGTCGACACCGGTGGAGACCGGTGGCAGGCATCCGACCGGAGGCGGGGGCACCGCGGCGCGCAGGCCGGCCGGCGGCGCGGACTGCCGGGTCTCCTCCAGGGCCTGCTGCAGCCGCTTCTGGAAGTCGTCGAGCGCCTGCTCGCACTCCTCCAACGAGAGCTTGCCCCGCTTGACCAGCGACTCGGTGTAGAGCTTGCGCACCGAGCGGCGCTGGTCGATCTTGGCGTACATCAACGGCTGGGTGTAGCTGGGGTCGTCGCCCTCGTTGTGGCCGTAGCGGCGGTAGCCGACCAGGTCGATGACCACGTCCTTGTGGAAGCGCTGGCGGTAGGCGTAGGCCAGCCGGGCCACCCGCACGCAGGCCTCAGGGTCGTCGGCGTTGCAGTGGAAGATCGGCGCCTGCACCATCTTGCCGACGTCGGTCGAGTAGAAGCCCGACCGGGCGGCCTCGGGGTTGGTGGTGAACCCGATCTGGTTGTTGACCACGATGTGGACGGTGCCGCCCACCCGGTAGCCCTTGATGTCGCTCATGTTGAGGGTCTCGGCCACCACACCCTGACCGGCGAACGCTGCGTCGCCATGCATGAGGACCGGCAGCACCGAGTAGGCCTCGGGGTCGTTGATCTGGTCCTCGCGGGCGCGTGCCATCCCGACCACCACCGGGTCGACGGCCTCGAGGTGGCTGGGGTTGGCCGCCAGCTCGATGCCGATCCGGACGCCCTTGCGGCTCTGGAACTTGCCGGACTGGCCCAGGTGGTACTTCACGTCGCCGGTGCCCTGGACGGCGTCGGGGTCGATCGTGCCCTCGAACTCCTTGAAGATCTGGTCGTAGGACTTGCCGACGATGTTCGCGAGCACGTTCAACCGGCCCCGGTGCGGCATGCCCATGACCACGCGGTCGAGGTGGTCGTCCGCAGCCAGCTCGAGGATGGCATCCAGCACCGGGATGAGGCTCTCGACCCCCTCGAGCCCGAAGCGCTTCTGACCCAGCCACTTGGTGCCGAGGAACTTCTCGAACGCCTCGGCCGCGTTGAGCCGCTCGAGGATGTGGCGCTGGTCCTCGAGGCCGAGGTCGTGGCCGTTGGACTCGACCATCGACTGGATCCAGTGCTGCTCGTCGAGGTCCTGGATGTGCATGTACTCGACGCCCGACGTGCGGCAGTAGGCGTCGCGCAGCACCCGGAGGATCTCGCTGAGCGTCATCTTCTCCTTGCCGCCGAGGCCGCCGGTGAGGAACTCGCGGTCGAGGTCCCAGATGGTGAGCCCGTAGGTCGCGGGGTCGAGCTCGGGCGCCATGTGCGGCTCTTTCCACCGCAGCGGGTCGAGGTCGGCGATGAGGTGCCCCCGCACCCGGTAGACCCGGATCAGCGTTGCGACCGCCATCTGCTTCTCGAGCAGGGACTCCTCGCGGTTGAGCGGGTTGATGTCCTGGCGCCACAGGATCGCCTCGTAGGGGACGCCGAGGCTCTGGAAGATCCGGTCGTAGAAGTCGTCGGCCCCGAGCAGCAACTCCTCGACCCGCTTGAGGAACAGCCCGGACTCGGCACCCTGGATGATGCGGTGGTCGTAGGTGGAGGTGACCATGAGCACCTTGGACACCCCGAGGTCGGCGAGCGCCTCGGGGTCGGCACCGCGCCACTCGGTCGGGTAGTCGATGGCGCCGAGGCCGACGATCACGCCCTGGCCCTGCATGAGCCGGGGCACCGACTGCATGGTACCGATCGTGCCGGGGTTGGTGAGCGACACGGTGGCGCCGGCGAAGTCGTCGGGTGACAGCTTGTTGGAGCGGACCTTGCGGATCAGCTCCTCGTAGGTCCCCCAGAACGCCCGGAAGTCGAGGGTGTCTGCGTCCTTGATGACCGGGACCAGCAGGGTGCGCCTGCCGTCGGACTTCTCGACGTCGACCGCGATGCCGAGGCCGATGTGGTCGTGACGCACGATGCGGGGCTTGCCGTCGGGGCCCTCGGCGAACGTCGAGCCCATCTGGGGGACCGACTCGGCGATGGCCTTCACCACGGCGAAGCCGATGATGTGCGTGAAGCTGACCTTGCCCCCACGGGTGCGCCCCAGGTAACCGTTGATCACCCGGCGGTTGACCTCGAGCAACTTGGCGGGGACGCTGCGGAAGCTGGTCGCGGTGGGGACCGCAAGGCTGGCCTCCATGTTCGTGACGATCCGGGCGGCGGCTCCCCGCAGCGGGTCGCCGGGGACCTCCTCGGCCGTCTCGCGCGCGGCGTCCTGGGCCGGCTCGGCGGTGGCCGCCGTCGACGGGGCACCCCGAGCTGCCGAGGACGTCGCGGGAGTCGCCGTCGTAGCCGCGGGCGCCTGCGACCCCGTGACCCGGGTGGCGTCCGGTCTGGCCCCGCTGTCCTCGGTGGCTGCGACCGGTGGTGCCGGTTGGGCGACTGATGCCGCCGGGCCTGGCGTGGAGGGAGCCGCGGTGCCGTCAGTTGGAGCCGCCGACGGTGGGCTGGCCGTGGCGCCGGTGGCCGACGGAGCAGCCGAAATGGGTGGTGTCCGATGGTCGGTTTCGCGCCGGTAGTCGGCGAAGAACTCGCGCCATGCGTCGCTCACCGAGGTCGGGTTCGCGAGGTACTGCTCGTACATCTCGTCGACCAGCCAGGCGTTCGGCCCGAGAGCGTCGGTTGGTTGTCGAGGATCCTGGCCCGTCGTCGATCGTGGCTCGTCACCCACGGTCACCGATCGTACCGGGGTGGCCAACAGCTCCACGTCAGCGGGGTCCTCCGTCTCCGACCTTCGAGCATTCTCTGACCGCGCTACGACCGGATGATCGCGCGGCGGAACTGGCGGGTACCGAGGACCAGCAGGACGGTCGCCATCGCCGTGAGCACACCGAGCTCGGGCAGGATGTCGAGGACCGTGCTGTCGTGGTTCACGAGCTCGGAGAACCCGTCGAGCGCCCAGGCGTGCGGTGTGATGTGGGCGATGGTTCGCATCGTCGGCGAGAAGATCTCCAGCGGGGCCATGCATCCACCGAGGGCGGCGAGCCCGAGCCCGAACACCACGCCGACCCCGCCGGCCTGCTGTTCGTTGCGGAACAGCGCGCCCGCGAGCATGGCCGCGCCCGTGGCGACGGCCCCGAAGACCAACATCAGCACCACGACCCCCAAGGGGTCGCCCCAGTCGACGTCGAACACCAACCAGGTGCCCAACATGATGTAGGTGCCCTGGAACGCGACCACCGCGAACCGGCCGACGGCCTCGCCACCCAGCACCACCGCCGAGGACGACGGGGTCGAGAACATGCGTCGAGCGACGCCCAGCTGCCGCGTCAGGATCAGCGCGCTCGAACCCGCCAGCCCGGTGACGAACATGAACAGCACCAGCTGGGAGGTGGCGCCCTGGCCGAACTGGCCCAGCTCCTCGGGGAACAGCTCCTCGCCGACGGTCATCGTGCGGACCGAAACGGGCTCGGTCGACTGCTCGGCCTCGCGGGCCGCCGCAAGCGACCGGTCAAAGCTCGCCCCGGTTTGGGCGACGTCGAACTGCGCCGCTTGCAGGGCAACGGTCTGGTCGCCGACGGCGGCCTCGACCACCGAGCGCAGCTCACTGCCGAGACCGTCCGGCCGCGTCAGGAACCCGAGTTGCGCGGTCCCGCCCGCGCTCAGCTGGGCGGTGTACTCCTCCGGCAGCACGACGCCCGCCCGCACCGACCCGCGTTCGACGGCCGTGCGCAGCTCGTCAGTGCTGTCGTAGCGCTGCACGTCGACCTGGTCGGTCTCGTCGATGCTCGCGACCAGGTCGTCCGCCAGGGCGTCGTCGGCCGGTGCCACGACCCCCAGCACCGAGTCGAAGCCGCCGCCGAACACGAGGCCCAGGACGAAGACCAGCAACATCGGGAAGACGAGGACGAAGAAGATGTTCCAGCGCTCGCGGAACAGCCGCCGCAGCTCGACCACCGCGATGGCCAGGAGCCGACGCAGGTTGCTCGCGATGCCAACGTCGCTCACAGCGCTCTCCGCCACGTTCCTCGCGCCAGGAGCACCGCTCCGACCGCGCCGATCACCACAGCGAACGCCAGCAGGGCCAGCACCGGGCGGACGACGTCGCCGACCCCTCCGGCCTGCCCGTCACCGAGGCCCCGGAGGAACCAGTAGTGCGGCGTCAGGGCCGACAGGCGGGTCAGCAAGCCTTCACCCCGGCTGATCGGGAAGAACGATCCCCCAAGCAGCCCCAGGACCAGGGCGATCACCGACTGGGCGTTGCTTGCCTGCTCGGCCGTCCGAGCCACGCCGACGACCAGCGCCACGATCGACACCGCGGCGAGGACGACCGCGCCGACCAGCACCGCGGCCGCGAACGGATCGCCCCAGTCGGCGCCCAGGAAGAGCGAGGAGACCAGCACCAGCGACGCCATCCCGACCAGGCCGAGCACCACACTGGTCAGCGCCTTCGCGGCCGGGATCGCCAGCGGATGGATGGGGGCTGCCAGCAACCGGACCAGCGTGCCGCCCTGGCGTTCCTCCAGGAGGCCGACCACACCGAACTGCACCAGGAAGAACAGGAACAACACTCCCAGCCCGGCCATCAGGTAGGTCGTGGAATCGAGCTCGCGATCGTCGGCCGGCAGTTGCTCGAGGTTGATCGGGGGCGGCTGCTGCGCGGCCTCGCCGAACAACGCCGGTGACGCCGAGCCGTCCGGGGCCACCAGTTGCACCGACAGGCGGGCGGCGTCGATCCCCGCCGCGTACCGGTCGACGATCGCCCGTGCGACCTCGACGCTCAGCTCGGCGTCGACGTTGCCGACGACCACCAGCTCGAGTGGATCGGTTCGGTTCGGCTCGATCACCGACGCCGAGAACCCCGCCGGGACGACCACCGCCGCCTCGACGTCACCGTCGTCGACCATCGCCCGCGCCTCGGACTCGTCGAGGTCGGTCTCGACGGTGACCCCCGGAACCTGCGCCGCGACGTCCGGGAGCATCGCTGCAGCCGGACCACCGTCCTCGTCGACCACGGCGAAGGTGGCCTCGAACTCGCCCTCCCCGAAGTCGCCGACCACCTGGCTGAGGATCAGCGCCAGCGTGAGCGGGGCGACCACGCCGATCACGAACGCCGAGCGGTCACGCACCCGCAGCCGTAGGTCCTTGACCAGGATGGTGGCGACGGCGTGCAGGGATCCCCTCAAGCTCGGTGCCTGCTCAGTCCCGGAGCGCCTTGCCGGTGAGATGCAGGAACACGGACTCGAGGTCGGGCTCGGCGACCTCGACACCGCGGACGTTGGCCCCGGCCTCGTGAACCTCGACCAGCAGCGCTGGCAGCAGGGATCGGGCGTCGCCGGCGACCACGTCGATTCCGTCGGACCCCGCGGAGACGGACTCGACCCCGTCGAGCCGACGCGCCGCCTCGGCTGCGGCTTCGAGGGCGCCGACCGCCTTGAGCGTGACCCGGTCGCCTTCGCCGACCAGGGCGACGAGCTCGCGCCGGCTCCCCTCGGCCTTGATCTCACCCTCGTCGATGATCCCCACCCGGTCGCACAGCCGCTCAGCCTCCTCCATGTAGTGGGTCGTGTAGAGGACCGCCATCCCTGCGCCCGACAGCCGCTCGACGTTCTCGAGGATCGCGTTGCGGGACTGTGGGTCGACGCCAACGGTCGGCTCGTCGAGGATCAGGAGCTGTGGATGGTGCAGCAGCCCGATACCGATGTTGAGCCGTCGCTTCATGCCGCCGGAGTACTCGCGGGTGAGGTCGCCGGCCCGGTCGGTGAGCCCGATGACCTTGAGCACCTCGGCGACGCGGCCAGCGAGCTCGCGCTTGGACAACCCGTAGAGCGTGGCGAAGAAGCTCAGGTTCTCGCGTGCGGTGAGGTCGGGATAGAGCGCGAGCTCCTGAGGGACGAGGCCGATCGCCGCCTTGGCGGCGACGTTGCCGATCGTGACAGGGCGCCCGTCGACCGTGACCTGGCCGGCGTCTGGCGGCAACAACCCGGCGATCATCGAGATCGTCGTGGTCTTACCGGCGCCGTTGGGGCCGAGCAACCCGTAGGTCTCGCCCGGCGAGATCCGGACGTCGACGCCGTCGACCGCGACGAGGTCGCCGAAGGACTTGCGCAGCCCGACCGCTTCCAGGACGGCCTCGTGGGTGTCGTTGCTGTCGGTCACCCAGCCTCCGAAGTCGCTACGGCTCGTGTCGATACAGATATGTAACGCCTGCCTCAGCGGTTGGAAGGGTAATGCGTCGCGCATATCAGCCATCGACCACCCCGGCAACGAACGACAGCTAGCGCATCGAATCGCGAATCGTCAGGAATCAAGGGGGGTTTGCATGCGTCCGACCATCGTCCAGCGGGGCCCGGTGACCAACCGGGCCCTCCGTCCGCTTCTCGGCGCCGCCGTGATCGTCCGTACCTTCGCCGCGACCTGGCGCGGCACGCTCCTGTCCTGTGCGAAGGACAGTGCCTGGCTCGTCGTCGACGACGACGACGTCGTCCTCCGCCTCAGCGAGATCGTGTCGGTCCAGCCCGACCGGCGCGCCGCGACGTAGCCCCGCCAGGTCAGCAGCCGGTGGCGCGCCGCAGCGCGCGCCCGATCTCCTCGGTGCGGTCGGCCGACAGCGACGTGATGCACTCGACCAGGTAGTCCTTCGCGATCGGGGCGAGGTCGTCCAGCGAGACGACGCATGCCGTCGGCAGCCCGTCCCGCCGACCGAGTGGCACCTCGGTGGGGACCCCGCGCACCGTGGTCGTGAGCGGCGCCACCAGCACCCGCTCCATCGCCGCGATGGCCCGATCCCGGGTGAGGACGACGACCGGACGGGGTCGCTCCCCCGGTGGCTCGGCCCACCACACCTCGCCCCGTCTCACCAGTCGAGCTCGGCCCAGGCATCCCCACGGCGTCGGTCGCCACCGAGGATCCACGGGTCGTTGGGTGCCTGGGGGTGGGCCCGATAGCCCGCGACCATCTGCTCGTCCACGAGACGGTCAACGTCGACGTACGCCTCGACCGCCGCGCGGATGATCCGCGACCGGGAAACCCCTTCACGCGCCGCCCGCCGATCGAGCAGGGCCACCAACTCGTCGGAGAGTTGGACCAAGGTCTGCACCTGCCGCATCGGCGGGAGGATAACCGGGTGGGGCTATCAGGGTTTCAGGGGCGGATTCGCATGATCGAACAGGCCGCGCTCGGCGAGCCAGTTGTAGAGCGGCACCTCCGCGGGGTAGTGGCCCCAGGCGTGGTCGCCGCCGTCACCGACTCCGCCCAGCAGCTGCTGCTGCACGGGCCGCAGCTCCGCCCACCACGGCCGTTTCGGCAGGTCCGCCACGTCGTCGCGGACCGTGACCCAGCGCAACGTGTAGCCGAAGAAGATCACCTTGCGCGGCTGTTCGGAGCAGTTGTTCGACCGGGCGTGCCACAGTCGCCGATCGAACAGCACCACGTCGCCGGCCTCGGCACACACGTCGATCGCTCCGTCGGGGTCGGGCCAGGACATATCGCGGCGGGGAGGCCCGTCGATCCGCGGTGTGCGATGGCTGCCAGGGACGACGCGCATGTTGCCGCGCCCGGGCTCGGACACGTCGGACAGCCAGTAGGCCACCTTCACCGATAGCCGCGGCCGGGGCTCGACAGCCAGCTCACGATTCTGCCGGCCGCCGTCCTGGTGCCATTCGAAGCGCGGCGGCAGCGGACGGCTGATCGGCGGATGGACGTCGAGGTGCGAGTGGTAGACGTGGATGTTCCAGCCGAGGATCGACCACACCAGCGGGAACGTGCGGGGATGGTCGATCAGGCCGACGGCCTCGGGGCAGTGGGTGACGGCACTCAGCTTGTGCATCGCGCGGTCCGGTCCGAGGCGGCCCGCTGCGGCTTCACGGCGGTAGACGCGATCGAGCGCGTCGCGGTAGTGCTCCACCTCGTCGTGACCCAGGACCCCTCTGACCAGGATGAACCCGTCGCGCTCGAACGCCGCCCGCTGGCGGCCGTCGATCCCCAGGACTTCGCGAGTCGTCCCCACCGTGCCCTCCTGATGTGCCTGACTGCCCAAGGACTTGGACGCATGGCGGCCCCGATTCGTCGCGGCCCGGTCCTCGTCGCGTACGACACGCCAGGCCGCCGACCCGGTTCCGCCGATGTCCTGGCGGGCCACCGGCGAGGACTACCGTCGGCCGTCGTGCGGAGTGCCCGATGAGTGCCCAGTTCATCTTCACGATGCAGAAGGTGAGTCGCTTCTACCCTCCCGACAATGAGGTCCTGAAGGACATCACGCTGGCCTTCTACCCCGGCGCCAAGATCGGGGTCCTCGGGGCGAACGGCGCCGGCAAGTCGTCGCTGCTGGCGGTGATGGCCGGCGTCGACGACGGCTACAGCGGCCGGGCCCACCTCACCTCGGGGTTCAGCGTCGGCATGCTCACCCAGGAGCCGCAACTCGACGACGCCAAGGACGTGCACGGCAACGTCATGGACGGCGTCGGTCAGGTCGCCGGGCTGCTCACCGAGTACGACGAGGTGATGGCGGGATGGGCCGATCCCGACGCCGACTACGACAAGCTCGGCGCCCGCCAGGCCGACCTCGAGGGCCGCATCGAAGCGGCCGGCGCGTGGGACCTGCAGCGCACGATCGACATCGCCATGGACGCGCTACGGCTTCCACCCGGCGACGCCGAGGTCACGACGCTGTCGGGCGGCGAGCGCCGCCGGATCGCTCTGTGCCGGCTGTTGCTGGCGCGGCCCGACCTCCTGTTGCTCGACGAGCCCACCAACCACCTCGACGCCGAGTCGGTGGCGTGGCTCGAGCGCTTCCTGCGCGACTACCACGGCACGGTGGTCGCCATCACCCACGACCGGTACTTCCTCGACAACGTGGCGGGCTGGATCCTCGAGCTGGACCGAGGCCGCGGCTACCCGTTCGAGGGCAACTACTCGGGCTGGCTCGAGCAGAAGGAGCAGCGTCTGGCCCACGAGGAGAGGGCCGACTCCGCCCGCCGCCGCACGTTGCAGCGCGAGCTCGAGTGGGTGCGGATGGCGCCGCGTGCCCGTCAGGCCAAGGGCAAGGCCCGACTCGGGGCGTACGACAAGCTGCGCGCCGAGGCCGAGGCTGCCGAGCGCGGCCCGGAGAAGCTGCAGATCCACATCCCGCCCGGCCCGCGCCTCGGCGGCCAGGTGATCGAGGTGCAGGGGCTGTCCAAGGGCTACGGCGACCGGTTGTTGATCGACGACCTCTCGTTCTCGCTGCCGCCCGCAGGCATCGTCGGCATCATCGGTCCGAACGGTGCCGGCAAGACCACCTTGTTCCGGATGCTGACGGGCCAGGAGGCCACCGACGCGGGCGCGATCGCGGTCGGCTCGTCGGTCGAGCTCGCCTATGTCGACCAGAGCCGCGACAGCCTCGACGCCGAGCGCACCGTGTACGACGAGATCACCGACGGCCAGGACCTGCTCAAGCTGGGCAGCCGCGAGGTCAACGGGCGCGCCTATGTGGCCTCGTTCAACTTCAAGGGCTCGGACCAGCAGAAGGAGGTGGGTGTGCTGTCGGGCGGCGAGCGCAACCGGTTGCACCTGGCCAAGATGCTGCGGCGTGGCGGCAACGTGCTGCTGCTCGACGAGCCGACCAACGACCTCGACGTCGACACGCTGCGGGCGCTGGAGGACGGGCTCGAGGCGTTCCCCGGCTGTGCCGTCGTCATCAGCCACGACCGGTGGTTCCTCGACCGGATCGCGACCCACATCCTGGCGTTCGAGGGCGAGAGCCAGGTGCGGTGGTTCGAGGGCAACTTCAGCGAGTACGAGGCGTGGCGCCGCAAGGAGCTGGGCGCCGAGGCCGACCAGCCCCACCGCATCCGCTACAAGCCGCTCACCCGCTGACCACGACGGTAGCTACTCGGCGAAGTCGGGGTTCGGTCCCCGGACCTCGTCGGATCGGCCCTTGGGCTCCTCCCACTCCTCCTGGCGGCCGAGCGCCGTCAGGTCGAGGAAGTAGTAGGAGCCGCCGACGGTCTCGGCGCCGCGCGCGTACATCGAGTAGGTGTGGAACACGTCGTCGTCGACCCGGAGGAAGCAGCTGTGGCCGTGCAGGTCAAAGGGCTGCTCCCACTCGCCGAGCGGGAAGCCCGTCGCCTCGATCTCGGCCTTGGTGCGGTAGTTGTACTCGAAGGGCAGCACCGACTCGTCGAGCGTGACGTGGAAGTCGTAGTTGAAGTCGTTGCCGAAGGACGAGTGCCAGGGGAAGATCCAGCCCTTGCGGGACTTGTAGTCCTCGATCTTGGCGATCGGTGCCCGTGACACGTAGGCCAGCGTCGTGTTCCGGAGGTGCAGATGCTCCAGGAGGCCCTTGGACACCTCGTCGGCCCCGGCGGTGCAGCTGGGGCAGCCGTCGTCCCAATCGGGGTGGAACATGAAGTGGTAGACGATGAGCTGGCGGCGCCCCTCGAACAGGTCGAGCAGGCTGGCCTTGCCGTCAGGGCCATCGAACACGTAGTCCTTGTCGATCCGCACCATCGGCAGCCGCCGCCGGTCGGCGTTGAGCGCGTCGCGTTGCCGGGTCAGCTGCTTCTCCTTGGCGAGCAGCTCCTTGCGCGCCACCAGCCAGTCCTCGCGGGAGACGACATGGGGAAGACTCATGGATGCTCTCCCTTATCGGGGTTCAGAGTTCGGTACCACGAGATAGGGACTACCCCACGGGCCGAAAGTCATCGGTCCGGCGGCGCCGGCGGAGGTAGAGACCGGCCCAGCCCACACCCACGAGCACGGCGACCAGGAGCCGCAGCCAGGGCGTGAAGTCGTCCTGGTAGATGACACCCTCGATGTACCGGTCGACGAAGCCGCCCGAGTAGCCCTGCTCACCGCCGAGGCGACGGAAGTGCTTCTCGATCGGCGTCAGCGGGCAGTCCCAGCCGATGGCCACGATCCCGGCACCCCAGGCCACGGCGGCGATGTGGCCCACGATCAGCCGGGGCCACCGCCAGGACAGCAGGCCGCCCAGCGCGACGAACAGGATGAACCCGAAGTGGATCAGCACCACGCCGTCGGCGATCAGCCGGTACGCCACCGCCCCCGACCGTAGCCCTTCCTTCGGCCGATGAGGAACGGTCAGGGGACCAGCGCCAGGACCAGAGCCGCCTGTGCGACGGGGTCACCGTCGTCGGGCGTGAGACGCAGGTCGGGGTTCTCGGGCGGCTCGTAGGGGTCGTCGATGCCCGTGAACCCGGTGATCTCACCGGCCCGCGCCTTCGCGTACAGGCCCTTGGGATCACGGGCCTCGCACACCGCGAGCGGCGTGTCGACGAACACCTCCACGAACGGCAACCCCACCGCCTCGTGGATCTCGCGCGCTCGTGCCCGGTCGACGTCGTAGGGGCTGATCACCGGGACGATGGCGACGATCCCCGCATCAGCGAACAGCCGAGCCACCTCGCCGACCCGGCGGATGTTCTCGCTGCGGTCCGCGGCCGAGTACCCGAGGTCGCCGTTGAGCCCGTGCCGCAGGTTGTCACCGTCCAGCAGGTACGCCGGCCGGCCCGCGGCGATCAACGCCCGTTCGACCTCGACCGCTACCGTCGACTTCCCCGACCCGGACAGCCCGGTGAACCACACCGTCGCCCCGACGGACAGGCGGTCTGCCCGGGCCACGGCGCCTGGGTGCCAGACGACGTTGTCGGTCACGCCGTGACGTCGGTCGGGCCGAGGATCATGCCCGCCCCCACCGTGTTGTCGGTCGCCTCGTCGACCAGCACGAAGCTGCCGGTCGACCGGTTGCGTCGGTACTCGTCGAAGAACAGGGGCACGGTGGTGCGCAGGCGGACCCGCCCGATCTCGTTCAGGCTCAGGCCGCTGGCCTGCTCGTCGCGGTGCAGGGTGTTGATGTCGAGTCGATACTGCAGCTCCTTCACCAGCGCCCGGCCCCACCGGGTGGTGTGCTTGATCGCGAGCTTGCGGTTGGCCTGGAGCTTGCTCTGCTCGGTCAGCCAGCACACCATGGCCTCGAGGTCCTGGCCGACGTGGGGCCGGTTCCGGTCGCGGCAGATCATGTCGCCGCGCGACACGTCGATGTCGTCGGCCAGCCGCACGGTCACCGCCATCGGTGCGAACGCCTCGTCCACCGGGCCGTCGGGCGTGTCGATCTCGGCGATGGTCGACGTGAACCCCGACGGCAGCACGATCACCTGGTCGCCGGGCTTGAAGACGCCACCAGCGACGGTGCCGGCGTAGCCCCGGTAGTCGTGGTGCGCGTTGTTCATCGGACGGATCACGTACTGCACCGGCAACCGGGCGTCGATGAGGTTGCGGTCGCTCGCGATGTGCACCTCCTCGAGGTGGTGCAACAGCGGTGCGCCGACGTACCAGCCCATGTTGGCCGAGCGTTCCACGACGTTGTCGCCGAGCAGCGCCGAGACGGGCACGAAGGTCAGGTCGTGCACCTCGAGCTTCATCGCGAAGGCCCGGAACTCGGCCTTGACCTCGTCGAAGCGCTGCTCGGACCAGTCGACCAGGTCCATCTTGTTGACGCACACCACCAGGTGCGGGATGCCCAGCAGCGAGGCCAGGAAGGCGTGGCGGCGGGATTGCTCGAGCACGCCCTTGCGGGCATCGACCAGGACCAGAGCGAGGTCGGCCGTCGACGCGCCTGTCACCATGTTGCGCGTGTACTGAATGTGGCCGGGCGTGTCGGCGATGATGAACTTCCGCTTCGGCGTGGCGAAGTAGCGGTAGGCGACGTCGATCGTGATGCCCTGCTCGCGCTCGGCGCGCAGCCCGTCGGTCAGCAGCGCGAGGTTGGTGTAGGCGTCGCCGCGTTCGAGGCTGGTGCGCTCGACGGCTTCCAGCTGGTCCTCGAAGATGGCCTTCGAGTCGTAGAGCAGCCGCCCGATCAGCGTCGACTTGCCGTCGTCCACGGATCCGGCAGTCGCGAATCGTAAGAGCTCCACGGCTACACCTCGCCCGACCGCCCCGCGGATGCAGGGCAGGATCTGCTGTGCTTCGAAGGTGCCGGCGAGGCGCCGGAGATGCTTGGGGCCGGCGGAGAACGGTCCATCAGAAATAGCCCTCGCGCTTGCGGTCCTCCATGCCGGCCTCGCTGATGCGGTCGTCGGCCCGGGTGGCGCCCCGCTCGGTGAGCCGGGTGGCCGCGGTCTCGGCGATGATCGCGTCGACGGTGGCCGCCATGGACTCGACCGCGCCGGTCACCGTGGCATCGCCGACCGTGCGGAACCGCACCATGCGCTCGTCGACCTCCTCACCGGGGAGCAGGTCGACGAAGTCGCTGTGGGCCAGCAGCATGCCGTCGCGCTCGAACACCTTGCGCCGGTGCGCGAAGTAGATCGATGGCAGCTCGACCTGCTGTGCCGCGACGTACTGCCAGATGTCGAGCTCGGTCCAGTTGGAGAGCGGGAACACCCGGATGTGCTCGCCCGCCCGGTGACGGCCGTTGTACACGTTCCACAGCTCGGGCCGTTGGTTCTTCGGATCCCATTGGCCGAAGTCGTCGCGGAAGCTGAACACCCGCTCCTTGGCGCGGGCCTTCTCCTCGTCGCGGCGCCCGCCACCGAAGACCGCGTCGAACCGGTTGCTTTCGATGGCCTCGAGCAACGACACGGTCTGGAGGCGGTTGCGACTGGCTCGAGGCCCTCGCTCCTCGACCACCTTGCCCGCGTCGATCGCGTCCTGGACGTGCGCGACCAGCAGCCGCAGATCCAGCTCGGCGACACGACGGTCGCGGAACTCCATGACCTCGCGGAAGTTGTGGCCGGTGTCGACGTGCATCACCGGGAACGGCAGCCGGGCGGGAGCGAACGCCCGAACCGCCACCTGGAGCATGACGGCTGAGTCCTTCCCGCCGGAGAACAGCAGCACAGGCCGCTCGAACTCGGCCGCCACCTCGCGGATGATGTGGATGGCCTCGGCTTCCAGCGTCTGCAGGTGACTCAGCTCGTAGGTGGTTGTCGCGGTCATGCGGCGCTCACGTTAAATTCCGACCAAACTGGTAAGCAATTGGGTGGGATGGGCCTCGGCGGTCTGCCTCTAGTGTCGGACCATGGCGCAACCGGACCGTGGCGGGATCGGGGCTCCCGACGCCACCCGAGAAGACCACGCTATCGCTGCCCAGCTCGCCACCGAGGCCGGCGAGATGCTGCTGGAGCTGCGCGACCGGCTGGCTCGGTCCGGGCTACCGCCCAAGGCGATCGGCCGGCGGGGCGACGCCGCGTCCCACGAGGTGCTGATCGAACGCCTGGCCCACCTGCGTCCCGAGGACGCGGTCCTGTCCGAGGAGGGCCGGATCGACGACCGCCGCCTCGCCGTCCGGCGGGTCTGGATCGTCGATCCCCTCGACGGCACCCGCGAGTACGGGGACGTGCCGCGCACCGACTGGGCGGTGCACGTGGCGCTGGTCGTCGACGGTGTCGCCGCCGCCGGCGCGGTGGCGCTGCCGGCCCGGGGCCTCACCCTTGCCAGCCTGCCGGCCCCTCCCCCGCCGCCGGCCCGGGACGCCCGTCCGCGCCTGGTCGTGAGCCGGAGTCGTCCGCCGGTCGAGGCCGAGCTCATCGCGCGCGATCTGGGGGGTGAGCTGGTGCCGCTGGGGTCCGCCGGCGCGAAGGCCATGGCGGTCGTGCTCGGCGAGGCCGACCTCTACGCCCACTCGGGTGGGCAGTACGAGTGGGACTCCGCCGCCCCGGTTGCGGTGGCCCACGCCGCCGGACTGCACGCATCCCGCCTGGACGGCTCGCCGCTGGTCTACAACCACCCCGACCCCTACCTCCCCGACCTGCTGATCTGTCGCCAGGAGTACGCCGACGCCGCGATCGCGGCGGCCTCGCGGACCTGGCGTGGGTGAGCCCCGCCGCTCTGGTCTGAGGTCGCAGTGCCCGCCCGGCCGAGCCCGAGGCTCATGCTTCCAGCATGTGAGCACGGTGACCTCAGGCACATCGCGGCGGGCACCATGACCTCGGGCAGGATTGCCGCCAGACTGGCGGCGTGCCCCGCGCAGCGCCAGCGGACCTTGCTCTCGGCTCCTACAGCGACACGGCGCCCTGGACGCTGACCCGGCCCGAGGACCTGCCGTGGCGGCGCGGGCTCGACGCCGAGCGTGCCCGGCTGCGGGCCGAGATCCCCGAGCTGACCCGCCCCGGGCGCTGGCCGCCGGGGCGCCGGGTGGTCACGGTCGCCCGCCGCCTGGGCCTCGCCGTCGGCCTGTGGGCCGTGCGCGAGCGCGGCCGTGAGACCAGCCGGGCCGACATCTCGCGGCGCCTCCGGCGCGCGGCCGAGCGCCTCGGCCCGACCTACATCAAGCTGGGCCAGATCATCTCCTCGGGCAAGGGCATCTTCCCGGCCGAGCTGACCGACGAGTTCAAGAAGTGCCGCGACCAGGTGCCGGCCGAGCCGTTCGCCGTGGTCCGCCAGGTCCTCACCGAGGAGCTGGGACAGCCCATCGAAGCCGTGTTCCGCTGGGTCGACCGCACCCCGCTGGCGGCCGCATCGGTGGCCCAGGTCCACGCCGCCACCCTGCGGACCGGCGAGTCGGTGGTGGTCAAGGTACAGCGGCCGACCGTCGCCGAGCTGGTGCGCGCCGACCTGCGGGTCATGGCCTGGCTGGCGCCTCACCTGGTCGGCCGGATCCCCATCACCGCCCTGGCCAACCCGCCGGCGCTCGTGGAGCTGTTCGCCGAGACCATCACCGAGGAGCTCGACTTCCGGCTCGAAGCCGAGAACATGCTCGACATCGCCCGGATGTTCGCCGCGCTCGACCAGCGTGGCTACGTCGTACCCCGGCCGCATCCCGAGCTCGTGACCCGGCGGATGCTGGTGATGGAGCGGCTCGACGGCTTCGCGTTCGACGACGTCGCCGGGATGCAGGCCGCGGGCCTGGACACCGAGGCCATCATCCGCACCGGGATGATCGGGTTCCTGGAGGGCGCGATCCTCCACGGGATCTTCCACGGTGACCTGCACGGCGGGAACCTGTTCGTCCGGCCCGACGGCCGCACCGCCCTGCTCGACTTCGGCATCACCGGACGGCTCGAGGAGCCGCGACGCCTGGCGTTCCTCCGACTGCTGATGGGCGGGGCGGGCAACGACGTCAAGGCGCAGCTGGCCGCGCTCCGTGATCTCGGCGCCCTGCCGCCCGACGCCGACCTCGACCGGGTGATCCGTGAGCTGCGGCTCGACCAGGCACCGGTGGATCCGACGACGCTCAGCGGCGAGCAGCTGGTCGGTGAGATCCAGCAGGTGGTCAAGGGGCTGCTCGGGATCGGTGCCCGGTTCCCCAAGGAGTTGATGCTGTTCGTCAAGAACCTGGTGTTCCTCGACGGCGCGATCGCCAAGCTGGGCCCGGATCTCGACCTGTTCGGCGAGATCGCCACGATCTCGATGTACTTCGCGACCCGTCACGGCGACGTCATCGCGAGTCAGGTCGGCATCGATCCCCGCCACGTGGACCTCGACCTCACCGGGGTGAAGGCGAGCTTCGGGCTCGACGAGTCGATCGACACCCTCACCCACCGCGACCTCCAGGCACGGCGGGCGATCCTGCGCGAGAACCTGGCATCCCGCCGCCGCAAGTAGCCCTTCTGGTCGCGCTGAGGCCCGCATGGCGGGCCCACCGCGACCAGAACGCTTAGTCTCGGCCCCCTCATGCGCTTGGTCGTCGCCCGCTGCACCGTCGACTACGCAGGACGGCTGACCGCCCACCTTCCGGCGGCCGTCCGCCTGGTGATGGTCAAGGCCGACGGTTGCGTCGCCGTCCACGCCGACGGCGGCGCCTACAAGCCGTTGAACTGGATGAACGCCCCGAACACCCTGGTCGAGGACACCGACGCCGAGGGTCGTGCCGTCTGGGTGGTGCGCAGCCCCAAGGACGAGGCCCTCACCATCACGTTCGACGAGGTCTTCTCGGACACCACCGTCGAGATGGGCGTCGATCCCGGCCTCCAGAAGGATGGCGTCGAGGCCCACCTGCAGGAGCTGCTGGCCGCCAACTGCGACGTCATCGGCCCTGGACTACGGCTGGTCCGGCGCGAGTACCCGACCGACATCGGCCCCGTCGACCTGCTGTGCCGCGACGCCGACGGCCATGCAGTGGCCATCGAGGTCAAGCGCCGGGGCGAGATCGACGGGGTCGAACAGCTCACCCGGTACGTCGAGTTCCTCGAACGTGACCCCATGCTCCGCCCGGTGCGCGGGGTGTTCGTCGCCCAGCAGATCAAGCCCCAGGCGAAGGTGCTGGCCACCGAACGGTCGATCACCTGGGTCGAGGTCGACTACGACGCGCTACGCGGCATCGAGTCCGACGTCCTCCGCCTGTTCTGACGACCCGTTCCGGCGTGCCAACGTCGCGAGCACCGCAACAAGAACGCCGGATCGTGGCTCGAACGGGACGGGGTCGGTCAGCGCTGGTCGTAGCCCTGCATGTTGGCGTTGGGCCGCGCGTGCGCGACCAGGTCGAGGACGGCGTGGCCGACCAGCTCGGGATCGTCGTCGGGGCTCTCGATGCTCGGGCCGCGGTGCCAGCCCTCGGAGACCGACAGCATCCGGCCGCTGATGTCGAACACCCGGCCGGTGACGCCCGACGACAGCGGGCTGGCCAGCCAGCACACCACCGGGGCGATGTGCCGCGGCGACATCTGCTGTTTGATCTCCTTGGGCGCCTGCCCCATGCCGAGGTCCTCGGTCATGCGGGTCAGCGCCGCGGGGGCGATCGCGTTGACCGTCACCCCGTACCGGGCAAGCTCCATCGACGCGATGATCGTGAAGGCGGCGATGCCAGCCTTCGCGGCCCCGTAGTTGGTCTGGCCCGCGTTGCCGTAGATTCCCGACGGCGACGACGTGTTGACGATGCGGGCATCGACCTCGTCGCCGGCCTTCGAGCGTTCGCGCCAGTGGCCGGCAGCGAAGTGGGACGGCCCGAACGTGCCTTTGAGGTGAACCTGGATGACCGCGTCCCATTCGGCCTCGGTCATGTTCACCAGCATGCGGTCGCGCAGGATGCCGGCGTTGTTGATCAGGACGTCGAGGCGGCCGAAGCTGTCGATCGCCGTGGCCACCAACTGCTCGGCGCCCGACCAGTCGCTGACGTCGTCCGTGTTGGCGACCGCGTCACCGCCTAGGGCCCTGATCTCGTCGACGACCTCCTTGGCGGGCCCGGCATCCTGACCGGCGCCCTCCATCGAACCCCCGAGGTCGTTGACGACGACCTTGGCGCCCTGGGCAGCCAACAGCAGCGCGTGCTCACGGCCGATCCCCCGACCGGCCCCGGTCACGATCGCTACCCGTCCGTCGCAGATACCCATGGAGCCCCTCCCCGAGAAACCGGAATGCCGACTGCGTGCACGGTTCGTGCAACGCCACGGACGGTAGTGCGGCGCCTGTCGATGGGGCACACTGAGGGCGTGACCGACGTTCACCAGTGCCCGTTCTGCGAGCTGCGCTTCATCAGCCGGAACGAGCTCCAGGACCACATCTCAGAGGCGCACCCACGCGCCGACGACGACGACACCCTCCCTGGGCAGCGATCCCACTAGTGCAGCACTAGCCCGCCACCAGCCCAGAGCTGGCTGAGACGGGGTGGTTGGGATTGGCCCCCCGGCGCGTGGCAGGGTGGTGCGTTGTGGAGGGGAATGAACGGCGGTCCGCGCCCTCGACGACGTCCTCGGATGAGACAGACGTGGAGTCAGTGGAAGCAGCGGGACACCGAGACACCGACCACCAGCAGCAACCGTCTCCTGCAGGTGCCGCGCGCTCGGAAAACGACGACAAGAAGGCCGACAACGACAATGGGGCGGAGGGCGCTGCGTCCCTGGAGGTCACGGCCGAGATGCCCGAGGTGCCGGCGGCCTCACCACGGCGCCAGACATTCGAGGTCCGCACGGCCCGCGCCGCGACGGCCAAGGCATCCCCGCCCCCCTCGCCCTCCCCACCTCTGCCGCCACCACCCCCGGCAGCACCACCGCCCCCGGCATCACCGACAGCAGCGTCACCACCACCCCCGTCACCAGCTTCACCAGCGCCCACGGCACGCACCACCCCCACACCGCCGACGGCGCCCGACGGGCCGATCCACGGTCCGGCCGCGCCCGAAGGCCCGGTGTACGGTCCTGCGGCCCCCGACGGACCTGCGCCCGGTCCGGTCCCGGTCTACGGGGCGACGGCGACGTCCGCCCCCGCGCCACCCGCGGCACCGGGCGATCGCTCGACGTCCACCGGCCCCCGACACATGCGTGCCGCGTCGCCGAAGGACACCGAGACCGATGATCGCCGGGCTCGCTTCCCGCACCTTCCTGGTCGATCACGATCCGCACCCGGTGGGATCGACCAGCGTCGGCTGACGCTCATCCTCGCCGCCGCCCCGGTGGTGTTCGTCGTGCTGTTGGTCATCGGCTGGGCTGTCGACACGACGGTCCTGTCCGGTCAGGTGCTCCGCAACGTCGACATCGCCGGGCGATCCATCGACGGCCGCAGCGAGGACTCGCTGCCCGCGGTGGTCTCCGACGTCGCCGACGAGCTCGCAGCTCGGCCGGTCACGCTGCGGGTCCACAGCCCGGCGGCACAGGCCGGCCGCTCCGCCGGCCAGCCCCAGGAGCGGACCTACACCGCGACGGCGGAGGAGCTGGGGCTGACCCTCGACCAGGAGGCGACGATCGGCGCAGCGCTCGACGTCGGTCGTGGCAACTCCTTCTTCGTCCGCCCGTTCCAGTGGCTGCGCTCGTTCTTCAGCACCCGCGACGCACCGCTCGAATACACGGTGGACGAGCTACAGACCTTCACCAAGCTGCAGGAGCTGCAAGGCCCCGACCTCACGTTGGCGGTCGAGCCGACCATCCAGTTGGTCGAGGCCAGCTTCGTCGCGGTCCCCGGCCGCGCCGGCCTGGGGATCGACACCGACGAGGTGGTCGACGCCCTTCCGGAGGCCGCCGAAGTCTTGGAGGGCGCCGACGCCGCCGAGCCCATGACCATCGACGTCGGGGTCACCGACCTGCGCCCCCGGTTCACCGAACAGGACGCGCAGGCCTTGGCCGAGCGGGCCAACACGATGACCGCCGAGGGGCTCACCATCCAGGCCGACACGGCCACCGTCACGGTGCCGCCCGAGCAACTGCGCACGTGGATCATGCCCACCATCACCGAGAGCGGGCTGAGCCTGGCCATCAACGAAGACGTCACGGCCACGGCGCTGCCCCCGCTGTTCGGGGGTCTCAGCGAGCCCGAGGACGCCAGAGTCGAGCTGCAGGGCGGTGCACCGGTGGTGGTCCCCGCCCAGAACGGCGTGGCCTGCTGCGGCGAGGATGCCAGCTCGACGATCTGGGACGCCCTGGAGGCGGGCCAGACCACCGTCGAGCTCGAGGTCCAGGTCACGGAGCCAGAGTGGACGACCGCCGAGGTCGAAGCCTGGGGCATCGCCCAGCCCGTCGGCGGGAACCGGGGGTGGAGCAACGGCGGCGCCATCGACGGTCCGGGGCCAGGTTTCACCACCTACCACAACTGCTGCGAACCCCGGGTGACCAACATCCACCGCATCGCCGACCTGGTGCGCGGCGCGGTGATCCCGCCGGGGGGCAGCTTCTCGGTCAACGACCACGTCGGCCAGCGCACGGCGGCCAACGGCTTCGTCGAGGCCGGGGCGATCCGCGACGGTGCGCACGTGCCCGAGATCGGTGGTGGCGTATCGCAGTTCGCGACCACGTTGTTCAACGCGGCCTACTTCGCCGGTCTGGACATCACGACCTACCAAGCCCACAGCGAGTACTTCCAGCGCTACCCCCGCGGCCGCGAGGCGACGATGGGCTATCCGGCCCCCGATCTGGTGATCGAGAACACCAGCCCGTACGGCGTGCTGATCAACACGTCGTACACCGACACCAGCCTGACGATCACGTTCTTCTCGACGCCCCACGCGTCCGCCGAGCAGACCGACATCAGCGAGCGCCCACAAGGGGTGTGCACGGTGGTCACCACCACCCGTACCCGCAGCTATCCCGACGGTTCGAGCGACGACGACACCTTCAGCGCCACCTACCGACCCGAGGGCTTCTTCTGCGACGGGTCGCCCGTCACCACGACGACCACCACCCTTCCACCCCCTCCGGGGTGAGCCGCAGCTCATGAACGACCGACGGCCCGGGACCGAGGTCGAGGTGGTCGTCGTCGGCGGCGGTCCCGCCGGAGCAGCAGCCGCGACGACGCTCGCCCGGGCCGGCCGGTCGGTGGTGCTGGTCGACAAGGCCGAGTTCCCCCGGGACAAGACCTGCGGCGACGGCCTGACCGCCGGTGCACTGCGGCTGCTCGAGGAGTTAGGCCTCGACCCGGCCGAGGTGGCTTCGTGGCAGCGCGTGGACGACGTCGTCGTGCGCTCGCCGTCGGGTCGGGAGGTCACGTTCCCCCTCCCCCGCTCCCAGGGCACCTACGCCGCCGTGGCGCGCCGCGTCGACCTCGATGCCGCCGTGCTCGACCTCGCCCGGCGGGCCGGCGCCGAGCTGCACCTGGGCCACGCCTGCACCGGTGTCACCGAGCACCCCGACCGGGTGGCGGTGGAGGTCGAGCGGCTGGGCACCATCTCGGCCCGATGGCTGGTCGCGGCCGACGGCATCTGGTCGCCGGTCCGCCGGCACCTTGGCCTGGCGATGCCCGGCTACCGAGGCGAGATGCACGCGTTCCGCCAGTACTTCGACGCGGTCGGGCCGCGCCCCGCGTCGGACCTGTTCGTGTGGTTCGAGCCCGACCTCCTCCCGGGCTATGTCTGGTCGTTCCCGCTGCCCGGCAACCGGGCGAACGTGGGCTTCGGCATCCTGCGGGGCGGCAAGGTCCGTCGTGTGCAGGACATGGCTGAGATCTGGCGCGGCCTGCTCGACCGGCCCCACATCCGCGAGGTCCTCGGCGACGACGCGCACCCTGAGGCGCCGCATCGGGCCTGGCCGATCCCGGCCCGGATCGACGAGGTCGCCCTCGTTGCACGGCGCACGATGTTCGTGGGCGACGCCGCGGCGGCGACCGACCCGATGACCGGCGAGGGCATCGGCCAGGCGCTGCTCACGGGAAGGCTGGCGGCACAGGCGATCGTCCACCCGGTCGGCGATGCGGGCGCGGTGACCTCGCGCTACCGGCTGTCGGTCCACCAGGCACTGGTCGCCGACCATCGGATGTCGAAGCTGCTCGCCCGCGCCCTGCATCACCGCAAGTCGACCCGGGGGGCGATCCGGGTCGCCGGGCTGTCGCCCTGGACTCGGCGGCACTTCGCCCGCTGGCTGTTCGAGGACTATCCCCGGGCAATCCTGGTGACCCCTCGGCGTTGGCATCGCCGTGCCCTGTCGACGCCGGGTGCGTACGCGGCAAGCGATCGTCGGAGCGGCCAAAAAGCCCCCGAAAACCGGCGCCTATCACGCGTCGGGCATTAACAAAGGCGCGGAACCCGGTCTACGCTCAGAGTCGCGCTCAGCACGCTGAGCGGCGCGGGCGTCTCAACGTCGAGCGTCCTCCGTCATCCGAAGGAAGGACCGCTCATGTCTCTTGAGGTTCCATCGACCCTCCTTCGCCAAGCCGAGGAAGGCGAGGTCGACGAGGCTGCGTTCGTCGACACGGTGCGCGAATCCCTGCCCTACGCCTACGACCTGGTCGCCGGTCTGGTCGACGAGCTGGGCCGCGGCGACGACGAGTTCGTCGACAACCAGGTCCCACCGCCCACGGAGGTCGAGCGGGGACAGCTGCTGCGGGCGCTGGCCTCCGATGCCATCCGCGGCAGCCTCGAACGGCACTTCGGCGTGCGTCTCGCCTTCCAGAACTGCCACCGGGTGGCCGCGTTCCGGCTCGGCTCGGCGGACAGCGACACATATCAGGCGTTCACCTCGGTCCGGGCCCAGCTGCTGAACCAGTCGCCGTTGCTGCGGGACTGCTGACCGTCGACGGGGGGACCAGCTCGACCGGCGCGCCCCTGGACCGCGGCGCGTCGGTCGAGCCCGACGGACGCGCGTCGCCTGCGCTTGACCGCGCGGTCAAGTCAGGCCAGGATCGACCTCATGCTGCGAACCCGCTTGACCGATGCCCTGCAGATCGAGCACCCCGTGATGCTGGCGGGTATGGGAGGCGTGTCGTACCAGCAGCTGGCGACGGCCGTGTCCGAGGCCGGCGGGTTCGGCTGCCTCGGTGCGTCGACCATGTCCCACCGCCAGATGAACGATGAGATCGCGGCGGTGCGAGCGGCCACCGATCGGCCCTTCGGCGTCGACCTGCTCACCGCCGCGCCGGGTGACCTCACCACGAAGGTCGAAGACATCATCCGGGGCGGTGCCGCGGCCTTCGTCGCCGGGCTCGGGGTTCCCCGGGACGCGATCGAGCTGTGCCACGAGCACGGCGTGGTGGTGATCAACATGTGTGGCAAGGTGCGTCACGCCGTCGACGCCGTCGCCGCCGGTTGCGACATCGTGGTCGCCCAAGGCACCGAGGCCGGCGGCCACACCGGTACGGTCGCCACGATGGCGTTGGTGCCCCAGGTCGTCGACGCGGTGGGCGACCGGGTGCCGGTCGTGGCAGCCGGGGGCATCTTCGACGGGCGGGGACTGGCCGCGGCCTTGAGCCTCGGCGCCGACGGCGTATGGGTCGGCACCCGGTTCATCGCCACGCCCGAGGCCCGCAGCGTGACCGGCTACAAGGACACCCTGCTCACCACCGGTGAGGACGGCACGGTGGTGTCCAGGGCGTATACCGGCAAGACCTGCCGCGTGGTCGCCAACCGCTACACGCGTGAGTTCGAGGCCGGGGACCGGGAGCTGCTGCCGTTCCCCGCCCAGTTCCTGGTGTCGGTGCAGGACGGGGCCAACCACCTCGGGGGCGACGACCGCAGCGACGGCATCGACCCCTCGATCGAGTTCTTCCCGGCGGGGCAGGGCGTCGGCGCCATACACGAGCTGGTTCCCGCCGGAGAGCTGGTGCAGCACTTCGTCGACGAGGCCGAGTCCGTCCTCGCCAAGCTCCGACCCACGGTTCTGTGACCTGTTCCGTCGCGCTGACAGAGGAGGATGAAGCGGTGATCCTGGTATTCGGGGCGACAGGCAACGTCGGAGGGGCGCTGGTCCGCCAGCTGCTGGGTACGGCGTTGGGCCGGGACTTGCGGTTCGAGGCCGTGTCGAACGACGTCGCCCGCAAGGAGATGGCCGAATCGATGCCGGCCGAGTACGTCGACGCGTTCTTCAGCTTCTTCGTGGACGGCGCCGTCGATGAGACCACAGTGCAGCCGACGGTACGCGAGGTTCTCAGCCGGGAGCCTGGTTCGTTCGCCGGGTGGGTCGCCGAGCACGTGGACCGGTTCCGGTGAGCGTCACGCTCGTCTCGGCTGAGCCTGTGTACGCCACATCCCGTGAGGACGCCGTGCCACGCTGATGCGTCTCGGTGATCGGCGACCGCCGTTGTAGCGCCGTCGCTCGTTCCATACTGCTGTGACCATGACTGAACGGTTTGCGACGTCGGCCGAGCCTGTGTCGGGAGAGGCCATGCGGTATAGGCCGGTGTGTGACACGCCGGTGAAGCGCGCCGCAATGGTGCACTGGTGGGACGAGTTGACCTTCGTCCACTGGCCGTTTGAACCTGCAGCCGTGCAGCGCCTCCTTCCGGAAGGCCTCACCGTCGAGACGTTCGACGGGACCGCGTGGGTCGGCTTGGTCCCGTTCTTCCTTCGGGTCGGGTTCCCGGGGGTCTCCTCCCTGCCGTGGGCATCGCGCTTCGCGGAGACGAACGTGCGCACGTACGTCCGGAGCCGGGACAGGACGAGCGGCATCTGGTTCTTCTCTCTCGATGCTGCCCGCCTGGGGGCCGTGCTCGTCGCCCGGTCCACGTACCGCCTGCCGTACTTCTGGTCGAAGATGGCGATCGAGCGTTCCGGCTCGACGATCTCGTATCGGTGCAGACGGAGGTGGCCAGGGTCACGCGACACAGCCAGCGACGTGGTCGTCGAGATCGGTGAGAGGTTCGAGGCCGAAGAGCTCACTGAGCTGGATCACTTCCTGACAGCCCGATGGGCGTTGTTCAGCGCGCCGCGCTCGGGGCTGCGCCATGCTCTGGCGTTCCATGACCCGTGGCCGCTCCATCGTTGCAGCACGGTGAGGCTTCACGACGAGCTCGTCATGGCCGCTGGGTTGCCGGAACCCCAAGGCGAGCCGCTGGTGCATTACTCACCCTCGGTCGAGGTGCGCATCGGCTGGCCGGCGAGGATCGGACGCTGAGCGGGGTAGCCGACGGGGTCAGGCGTGCTCCATCCACTCCTTGAGCCGGCCTGCCAGGGCCGGTACGTCCTCGCCGATCAGCGTGGTGTTGAGCACGGTGACACCTGACGCCTTGTAGGCGGCGAGCCGGTCGCGGACGTATCCCTCCGACCCACAGATGGTGGTGGCCTCCAGCAGGGCGTCCGGGATGGCCTTGGCGGCCTCGTCCTTGTGGCCGTCGAGGTAGAGGTCCTGGATCTGCTTGGCCTCGGCCTCGTAGCCGTACCGGCAGGCCACGTCGTTGTAGAAGTTCTTGCCGCGGGCACCCATCCCGCCGATGTACAGCGCCAGCATCGGCCGGGCATAGTCGCGGAAGCCGGCGGCGTCGTCGCCGACCGCCACCATCGCCGCCGCCACGACGTCCAGCGGCGCCAGCTCGGGCGAGCGCTTCGCCGCACCCGCGGCGAGGTCGTCGCCCCAGACGTCGCCAGCGCGCTCAGGGAGGTATATGAACGGCAGCCAGCCGTCCGCGATCTCGGCGGTCAGCCGGACGTTCTTCGGGCCCAGCGACGCGACGTAGATCGGGATGCGCTCGCGCACCGGCCGGGTGATCAGCTTGAGCGGCTTGCCCAGGCCGGTCCCCTGGTCGGGCGGCAGCGGCAGCTGGTAGCTCGCGCCCTCGTAGGTGATGCGCTCGCGGCGCCACACCGCCCGGCAGATGTCGACGATCTCGCGGGTGCGACCGAGTGGCGCCGTGTACGGCACCCCGTGCCAACCCTCGATGACCTGGGGTCCCGACGCGCCAAGGCCAAGGATGCAACGACCGTCGGACAGCGCGTCGATGCCGGCGGCCGTCATCGCCAGCAGGGTGGGCGTGCGGGTGTACAGGGGCAGGATGCCTGCGGCGATCTCGACCCGTTCGGTCACGGCGGCCAGATAGCCCATGAAGCTCGGTGCGTCGAAGCCGTACGCCTCGGCCACCCAGACGATGTCCAGCCCGGCGTTCTCGAGGGCGATGGCCTGAGCGGCGGCGTCCCTGAATCCTCCGGCGTAGCTGATCGGCATTCCGAGCTTCATGCGAAGACCCCTTCTCGCCCGCTGGGTGGTCCCGCATGTCTAGTGGCTCCGTAGGAGCGAAGGAATTTGCAGTACACGTGCGAGATCGCTGTCACCAGCTGATGGGCCGGCCGGCGTCGGCCTTGCGGACCACGTAGGTCCCCGCCACCATGTCGCCCACTCGACGGTGGCCACGACTGCTCGTCCCGACGATCAGACCGACCCACGGGAAGCACCAGGGAGCGGCGTCGGCGACCCACAGCAGCCAGCGGGCCGCAACCCGGACGACACCGGCCCGTCGGCCGTCAGCTCGAACCCTCCGCAGGCCGACCATCTGCTGGCCGAGGCTGCCACCGGCCAAGCCCTCGATCAGCACCTGACCCAGCGGGTCCTGGCCTCGACCACGGTCTGCCAGCGCTTCGGCAGCCGCTTCGAGATCGTCGGCGGCGTGTCCATCACGAACTTCAGGTACTCGCTGTCGGCCATCTGCTGCGACCGTGGATGGAGTCGCTCGCCGCACAGTGCCTCGTGGACTGTCACGCGGAGCGCGTACAGGTCGGCGAAGTGGTCCCCCCACCTGCCCGCGTTTGGAACAATGGCGGCGTGGGAGTGCTGGTGCTCGTGCTGTTGGGTCTCGGCGGGGCCGCGGCCTGGCTGCGCTGGGCCGGGGCTGCGGACGGTGCCCGCGACTGGGCCAAGGACACGCTCGCCACGCTGTATCCGTCGCGGCCCAGCTCGCGCCGTCTCCTCCCCCGCCGGTTGCTCCGGGCCGCCGAGCAGACGCTGACCGTCGGCGTCAGCGGCACGGTCCTGGTCCCCACCGACATCGAGATCAGGGTCAACCCAGCCGACGTCGAGCCGTTCGCCGAGGCGACCGACTGGCTGGCCCACGACATCGCCGATGCCCTCCGGAAGAAGGCCGCCACCCGCGGATGGGTGATCCCGGACGGGCCGCACGTCGTGATCCTCGAGGATCCCGACCGCCCGATGCGGGTCCCCCGTGCGGTCGGGCGCATCAAGGCCCTCAGCCCGCAGGACGTGGCGACCATGCGTCCTGCGGACGCCGGCCCCCTGAGCGGGGAGGTCGAGCCCACGTTGCCGGCCACGAGCGCCACGTCGTTCGCCCCCACGATGCGGGCCTGGCACCTGCGCCTGGTGTCGAGCGGGACGGGCGACGACGACATGAGCGCGGTCCTGACCTCGACACAGCCCCTGGTGCTCGGGCGTTCCCGGCAGGCCGACCTACGGGTCGGCGATCCCCAGGCCTCGGCCCGACACTGCACCTTCGCGCTCGGCGCCGACGACACGGTGGTGGTCGAGGACCTGGGCTCGACCAACGGCACCTACGTCGGCACCCACCGCGTCGATCGCGTCTCGCTCCATCACGGTGACACGTTGCGGATCGGGGCCGCGGCGTGGCGGGTCGAGCTCAGCGACGTCGCTGCCGGGTCGCCGACCTAGTCCAGCACTGTTGCAGCCAGCTCGGAGCCGTCGTCGCACCCGCGACCGCGGAGCCTCCTTGGGCCGACTACGCGCTGGCGGTGAGGCGCTCGCGCGCCCGCTTCGACCGTTCGAGCAGGTGCGCCGGGATGGTCACCCCGTTGACGACGGCTCCCTCGCCCGCTGCCGCGACCGCAGCCTCGCCGCTGTCGCCGTCGTCGACCTCGACAGCCGCCGGCTCGGCGGCCCGTTCACGCTGCGCGATGGCGGCGTCGTACTGCTTGGCCCGGCTGAGGTGCGACCCGTCGATCGACCCGAGGTCGTAGCCGTTCTCGAACGCGACCCGGTAGCGGGTCCAGGTGAAACCGTCGACCAGCAGCACTCGCCCCCGGGTGCCCTTGGGCACGCCTGGCAGGTCGTCGAGCGCCCGTACCGTCTCGTTCCGGCGGAACTCGGTGGCGATCGCACCCTGAGCCATGGCCCACGATCCTGCCAAACGGACGGACCGGGGCGCGAATCGGACAGTGCCCGGGTCGGCCAAGCCTCGGGGGAATAGTTCGCCTATCTAATTAGTTGGGGAAAGCGATGTCTTCGCGCGCCGATCCCACTGCCGACCCTCAAGAGCTGGCTGCCGGACTGCGGCTGTCGATCGCCCGTCTGGCCCGGCTGCTGCGCCAGCAGGCCGGGACCGGCCTGTCCCCGTCGCAGACGTCGGTGCTGGTGTCGGTGGCGCTCCAGGGCCCGTTGACGCTGGGTCGACTGGCTCGCATCGAGCAGGTCACGCCGCCCAGCATCACCAAGATCGTCACCCGCCTCGAATCCGACGGCCTGGTGGTCCGAGAGGTGGACACCACCGACCGGCGCATCGTGCGTGTGAGTGTCACCGACGAGGGCCACCGTCGCTTGGAGCACAGCCGCCAGCGGCGGAATGCCTGGCTCGCACAACAGCTGGTCGCGATGAGCGCGGCTGAACGGCGCAGGCTCGAGGCGGCGCTGCCGGTGCTCGAAGCTCTCGCGTCCGCCGACGTGGCCGACGCGGCCACCGGGGCCGCACGGTGACCCGCCGCGTGCGGCTCGCCGCCAGCGACACCTTCCGCTCACTCCACAGCCGCAACTTCCGGCTGTTCTTCGCCGGGCAGATGGCCAGCATGGTCGGCACCTGGATGGAGATGGTGGCCATCACCTGGCTGGTTCTCCAGCTCACCGACTCGGGTGTCGCGCTGGGATTGGTGACAGCGGCGCAGTTCGGCCCGCTGCTGCTGTTGGGGCCGTGGGGAGGGCTGATGGCGGACCGGCTCGATCGCCATCGCGTCATGCTGGCCACCCAGGCCAGCTATGCGCTGCTCGCCACGCTGCTGGCCGTCCTGGTGGTGTCCGACCAGATCAGCGTCGGCCTGCTGTACGCGTTCTCCGCCGTGTGGGGGATGCTGACCGCGCTCGACAACCCCACCCGCCGGGCGCTGGTGATCGACATGGTCCGCCGAGAGGACCTCCCGAACGCCATCGGTCTCAACACGGCGATCATGACCGGCTCGCGGGTGGTCGGGCCCGCCCTGGCCGGGGCCATCATCAGCGGTATCGGCGTCGACTGGTGCTTCGTCGCCAACGCCGTGAGCTACACGGCGGTGATCGGGGCGCTGTTGCGCATGAACCGGGCCGAGTTCCAGACCTCGCCCCGGGTCCCCCGGTCGAAGGGGCAGCTCCGAGCCGGCTTCGCCTATGCCCGGCGGACGCCCGAGCTGTGGTTGCCGTTGGTGGTCGTCGCGGTCATGGGCACCCTGGCCTTCAACTACCAGGTCACGCTGCCACTCCTGGCCATTCGCAGCCTGGGTGGCGACGCCACGACCTTCACGTTGCTGTTCGCCACGATGAGCCTGGGCTCCGTGGTCGGGGCGCTCACCGTCGCACGGCGTCGCGACCTCCACCTGCGGTATCTGGTCACCTACGGAATGACCATGGCCGCCTCGACCCTGGTCCTGGCGTTGGCCCCGGTGACCGCGGTGGCGCTGGTCGCCGCCGTGCCGCTCGGGTTCTCGTCGGCACAGCTGATCTCCGGCTCGAACGCGGTGATGCAGATGAAGGCCGACCCGGCGATGCGGGGCCGGGTGCTCGCCCTGCTGAGCACGGTGTTCCTGGGCTCGACACCGATCGGCGGCCCGGCGGTCGGGTGGGTGAGCGAGACCTTCGGGCCCCGCGTCGGCGTGGGCCTCGGCGGCGTGGCCGTCGCCGCGGCCACCCTCTGGGTCGCCCGCAAGATCCGGCGCCTGCCCGACAGGCGCCCGACCGGAGCCGAGCCCGGGACAGAGGCAGCGACCGAGGCCATCGAGCCCGTACCCGTCGCAGCCGCCTGAGGCAGCTCGGCCTCGGCGATCGCCGTCAGGTGGTGCCGGGGTCGTGGGGCAGGCCGAGGGCGCGTTCGGCGATGATGTTGCGTTGGACCTCGCCGGTGCCTCCGCCGATGGTCAGGGCGCGGGAGAACAGGAACCCGTGGTGCCACAGCTCGGCCGCCTCGCCGAGCGGTCCCACGTCGGTCAGCATCCCCGCGGAGCCGGCCAGGTCCTTCGCCAGGTCGAACAGCTCCTGGCCGAGCTCGTCGGTCATCACCTTGCCCACCGACGCCTCGGGACCGGGCGCCTCGCCGCGGATGCGTGCGCTCACCGTCCGCAGCTTGGTCAGACGGATGACCTCGCTGGCGATGTGGACGTCGACCAGCCGGCTGCGCAGGCGCCGATCGGCCACGCCCCCGCTGCTGCGCACCACGTCGACGAGGTCGGCGACCGTCGGTCCCTGGCCCCAGAGCGCGCCGCCCGTGGACAGCGAGACCCGCTCGTTCGCGAGAGTCACCTTCGCCAGGTCCCAACCCTGGCCTTCCTGGCCGACCAGACTGTCCGCGGGTAGCCGCACCTCGTCCAGGAACACCTCGTTGAAGGTGTGGGCGCCGGTCATCTCGACGATGGGACGGACGGTGATGCCGGGCGTGCCCATCGAGCACACGAAGTAGGAGATGCCGCGGTGCTTCGACACCTGCTGGTCGGTGCGTGCGATCAGGATGCCGAAGCTCGAGAACTGGGCCAGCGACGTCCAGATCTTCTGGCCGGTCACGACCCACTCGTCGCCGTCGCGGACCGCCCGGGTCGAGAGCGAAGCCAGATCCGAACCGGCGTCAGGCTCGCTGAACAGCTGGCACCACAGCTCCTCGCCGGCGAGCAGCGGCATCAGGTAGCGCTGCTTCTGCTGGTCGGAGCCCGCGTGCAGCAGGGTCGGGCCCGCCCACCCGATGCCGATCGGGTTGACGGGTCGCCGCACGCCAGCCCGCCGGAGCTCGTCGTCGATGACCAGCTGGTGGATCGGGTCGGCGCTGATGCCCCATGGCTCGGGCCAGTGCGGAGCGACGTAGCCGGCCTCGGCCAGGGCGCGTCCCGACGGTCGGGGATGCGCCACCAGCCATGTGCGAACGGCGACGCGGCGAGGGTCGTCCTCTGCTGGCAGCTCGAGGTCCACGCCGATGGAGGCTAATGAGGGCGGCCGGCTCCGGTGCGACGGGCGCCACCGGCAGCGGCTGGTTGACCGAGCGGCGGAGATCTCCCAGTTTCACGCTGGTTTCACGCTGGGTGCGTAAGGTCGGCGCCATGCCGGTGGCACTACGAAGCTCCCTGTTGGTCCTCCTCCTGGCCCTGGCCGCGGCCTGCGGCGGGGACGACGACGACCAGCAGGCCGACAGCGCCGCGACCCAGAGCGACGCCTCCGACGGCGACAGCGGCGATGGTGGCGACGACCAGGAGCAGGTCGACCATGGCGTCGACGTCGACCTGGGCGACGCCACCGAGTGCGCCGAGGACGGAGCCGCGCCCGACGAATCCCCTGACGGAGGCGAGGGCGACGGCACCGACATCGACGTCGGTGGCGACGGCGTCGACATCGACACGGGCGACGGCGACATCAGCGTCGGCGACGACGGGGTCGACGTGGACACGCCGGAAGGCGACATCTCGGTCGGCGAAGGCGGTGTCTCGATCGACGGCTGCTTCGGCGAGATCGACGTCGAGGCTGACGACGACGGCATCACGATCTCGGGTCCCGACGGCAGCGTGGAGATCTCACCCGGCGAGGCCGTCACCGAGCTCGGCGGCGAGGACACGCCGGAGGGCATCGCCATCCCCCTGGCCGAGAGCGTCCTGTTCGACTTCGACAGCGCGGCCCTGCGCCCGACGTCCGGCGAGCAGCTGAGCCTGGTGGCCGGCCTCGCCGCGACCTACCCCGACGCCCACCTCGAGATCGGTGGGCACACCGACGCCGTCGGCGACGAGGCGTACAACCAACAACTGTCCGACGGGCGGGCGGGGGCGGTGCGCGATGCCCTGGCCGTGCTCGGCGTCGCTGCCGACCGCATGACCGCCACCGGCCACGGGGAGACCCAGCCGTTGGTACCGGAGACCACTCCGGACGGTGCTGACGACCCGGCGGGTCGGCAGCAGAACCGGCGGGTCGAGATCCTGCTGGTGGGAGCGGACCTGTGACCAAGAAGGAGACATTCACCATGAAACGCTCAACGAGTCTCGTCGCATTGCTGGCGGGCGTCACGCTGCTGCTCGGTGCATGCGGTGGGGACGACGACGACGAGCAGGGCCTGTCGATCGACAGCGGCACGCCCCAGGAGGACACCGGATCCGGCGACGGTGACGGCGAAGCTGACAGCGACGGCCTCGACGCGAGCACCGCGTGCGTCGACGACGACGGCTCGGTCTCGATCGAGGGCAACGACACCGACATCCAGATCGGCGATGGCGGCAACGTGTCGATCGGCAGCGGCGGCGACTCCGTGGTCATCGACGGCAACAGCATCGAGGTCGGAGACGACGACGGGGGCAGCATCTCGATCGACGGCGACAGCGTCTTGATCGAGGACCTCGACGCCTGCACGGACGACGACGACAGCGGCGACGACAGCGGCGACGACAGCGGCGACGACAGCGGCGGCGACGACGACGAGGGTGGGAGCACCGCCAGCGGATCGCTCACCGCTTCCGGCGACTACACCTGCGACGGCAGCGACGTGACCGTCGACGGTGTCTCGCTCAACGTCGACCTGCTCGGCGAGTGCGGCAGCGTCACCGTCAACGGCAACGACAACAACGTGAACATCGAGCGAGCCGGCACGGTGACGCTCAACGGCGCCCAGCACAACGTGGACGTGGTCTCCGCGGACACGATCAGCCTCACGGGCGCCGGCCACAACCTCGACTACACCGGCAACCCCACGGTCAACGACGGCAGCGTCGACAGCAACATCAACTGACGAGCGACTGATCATCCCGCCCCGGCGAACCCGCCTCCCTGCCCTCCCGCTCGGGCGCCAAAGGGAGGCGGGTTTGCTGTTTTCGGCATCCTGAACGCCGTTCGATACCCTCCTGGGCGATTGACCGCCGGGTCAATCAGCAGTGATCAGCGACCTGGAGAGGTGCCGCGATGCCGGGGTGGAACTTCGCCGATGTCTGGGAGACGATCGCACAGCAGATCCCTGACGCCCAGTGCCAGCTCCAGGGCGAGCGAGCGCAGACCTGGGCCGAGCTCGACCAGCGCGCCAACGGCGTCGCCCGGACACTGCTCGACCGGGGCGTGGCCGAGCAAGACAAGGTCGCCCAGTACCTCTACAACTGCCCCGAGTACATCGAGTCGCTGTACGCGAGCTTCAAGGCCGGGCTGGTCCCGATCAACACCAACTACCGGTACCAGGACGACGAGCTGGTCTACCTGTGGGAAAACGCCGACTGCGTGGCCGTGGTGTTCCACGGCACCTTCGTCGACACCATCGAGCGAATCCGCGACCGGGTCCCGCGTGTGACGACGTGGTTGTGGGTGGACGACGGCAGCGGGCCGTGCCCGGACTGGGCGGTGCCCTACGAGGAGGCCGCCGCACCACGGCCCGACCCGGCGATCGGGCCGTGGGGCCGCGACGGTGCCTACCTGATGATGACCTACACCGGCGGCACGACCGGCATGCCCAAAGGGGTCATGTGGCAGCAGGACGACCTGTTCCGCCAGCTCGCGGGCAACACGGTGCCCGCCTACCGCGAGGCCGACGACCAGGTCCTCGACCTGGTGCGGACGACAGTGACCGCCCCCGGGCCGGTCGGCATGCCGGCCTGCCCGCTGATGCACGGCACCGGCCTCTACACGCAGCTGATCATGCTGTCGATGGGCGGCAGCTCGGTGACGCTGACCTCCCGGCGCTTCGACGTCGTCGAGATGCTCGACACCATCGAGCAGCGCATGGTCAACCAGATCGCGATCGTCGGCGACGCGTTCGCCAAGCCCTGGCTGCGGGCAGTGGACGAGAACCCCGGACGCTGGGACCTGTCGAGCCTGTTCGCAGTCACGTCGTCGGGGGTCATGTTCAGCGAGCCGGTCAAGCAGCGGCTCCTCGAGCACTATCCACAGTTGATGCTGGTCGACGCGTTCTCGTCGACCGAGGCCCTGGGCATGGGTCAGTCGATCTCGTCGACCAGCGGCACCTCGGGAACCGCGAGGTTCATGCTCGGCGAGAACGCCGTGGTGATCACCGACGACGGCCGGCGCGTCGAGCCCGGATCCGGCGAGATCGGCCGTGTCGCCGTCGGCGGCTACCAGCCGGTCGGCTACTACAAGGACCCGGACAAGACCGCAGCCACGTTCATCCAGTTCGAAGGCCGGCGGTTCTCCGTGCCCGGTGACTACGCCCAGGTCGAGGCCGACGGCTCGCTCACATTGCTGGGTCGCGGGTCGGTGGTGATCAACACCGGCGGCGAGAAGGTCTTCCCCGAGGAGGTCGAGGAGGCACTGAAGACCCACCCGGCGGTGCGGGACGCGGTCGCGGTCGGGGTGCCGGACGATCGCTTCGGCGAGGCCATCGCCGCCGTGGTCGAGCCGGTCGACGGTGCGCCCGTCGACGGCGACGAGCTGATCACCCACGTGAAGGGCAAGCTCGCGGCATACAAGGCGCCACGGCGGGTGATCACCGTCGAGACCATCGGCCGGGCGCCGAACGGCAAGGTCGACTACAAGCGGCTGAAGGCCTACGCATCCGCACAGCTGGCCTGATCGCCCCTCCGCCACCCCGTCGAGCGCTTGGTTCGGCGCTGCCAATTGACCCGGGCAGCCACGCGCCGACAGCTACGGTGCGTACGTGCCCGAGGGACACGAGTACCGCAAGCAGTTCGACCAGGAACTGGCCAACATCGACGCCAAGGTCATTCGGCTCTTCGCTCTGGTCACCGAGGCCGTCGCCGCCGCCACCGAGTCGTTGCTGGCCAGCGACCGGGCGACCGCGCAGGCGACCGCCGACCGCGACACGATGGTCGACCAGCTCGAGAGTGACCTCGAGCAGCTCGCCCAGCGCGAGATGGTGCGCCAGTCCCCCATGGCGGGCGACATGCGCTACCTGTTGTCGGTGATCCGGGTGGTCCCCGAGCTCGAGCGCAGCGGCGACCTGGCCGAGCACATCGCCCAGCGGGGGGTCACCGGCCTCGGTGGCCGGCTGACGCCGTCGGTCCGGGGCATCTTGCAGGAGATGGGCACGACCTGCGTGCAGATGTGGCAGGCGGCCGCCGACGCCTGGGCCGAGCGCGACGCCGACGCCGCCGAGCAGATCGACGCCACCGACGACCGCCTCGACGACCTGCACGACCAGCTCATCGCCGAGCTCGGCACCAGCGAGCTCGAGCTGGCGGATGCACTGCAGACCACGCTGCTCGGGCGGTTCTACGAACGGCTCGGCGACCACGCGGTCCACATCACCGAGCGCATCGGCTACCTCGCGCTCGGTACGTGAGCCGCCGGGGCACCGCCGATCGTCGCAGGCACTGCTCGATTTCGGCAGTCTCGCGGCCCGCTCCTACGCTGCCCGGCCATGGCTGATCTCGGATTCGACGGCAAGGTCGCGATCATCACCGGCGCCGGTGGTGGGCTCGGCCGCTCGCACGCTCTCGAGCTGGCCCGGCGTGGCGCGCTCGTCGTGGTCAACGACCTGGGCGGGTCGGTCGACGGGTCAGGCAGCGGGACCACCGCCGCGCAGGCCGTCGTCGACGAGATCACGGCGGCGGGCGGCGAAGCCGTCGCAAACTACGACTCGGTGGCGACCCCCGAAGGCGGGAAGGCGGTCGTGCAGACGGCGATCGACACCTTCGGGCGGATCGACATCGTCGTCAACAACGCGGGCATCCTGCGCGACACGTCGTTCAAGAACCTCGGCCCCGAGCAGCTCGAACCGGTCCTCGACGTGCATCTCAAGGGCGCCTTCTACGTCACGCAGCCGGCGTGGGAGCACCTGCGCGCGCAGGGGTCGGGCCGCATCGTGAACACGGCGTCCGCGGCCGGGATCTTCGGCAACTTCGGCCAGACCAACTACGGCGCGGCCAAGATGGGCCTCGTCGGGCTCACCCGGGTGCTGTCGATCGAGGGCGCGAAGTACGACATCAAGGTCAACGCGATCGCGCCCGTGGCCAAGACCCGGATGACCGAGAGCATCCTCGGCCCGATGGCCGACAAGCTCGAGCCCCAGTACGTGACCCCGGTGGTCACCTACCTCGCCCATGCGGACTGCCCGGTCACCGGCGAGGTGTACTCGGTGGGCGGTGGCCGCGTAGCCCGCATCTTCATCGGTGTCACTCCAGGCATCGTCGCCCCGGACCTGACCGCGGAGACCGTGCGCGATCGGCTCCACGACATCCGCTCCGAGGACGGCTATGCCGTCCCGACCAGCCTCAACGAGGAGATGGTGCTGGCACTCAAGAGCCTCGGTTAGCCCCCCGGGGCGATGGTGCCCGCCGCGCGGCACCTGAGATCAGGCTTCCCGCATGTGGGCACGATGGCCTCGAGCTAGTGCCGTGATGGGCGCGACGACCTCGGGTCAGCGGGCCAGGTCGGCGACGATCGCACGAACCACACGGCCGGTGATCGCCGTCGCCTGGTCGACCGGGCACTCGCCGTCGGTCCGCAGTGCGTCCCAGGCCGACCACGAGAGCACTGTCGAGAGCCCTTCCAGCGCCTCGTGACGCACGGTGGCGTCGGCGACGGCCTCGAGCTCGGGACCGAACGCCCGGGCGACCTCGTCGCGCAGATACACGGTGGACTGACGAAGCGCCCGTCGGATCTCCGGGGCGAACGGCCCGTGGACGTTGGCCGCTCGGCGGAACGGCGTCACGGCTTCGAGCAGGGCACCGCGGTAGCGCACGAAGCTCTCGATGCGCTCGTCCAACGGCAGGTCAGGGTCGACGGGATGCAGCAGCACGCTCATCCGCTCGCCGATGCGTTCGGCGACCGCGATGTGCAGTGCAGGGAGGTCGGCGAAGTGCTGGAAGACCGAGCGCACCGAGACGCCGGCCCGTTCGGCCACCCGCGGCGCCGTCGGGCGCAGCTCGCCCTCCTCGACCAAGCCGATGCAGGCGTCGACGATGGCCTCGCGGGTCTTCAGCGCCCGCGCGCTGCGGCCGTCGATCCGGCTCTCGTGGCCGGCCGCGGCAGGTGTGGCTGCGGCGGTTGCGAACTTCTGCACCGGCACGAACGCTAATACCACCACGGCGCAGACCCTTCTGTCGCCGACCGACGGCGCTGGTCGCGAGTACCGCACGACCGACGCCGGAACGCACGACGAGTTGTGGCGACCTGCGGCATCGCTGGCAGCATGGCGGCCGTGCCCGCACCGAGCGACGAGCCCACGCCACCACCGCCTGCCGCCACCGTCCGGCCGGTCGCAACCGAGCGCGTCCCCTCCACCGACGGGGTGGTCCTCGCCCTTCACGACCTCGGCGGGAGCGGGCCCACGGTGCTGTTCTGCCATCCGACGGGGTTCCTGGGCATGACCTGGGCACCGCTCGCTGCCGCGCTCGCCGACCGGGCGCACTGCTGGGCGCTCGACTTTCGCGGCCACGGCGACAGCACCCTTCCCGGGCCCGCCTCGCTGGACTGGCAGCACATGGCCGACGACGTGCTCGCGGTCGTCGACCACCTGGATGCCACGCCTCTCTACGGTGTCGGCCACTCGATGGGCGGCGCGGCACTCGCTCTGACCGAAGAGCTTCGTCCCGGCCTGTGGGCGGGTCTGTGGTTCTACGAGCCCATCCTGTTCCCGCGGTTCGACGGCGAGTCGACGCCGATCCGGCCCGACAGGTCCAGCGAGATCAGGCCGGATGCCGGCAGCCTGCCCCAGCCGGCGACCAACCCGATGGCGAACGGTGCTCGACGGCGCAAGGCCGTCTTCCCCGATCGCGCGACGGCGCGACTGAACTACTCCTCCAAGCTGCCACTCCGCGTCCTGCACCCGGCCGCGCTCGACGCCTACGTCGCCTACGGCTTCCGGGATCGCAGCGACGGCAGCGTCGAGCTCAAGTGCGATCCCGAGGTCGAGGCTCGCACCTTCGAGGGCTCCGGCGGCGGCCACGACATCTTCGCCGGGCTGGGGTCGGTCCGCTGCCCGACCACGGTGGCAGCCGGTGGCGACGGCAGTCCTCCGGCACGGATGGCGCCTCTGGTCGCTGAGGCGTTGCCCCACGGCCGGTTCGAGCGGATGGCGCAGCTCACCCACTTCGGTCCGATGGAGGATCCCGCTGCGGTCGCCGCCTCCATCGCACCGATCTTGACCGCCGATTTGTGACGGTCCCGTCACCGAAACCCGCCCGCAATCGGCCGATTTCGCCCTCTGTGGTGAAGTACCCTCCGAAGGTGTGACCACGGTCACGCAGCGTGAGAAACGCTCTGGCTGGGACGCGGCAGCTCCCCCCACACCGTGCCCGGCCGTCCAGGACGGGTCAGAGAAAGGGCGCACTCGATGGGTCAGGAGTCCGACACCTCGTCCCGCTACAACGTGCCACGACTGCTCGCGTTCTATCAGGACCTCTGGGACGACGACGGCACCCCGGTCGGTTGGAAGCCGATCGCCTGGGGCCTTCGGTTCGCCGACGGATCGGCCGTGTCCGTCAACATCGAGGGAAAGCCGGCCGTGAGCCTGTGGCACAGCGTCGCCGACGCCCTCGCCGCGCTAGATGCGTTCGTCGACACGCCGGAGCCCCGCGCCACGCTCGACGAGCGGCTCGCGGTGCCCCCTCCCAAGCCGTCTGCACCAGCTGGCCCGCGGGCCTCGCCACCCGAGCCCCGCGCCAAGACCAAGCCGTAGGGGGCCAAGGGTCCCTCTCGCTGTCGCGCGGCCCGCGTACAGTCGCCCTATGGCGTTCGCGGTGCCCCATGCGCTCAGTCCCTCCAAGGTCGCGAGCTTCACCGACTGCGCGCTGGCGTTCCGGTTCTCGGCCATCGACCGACTTCCCGAGCCGCCAGCCCCCTGGTCGACCAAGGGCACCTTGGTGCACATGGCTCTCGAGCGGCTGCACCTGCTGCCCGCGGCCGAACGCACCCCCGAGGCGGCTCAGGGCCTGCTGGCCGAGGCCGCCGGCGACCTGCGCGGCGACCCCGACTTCGTCGACCTCCAGCTCGACGCCGAGGCCGAGGCCGTGTTCTACGCCGAGGCGGCCGACCTCGTGCAGCGCTACTTCCAACTCGAGGACCCGCGCCGGGTCGAGGCCATCGGCCTGGAGCTGTCGCTCGATGCGACCGTCGACGGTGTCCGGCTACGTGGCATCATCGACCGGCTCGATCTCGACGCCGACGGCGAGCTGGTGGTGACCGACTACAAGACCGGGTCGGTGCCCTCGGTGCACTACGAGCGGAAGCGGTTGTCTGGCGTTCACCTCTACTCGCTGCTCTGCGAAGAGCTCTTGGGGCGGCGCCCGCGTCGTGTGCAGCTGCTCTATCTGCGCCAGCCCGTCGCGATCATCACCGAGCCAAGCGACCAGTCCACCCGCGGCACCCGGCGGTCGTTGGCCGCCGTGTGGCGGGCGGTCGAGGTGGCCTGCGGCCGCGAGGACTTCCGTCCCCGCCCCTCCCGGCTCTGCGACTACTGCGCCTTCCGGGCGTACTGCCCGGCGTTCGGCGGCGACCCCCAGGCCGCCCGCGAGCTCGCCGCGGCCAGAGCCGCCGAGGCCGACGCTGGCGCGCCAGCAGTCGACGAGCCGACGGTGGCGGTGCCCGTGGTCGACCCCGTCGCAGCCGGCGTCTAGCGCGAGGGTCGCCGGGCGATGGGCACCACCCTCGGTTCCCTGTTCACGCAGGCATCCCGGGCGGTCGCGCTCTTCGACGACGCCGTCGAGCGACGGATCGACCGGTGGCGCGGACGGCCAGGGTTGGACCGAATGATGTACGCGGCCTCCGAGCTCGGCGACTTCAGCCTCATCTGGCACCTGGTCGGCACCGCCCGGGCGCTCGCTCCCGATCGAGCACCGGTTCACGCCGTGCGGGTCGCGGCGATCCTCGGTGCCGAGTCTCTGCTGGTCAACCAGGGCGTGAAACGACTCGTCGGGCGGCACCGGCCGCCCTGGGAGCACGAGCGACCGCACAGGCTGCGCCAACCCACGACGTCGAGCTTCCCGTCAGGTCACGCCTCGGCGGCAGCGGTGGCCGTCGCGGTGCTGTCCGAGAACGACCCGCTCTGGCCGCTGTATGCCGCGCTCGGCGTCACGGTGGCGGTCAGCCGGGTCTACGCGAAGGTGCACCACCCGTCCGACGTCGTCGCCGGTGCGCTGATCGGGCTGGCGATCGGCGCCGTGGCGCGTCGCCTGTGGCCGTTCCCGGCCTGACCGCGTGGCTGTCTCGTGTGTCGCGCGATGCCGAGGAGAGGCTGTCAGCGCTTGAGCGACGTGTGCTTGAACTCGTTGAGCTCGGGCGCCTCGACGAGCAGGTCCACGATCCGCTGGATCGTGCGCTGCGCGTAAGCCGCGTCGCCTGCCGGGCGTGACATCACCCGCACGAACACGGCCGCATCGTCGCGGACGAAGGTGGGCACGCCCCACGCCTCATGGTCCTCGGCGGAGGCCGTGTGCTCGTTGCGAACCTGCTCGAGCGGCTTGCCGGTGGCGATCTCCGCGAAGACCGCATCGGCGTCGACACCGGCATCGCTGAGGACGCGTCGAATCTCGCTCTCGTCCTCGAGGTGGTGGCCCTCGTCGTGGCGGAGCGCGAACAACGCCAGGTGGGCGTCGAAGAACCGGTCGGGGAACTGGTCGCGGACCACGACGCCGGCCTGGAGCGCCAGCAGCCCCTTGTCGTCGGTCGGACGCTCCCAGATGTCGGCCTCGCCCTCGGCGACATGGACCTGGCCCAGGGAGAACGGGACGAAGCGGACGTCCCAGTCGGCGCCACCGCGCAGCGCCTCGATCACATGTTCATGGGCGTTGCGCGCGAATGGGCAGCGGTAATCCCAGTTGACGGAGTAGGCGGTCATATGGCGTGCAACCGGGAGGGCAGATCAGTCATTCCGCCCCGGGCGCCGTTAGCTTGGCTCGCCTGAGCCGAGCACCCGGACGGCCGTCCCGGCCGCAGGGGCCGAAGGCCGGTGGCCACTCGCCGGTGTCGCTTGACGTCGCGATCGCTCAGCTGGCTACAACGACGCCGTCGTCGCTCGCCTCGCGACCGCTGTTGGGGTTCGCTAGGAGGGTGCGGACGTCGAGCAGCAGATCGGCCACTTCGTTCGTCGACACCAACTCGCGATGAAGCAGATCGCCAAGGCCCTTGTCGATCACAGCCAAGGCCTCGTTGATGACTTCATCGAGCGCACGGGTCTCGGTCACGTAGCCCACCATACCGGGCTTGGCTTGTCCCGGCGCGCCAGTCCATACGACCGTAACGGCCGTCGCGCGCATCGTCCTGGCACGTTTCGTGGTCGTCGGGCCATGTCCGGTGATCGCGGCAGCGACCCTCCGGGGACGGCGTACCCTGCGGGCGTGCAGGACTACGAGCTGATCGCTCGACTGGGCCGCGGCGGCATGGGCGTCGTCGACCTGGCGCGCGATCCGCACGGCAACCGGGTCGCCATCAAGCGGCTCACCCTGCACGGCTCGGCCGGAGACATCATGCGGGCCCGTCAACGCCTGCTGCGCGAGGCCGAGGTCCTGCGGCGCCTGCAGCACCCCAACATCGTCCGCCTGCTCGACGTCATCGAGGACGAGGACGAGATCGTGCTGGTCATGCCCTACCTGAACGGAGGCAACCTGGCCGAGCGGGTGTCACAGCACGGGCCGGCCCCGGTTCGCGAGGTCGAGCGGCTCGCGCAACGGCTGCTCGGTGCGCTGGCCACCGCCCACGCCAAGGGCATCATCCACCGCGACATAAAGCCCGCCAACGTGCTGTTCGACGAGCGCGGCGAGCCCTGCCTGGCCGACTTCGGCGTGGCCCACACGTGGGACCAGACCGGTGGGCTCACCGTCGCCGGCATGGTCGTCGGCACACCCGGCTTCATGGCGCCCGAACAGGCCCGCGACGAGCAGCTGACCCCGGCGAGCGACGTGTTCGCCCTCGGCGCCACCCTGCTCTATGCGGCGACCGCCACCGGGCCGTACGGCAGCGGCGACCCGGGGCTGCTGATGGTGCGGGCGGCCGACGGCAAGGTCGAACGCATCTCCAAGTCGGTGCCGACCGGGCTCCGTCGGCGACTACGGGCAATGCTCAATCCCCGGCCGGAACGGCGACCCACGGCGGCTGCGCTGCTCACCGGTGACCTGTCTGCGCTGCGACGGCCGCCGCCGCGCTTCGGTGCCGCGGCCCGGCCGATGGGCGCAGCGGCCGGTCGGGCCCGCAGCTCGCGGACCGGCCCCGCGCTGGCGTTCGCGGCCTTCGCCGGCGTCGTCCTGGTGGTGGCGGTCACCGTGTCGACCGGCCAGGACGACAGCCCGCCCAGTGGTACGGCGGACGGCGCGTCGACCGACGACGAGGCCCCGGCCGGCACGGGTGGGGACGCTGGCGTCGCACCTGACGGGAGCGACGGCGAGAGCCCGAGCGACGACGCCGAGGACGACAGCCTGCTGGTCGACGACGTGCGGGGGTCGCTCGACCCCGGCGACCCCCAGGACACCTTCCGCATACCGGTCGGCGACGGCAGTCCGTGCCCACAGCAGGTCGCGCTGACGCTCACCACGGAACAGGAGGTCGACCTGCTGCTGACGGTGGTCCGGACGGCGCCGGACGGCAGCGCCGAGACGCTGGTCAGCGAAGCCGAGACCGACGAGGGCACAGCGACCGTGGTCTTCCGGCCGGCCAACTGCCCGAGCCCGGAATCCGCCTACCGGGCTCGGCTCGTCCCCGTCGGCGATGCCCTGGGCACCGAGGTCGACTACCGGATCACGCGCGACGATTCGTGACGCTCGCCCGAGCGCCGAGCACCCGGCTGCTCGGTGAGCGCTGCCAGGGCGGCCTCGATCGCGGCCAACCGTCGCTCGATGCTGGCCAGCCGGTCGACGACCTCGGCCAACGTCGGTTGGCGGTCGGACAAGGGCAGCCGCTGCGTCGCCGACGCGTCACCGGCGGCAGGGCGGGCGCCGCGCTCCCCCACCCGGGGGCGGCGGTCGTAGGTCTGGTAGAGGTCGTCGGGCGACGGCTGGCCGGTGAGCACCTCGGCCCAGAGGGTCTCGCCACCCCAGCTCGGCGGCACGACCCGGGTCGCGAACGGCGTCGGCGTACGACCGGCGAGAGCATCGAGAGCGGCCTCGACGTCGACCTCTGGCACCGCCTCCGCGTGACGCTCGCCCTCGCCCGCGCCTTCGGGGCCAGGTGATCGGGTGCGCTGGCGGTCGACCGCGGTCCGCACGTCGTCGATGGTCTGTGGGCCACCGAGCAGCAGGACGGCGAGCACTGCAAGCTCGGGCGGGCCGAGACGCCACCGCTCGTCGGCCCGGTGGCGGTAGCGCACCGGGCCCACGTTGCGACCCGCGAGCACGAAGCGCGCCAACCCCTTGGACTTCAGCGCCACCAGGGCGTCCTCGACGGTGCGGTCGTCGAACGCCACCGCATCCGGGCGGTCGCCCTGGTTGCACGCGAAGCGCACGTCGTCCAGCGAGAGAGCGTGGGACTCGGGACTGGCGGCCTGCTCCGCGATGAGGCATGCGAGGACGCGTCCCTCGGCTGCCGTCAGTTCCATGACACCGAGGCTATGCCCTGAGGCCGCGTCCGTTCCGGTGCTCGGATATGCCGGCGACGCGCCCGATCCAGTAGATAAGGCGGATGGGCATGGAACGTGCGGGGGTGACCTTCGCCTCCCTGATGACTCTCGGGCCGGACCTGGCCGTCGACACCGCCCGGCTGGCCGAGTCCTGCGGGTACCGGTCGTTCTGGACGGCCGAGACCGTCGGCCCCGAGGCGTTCTCGCTGCTGGGCGCGGTCGGCGCCGCGGCGCCGACGCTCGACCTCGGCACCGGCGTGCTGGCGCTTCAGCTACGCACGCCGATGGTGGTCGCCATGGCCGGGGCCACCCTGCAGGCCCTCCAGCCCGACCGCGAGGTGCTGTTGGGCGTCGGCATCTCGTCGCCGGTGGTCACCGAGCGCTGGCACGGAGCCGCATACGGCGATCGCCCCATCGGCCAGGTGCGCGAGTACGTCACGCTGCTGCGGGCCTGCCTGTCGGGCGAGAGGGTCGACTTCGCCGGCGACTTCTACCAGGTCAAGGGGTTCCGGCTGGGGGTGCGCCTGGGTGAGCGGCGGCCCCGCATCGTGGTCGGCGCCCTCAATCCCCGCATGCTGCGGCTCGCCGGCGAGCTGGCCGACGGGGTGCTGCTCAACTACCTGCCGGCCTCGCACGTGCCCTGGTCGGTGGAGCAGGTGCGCGAGGGCGGCGACGCCACGATCTACGCCTACGTCCACGCCGGCGCGTGCGAACGCGAGGAGGGCGTCGACCTGGCACGGCGCGACCTGTTCTCGTACGCCGTGGTGGACAGCTACGCCGCGAACTTCACCCGGGCCGGCTACGGCGACGAGGTGGCCGAGATCCGCGCGCGGTTCGCCGACGGCGACCGGGCCGGTGCCGTGGCCGCCGTGAGCGACCGGATGGTCGACGGGATCGACGTCATGGGCGACGACGACGTGGTGATGGCCACGATGAAGGCGTACGTCGACGCTGGAGTCGAGGTTCCGGTGCTGATGCCGTTGCCGTGGGGTGCCGACCGCCGTGCCTCGGCCGAGCGCACGATCCGCGCGGCGGTGGGCGCCGGCTGAGTCCCGCCTCCGTTCTGTCCGCGCTCGACCTCGCTGCGACTCACTCAGCGCGGGCAGTACGTAGACCTACGATGCCCCCTCATGGAACTGGCCGACCGCATCTGTGTCGTCACCGGAGGGGCGCGGGGCATCGGCCGAGCGCTCTGCCTCCGGTTCGCCGCGGAGGGCGCCCGCACGGTCGTGGTCGTTGACCGTGACGCCGATGGCGCCCTCGCCACCGCCGATGCCCTCGGCGACCGGGGTGTCGCCAGCACCGCCGACGTCACCGTCGAGGCCGACGTCCAGGCGATGGTCGAACGCACCGAGGACGAGATCGGCCCGATCGACCTGCTGGCGTCCAACGCCGGGATCCTGAGCGGGCTGGGCCTCGACGCGCCGGACGATGTCTGGTCCCAGGTCTGGGCGGTCAACGTGATGGCCCACGTCTACGCGGCCCGAGCAGTGATTCCCCGCATGAGCGGACGGGGCGGCGGCTACCTGCTCAACACGGCCTCGGCGGCGGGGCTGCTCAGCCAGCCGGGCGACGTCCCCTACTCGGTCACCAAGCACGCCGCGGTCGCCTTGGCGGAGTGGTTGGCGATCACGTACGGCGACGCGGGCATCAAGGTGTCGTGCCTGTGTCCCATGGCCGTCGACACGGCCATGCTCACACCGGGCCTCGGCCAGGCCGGCGGGCGGGCCGCTGCGGTGCGGGGAGTGCTCAGCCCCGACGAGGTCGCGGGCACGGTGGTCGACGGGCTGCGCGACGAGCGGTTCCTGATCCTTCCCCACCCCGACGTCGCGCTCTACGAGCAGCGGCGGGCCTCGGACCGCGACCGCTGGCTGAGCGGTATGCGCCGGCTGGCCTCCCGGTAGCGCAATAGTGGAGACGGTGGGCGAGCGGGCCGGCGATCCGAGGACGAGCAGTGGCGACTCAGTCACCCCGACCAGGGGCGGCACGGCGGGGTCGGGCGGAGAGCCTCTGGAGGTGCTTGGCCTCAGCCCGGGTGAGCAGGTGCGGTGGCAGCGCAAGCCGGGGGGCCACTGGCACAAGGGTGTGGTGATCCGGCGCGAACCCGACGGCAGCGTGGCAGTACGGGACGCGGATGGCGCATGGCGGTCGATCGTGGTCGATCGGCTGGAGGCCCGCAGGCCGGGCCGAGGGGGCTCCAGACCTTGGGAGCCAATCGCCGATCGAGCCGCCCGATCCGGCCAGCTCACGCTGTGGTCCTGAGCTTCCGAGGCGAGCCCACCACATGGACGAGCGGACAGTCGACATCTACGAGCGCGGTGCGGCCGCCTACGCGGAGCAGCGCCGGGCCGAGGACCCGGACCGGGCCGAGCGCTTCGCCCGGACGGTGCCGCCAGGTGCCCTGCGGCTGGACTTGGGGTGCGGGCCGGGCTTCTACCTGCCGTTCCTCGGCGCCCCCGTGGTCGCGGCGGACGCGGCGGTGGCGATGGTCGCCGAGGCACACCGCCGCTACACCGATCCCGGCTCAGGCCGGCCGCTGGGGGTGGCCTGCGACTTCGAGGCGCTCCCCTTCTGCCGCGGGGCGTTCGACGGTGTGTGGGCCAGCAAGTCGCTGCAACACGTGCCCACCGAGCGCCTCCCGATGACCCTCGCCGGGATCTACCGGGTGACGCGGGTCGGCAGCGTGGTCGACATCACCCTGTTCGCCGGCAAGTCGGACACCGCGGTCTCCGGAGCCGATTTCGCCGACGAGCACTTCCCCGGGCGGCTGTTCGCCCGTTGGCAGCCCGACGACCTGCGTCGGCTGCTGGCGGGCGCCGGGTTCGACGTGGAATCCGTGGGCTCGGGCGGCGGGCGTCGCAACGACCTGTTGACCGTGACCGCACGGCGGGCGCGTAGCCTGCCCGACACCGTCGGCCCCAGCATGCGGCTACTGGTGTGTGGGCTCAACCCCAGCATCTACGCAGCCGACGCCGGCATCGGGTTCGCCCGACCGGGCAACCGCTTCTGGCCCGCCGCTCTCGCCGCGGGGCTGGTGTCGGTGAACCGCGACCCCGAGGGCGCTCTCCGGCGCGATGGGCTGGGGATGACCGACCTGGTGAAGCGGGCCACCGTGGCGGCGTCGGAGCTGTCCGTCGACGAGTACCGGTCCGGCCTGGAACGCGTCGAGCATCTGGCACGGTGGCTCCAGCCCCGGGCGGTCTGCTTCGTCGGGCTGGCGGGATGGCGCTCGGTGGTGGACCGGCGGGCCGAGACCGGCGTGCAGTCGACCCCGCTCGGCGACGTCCCCGTGTACGTGATGCCGTCGACCAGCGGGCTCAACGCCCGCACCTCGCTGCCGGAGCTGACCGAGCACCTGCGCGCAGCCGCCTGGCTGTCGGACCGCGGGTAGTCGTCGGTGGGGAAGGGGACCTTCCCCACCGAGTGATGTCGTGCCGCCTTTCGGCGGCGCTCATCTCCGGTCACGTCTTCGCCTGGGACTCGTCGGCTGCCCACGAGAACACGCCCTTGGACATCGTGGAGAGCTCGGTCGCGGCCCGCCGCGCGAACACGTCGGCCCGCACCCGATGGACGCCGGGATCGGTGGGCGCGGCCTGGGCGGCGAGCTGAGCGAGATGGCCGGCGAGCCGTAGGTCGCCCTCGGCCGCGAGCTGGTTGGCCCGTTCGGCGAGACGCGTCGCGCCGCCGGCCAGGGCGGCGAGCTCGCGGGCCAGGTCGGCCTCCCCCGCAGGTTTGAGGTTGGCGGGGTTGCCGTCGTACCACCCGCCGTACAGCCGCCAGATGTTGCGAACCACGAACTCGGGCTCGTCGTACACCGGCCGGAGGTAGGGGCGTCCCAGCAGGTCGGGCGGCGGTACCACGGCATGGAGCACCTCGTCGAGCGGGGCACCGCGGTTCATGAGGTCGAGGGTCTGGTCGACCAGGCTCTCCAACAGGTCGGCGGTGTCACCCAACGCGCGGCGCACCCGCTCGGCACCGACGATCGGCCACCCGTGTCCCGGGAGGAGGACCTCGGCGTCGAGCCCAGCCATCTCGCGGAGCGCCCGCGCCCAGTCCCGGGGGTAGCGCTGGACCTTCTGCGGGTTCCCGCAGTTCGGGCTGGCCCAGATGAACAGGTCGCCGCAGCACAACGTGCGCTGGTCGGGGACCCAGACCCAGGTGTGGTCGTCGGTCTCGCCCCGGGCGTGGTGCAGCTCGAAGCGCTGGCCGCCGACCTCGAGGGCGAGCTGGTCGTCGTAGGTCTCGTCCGGATAGCGGTAGTCGGTGGGCCACCGGATCCCGGGAATCCGGAACTGCCGCTGGTTGATCACCGAGTTGTAGCCGGCGGTCAGCACGTACCGGTCGAAACGTCGCGGCACGTCGCGATGGGCGATCACGTGGGGCCGGTCCCACCCGCGGGCGGCCGCTTCCTCGTCGAACGGCCCGACACCCGACACGTGGTCGATGTGGCCGTGGGTGTAGACCGCGGTGTGCAAGGGCCTGTCGGTCCACCCGCGGATGCGCTCGAAGTTGCGCCCGGCCAGGAAGTTGTTGCCGGTGTCGACCAGGACCAGCCGATCACCGGCGGCGAAGGCGCTCACGTTGCCGAATGCCGGGATGAAGGCCATCCCCGGCCCGACCTCGCCCAGCTCGCTGTTGATGGTCACCGGGTGTGCCTCCTCGACCGACACCTCGCCGGTCCACACCTTGTCCGCCATCTCCATGAGGTCGTCGCTCATGGAGCGACAGCGTTCCCCGCCGACGGTCGCCCGGCCAAACTCGTAGTCTCCGCGTATGTCATTCGACGGCTTCGGGTCGGGGACCTCGGCGTTCTTCGAGGAGCTGGCCGCGAACAACACCCGGGACTGGTGGCTGGCGAACAAGTCCCGCTACGAAGCCGATGTCCGCGCGCCCCTGGAGTACCTGCTCGCCGACCTGGCCGACGAGTTCGGCGAGGCCAAGGTCTTCCGGCCCAACCGCGACACACGTTTCTCCGCCGACAAGACGCCGTACAAGACCGCAGCCGCAGCGGTCATCGGCGACGTCAACGGCAGTGCGAGCACGCTGTACGTCCAGATCTCGGCGGATGGCCTGACGGTCGGTGGTGGCTGCTACCACCCAGCGCGGGATCAGCTGACCCGGCTGCGCGAAGCCATCGCCGCCGACCAGACGGGCCGCGAGCTCGAGGCGATCGCCGCCGATCTGGAGCGGGCCTCCGGCGAGCTGGCATCACCGGAGCAGCTCAAGACCGCGCCGCGAGGCTACGCGGCCGATCATCCCCGCATCGAGCTGCTGCGGATGAAGGGGATCGTGGCGATGTTCGAGCATCCGCCCGCGCCTTGGCTGCACACCGAGAAGGCGAAGGACACGGTCGCCACCGACTGGCGGGTGGTCGGTCCGCTCAACGCGTGGCTCGACGCCAACGTCGGCCCGAGCACCCTCCCCGACCCGAGGCGATAGAGGGGCGATCCGCCAGGGCTGAGGCTGAGGTCAGAGGCCCCGGGGGCCGGCCCACAGCCTCAGGTACCCACGCTCGCTGGCTCACCGGGGAGCGAGGTCGCGGATGGCCTGGCGCTGGTCGTAGCCGAAGGGCAGCAGCGCGAGTGCGGGGGTGGTCACGCCGGCGTCGATGTAGCGCTGGATGTGCTCGCGGCACGCTTCGGGCG